>JABFFZ010000018.1 GCA_013112725.1 Chloroflexota bacterium
AATCTCTAATCTCTAATCTCTAATCTCTAATCTCCTATACCACAAATGTTCACCGAAGTAGCCTGCCCCAACTGCTTACACCCGATTGATATTCGGCAGCACGGCCGTCACGTGACCTGTGCTGCCTGCCAGAGCCAGTTTGTACTGGACGGGCATATTTGCCCCCGTTGCAATGCCTATCATGCCCAGGAGCAGGGCTTCTGCGGCGAATGTGGCGCCCCGCTCACCCGTGTCTGCCAGAAATGCCGCACATCTAACTGGGCGGGCGATGAGTTTTGCAAGCAGTGTGGTACGGCTATGGATATTCTGGAACTGCTCAAAGTGAATTACGCCCAGACCACGGCCGACCGGCTGCACGCGCATCAGGAATGGGCCAGGGAGATCAAGGCCAAAGAAGAGTCCGACTCACAACGGCGTATGGCGCAGTTGATGGCCCAGGAACAGGCGCGGCTGGCAGAGATGGCCCGTCTTCGTGCCGCTCAAAGCCAGAAAGACAAACATCTGTTTTTGCTTATTAACCTCTTTGCCTTTCTTTTTTTGGTAATCGTTGCTTTGTTCATACAGTTTTTTTAGCGGAAGAGCATCATATGATCCCCGTAGGGACGTTAAGCAGAACAGGTGTGGCGCGGCGGGGACGCCAGCCACAGCGACCTGGGTGGGCCGAAAATTACGACGACGGTAATGCCAACGAATGGACTGTACACAACGGCCGTACACCTTGCCACCATGTCACCCAGATGTTGGTTGGTGAGGTGGTACGGCCGTATAATCCCAATATTCATGTTAAGCAAAACAGGTGTAATACGACGGGGCGTGTATTGAGCTTGCCGAAATGACGCCGGCCAAGCGGCCAACAGAAGACCGCGTTGGAGTAGGGGCAATCAGCCAAGTGGGGTTGCGCTTACCGAATATTCCGTGACGGTTTGGCGGAAGCGTCACCAGCGAAGCCTGTGAGCTGGTGAAACAAATGCTCAATTTGCTCCATTTTTGCCCGAAAGATCGCCGGCTCCCATTTTTTAAAAGGGGCCGCCACCGATAGTTCACCTTGCGCAAACCTGGCCAGCAACGCCCGCGCCTCTTCCAGACGTTGGGCCGCTTTCTCTACCTCTTTTAAGTAGATATGAAGCTGAGTTAAGGAGACAAGGATCTCTAAACGATCCATCAGGTGCTCGGCCGTAGTACAGTTTTCAAGCGATTCTTCGAAGACGGCAACAGAAGATTTCCATATTTCCTCAATGGAAGACATCTCTGCCTCAAACAGGATATGGCGGACGATTGCGTGTTGCGGGGGAAATTTACCTAGTGAGGCAGCTTGTGCCTCATATCGTTTAAACGTTTGTTGCGCTTCGGTCGTTTTGCCCTGCAAACGCAAGCGGATAGCTTCCGTAAATAACGCAACCAATTCATCCATTTACAAGCAAAATGCAGATCCAAGAAGGCTTTTCACCCGGAAGACGATAGCCTGTGCCGGCTTACTAAAAATGAGAGATTCATAAATGGGAGCCCCATTTATGGGCTGCATCCTGGGCCAAAATCTGTTGTAAGTGCTGCGGCAACCGCATAGGCGATGGCAGTGTGCCCCGCAGGTACAGGACAAACTGCGTTTACCAAACAGGCGGGAAAAGCATCACATACGCCTGCTCCTACACACCCACTAATAGCTACCGGATTGGAAATCGAGCCTCCAAAAAAACCAGTCCCAAATGGCCCAGTGGACGTTAGAAACAGATCGTTAGCAGTTCTAGGCCCCGGACAATACATGGCTCCTGCATGTCCCCCAGCCCCTTCAATCCCTTCTAACATTTCACCGATGGCGTCGTCATAATTAACACCAAGCTTCTTGAGCTCGTCTCGAATCTGTTCTTGGTCTGTGATGATAATCAGTTCCAGGTTCTCCCCTGTTGCTCCTTGTTCCCATGCTAGATTTAAAAGTTGTCCTGGATTGAGAAAGGGGATCTGCTTTGCAGCAACAGGTAAGCTTAACACTAAGAACAGTCCTGCAGCCAATAACAACAGTAGTAAAACAAAATTTTTCCTGCGCATGATTTGTCTCCCAATCACCCAAATTCTTTTGTGAGCGCTGCAATGCTAAAGTTTAGTTCCCGATAAACTTCATCTCAATACAGCAGTTAAAACAACAATGTACAATTAGGCACAGATAAAATAACCAAATACTCACGGCAGTATATTATACCGAGTCAGGAAAGTCAATGCGGACAAGATGGTAAGATGGTTCGATGGTTCTTTTCCTACAAGAGATAAAATGTTTGATCTTTTACGCTGGTACGGCCGTGTAAACGTTGGTTGGTAGAGAGGTACGGCCGTATAATTCCGAAGGTGTTTATGATCAACCAGTACCAGATTGCCCTGCCCGTGTTTTCCGGCCCGCTAGACTTGCTGCTGCACCTGATTGAGCGGCAGGAATTAGACATCACGGCCGTGTCCCTGGCCCACGTCACCGCCCAATATCTGGCTCAAATTGAGCAGATGAAAGAAAACCGCATGGAGCAGTTGATTGATTTCCTGGTGGTGGCGGCGCGGTTGGTACTGATCAAAAGCCGGGCGCTGCTGCCGCAAACGCCGGTCATCATCGAGGGGGAAGAGGAAGAAGACCCGGCGGAGGCGCTGGTGCGCCAGCTCAAAACGTACAAACAGTTCAAAGAGGCCGCTCGCTGGCTACAAAACCGCGAAGAAGCGGGGCTGCGCACCTTCCTGCGCGTAGCCCCGCCGCCAAAACTTGAAAGTCGGCTAGATCTGAGTGGGGTGACGGTGGATAGTTTGCTCACGGCCGTGCGCGATGTATTGGCGCGTGTGGAAAACCGCGAAGAAAGTGTGGCCCTGGTGCAGCCGCGTCGCATCACCATTGAAGGGCAGATCGCCCGGCTGCGCTTCCGCGCCCGGCAGGGACAATCTTTTCAGTTTCGGGATTTGCTGTCAGAAGAAAGTAACCGGGTAGAGGTCTCGGTGACGCTGCTGGCCGTGCTGGAACTGATCAAACGGCAGGAAATCGAAGTCAGCCAGCCGGCATTGTTTGGGCCAATTGCGATTCAGGGCAAAACGGCAGCGTGAATTGGATGGTCGTACCGGTTTCCGAACTGTTTGCCAGCCAGATACGGCCGTGATGCGCCTCCACCACCATCCGGCAAAAATACAAACCCAGGCCACTGCCCCGCTCCTGCTGCATCCCCCGCGAAAATTTTTCAAACAGATGCGCCTGCATCTCCACCGGTATACCTGGCCCGGAATCAGCCACCGTCACCAATACCAACGCCGGATTGACCACATCTTGCTGCACCATCACTTGAACGTGCCCATTATGGGGCGTGAACTTCAAAGCGTTATTTACCAGATTTTGTAACACCCGTTCCAGCAATTGGCGGTCGGCCGCTAACAACGGTAAGGCGCTGGTGATGTGGCTGGTCATGTCTATCTGTTTCTCACGCGCCAGGGGCAGATGCCCATCTATCACATTGTTCACCAGATCGGCCAGGGCTATCAGCTGATAATTTAACTGCCAGTGACCACCTTCTAGCCGGCTGAGTTCCAAAATGGCTTCCACCAGTTTTAGCAATCTGTGGGTACTGCTGCCGGCGCGTTCTATGATTTGCAGGCGGCGTTCGGTGTTGGCATTGCCGGTTTGTTCCATCATTTGCAGTGTTTCTAACGAGATGGAAATTGCGGTTAGCGGCCCGCGTAAATCGTGTACCATCGTATGGGTCAGGTCGTCGCGCATTTTTTCCAGGATGTGTTCCTGGGTGGTATCGCGCAGCACGATCAGGCGACCCATCGGCTGACCATCTAACAAAACGGGCAGGTTACGCCAGTGAATAGTACGCGGCGGTAAATCAAATGTTCCTTCACCCACCGCTGCATCACCGGCAGCCACCCGGTTTGTTTCTGCTTCGATGATGCCGGCGGCCTGGGGTGATTTCTTTTGCAGCCGGGCGATGGCCGCTTTGACCGAACGGCCCACCCATGCTTCTGGGGCGTCATCTAATTGCAGGAAAGCAAAACCGGGTGGGTTGATGAGCAAGACACGGCCGTCTGTGCCCACCAGGATGATACCGTCTGTGGCTGCCGCAATGAGAGCCTGGAAACGGCCGTGTTCCTCCCGAATGGCTTGAAACAATCGCGCATTTTCCAGGGCAATGGCGGCGTGTTGGGCGATGCCCCGACAGAGCGCAATCTCATCCTCATTGAACTGGCGGCGATGGCGGCTGTCCCATAGTTCAGCATAGGCGATAGTATCGCCGCCAATGCCCATGGGAATAATCATCACCGTTTGCGCCCCAAACTGCTCCATGTGTGCCTGCATCGCTTCAGACAGATGGGCATCGTCACGATAGATTACCCCCAATTCGCCGCGTTCCAAAAAAGCTACGTCGTGCGAGAGTTGATCTGATAGTAAGTATGTAACCCCCAGGTCAGATACCTGTTCCAGAGTTGACGCTGATGGGCTGATGTATTCCGCCAGGACGGTGGAGTTTCTTGTGGCCCTTTCGTAGCTGCAAATATAGGCACTGGTAGCGCCAATGGCCCGGCACATCTGTTCAACAATGCGGTTTAACACCACCGGAAGTTCTAAGGAGGTGGTGATAGTGGCCGTGGCTTCCTGTAACGCGGTTTGCGCGGCCAATCGGCGTTGTGATTGTTCGTAAAGCTCGGCATAATCCAGCGCCAGGGCAATCACTTCGGCCATAGATTCGGCCAGGAGTACATCGCTTTGGCTGAACGGTTCATCTTTTTCAACGCTAAAGATGCCTAAGCGCCGCCGGCCGCGCATCATGGGGATAGAAAGGGCGCTGTACAGTTTTTGGTACGTTGGCCCTTCGTCTGAATCGCCAATCAGGTTGTCGGCCATTTGGGTATCGCCGGTGCGGTAGGCACGGCCGTGAATGCCCACGTCGGTCAGCAGCGACCCCATGGCCGCGCGCACCCTCATCACGCCATTGGCATTTGGCGACAGAATGGCAACGGTAGGCCAACCGGTTAGCTCCACCACCTTTTCCACCGCCAGATAAGCCACACTCTCCGGCTCCAGCGATTCGCCAATCGCTCGCAGTAACCGGTACGTAATGAGCTGGTGATTAACAGAAGGCGTTGCTAAACGATCCATAATAAACGGCTCGGTTACTGCTGCCTGTATGACGAGTGATGTTCTGCCCATAGCAGTACCACGTTAACACAAGTTGGTCAAGTGATGTATGAAGAAATGGGGGTGGGAAGTGGGTAATAGGTATGGATCAACAAGGCATTGGTACTAACAGGCCAGACGGTATCGGTTATCGGTTTACATGCAATGTTTCCCAGGTGATGAGTGATGAGTGATGAGTGACGAGTGACGAGTGACGAGTGATGGGTGATGGGTGATGGGTGATGAGTGACGAGTGACGAGTGACGAGTGACGAGTGATGGGTGATGGGTGATGGGTGATGGGTGATGAGTGACGAGTGATGAGTGACGAGTGACGAGTGATGAGTGATGAGTGACCGTTTACGGCTTACGGGTCAGATCACGGCCGTACCGGTAGAGCGCCCAGCCCACCAGCACCGCAATTGACAAAGGAATGAGAAAGCGCACGGCCGTGACGCCCCCCACCAGCACCAACAGCAGCAACACAGCAATGACACCGGTCACGATAAAGGCAGGTGGCACAGGGAATGGTTCTGGCCGGTTTAATTCGCGTTCCCGCTGTGCCCGGCGGCAGGCATCACTGTTGCCCACACGTTGTACGGCTCCTTTTAATGTCCATTGGCAGCCGCACGCTTCACATTGCAGGCAGGTCTGTGTGGGCCGCCCGGTTTCTTTATCCGTGCGCCGCCAGACGCGCCCGCCGCAATGGTCGCAGTCGTAACCAGAATCCTTCCAGGAAGTTTGTACGTCAATATGGGTCATAACGTCAAAGAAGATATTGGGAGATTAGGAGATTGAGAGATTGAATCTCCTAATCTCTCAGTCTCGCAATCTCTGATAAAGTGCGGATTTATTCTTTGAAGATCCCTGAATATCCTTACTCCACCTCATCCACATGTATCCGCTCACAGCTATCCAGCAGCAGGTTATAGGTGCTGGAATGGCTGACGTAGACAAAACCGCCACACATCTTGCAACTGGCCTGATATTCCATATCTGAGCCACTGACGCGCTCCCAATCGGTGAGGATGTGACCGTGAATGCTGGCGGTGGCTTCGGTCTGGCGCATGTGTAGTTCCAGGCTTTCTTGCATTTCTGCCTGGGCAGCGGCGTAATACCCTTCGGAGGCTTCGATGATGGCACGCACGGCGGCGGCCTGCACCAACCGATCCGGTACTGCGTCTGGCAAATCTTTCACCTTGTGCAGCAGGTGGTTCAGGGCTACGGCTATTTCAACGCGGGTTGCTTTGTCATAGCGGGCAATGAGCGAGCCATCTTCCAGCAGGCCAATCAGGTACTTCACGGCCGTTTTCAACTGCGCTAATTCAATCTCTGCCGATTTGCTCATAGGTGTCTCCAAATTCGTTAAAGTTTTTGCCTATCATGCGGTATTTTTCTTTTGATGGCAAGTTGCAGGTGGCAGGTACCTGCTTCCCGCCACTTGCCGCCTGCAACTTAATCTTTCAACTCCAACCAGTTCACCCCTGTACTTATGCCCACTTTCAGGGGGACATCCAATTGATACGCATTCATCATGGTGTCCACCAGCAACGGCCGTACCACTTCTACCTCCTCTTCCGGCAGTTCCAACAGCAGTTCATCGTGAACTTGTAGGAGTAATTTAGCCCGGTACGGCCGTAGCCGGTCAAACAACGCAATCATCGCCATCTTTACAATGTCCGCGGCCGTGCCTTGAATGGGATGGTTCACCGCTTCCCGCTCCGCCCGCAGCCACGCCTGCCGGTTTTGCCCCGTCATCGTCCCTTTGAAAACCGGGAAATAGCGCCGCCGACCCATCAAGGTTTCCACATACCCCTGCTGCTTCGCCTGCTCCTTCGTCTCGTCCAGATAACGCTGGATGCCGGGGAATTGGGCAAAATACGCCTTGATGTAATTTTCCGCTTCCGCCAGCGTCAGTTCCGAATCCCGCGCCAGCCGGAACGCCCCCATGCCGTAAATCAGGCCAAAGTTCACCGCTTTGGCAAACCGCCGCTGGTTATAGGTCACATTTTCCACCGGGATGTTGTACACGGCTGCCGCCGTGGTGCGGTGAATGTCCTGGTCTTGCCGGAATGCTTCCAGCAGCGCCTCATCCTGGCTGACGTGCGCCAGGATGCGCAGTTCCACCTGCGAATAGTCGGCCGCCAGAAAGACGTGCCCTGGCCGGGCCACAAACGCCCGCCGAATCCTTTGCCCCTCCTCGCTGCGGATGGGGATATTCTGCAAATTGGGGTCACTGCTGGCGATGCGCCCGGTGATGGCCCCGGTTTGGTGGAAACTGGTGTGGATACGGCCGTCTTTGCCCACCATGTCCGGCAGCGCATCCACATACGTACTTTTTAGCTTGCCCAACTCCCGGTATTCCAACAGTCGGGTTACCATGCCCGACTTTTTCTCTTGCTCTGTCTCCTTCAACTCTTCCAGTACGTTAGCGGCTGTGCTGTAAAAACCGCTGCTCGTTTTGCTCAGCCCCTCCACCGGAAAGCGGAGCTTCTTAAACAGCACGTCGCTCAACTGCTGCGTGGAATTGATGTTAAACGGCTCCCCGGCAATCTCGTGAATCTCCCGTTCCAGCGCCAGCAGCCGGGCATCTAAATCCTGGGACATGCGCCGCAAAAAAGGCACATCCAGCCCAATGCCCGCCTGCTCCATCGCCGACAAAATAGGAATCAGCGGTAGTTCCAATGCCATAATGCGATCCTGGTTCTTTTCTGCCACTTCTTTTTGTAGTGGTTCCACCAGCCGCAGCGTCATATCCGCATCGGCCGCGCCATAAGGGGCGGCATCGGTGATGGCTACTTCAGCAAAGGTGCGCTGGTTTTTACCCTTACCGATCAGTGCCTCAATGTGTGTCATTTCGATGCCCAGCCGGTGGAAGGCCAGTTCTTTCAGCCCTTTGTACTTGGTTGCCGGGTCGGTGAGCCATTCGGCAATCATCGTGTCAAAGGTGATGGGTGTCACGGCAATGCCATACCGATCCAACACCGTGTAATCATACTTGGCATTGTGCGCCACCTTGCCAATGGCCGGGTTGGTCAGCGCCGGTTTAATGGCGGCCAATACCTGCTCAAGCGGCAACTGCCCCTCCGCCAGTTTGGGCGCGCTGGCAAACAGCGCCATCTGCCCGCTGTCACTTTGCTTCGCCTGCGCCAGATGCCCCACCGGAATGTAATACGCCGTCGGCGGCGTCACCGCCAGGCAAATGCCCACCAACTCCGCGCTGGTTTCGTCCACGCCGGTTGTTTCCACGTCAAAGGCGACCAGGCTGGCGCTGTTGAGATGCGCCACCAGGTCGGCCAACTGCGCTTCGGTCTGCACAATGATCGTTTGTGTGGGCGGGGCGGTCTCGGTGGGGGGGGCAATGTCTACGGCCGTTTCCACCCGCGCCAGCAAATCTCTGGTCAGCGTGCGGAATTCCAGTTCGCGGAATATCTCCAAAACCGCGTTCACGTCAAAGTCATGGGCTACACAGGCTGCCAGATCAAGGCTAATGGGCGCGTCAGTGACAATACGTGCCAGCTTTTGGCTCAGGTAGGCGCTTTCTTTGCCATCCAGCAGCTTCTTTTGATTGGCCCCTTTGATGCTGTCAATATGCGCGTAGATATTGTCCAGAGTGTTATACTCTTGCAGGAGTTTGGCGGCCGTTTTGGGGCCAATACCGGCCACACCGGGAATGTTGTCGCTGGTGTCGCCCACTAATGCTTTGTAGTCTACTACCTGGTCTGGTCGCACCGCCCAATACTCTATCACAGCCTGGGTATCAAACAGTTCGGGCCGGGCATCACCTTTGCGCGGTGGCAGCTCGACCACCGTATTTTCATCTACCAACTGGAACAAATCCCGGTCGCCGGTGATGATGTGGACGGGGACACCCAGCGGTTTTGCCTGCCGGGCAATCGTCCCCAGCACATCATCTGCCTCATACCCATCCAACTCCAAAATGGGTATATTCAGCGCCCGCACCACTTCTTTGATGCGCTCAATTTGCAGCGCCAGTTCATCCGGCATCCGCTCGCGGGTGCCCTTGTATTCAGTGAACAGGGCATCACGGAACGTCGCGCCCACGTCAAAACTAACGGCAAAGTATTGCGGCGGATTGTCGCTGAGAATGCGTTCCAGCACGGTGCGGGTGAAACCGTAGGTGGCGTTGGTGGGTTCGCCCGCTTTGGTGCTGAATGCTTCCAGGGGCAGAGCGAAGAACATGCGGTAGGCCAGGGCGTGGCCGTCAATAAGAACCAGTTTGTTTTCAGACATAGGTTATTGATCCGCGAAGGACGCGAAGGGGCGCGGAGGTTTGCTGTGCTTATTTCGTGTCATTCGTGTAATTTGTGGTAATGAATGAGCGGGATTGTACCATAAAACAGATGTTCTGTAGAGGGGGGGGGCAACGAATGGGAGTAAGGAGGGAAACATGGGTGAAGACACGGCCGTAACCCGGCCCAAACACCCAACAGACAGTCAGATAAACCCATTCGTCATCTACGAGCCAACCACCCGAACACATAACCACCTGAGCACTTAAACACTTGACACCCATATCCCCATCTGTCATACTACGGCCAACTGGTCAGACCACTTACCAGAAGGATGTTGGATGAACAACTGGACAGCCCCACAGCGGCCAAACTCTTACGCCGAACACATGTTGATCAATGCCATCCTGGATGGCGATTTTCCGCCGGGCAGCAGCCTGCCGGGGGAGCGTGACCTGGCGGTGCAGTTGGGCGTCACCCGGCCCACGCTGCGCGAAGCCATTCAACGGCTGGCGCGGGATGGCTGGTTGACGGTGCAGCAGGGGAAGGCTACGGCCGTGAACAACATCTGGCAAGACGGCGGCCTCAACGTCCTCAGTGGGCTGGTGCGGCACAGCGAACATTTGCCGCCCGGTTTTATCACCAACCTGCTGGAAGTGCGGCTGCACCTGGCCCCGGTTTACACGGCGCGGGCGGTGGCGTTGGCGGCCGAGGTGCTGCACGAATTTTTGCAAAGCCAGGCCATTTTGCCCGATGAAGCCGCCGCCTTCGCCCATTTTGACTGGCAATTACACCGCCTGCTCACCCAACAGTGTGGCAATCCCATTTACGGCCTCATTTTGAACGGGTTTACCGATTTTTATGAACAGTTGGCGCGGCTCTATTTTGCCCCGCACGCTTCCCGCGCCGCGTCACGGGCCTACTATGCGGAATTGGCTACGGCCGTTGCCCAACAGGACCCCACCCTGGCCGAAGCCGTCACCCGCCGGGCGATGCAAGAGAGTATAGAGTTGTGGCAGGAGGCCAGGGCGATTAGTGAGCAGTGGGCAGTGGGCAGTGAGCGGTGAACTCGCTGCTCACTGACATAAGGAGAAACCATGAGACGATGGAACGGCTGGGGGGATGATACAAAGGATTATCCGGTGCCGGAGAGCGCCGCGCCGTTAATTGCCAAATGGGTGGGCAACGGCCGTCCACCGCAAGATGTGACGTTGGATGAAGCGGTCACGGCCGTGCCGCCTTCCCGCCTGCCTGATCATCCGCTGGTAAACAAGGACGCCGAGATCCGTCTGCGCCACGCGCGCGGCCAAAGCCTGCCGGACTTGATCGCCCTGCGCAGCGGGCAAATTGACGCCTTTCCCGATGGCGTGGCCTTGCCCACCAGCGAAGAGGAGGTGCAGGCGCTCATTCAGTTTGCGGCGGCAGTAGGGGCGAAACTGATCCCCTACGGCGGCGGCACCAGCGTTGTCGGCCATATCAATCCCCTGGCCGGTGATGCCCCCGTGTTAACGGTCAATTTGCAGCGGCTCAATCAGCTACAGCAACTGGACGAAACCAGCCATCTGGCCACATTTGGCGCGGGCATACAGGGGCCAGACCTGGAAGCGCGGCTGCGGGCGCATGGTTACACTCTGGGGCACTTTCCCCAATCGTTTGAGCTTTCTACACTGGGTGGGTGGATCGCTACCCGTTCCAGTGGGCAGCAGTCGTTGGGCTACGGCCGTATCGAGAGCCTCTTCGCCGGGGGACATTTAATTTCGCCAGCCGGGACATTGGAACTGCTGCCCTTTCCCGCTTCTGCCGCCGGGCCGGATTTGCGCCAGATAGTGTTGGGCAGTGAGGGGCGATTGGGCATCATTACCGCCGCCACCGTGCGCATCACACCGCTGCCAGAGCGAGAGGAGTTTCACGCCATCTTTTTCCCCGCCTTTGAGCAGGGCATGGCGGCAGCGCGCCAATTGGTGCAGGCGGGGCTGCCCCTTTCGATGTTAAGGTTGAGCACGGCCGTGGAAACCGCCACCACCCTGGCCATGGCCGGGCACGAACGGCTCATCGGCGCCGTCGAAAAGTGGCTCACCTTTCGCGGCGCAGACGACGAGAAATGTATGCTGCTGCTTGGTTTCACCGGCGCAGACAGGATGGTGAAGGCCAGCCGCAAAGCGGCGCTGGACATCACCGGGGCGCATAAAGGGGTGCATATGGGGCAGCAGTTTGGCAAACAGTGGCACAAAGGGCGCTTCCGTACCCCCTACCTGCGCAACACGTTGTGGGAAATGGGGTACGCGGTAGATACGTTGGAAACGGCCGTGTCCTGGCATCACGTCCCCGAACTCATGGGCAGCATCGAAACCGCCATCCGCGCCGCCGCCGCCCCATTTGACGAACGGGTCCACGTCTTTACCCACCTCTCCCATCTTTACACAGACGGGGCCAGCATTTACACCACCTACCTCTTTCGGTTGGGGCAGACGCCCGATGATACCATGCAGCAGTGGCAGGCGATGAAAACAGCCGCCAGCCAGGCCATCGTCGCCGGGCAGGGCACCATCAGCCACCAGCACGGCGTGGGGCGGGACCATGCCCCCTATCTGCCCGCCGAAAAGGGCGAACTGGGCATGGCCGTCCTCGCCGATCTGGCGCAGCGGTTTGATCCGCAGGGGATGATGAATCCGGGGAAGTTGTTAGGGTAAGAGGTTGCAAGTGGCGAGTGACGAGTGACGAGTGACGAGTGACGAGTGACGAGTGACGAGTGGCGAGGACGAGTGACGAGTGACGAGTGACGAGTGACGAGTGACTACCTGCAATTTGCAACTTGCAACTTGTCACCAATGTGAGGAATCCAAAAATGTGGGATGCAACATGGCGCGAAACGGCATGGGCGCAGCTTGACCAGGAATGGGACATGCTGATCATTGGTGGCGGCATTACCGGGGCCGGCATTTTCCGTGAGGCGGCGCGGCTGGGGCTGCGCGTGCTGCTGGTAGACCAGCATGATTTTGGCTGGGGCACCTCCAGCCGTTCCTCCAAATTTGTGCATGGGGGGCTGCGTTATTTGAAAGAAGGGCAACTTGGCCTGACGCGCAGCGCGGTGCTGGAACGGGAACAGTTGTTGGCCGATGCGCCGGGGTTGGTGGACCCCATTGGCTTCTTGCTGGCCACCTATCGCCGCGACAAAATTGGCCGCACGGTCTACCGCGCCGGCCTGGCGATTTATGACTTGCTGGCGCTGCAATGGAGCCACCGCTACTACAGCCCGGCCGATTTTCAACTGTTAGCGCCGCACATTGAGGCGGAGGGGTTGAAGGGCGGCTTTCATTACCAGGATGCGCAAACAGATGATGCCCGACTGGTGCTGCGGGTGCTTCAAGAAGGGGCGACTGACGGCCGTAGGCGTGCCATCCCGCTCAATTATGCTGCCGTCACCGACCTGCTGCGGGACGCAAACGGCCAGGTTTGTGGCGCAACGGTGCGCGACGAAGTGACCGGGCAAAGCCAACCGGTGCGGGCGCGGGCGGTGGTGAACGCCACCGGCAGTTGGGTGGACAGATTACGGCGGCAGGTGGGAGGGGAGGAAAAGATACGGCCGTTGCGCGGCAGCCATCTCATTTTTCCCGGCTGGCGGCTGCCGGTGGCCCAGGTCGTCACCTTTTTGCATCCGGTAGACCAGCGCCCCGTCATGGTCTTCCCCTGGGAAGGGGCGACGATGGTGGGTACAACGGACGTGGATCATCCCCACGATGATCTGACCGAGCCGTGCATTTCCCCTGAAGAGGTGGCCTATCTGATGGCCGCCGTCACCGCCGAATTCCCCTCATTGAACATTCAGTTGCGTGACGTGATCGCCACCCAGGCCGGGGTGCGCCCGGTCATTGGCACGGGCAAAGAAGACCCGTCTGAGGAGTCGCGGGAGCATGTGTTATGGTTGGAGGAGGGGCTGCTGACGGTGACGGGTGGTAAGCTGACCACCTTTCGCCTGATTGCCCATGATGCGCTGAAAGTATTGCACGGCCGTTTCCCCGATTGGCCGCCGCTGGACGAAAAAATCCCGGCGCTGACGCCAACCCCACCCGATCTCCTGGCCGATGTGCCGCTGGACAGCCACCTGCGCCGCCGTTTGTGCGGGCGCTACGGAGCGCTGGCGGCCGACCTGGTAGCCGCCGCCCAGGAAGGTGAACTGGACACCATCCCCGGCACGCGCTATGTCTGGGCGGAACTACGCTGGGCGGCGCAGGCGGAGGGAGTGCAGCATTTGGAAGATTTATTGCTGCGGCGGCTGCGGCTGGGGCTGCTGCTGCCGGAAGGGGGGCGGGCGCATCTGCCGCGCATCCGCGCTATTTGCCAGGCGGCGTTGGGGTGGAGCGACGGCCGTTGGCAAGATGAAGAAGCCGCTTACCTGGCGCTGTGGCAGCGCGCCTACAGTTTGCCGCCGCTGGAAACTATCCCCGACTGGCGGGCGATGTTGGCCCGGGTGGAAATGGACACGGCCGTGACCGTGCATCATCCCGCCCGCCGCACCTGGGTGGCCGGGGTGTTGGTGGGGGCGGCGGTTGTGCTGACGGCCGTGTGGCTCTGGCGGCGCAAGCGTTAAGCATACTCAATTCCCGGCGATTAAAATCGCGGCTACAGAGGGCAAAGCCCACCTTCGTGGACTGGGTCCCAGTCGGCGAAGGCCGACTTTGCCTTCTGTTGGTGCAGATTTATCTGCCTCATTGAGGAATATGCAAGCACTCTGCGCAGAACTGTGAGAAACTCGCCGAACCGCTTTTCTCCGCTACAATAGGCCAAACCAGTGCAGGCATAATCACGGAGGCAAAACATGTCCAACCCAGACCCCCAACCCGACCAGAAACCCGGCATCTGGCAATCCATTCTGCAAGCAGCCGAAGGGCTGCCCAGAGAGCTACGCTTCATCGTTGTCTTTGGCGTTCTCCTGTCCATCCTCTTTATCGCCGGCCCCAACATTCCCAACAACCTGGTGCCCCTGCTCTACGTCCTCCTCATTGGCGGTATGGGGCTGTATATCTACGGCGAACACCAGATTTCTCAACGCCAAAAGGAAGAACACCGGCACAAAGAGAAACTCGAAGAGATCGTCAAACCACCGCCGCCCGTAACCGTGCTGCCGGAGCCGCCGCCGCCTGCCGACCTGCAAGGCAACTATCTGCATGACCTGTTCATCCGGTGCGAATTTATCCCCATGGCCACCGTAGACCTGCGCGCCCAACGCACCCGTACTGCTCAGATCGCCTTACAAGCCATTTTCACTGCCCTGGATGTGGCCGATACCCGGCAGCAAGAGATGGGCCACGAGGCGATGGGCCAAGAGGCAGCCATGCGCGGTGAAAAAGAGCGGCGTGAACCGGTGTTGGCCGCCATCAGCCGCCACCGCTATCTGGTGCTGTTGGGTCAGCCCGGCTCCGGCAAATCCACCCTGGTCAACTTCATCACCTATTGCCTGGCTGGCGATGGGTTGGGGTATGACAATATCAACGTTCCCCGCCTGAATGAAATCGGCTGGACGCTGCCCGGATTGCTGCCCGTGCGCGTTATCTTGCGCCAGTATGCCGCCCGCGGCCTGCCCCGGCAACAAACTCTGTGGCAATTCCTGACCGGCGAGCTACAAACAGCCGGATGGGGCGCTTATCAGGCAGAACTCAAGCAACATCTGGAGCGGCGCGGCGGTATTTTGCTGCTGGATGGCCTGGATGAGGTACCTCAGGAAGATCAACGGCGGGAACAACTACGCCAGGCTGTTTTGACTTTTGTGCATGAGTTTCCCCAGGTGCGAGTGTTGGTCACCAGCCGGCCATATGCTTACACGGCCGATTGGGTCTTGCCCGGATTCACCCGCGCCGACCTGCTTGACTTTAGTCCTGAACAAATCAACCAATACATTGATAGCTGGTATGCTGTGGCCGGAGAATTGGATCCAGACCTGGGGGCGCAGCGCGCCGCCACGTATGCGGAGCGGCTCAAGCGCGAAATTGAGCATAAAGAGAACTTGGCCGAACTGGCGCCCCGTCCCCTGCTGTTGGCGCTGATGGTGTCGCTGCATCGCTGGCATCAGGGCGGTGGCCTGCCGGAAAAACGGGAAGAGTTGTATGACCAGAGTGTAGACCTGCTGCTGGAATTGTGGCAGCAGCCCAAACAGATAGACGACGAGCACGGGTCTCGTGAAGACGCCAGCGTTTTGAAACAGTTGGGCATCAGCCGGGACAGTTTGCGCGCCGCCCTCAGCCGGGTCGCTTTTGAGGCGCATAAGGATCAGCCCCGGCTGGAAGGCGTGGCTGATATTCCTGGCGGCCAGATAGCGGCCGCGCTCCATGATGCGCCTGGCCGCGATCCGGGCATCAAACCGGATGACATCATTGATTACATCCGGCGGCGCGCTGGATTGCTGGTGGAGCAAAGCGGCGCGGGGCAGGGTGTTTATGCCTTTCCCCATCGCACCTTTCAGGAGTACCTGGCGGCCTGCCATTTGTTTGGCCTGAGTACCTTTCCCAAAGAACTGGTGAGACTGGCCCGGCAAGACCCCCAACGCTGGCGCGAGGCGGTGCTGTTGGCCGCCGGACGCGCTAAAACGGAGGCACTGGTGTGGCAGTTGGTACAGGCGTTGTGCCCCCATGCGCTGCCGCCGGATCCGGCGCAGGTGGGGGAACAGGATTGGTGGGGGGCGTTTCTGGCGGGGCGGGTATTGTGGGATGCCGCTTTGTTTGAGACGGATGAGACGTATTGGCAGCCGGTGTTGGACAATGTGCGGGCGTGGCTGGTGGGGTTGATTGCGCAGGCGGCGCTGCCGCCGCTGGATCGGGCGGCGGCGGGCGAGGTGGCCGACCGGTTGGGCTACCTGCCGTCCGACCTGAACAGCTGGCTGCCCTGCCCCGGCTGTGCGGCTGACCCTTCGGCCGGCTCAGGGCCGGATTTGCTGGTGATGAAATACCCGGTGACCAATGCCCAGTTTGCCCTGTTTATGCAGGCGGGTGGCTATAAAAACAAAACCTATTGGGCGGCGGGACGCTTTGGCGAGTGGGATGAACCGCGCTATTGGAATGATGCCCGTTTTGGCCGGGGGCGGCGAGGTTTTCCGGTGGTGGGCGTCTCCTGGTATGAGGCGTGTGCCTATGCCGCCTGGCTGACGGCGTTGCTGGCGCGGGCGCGGCTGGGGGAGACGCTGCCCGATGTTGAGCGGGCGCTGGTGGCTGATTTGCTGGCCGCCGGGGCCACAGAAGTGCGCTTGCCGGAAGATGCGGAATGGGTGAAAATAGCCGGTGGCGATAAAAATGACCGCTACCCGTGGGACCCGGTGGGCGGCCCGGCGACGAAAGAGGTTAACGCCATTTTGGAGCGGGCCAACACCAGCGAACTGGGTTGGGCACAGACAACGCCGGTTTACCAATACCCCGACGGGAAAAGCGTCCCTTATGGATTGATGGATATGGCCGGAAATGTTTGGGAATGGGTTGGTGATGGCCGGGCGCTGCGCGGCGGCTCGTGGGACGACGGTCAGCTCGGCGCGCGCGTCGCCTCCCGCTACGACTACCTCTTCCCGTTCAACTGGGACGACAGTATCGGTTTTCGGGTGGTCGCCCCCGTCCTTCTGGCTTCTGGTTTCTGAACTACTGGTTTCTGGCAATACTGATTTCTGTGGGGGGTGCAGGGGGGCTTCCCCCCTGCCCAAATTGTAGGGCAAGATGTATCTTGCCCGAAGAGTACATGAAAACATACCGTAACCTCTACCCGCAAATTTGTGACTGGAACAACCTTTACCTGGCTTACCACAAAGCGCGTAAAGGCAAACGCAGCCGCCCACCGGCCGCCGCCTTTGAATTTCACCAGGAAGAACAGTTGCACGATCTCTGCCACGAACTGGAGAGCAAAACCTACCAGCCCGGCCCTTACCATTCCTTTTACATCCACGAACCCAAACGCCGCCTCATTTCCGCCGCCCCTTTCCGTGACCGCGTTGTCCACCACGCTCTCTGCAACGTCATTGAACCCATCTTTGAACGCACCTTTATCTACGATTCCTACGCCAACCGGGTGGGCAAAGGCACCCACCGCGCCATAGACCGCTGCCAGGAATATGCGCGCCGCTTTGCTTACGTGCTGCCCTGCGATTTGCGCCAGTTTTTCCCCAGTATTGACCACGCCATCTTGCGCCACACCCTGGCCCATAAAATCGCCGACGCCGATACACTATGGCTGGTAGACCGCATTCTGAACAGCGGCGTCGGCGTTTTGTCTGATCAGTATGACATGGTCTGGTTTCCCGGCGATGATTTGCTGGCGGCCACCCGTCCGCGGGGTTTGCCCATCGGCAACCTGACCAGCCAGTTCTGGGCCAACTGTTACCTGAACCCCTTTGATCATTTTGTTAAGCGTGAACTGAAATGCGCCGGGTATGTGCGGTATGTGGATGATATGCTGCTCTTTGCCGATGATAAAGAGACCCTCTGGCAGTGGCATAAATCCCTGACGCAAAAACTGGCTGAACTGCGCCTGACCATTCACCCCACAGCACAGCCGCAGCCGGTTAGCGAAGGCATCCCCTTTCTTGGTTTTGTCGTTTACCCCGATCACCGCCGCCTGAAACGGCGCAAGGGGATTCATTACCGGCGGCGGCTCAAAAAGCTGCTGGCGGAATACCAACGGGGCGAACGCTCGACGGAACAGGTGCAGGCGTCCATTCGCGGCTGGATCAACCATGTGCGCTACGCCGACACCTGGGGTTTGCGCCGGGCCATTCTGGCCGATGTCGTTCTGTAGGGCAATTTGCCAAATTGCCCTACGTGGAGTTATCCCTATGCAGCAGTCACCCATTTTCAGCAAGACGTATGATTTACTCACCTGGCTCATCCCGGCCACAACCAAATTCCCCCGCGAACACCGCTTTGTGCTGGCGCGGCACGTGCAGGAAGCGGCGCTGCGTTTTCAGGAGCAGTTGATCGAGGCGGCGCTTGGCCCTAAAACGGCGCAGTCCCAGGTGTTGGCGCGGGCGGATGTGAGTCTGGCTAAACTGCGTTTCTACCTGCGGTTGTGCCAGGATTTGCAGCTATTAACGCCGCGCCAGTACCGGCATGTTTCCGGCATGGTGGTGGAAATTGGGCGGTTGTTAGGCGGCTGGCAAAAGGTCGGTAGCCGGTAGTCAGTTATCGGTAATCAGTAATCGGTTATCGGTTATCGGTTATCGGTGGGCCGATGGCTGACTACTGCTTATCGGCAGGTAGCAGTGGGGACAGGTCAACAGGTGGCCGGGCGCTGCGCGGCGGCTCGTGGAACAACAATCAGAACAACGCGCGCGTCGCCTCCCGCAACGACAACAACAACCCGAACAACAGGAACAACAATATCGGTTTTCGGGTGGTCGCCCACGCCCTTCGTCCGCCACCGGCAGTGCGCCGGGTGGTCATAGACGCGGCGCCGAGGTGGGGAATTTGCTAAAGTAATTCCATGAAGAAGGACGGCGTGATCTGTTCCTGGCCGGAGATAGCTCCGGGCACATATCAAAACCCCTGGCGGCCTGTGGTAGGGCATATCTATGCGTGACGCTTGCTGCCAGGGAATTTTTTTATGGCGTGGCCTGGGAATTGCATTCCCAGGCCACTATTTATTTTCAGGGCTTGACAAGTTTATAATTTGATGTTATATATCTTAATATCAAAATATATGATATTAAAAATAAAACGATGAGTACACATTATCAAGGCACACCAGAAGAAATACGGGCGCTGGACAGCTATATTAAGCTGTCACGGGCGGCTGAGGCAGTTGGGCAGCGTATCAACGGCCATTTGCAGGCGTATGATCTGACGACCAGCCAGTTTGGCGCGTTGGAGGCGCTCTATTTTCTGGGGCCGATGCAGTCCGGGCAGCTAGGCGAAAAGATTCTGAAGAGCAGCGGGAACATGACGCTGGTGATTGACAATCTGGAAAAGCGAGGTCTGGTGACACGCGAACGGCGGGTGGATGACCGGCGCTGTGTGGAAGTACACCTGACGGCCGTTGGCCGAACGTTAATAGAAACCATTTTACCGGATCATGTGGCCGGGGTGGTGGCAGCGTTTGGTGTGCTGACGGCCGTGGAACAGGAACAATTAGGTGCGTTGTGCCGCCAGCTTGGGCTGGCGCAGCGTTGACAAGAATCAAAGATTGCGCAGATGACGCAGATTTTTTATCTGTGCCATCTGGTCGTAGTTGGCACGTTAGTGCCGTCAGAAGGCGATGAATCGCCTACTACAAACGTATTTTCAGAGGAGACAACCATGCAACCGATTCAAGGTTTACACCATATCACGGCCGTAGCGGGCGACCCGCAGGCCAACATCAACTTTTATCATCAGGTGTTAGGGCAGCGGTTCGTCAAAAAAACGGTTAATTTTGACGATCCGGGTACCTACCATTTCTATTTTGCGGATGAAGTAGGCACACCGGGCACCGTTCTCACCTTCTTCCCCTGGCAGCATATGCGCCGGGGTGAACGAGGGAACGGGGAGACGACGGCCGTTGCCTACACCATCGCCCCGGACTCCATTGGTTACTGGCAGGAACGGCTGGCGGCCCATGGCGTGGTGGTGGGGGAGGTGCAGACGCGCTTTGGTACGGCCGTGTTGCCCTTCCATGATCCCGACGGGATGCCGCTGGAACTAATTGCCAGCGGCGAAAAAGGGAACTTTCGCCATTGGGCCAATGGGCCGATCCCGGAAGCACACGCCCTGCGCGGTTTTCACGGCGTCACCTTGTGGCTGAGCGCGGTGGAGCCAACCGCGGCGGTGCTGACGGAGCAAATGGGTTACACCTTTGTGGGGCAGGAAGGCAGCCGGTACCGGTATCGCGGCGCTTCGGCCGATGGTGGACTGTATGTGGACATTTTGCACCGCCCAGGGCAGCGGCGCGGCAGCTTTGGCGCCGGCTCCATTCACCACATCGCCTTCCGCACGGTGGATGACAGCGAGCAGTTGGAATATCTGCAAACGCTGCGGCAGGCCGGTTTGCAGGTGACGCCGGTGCAAGACCGGCAGTATTTCCACTCCATCTATT
The DNA here is from genome assembly GCA_013112725.1 of Chloroflexota bacterium. Classification (GTDB taxonomy): domain Bacteria; phylum Chloroflexota; class Anaerolineae; order Promineifilales; family Promineifilaceae; genus CAADGU01. Next base: position 20,424 of record JABFFZ010000018.1, read on the forward strand.
TCCGCGAACCGGGCGGCGTGTTGTTTGAAGTTGCCACCGATGCACCCGGCTTTTTGATTGACGAAACGGTAGAAGAGTTAGGTTCACACTTGAAACTGCCCCCCTGGTTTGAACAACACCGGGCGGAGATTGAGCGTGCGCTGCCGCCGGTGACGGTGAATGGGTAATTGAGTAATTGAGTAATTGAGTAAATTGGGGCAATTACCTGATTACCCAATTACTTTCTGCAAGAGGTGAAAATGGAACACAACACAACATCAGGCCCACACCAGGGGCAGCCAGTTTTGAGGGCGGGACGGCCGTTGGCGGAGGCGCGGGCGGCGATGATTTTGGTACACGGCCGTGGCGGTGACGCTGAAAGTATCCTGGATTTAGCCAATTTATTGGCCCATCCCGATTTTGCCTATCTCGCGCCGCAAGCAGCGGGTAATTCCTGGTATCCCTACAGCTTTCTCATGCCCATCCCCCAAAACGAACCGGGGCTTTCTTCCGGCTTGCAGGTGATTGCTGATTTGATCAGCGAGATTGAGGCGGCGGGCATTCCGGCGGAGCGGATCGTGTTGGCCGGTTTTTCGCAGGGGGCCTGCCTGGCCTCGGAGTTTGTGGCGCGGCACGCCCGGCGGTATGGCGGGCTGCTGGTGTTCAGCGGTGGTGTGATTGGCCCGCCGGGAACGCCGCGCCATTACGAAGGTTCATTGGCCGATACGCCCGTTTTCCTGGGATGCAGCGATGTTGACCCCCATATTCCGTTGGAACGGGTGCAGGAAACGGCCGTGACATTTACCACTCTCGGCGCGCACGTGACCACCAAAATTTACCCCCGCATGGGGCATACCATTATTCAAGATGAGATTGAGCAGGCCAGGAAGATAGTGAATGGGGTATTGAGAGATTAGAGATTAGAGATGGCACAATCTCCAATCTCTAATCTCCGGTCTCCATTTACGGAGGTAATCATGCAGAAAATTCAAACACAAGGCGTCCACCACATTACCCTGATTGGGGCGGATCGCCAGACTTCGATTGATTTTTGGGAAGGGGTATTGGGCATGCCCTTTGTTTTTGAGCAGCCGAACCTGGATGTGGCATCTGAGAGCCATTTGTACTTTGATCCGGGCGACGGCCGTCTGATTACCGTATTTACCCGTGAAGATCGGGCCGTTGACCCCACGCCCAACCCGGAAGGCATTGGCAATTTGCACCACATTGCTTTCAGCGTCTCCCGCGCTACTTATACCCAGGTTAAAACGCGCCTGGACGAACGCGGCATCCGCCATTCCGGCGAGATAGACCGGGGTTTTATGTATTCCATTTATTTTCGTGATCCATTGGGGCAGTTGTATGAGCTGGCCTCTTACAAGTTTGAGCCGCCGGTGGGGGTGACACATGCGGACGTGCTGTTTGAAGCCCATAAATTGCGCACCGAACGGGGTGATTACGCCATTGGCGACGGTCACCTGGCCGACGCCATTGAGATTCTGACGCAGCGCACGACCCGTTCTTTATCTACTGATCGGTCGCCTAAAAATCCGTACAAAGCCCCGGTTCGGCTATGGGATAATGATTGAGAAAAACATGGTATAATTTGCCAGCGCATAGGCAAGTAGTAGTGGATATGAACCATGAAGGAAGGTGATAATGGTAGAGATGATTATTACCGGGGTGGTGGAAGTGGAGCCACCGGATGTTTCCCATATTGTAACCGAGGACGATACGCCGGTGGATAACATATTCTCGGCCAAACAACAGCGGCTGCTGGTGCGTTCGCTTTATGCGTCCTGGCAGACGGACCGCAAGTTTGTGGCTGACAGCAACGTGGGCGTTTTTGTCACGCCGTATCGGCCGGCGATTGTGCCCGATATGTTTTTGAGCCTGGATGTGGAAATTGCCGAAGATTGGTTTGCTCAGGAGCATCGCTCTTATTTCATCTGGGAGTTTGGCAAACCGCCAGACCTGGTGGTGGAGATTGTGTCCAACAAAAAAGGGGGCGAAAATGGTAAGAAACTGGATGATTATGCCCGGATGAACGTCTGGTACTATGCCATTTACGATCCGCAATTATTGATTCAGAACCAGGTATTGCAGTTGTACGAATTGCGGGCGGACGGGTATGTGCCGGTGAAAAATTTGTATATGGAAAAGATCGGCCTGGGGTTGATGTTGTGGGACGGCCGTTATGAAAGCCGTGATGGGCAGTGGCTGCGTTGGTGTGATAAAGAGGGTCATCTGTTGCTAACGGGGGAAGAAGCAGCGATTGCGGAGCGGGGCCGCGCCGAAGCGGAGCGGGATCGCGCCGAAAGGGAAATGAGACGCGCTGCGGCGCTGGCGGAGAAGCTGCGGGCGCTGGGCGTTGACCCTGATGCGTAGCCTTTATTAGATAGCGGTATACCAGTGGGTGATGGTGTGGATCACGGCCGTCACCCCCGCCACCATCACATCCAAACTCATGGAAGGCAAGGGGGGCCTTTTCCCGGCGGTTTGTTGGGGTAATTGTGGCAGGTGGACAAATCCGGCGAGGCTCTTTAGCTGGTGTTTGTGGATGTAGTGCAGCATCTCATACATGACCTGGTTACACAGGAAAGTGCCGGCGGAGTAAGAGAGTTGAGCAGGGATGCTGATTTCGGTTAGCGCATTGACCATTTGCCGGGTGGGCAGTGTGGCAAAATAAGCCGGGGGGCCATCGGCCACGATGGGTTTGTCTGTGACCAGATGGCCGCCATTGTCGGAGATGGAGAAGTCAAGCAGGTTGGCGGCGACGCGTTCGATGGTCACGGCCGTGACGCCCCCCGCTTCCCCCAATGACAAGACCACGTTTGGCTGTGCCGAAATGTAGGTGCGAATCAGTGTATCCGGCCCGGTAAAACGTTCCACCGGCAGGATGACGGTCAGTAATTCCACCCCTTCAATTTCTTGCTGCGCCAGTTGATGCACCACCTTTTCAGAGGGGTTGATCGAACTGTTGCCAAATGGTTCAAAGCCGGTGAGTAGGAGTTTCATATCGTTATCCGTGAGGCGTGATACGTGACCCGTAGTCCGTAAACCGTGAGCCGAAGCCCGACGACGGATTACGAGTTACGATTCCACCGCCAGAGTATCACAAATACGCCCAGGAACAAGAGCGTGAGACTAATTTGCCATAGCCGGGTAGGGGACAGGGCAAAACGGGCCAGGCGAAAGGTGTAGCTGCCACTGGTGGGGTGACCGTCGGTGGACACGGCCGTCCACTGCACGGTATAGTCGCCAGGTGACAAACGCGGCATGGTTGTGATGAGTGTATGGGGGTTGCCTGGCTCTACTTGCGCCATAATGCCTGTTACCGGCTGAAAACCCTCAGTAAAGAGTAGGATGGCGCTTTCCTTCGTGATAGGTTCGCTAAACGTCAGGCGAATTTCGGCCAGGGAATATGTCACGATGCTGCCGGGGGCGGGCACGGCCGTTCGCAGTTCGGCATGGGCGTGGGCGACGGCCGTAACAGCCAGCAGATACAACAGCAAAACCGGGACAGCCCTTTTCATGGTAACAGTGGGTCTAGCGCCAGACGTAGTTCGCGGGGGGAAAGAGGACCTTCAAAACGGGCGGCGACACGGCCGTCCGTATCCAACACATACACCCAGGGTTCCGTTTGCAAACCCCATTCCGCCATCTCCGGCACGAAGGTTAAATTTTGGAAATCATCATACACTTCCACATGGATGAAGTTGGCCTGATCACCCACTGCCTCAAAGACCGCCTCCACGCTGTCCAGCACCGGCGTACACCATTTGGTCTGGCACAGCCCCGGCGTGGCAAAGGCGATTACAGTGGGTTTGCCCGTTTGCAAGGCGTCGGCAATGGTCATCTGGTAAAAGGCGGGGTTGGGGTCATTGCCAGAACTCAGTTTGTGCAGGTCAGGTTCGGTCGCCAGGGTGCGGTTTTGGCTGGGCGGAGCGGCTGCGCCAATGGCAATGGCCTGGCCTTCGTTGGTCACTTCTACCAGAAAGGGAGCGGTAATAGCTTCACCGTTTGCCAGGGTGATGACGGCCGTCAGCCCCCAGATTCCCGGCGTGGGTAACTGCGGTGTGATGACCCAATAGGGGATTTCGTAGTTGGTGTAGGGTACGGCCGTGACCGCCGCCACCGCCTGCCCATTTTCATCACCAACCAACTGGGCCGCGACCGTCACATTGGATATGTTTGTCAGCGGGTCGGGCCCGTCAAAAATGGCAAAAGAGATGCGGGGTGTGCCCACCACATACTCGAAATTCAGTCGTTGAATTTGGGCGGGTGACACACTGCTCACCACACCTGCCGGTGCGGCGGGACGGCCACAGGCTGCCAACCCCCACAGGGCCATCACAAAAAACAGGATTTGTCTCATGGGGCAACTGTAGCCAGAGAGGGGAGAGTATGCAAGGGATTTTTATGGCCGTTTAAGCCATCAACCAACACTACACCGGCGGATCGGACTTCGGGATGCGAACCAGAGGCGAGGGCGCATATTCAGTGGCGCGTTCTGATGGTAGTCGTTTGAGCAAGTCGCGTTGCACCAAATTATCCAGAATGGGCAAAATTTCCCGAAATTCTTTGGTCCTGACCTTATCCAACTCCTCAAGCGTGACGCTTTCATCAGATAACACACCTTTATCCAGTACCAGTTCCAGAATATACATTTCCTCAATCGTCAAACCAGACTGTCCGCGCAACTGTTGATCAGCAAATTCTACACCGGCCTGAAAGACATCTGGTGTGATCATCGGCGCGCCAAGTTCCGCTGCTTTGAGCAAAACATAGCTCCCCAACCTGTTCAACATACGGGGAATACCTTCTGAGCGCGCGCACAATTCCCTGGCTGTATCTTGTGTGAAAGGCCAAACTGCCTGTAGTTCATCATAATCTCGTTGTTTTTCTTTTGGGCGCACACTGTTCAGGTAATTGACCAACATGCGATAAGAAGTCGTCTGGTCGAGCGGCTTTAACTCTAGCGCCAGGTCAAACAGCCCTAATTCACGCGCCAAAATGTCATGGGTGATAGTGGCTGGATGTCCCGTTAAAAAGAACCAGGCGTTGCTCTTGAGCAATCCTTGTTCATCACGCAGCATTTGCCTGATCAAATCGGGATTTCGTTTTTCCAGGTCATCTATGCCAATGACAATACGATCAAACTTTTGGTACGCGCGATCTAACAAAGCTTCAAAACTGGCTGCCGGGTAAAGCGGCCTGGAAAAGGGGGACGTTTCTTCCGTTGTTTCCACGCCAGAACCGGAGAGGCCAGCTTTTACCGTCGTCTTTTTTTCTACCGCACGCTGACTAGCGGGTAACCCCATTTGTGTAAGCAGGTGTTGAGCATAGTCATCTTTTGGCAGTTTGCGAGCAAGCCCAATCAGGGCGGCGGTTGATAAATCCATGCCGGGCAGCAAAGAAATGTAACTGGCTAACGTTTTAGGTGCTTTTCTTTCCAACACACCGATAATTTCGCGCAAGAAGGCTGTTTTGCCAATGCCCACCCAACCGTAAACAAAGATTCGTTTGCGTTCACGGCCGCGCACCAGATTAAACACCTGCCGGAGTTCATTTTCTCTGCCGGTAAAAAGCTGCCTGAGTTGTTTCTGCCCCAATTCAACAGCGCTTTCGGTGAAGGGAATTTCGCTCAATCCCCAGGCATCAAAAATATCGCCAGCTTGTGCCCATAAATCGTCAGGGGTACTCATACCCGTTCTTTTTCCTTTACCCGGTGAACAAAATGCATTATTTCGTCTATTTCTTGCAGTTTTTTGTCGTTATCGTCTTGCCTATAGGCGAGCCGTGCCTTCTGGATTTGGGCAATACCTTCATCTATGAATCCAAGTTGGATGGCAACCGTACCTAGATTTAAGTTACAGGCGGCAATACCCGCTTTGTTTCCTGTATGTTGGTACAAGCGCATAGCATCCCGATAGCGAATTTGTGCTTCAGCCAGATTGCCCATCAGTTGGTAGGTTCTACCAATCTGGTAAATGGTGTCAGCGCGTTCATCCAAATTATCCAGGAGGCGACGTATGGTCAGGCTGCGATCAAAACGCCGCAGACCGGCGTGCCACTTACCTTGCCCCACCAGCGCAATACCTAATTCATGTTCCATTTCCGCATAATTTTGTGCATACTGCTCAAGAGTTGGATCATCATGCCGGGAAAGAAGATCGCGCAAGAACTCATGTGGTGCATCCTCTAGAAGATTCAATAGGTTTTGTGTCTCTTCGTCGTTAAGGCCAGTTATGTCCTGGATTTCCTGGAATTGCTGTTGCAAACGATTGACTCGGAAATAAAAATCTTCTAATTGCTGGCTTGCAGAAGAAGGGGCTAATTTGACTTCGTCTGAGGTAATATGATGAGTGCTGCTAGAGACATTCAGCGTATTTGTGACGTCCTTTTCTAAAGCCGCTGGTTTCGATTCTTGCACAGATTGCTGGGAGAATTTATCCCAATTGATGTAAGGGCGCGTTTCTTGAATAGCTTTGATCAACTGTTCATACACGCCATGACGTTGAGTATATTTAACGAGAGAAATGATCGTTTCGCTTCTTGAAATTCCTTCCAGGTCATCATAAGGAATGTCCATATTAAGAGCCAGAGATTGTAACTCAGCAGTATTGAAGTACATATTCAAAGCCTCTGCTACCTGCTTCGGTGTTATTGATTTTTTGTCGTCCATCTTTTCTTAATCCTGTTTCGTCACAAAATCCGGCTAAGAGCATCGGCGCCAATTTGCTGGATGAGAAAGTGGGCGATGGTGGCTTTTTGTTCGGCCTGGCTGGTGGCCGGGTTGGGTTGGGCGGCTAACTGCACGTACTCTTGAACGGCTTCGTCGTCCGTGAGTTGGTTGGTGAGGGTGACTAACCCTTCCAGGTCGTAGCCATCAACCAGACGGCGGATGAGGGTGTCCTGGCGGGCGGGAGGAGCGGCGGCGGTGGCAACGGCCGTACCCGGCTGATTCATCGCCTGATCGAGCAGTAAATTAACATAGGATTGGCCGCCATTTTCCAGGATCATCAGGGCGATGCTGGTTTTGGCAAAATGTTCCGGTGCTTTAGGGTCAATCAGTTTTTCTAACTCGCCTAGTTTTTGTTGTTCTTCTTCGGCGGTGAGCGTTTCGCGGGCGGTGATGGTGTAGAGGGCAATGTCATACAGTTCGGCCAGGGTGGGGTAATAGTGGAGCAGGCGGGTCACGGCCGTGCGCCGGTTGTTCATCAATTCCAGGTCAATTTGCCGCCGCGCCAGGTTGGAGAACTGGTCATAGAGCCAGCCCAGGTTGATGGCTACCTCGCCATCTTTGTCTGACCCCACCTGTTTGGCCAGCACAAACCGGGTGCGGATGATGCCCTGAAAGCCAAAGGCCACAATCAGAAACTCCATCAGGAAGCTCATGGGGGAAGTGGTGGCGCGTAGGATAAGCAGGGCGGCAATGGCGGCCAAAACATTGGCAAAAATAAGCACCCAGGCCCAGCGCGTGAGCAGGGCTTCACGAGGATATGTTTTGAAGGTGGAAACCAACTCGGCCACCCCAATTAACCCACCGACAAAGCCGATGACGAGAAAGGGGGCGAGTACGGCCGTGAAGTGGCGCAAATCCCCCTGAAAAGGCCCCATCCACGTTGGCGCTGCCGGGCCAACCGGCCACACCAGTAGAACGACGACGACGAAGGATAAGAGGATGACCAGCAGCAGCAGAATTTTGGCGCCGATGCTGGCGGATGTGGGGGCGATGTTTTCGGTCATAGGGGCGGGACGTTAGCGTTTGCCGTTGCTGCCGTTGACAAACCCTCTGGCGTTGTTGGTGATGGCTACCAGCCAGCCGTCGGGGCTGTTGCTGTCCTCACGCAGCACCACAAACCCGGCGCTGGACATTTCTTGCAGCATCGTCCGCATATCACCGGGTAATATCCATGTTTCGGCTGCTACCTGGCTGGGACTCATCGCCCCCCGGCTGGCCAACGTGTTTAACACCTTTGTTTCAGTGTCGGTTAGTTCAAATTGAAAACGTTTCATGCCTGAACCTTTTAGGGGTATGGTCTAGCTGCCCGGCAGCTACACCACCATAAACAATTGCGTAGATTATAACACAAGGGCACGGCCGTCAGACAACGAGTTATGCTTCTCCTGATTACACGCGGGCAAAAAACTGCTCTATACTTGGGTGTGTATGGAAATCATCGAAGGCCAGATTCCGGCAGACCCGACATGGCGCGGATTGTTCTTGTTAACCAGCGCCGATCAGTTAGGCAAAACATTTGATTTGGGGTTGGCGTTGGCGCGGGCACACAATGGGTATTTGCTCACGGCCGTGTTCCTGCACAGCGCCATACCACCAGAGATGGCCCAGGCCCGGCAGCTTTTAGCCAGCGCCCGGCAGGCAGCCGGCAGTGAACTGGCCGATTATATCTGCCCCCTTATCATCGTCAGCACGGATTTTGAAGCCGATTTGCACAAACTGGTCAGCGCAGCCCAGGTGGAACTGGTGTTGGCTCATCTGGATGGGCCTATCTGGCATGATCTAAACCAGGTGACGTGTGCGGTAGCCGCCGTGCGCGGAGATAGAACCAACCCGGAGAACACCGCCAGCAACGATAGACTGCAACACATCTTGATGCCCACCTCTGGCGGGCCGAATACAGCCCATGCTTTGCAATTTCTGCTGCGCATTGCGCCGCGCATCAAGATCACCGCTTTGTACATCGCCCGCAGTTACCTGGGACCGAACGAGGAAGCATTGGGGCGGTCGCGTTTGCGCCAGCTCTTACAATTTGTGGATGCCAGTGATCGCATCGAAAGACAGGTGGTCACGGCCGACACGGTAACAGACGGCATTCTGGCGGCAAGCAGTGATTGTGACCTGGTGATTATTGGTGCTACCAAAGAAAGTTCCATAGACAAGGTGTTATTTGGTGATATACCGGCGGCTGTGGTGCGGCAAAGCAAACGACCGGTAATGATTGTGCGCCAGCCGCAGGCGCGTTTCAGCCATTGGTGGGCGTATCTATTCTGGTATATGAGGAAACTACTGCCCCATCTGGATTTGGTGAAACGCACGGAAGCCTATACCCGGATTCGCCGGGGCGCGCGCCCCGATATTGACTTTTATATGCTTATTTCCCTCTCGGCCATTATTGCGGCCTTTGGCCTGATGAGTAACAGCGCGGCGGTGGTGATTGGGGCCATGTTGGTAGCGCCGTTGATGTCGCCCATCGTGGGCATGGGCATGGCGGTGGTCTTGGGTGATGCCCGTTTCTTGCGCCTGACGACGGCCGCCGTGGCCAAAGGAGCATTGCTGGCAATAGGGGTGGGGATGTTGGCCGGGTTGTTGCTGGTGGTGATGCGCCTGCCATTGACGCCGGAGTTGTTGGCCCGGACACGGCCGTCACTGCTCGATCTGGGTATTGCCCTCTTTTCCGGCCTGGCTGCCGCCTACGCACTTAGCCGGTCGGATGCGGCCGGAGCGCTGCCAGGTGTAGCCATTGCCGCTGCTCTGGTGCCGCCGTTGGCGACGGTTGGCATCACCTTTGCTGCCGGTTATTTTTGGGAATCGTTAGGGGCGCTGCTGTTGTTTATCACCAATCTGGTCTCCATCAGTTCGGCGACCGCGTTAATGTTTCTGGTATTAGGCTTCCGGCCGGCGCGTAATCAGAAAGCGCGGCGCGCCGTGCAGATGCGCAGCGTTCAGGTGGAACTGCTCTCGTTGGCCACCGTCATTATTCTGTTGAGTGTGTTGACCGTGGAACTGGTCCAGGTGCAAACACGGGAAGCGCGTATTATTGAAGTGACCACTATGGCCGTTGAAGATGAGGCCATCATCGGCGGGTCAGTCGTAGAACTGGAATATGATTTTGTTCTGAATGATAGTGGGCATGAACTATTGCGAATGGATGTGGTGGTGCGCTCAACGCGCGAGGTGTCGCATAGACAGGTGGAACGTTTACAACAAGAAATCGGCACAACGCTGCAAAATGAGGGAATTGCCCGGCAAATCGCATTGACGTTATCGGTAATACGGGTGACAGAGCTTGATCCCTTGATTCCGCCAACCGCCACTCCCACCCCTGAGGCGACCCCTATTTTGACGCCTGATGGCACACCGATGCCGGTCACGGCCGTTGCCTGCAAACTTGCCGGCAGTGGGTGCTTATGGTAGCATTCCGTTGCTGTAGCACTTTGTGTTCATGGCGGGTGTAGCGTAGCGGTTAACGCGTCTGGTTGTGGCCCAGAAGACCGTGGGTTCAAATCCCACCACTCGCCCAGACCTGATTTGGTAAACAGCAATCGGTTATCGGTGATTCGGTTCGCTGATAACCGATTACTTTTTACCGATTACCGGCATCAGCGCCCGTAGCTCAATGGACAGAGTAACTGACTTCGAATCAGGCGGTTGGGGGTTCGAGTCCCTCCGGGCGCACTGTTAAACATCCTGTTGGTGGTTTGCGCATTTTTTCACTTTCGTTATAATCCCCTACGTTTTGCTACCCATCTTTCTGACGGCCAATTTGCAGAGCGATGCGGTGTACTTCACATAAACTATCTTAATAATCAAACACATATCTGGACTGCGGCAATGTGCTTATGTCATACCCTGAGATGGTCTGTTTACCAGCCATGATGGGGTTGAAGGCCACATGAGTTTTGGCGTAGGGTGAAAGGTATGGGTGGAGCGGTCGGTTTGGTCGGCTGGCGCTCAAAAAAACAACGATAAGGAGAATTATACATGGCCATTGTTTCAATGAAGGCACTCCTGGAAACAGGAGTGCATTTCGGACACCGCACGCGCCGTTGGAATCCGAAGATGAAACCATACATCTTCACCGAACGCAACGGCATCCACATCCTCGATTTACAACAAACGATTGTAATGATTGAAGATGCCTATAACCTGATCCGTGACACGGTGGCGCAGGGTGGCGCGGTCTTGTTTGTGGGCACCAAGCGGCAGGCGCAGGATACCATTTCCAGCGAGGCTTCGCGCGGAATGCAGCCATACGTGAACCAACGCTGGTTGGGTGGCACGCTGACAAACTGGCAGACCATTCGTCGCCGAATTGATTACTTGAAAAAGCTGGAAGCCCGGCGGGATGCCGGCGAGTTTGCCGCTTTGAAAAAGCGCGAACGGCTGCATGTGGAACACGAAATTGAGAAGTTGAATTTGCGTTTGGGTGGGGTGCGCAATATGCGCGACCTGCCAGACTTGCTCTTTATTATTGATGTGAACCATGAAGAAACGGCCGTGCGCGAGGCCAACAAACTCGGTATTCCCATTGTGGCATTGGTAGATACCAACTGCGATCCCGATCCCATTGATTACCTCATCCCTTCCAATGATGACGCCATTCGGGCCATTAAGCTGATTGCCGGCAAAATGGCGGACGCGGCTTTGGAAGGTCTGGCGATGCGCAAAGAAACAATGGGTGAAGATTACGACGAACGCGCCTACGAGACTTCCTTTGATGGTATGGAAGATGTGGATGATGAAATTTTGTTAGGCGAGTCTACTTTGGCCAAAATGCGCAAAGCGGCTGAAGCGTTTGATGACGAGCATGAAGACGACATCGCCTTAGACTATTTCGATGAGGATGATGAAGAGTAAAAACGTTGGGGGAACGGCCGTGTTATCCTACTAAATTTGGAGACTAAATAACAAGGTATGGCCATAACAACTGCACAAATAAAAGAACTGCGCGAGGCAACCGGCGCAGGTGTATTGGAAGCGAAAAAAGCGCTGGAATCTACTAACGGTGATTTTGACAAAGCCGTAGACTTGCTGCGGGAAAAAGGCGCCGCCCGCGCCGCCAAACGAGCCGAACGCGCTGCCAGCGAAGGTATCATTGAATTGTATGCCCATCCCGGCAACCGTGTTGGCGTCATGTTGGAACTTAACTGCGAGACCGATTTTGTCGGCCGTAACGAAGAGTTCCGCAACCTGGCGCATGACTTGGCGCTGCACATTGCGGCCATGGGGCCGCGTTACCTCACCCGCGAAGAAGTGCCCCAGGCCGAACTGGATCGGGAACTTGATGTGCTGCGCGCCCAGGCTAAAGCCGAGGGCAAACCGGACACTATCGTGGAGAAAATAGTTCAGGGACGCCTGACCAAGTTCTATGAAGAGTTTTGTCTACTGGAACAGCCGTTTGTGAAAGACGACAGCATCAAGATCAGCGACATGATCACAGATGTGATTCGCAAAACGGGTGAAAATATCATCATCCGTCGTTTTGCCCGCTATGAGTTGGGCGAATCGCTCGATTAGCCGGTGGAAAAGTTGGGGGCGTTCGCAAGAGCGCCCCTAATTTTTACCAATATCCTCAATGTGCCCTTGGGGGACTTCGTATGAACCTGTTATTGGGTAATTGAGTAATTGAGAGGACGCTTTTCCAAGTTACCCAATTACTTAATTACTCACTTTAGCGGAGTCAAATTCACATGACATCAATTCAGTATAGGCGAGTGTTGTTAAAGATGGGTGGGGAAGCGTTGTCTGGCCCTTCTGGGTTTGGTATTGATCCTGTGCGCGCCACGCAGGTTGCCCAGATTGTGAAGGATGTTTATGATTTGGGGGTGCAGGTAGCACTGGTGATTGGGGGTGGTAATTTGTGGCGTGGTTCCGTAGGTAGTGCTATGGGCATGGAACGGGCGTCGGCTGACCACATTGGCATGATTGCGACGGTGATGAACGCGTTGGCCTTGCAGGATGCGCTGGAGAGGAAAGGTGTTGCCACCCGTGTACAAACAGCTATTGAAATGCGCACCATTGCCGAACCATATATTCGTTTACGGGCCATGCGCCATTTGGAAAAGGGCCGTGTGGTTATTTTTGGGGCCGGTACGGGAAATCCTTATTTTACGACGGATTCAGCGGGTGCGCTGCGGGCCATGGAGATCAATGCCAATGTGTTGATCAAGGCCACGAAGGTAGGCGCAATTTATGATGATGACCCGGAGAAGAACCCCCAGGCGCGCCGTTTTGATAAAATTTCGTATATTGACTTTTTGAATTTGCGGTTGAAGGTGATGGACAGCACGGCCGTTTCGCTGTGTATGGATAATGACTTGCCGATTGTTGTGTTGAATTTTTGGCAGGAGGACAGCGTGAAACGATTCTTGCAGGGTGAGGATATTGGCACGACTATCACCAACTTGTAAGGCGTTGCCCCAATACGAGATGGGCGCCTTTTATCATTCATCATTCATCATTCTTTGCGGAGGAGGACAAGATGATACGCGAACTATTGGCAGATGCAGAATCGAGAATGCAAGGCGCGATTACTTCATTGGAAGCTGATTTGAGTGGGTTTCGTACCGGGCGTGCTTCTCCCCATTTGGTAGACAAAATTGTAGTGGAAATGTATGGCACAGAAATGGCCTTGAACCAGATGGCGGTCATTTCTGTGCCGGAACCACAGCAGTTGGCGATACGGCCGTATGACGCCAACTCCATCTCCGCCATTGAAAAAGCCATTATGCGCTCTGACCTGGGCATTATGCCTAATAATGACGGCAAAATCATCCGCCTCAATTTGCCGCGTCTGACGGAAGAACGGCGGCGGGATTTAAGCAAATTAGCCCATAAACGAGTGGAAGAAGCTAAAGTTGCGGTGCGTAATGTGCGCCGCGATGCCCTGAACGATTTCCGGGATATGAAAAACGAATCCATGATTACTGAAGATGAGTTTCACCGCAGCCAGGAAGAGTTGCAAGCCTTAACCGACCGGTATGTGAAAAACATTGATGAGATCGGCGAGGACAAAATCGCCGAGATCATGGAAGTATAAAATCACATGGCCGAGCGCAATGCCCCTTTGGATTTAACCGGCCTGGTGATTCCCACGCATGTGGCCATTATCATGGATGGCAACGGCCGTTGGGCCAAAAAGCGTGGCCTACCGCGCCAGGCCGGCCACCGGGCCGGCGCGGAAAACCTGCGCCGCATCATCAACGCCTGTGTCGAATTCAAGATTAAAATCCTCACCATTTACGCCTTTTCCACCGAAAATTGGGGTCGCCCAGAAATGGAAGTACGCGGCCTGATGAAAATCATCTCCCGCGTCATTGATCAGGAGCTAAAAGATTTACACGCCCAGGGCGTTTGCCTGCACCATCTCGGCTCGATGAGCGGTGTGGCGCCCAGCCTGCAAGAAAAAGTGCATCGCGCCCTGGAACTGACCAAAAATAATGACCGTCTTATCCTGAATGTGGCCTTTAACTACGGTGGGCGGGCGGAAATTTTGCAGGCGGTGAAACAAATTCTGGCGGACAATGTCGTCCCCGATGACCTGACGGAAGATTTATTCAGTTCTTATCTTTTCACCAGGGGTTTGCCGGACCCTGACCTGGTCATTCGTACCAGTGGCGAACTGCGTATCAGCAACTTTCTCATCTGGCAGGCCGCTTATTCTGAGTTTTACCCCACGCCAACTTATTGGCCGGATTTCGGCCGTGAGAATTTGTATGAGGCGATCCTGGCTTTTAACCAGCGGGAACGTCGCTTTGGCCTGGTCACAGAATCGCCAGTGTAAGCCCTATGTTCCTGCAACGTGCTGCTGTCGCTCTTATTTTTGGCCCGCTGGCTCTGGCGCTGATTTATTTCGGCGACCGGATGGGTGGGCTGGTGTACTTTGTGCCGTTTGCCATTTTGTTGGCGTTGGCGACGGCGGAGTATGTGCAGTTGACGCGCCATTTGGGCTGGCATGTGTCCATCTGGCTGCTGCTGCCGTTGGTGATTGCCCAGTGGGTTGTGGCGCAATGGGGTGAACCGGCCTGGGTGGGGCCGTCATTCCTCGTCAGCATGTTGTTTATGCTGACGGCCGTACTCTACTCCTACGAAAAACAAAGCAGCCAGACCGTTGCCGTAGATTGGATGGCTTACATGGGCGGCTTTTTGCTGCTGGGCTGGTTGGGCAGCCACTTTTTCTCCTTGCGTGGTATCCCGTATTATGCCTGGCAGTGGACGGTGCTGGCCATGCTCACCACCTGGATAGCTGATTCCGGCGCTTACCTGGTGGGCAAGTTTGTGGCCGGTAAATATGTCTTAGGCAAACATCAACTGTCGCCCCGCCTCAGCCCAAACAAAACAGTCGAAGGTTTTTTTGGTGGGTTGGTGTTGGGCACATTTTTTACCGTGTTGATTGGTTATTTCCTGCAACTACCTTTGTGGCCCCTGGTGATTTTGGGACTGCTGATCACCATTTTAGGGCCGTTGGGCGACTTAAGCATTTCCCTGCTAAAACGCGAAGCCGGGGTAAAAGATTCCGGCAATTTGCTGCCTGGGCACGGCGGTGCTTTAGATCGGGTGGATACCCTGTTATGGGCAGTCACCATCGCCTACTACCTGGCGCTCTACCTGCCACCGCTTTCCTGATTGAGATGGTCTGGTGTATGGCGTATAATACGGCCGTACATACTGATTCCCACAACCAATTTACCCACATTCCCATCTGAACCGGAGATGCAGCTCATGTCCAAAATCATTACAATTGAACGATTCATCCTTGATCATCAGCCTGATTATGCCCGGGGTGAATTTACAAATCTGTTGTATGACATTGCTCTGGCAGCTAAAGTAATTGCCCATAAAACCAACCGTGCCGGTCTGGTAGACATTTTAGGGCGGGCCGGGGCGGTGAACATCCAGGGCGAAATTCAGCAAAAACTAGATGTGTTCGCCGACGACATTATTTTCCGCATCTGTGATCATACCGGGCGTCTTTGTGTAATGGCTTCAGAAGAGCGTGAGGACATTATTCCCATCCCTGAACCGTACAAAAAAGGTTCCTACGTACTGGTGTATGATCCCCTGGATGGTTCCTCAAACATTGACGTCAACGTGAGCATTGGCACCATTTTTGGCGTGTATCGCTGTAAAAGTTGGGAAAATCGCGGCCGCCTGGAGGATGTGTTGCAGCCCGCCCGCAATCTGGTGGCTGCCGGCTATGTCCTCTATGGCTCCAGCACGATGCTGGTGTATACCACCGGGCAGGGTGTTCATGGCTTTACCCTTGATCCGGAATTGGGCGAGTTTTTGCTTTCGCATGAAAATATGCGCCTGCCGGAGCCGCCTGGGTATTACAGCGTGAACAGTTCGTATTACGAATCCTGGTCGCCCCAAATTCAGCAGTATGCCCGTTGGTTGCAAGGGCTGGATGGCTCTGACGCACCCAAGATGTCGGCGCGGTATATTGGTTCACTGGTAGCGGACATTCATCGCAACCTGATGCGCGGCGGTATCTTTTGTTATCCGGCTGAGAGAGGCAAGCCACAGGGCAAAATACGGCTGCTGTATGAGGCCGGCCCACTGGCGTTTATGATTGAACAGGCAGGCGGGTATGCGTCGGACGGCCGTCGTAACATTCTGGATATTGAACCCACCCATTTGCACCAACGCACCCCTTTCTACATTGGCAATCGGTCTCTGGTACATAAGGTAGAGCAATTCGTTGCTCAGGAAATTGACTTGCCTGGGGATGCGTGATATACTCCGCCTGCTCACAAAGTGGATGACCAAAAGCTCCCTGCAATGATTTAAATACCAATATTCAGGAGAGAAACGCACGGTTGAGCCTGCGCGTAATTTCCCCCAAATGAAGAGCAACTTGACACTGTTATTGATTTACCCATCACCAACCTGCAAAGGTATCGGACATACCTGGGCCATTTTCTGATCATGCCGTTGGCGCTACAACCCCAACCATTGACTAAATAATGTGACGACAACTGGAAGCCTGATTCAGGCTGTTGTTGGTTTTGGGCGTTGCAACGGCCGTGCAGAATGTTATACCAGTCGCACCAGACATGATCTGTCAGGAAACACCTTGAATTGAAGGAGAATAAAGAGAAAATGTCTCTCGAAGAAAGCCAAATAGAAATTGGAATTGGAGAACTGGAAATAAAAAAAATAGGGGAACTGCGCGAGATTGCCAAAGATATGGGCATTTCTGGCTTTAGCACCATGAAAAAGCAGGGTCTCATCTACGAGATTCTGAAAGCTAAATCTGCCTCTCAGGGCTTTGATTTCCGCGGCGGCGTCCTGGAAATAATCGAAGACGACAAACAGGCCATGGGTTTTTTGCGCGGTAAAAATTACCTGCCGGGGCCAGAGGATATTTACGTCTCTAATTCGCAAATCCGCCGTCTGGCGCTGCGCAATGGGGATATGGTTTTAGGCCAGGTGCGTGTACCCAAAGAAAATGAAAAATACTATAGTTTGCTGCGGGTAGAAGCGGTCAATGGCGGCAGCCCAGAACTGGCAAAGAAAAGACCACGTTACGAAGACCTGACCCCTATTTTCCCTGATCAAAAGTTAAGGCTAGAAACAAAACCCAATATCCTATCTACGCGCCTGATGGACCTGGTGGCCCCCATTGGCCGGGGCCAACGTGGTTTGATCGTTTCGCCGCCAAAGGCTGGTAAAACGACCGTCTTGAAAGAAATTGCCAACGGTATTTCTGAAAATTACCCGGATGTCCATTTGATGGTGGTGTTGATTGGGGAACGGCCAGAAGAAGTGACCGATATGGATCGTTCCATTGATGGCGAGGTTATTAGCTCCACCTTTGATGAACCGGTGAAGCAGCATTGTAAGGTGGCCGAAATGGCGCTGGAGCGGGCCAAGCGGTTGGTGGAAAGTAACCGGGATGTAGTGCTGCTGCTAGACTCCATTACCCGTCTGGCGCGGGCTTATAACCTGACGGTGCAGCCCAGTGGACGCACCCTCTCCGGTGGTCTTGACCCTACGGCGCTCTACCCACCCAAACGGTTCTTTGGTACAGCGCGTAACCTGGAAGAGGGCGCCAGCCTGACCATCATTGCCACCTGTCTGGTGGACACCGGCAGCCGGATGGATGACGTGATTTACGAGGAGTTTAAGGGGACGGGTAATATGGAACTGCTCCTCAGCCGCCGTCTGCAAGAACGCCGCATTTTCCCCGCCTTTGACATTGAGCGTTCCAGCACCCGGCGCGAAGATTTGCTGTTGTCTGGTGATGAGTTGCAGCGGGTGTATACCATGCGCCGGATGTTGGGCCATTTGATGGATACACCGGGTTACGACATCAGCAGCGCCACCGCCGCCGTTTTGCAGCAAATGCGCAACACCCGCACCAATTATGAATTCTTAGAGACGCTGACGCGGGATATGATGTAAAACGAAAAACCGGGCTTTTGCAAAAGGCCCGGCTTTTGTCTGAGCAGAGGTTTAGAATACGGGCCGTTTTCGACGGCCCGTTTTTGTTGTTTAGGGGCGGTGTGGTAGCATTTTGCCCGTTGGAGATGCATTGGTGGAAAAGAAACGCGATTTGTGGCAGCGGTTTAGCGGATATCTGGTGGTTGCAGCGGGCATTTTGTTGTTGATCGCTCTGGTGCAGGTGTTGGGGCTGAATGAATTAGCAGCTGCCGGAGAGGGGAGTGAGGCCACGGCCGTGCCCCCCACCATTGAACCGGTCAGTGATGCGGCGGCAGCTACGGCCGTGACGCGCACCAACAACCTCCCCACCGCCCCCTTGCCCGTCCTTCACGACAACAGTCTGGCCCCTGTGCCCAACCCGCACACCTATCAGGCCCAATTGCCCACCCATAACTTCAAAATCCATGTCGTCACTGACTTTGACACCCCCAACTCCATTGCTCTGCAATATGGCATCTCCGCCGACACTATCATTGGCGGCAACGCCAACATCAGCCGTGAATCCAACCTGCTCCAAACAGGCGCGGAGTTGGTTATCTTGCCTGTAGATGGGGTGCTGCACACCGTCAAACCGGGTGAGACGCTGGACTCTATCGCCGCCCTGTATGGCGTACCGGTAGCCGACATCATTGGCTTTCCATCCAATAATTTGGAAGTCCCTTTTTTACGGCTCATACCAGATTCGCAACTGGTGATCCCCGGCGCGTCTCTGGGGCAGTTCACGTTTAGAGCGCCAAAATCGGTGGGCAATAGTGGCGGTACGCAGCAGTGGGCAGTCGTAGGCACCGGCGCCTATATCTGGCCGGTGAGCGGCCGTTGCCTGACCAATTACTATTCTGGCTTTCACCCCGGCATTGACGTTTCGATGGCCGAAGGTTCGCCCGTTTACGCTGCAGATACCGGCACTGTCACCTATGCTGCCTATGCTGCCGGCATTTATTACGATTATGGCAACCTGATTGTGATCAATCATGGCAATGGCTATGAAACCTTCTATGCCCACCTCAGCGGCATTAACGTTTACCCTGGCCAGATTGTGTACCAGGGGGATTATATTGGCGCTACCGGCAATACCGGCCGTTCCTCCGGGCCGCACCTCCACTTTGAAATCCGCAGTAACGATTACGGCCAAAACCCGTTAAATCGGTTGGCGGGGCCGGTGCGGTCGTGTTCGTGAACCATAATCCGTGAGCCGTAAACCAATCACGGGTAACGGATAATACGGATCACATCCCTGGGAGCACTTCTATGGATTATTCTGCAAACTTTTGGAAACGCGCGGGTGGGTACACGTTATTGCTCTGTGTGGGATTGGCGCTGTTTGCCGGGTGGCGGACGGTGAATGGGGCGGAGGGTACGGCCGTACCGGCTATCACCCCCGCCACACTTCTTGCCAGCAGCACGGCCGTTGCCGATGATACCTCCCCCACCCCATCCAGTAGCGATGTACCCGTGTTGACCGACAACAGCCTGGCCCCCGCTCCCTATCCCCACACCTACCAGGGTAAACTGCCCGAACACAACTATGAAACCTACGTTGTCGAACGCGGCGATACGCCGGTAGGCATTGCCGAACGCTTTGGCATTAAAACCGAAACCATCCTCGGCGGCAATCCCAAACTGAGCCAGGAATCCAGCCTGCTGCAAACCGGCGTGGAACTGATTATCCTGCCCATTGACGGTGTACTGCACGATGTTCAGCCCGGCGACACATTGGAGGGTCTGGTGAACCTGTACGGTATCCCCGCCGAACAAATCATCACCTACGCCCCCAACAACCTGGAATTCCCCTACCGGCTCTACCCGGACACTAAAATTATGATACCCGGCGCGGTGCGCGAAGTGTTTGTGTGGACGCCGCCCACACTGGAGTCAGTACGGGGTACGGGCAGCGGCATTCAACCGCTCGTTGTTGGCACCGGCAGTTTCATTTTCCCCGTCAACTCACGCAACTTCACCCAACAATTTTGGTACGGCCATCCTGGTGTGGATATTGGTCTGGCGGAGGGTTCGGCCGTATACGCCGCCGATACCGGCACCGTCACTTATGCCGGCTGGAACATTTACGGCTACGGCAACCTGATTGTGGTCAATCATGGCAATGGCTATGAAACTTTCTATGGCCATCTGAGCGGCTTCAACGTTGTTCCCGGCCAGATTGTGACCAAAGGCCAGGTCATTGGCGCGTCTGGCAATACCGGCAACTCCTCCGGCCCCCATCTTCACTTTGAAATCCGCATCAACGGCAACCGGGACAACCCCTGCTGGTATGTGGGCTGTTAACCGTCATATATGCACGTAGCAGGCGGTCCCCTGACCTCAACTTTAGTGCATGGCCGGCAGGGTATTCTTTACGTCACAGGTTTGGCTATGAGTATGGCATATCTCCCTTTCCTGCCAACAACCTGGCCAGATTCCATTGTTGAGAGGGTATTGTGTTTTTGGGTACGGCCGTTGCCCTCAAGTTTCAGCGTAATTATTCACTCTGCGCCTATTTTTAACCACGGATGACACGGATTTTTTTTGTCCATGTTGATCTGCACAATCCGTTAAATCTGTGGTTGATTTTTTAAGGAGTGAATGCTTACGTTTGGTATGATGCTTATTGTACGGAGCAGACATATATCCAATGGATTCGCCGCCATATCCTTTTTCACGATAAGCGCCACCCGTGTGAAATGGGGGCTGCTGAAATCGAAGCCTTTCTCACGCACCTGGCGGTAGAAGGGCAGGTGGCGGTCTCCATCCCAAACCAGGCGCTTTGCACCCTGCTCTTTTTATACCATGATACCCTTTCCCGGCGCACAAGCCGTCAAAAGATCCCCGGTCTGGGGTAACGCGCCGCGATTATCTGGACGAAAGTAGTTTGCCAAAAGCGGTATGCCGGGCGGCTAAAGAGGCGGGTATCCCCATGTGATGAATAAATGTCCCCTGGGGGTACGTAGTCCGTTGGATGGTTGATTCTCTACTGGTAAATCGGGCGGCTTAGGGGTACATTTCCGGTATGAGCAATGAAGCTGATGTGGAGGTGGTGGTCACGGCCGTGAAACAATCTACCAAATACGGCGATGCCAGCGAGGCTACCATCCGGGAATTGGCAGCCGAAGCAGTACGCCAACATAAGAAAACCAAACCGGCCATTAAAGCGGTGCGCGCCCGGCTGCACAGCATCATGGCCCCTTACCTGGGCGACCCCGATTATACGGCCGAAGCCGCCCGCCTGGACGCCGCCTTTGCGGCCCATGATACCACCGCCATTGACGCCATCTGCCAGGATTGCCTGTACGCCCACCTCTCCACGCGGGAACGCCTGCCCATCATGGCCGATTTTTACGAGCGCATTTTTGCCATCACTGGCCGGCCGCAATCCATCCTGGATATCGCCTGCGGCCTGAATCCGCTGGCGCTGCGGTGGATGGGTTTGGCGTTAGTTAGCAATGAGCAGTTAGCAGCGCGCAGTGGGAGGGTGAGGTTTTATGCGTATGATATTCACGAGCCGAGGATTGCTTTTATCAACCATTATTTTCGGTTAGAAGGCTTGCCAGAATTGGCGCGGGTGCAGGATGTAGCCATGGATTTTCCGCAGGAGGCGGCGGATGTAGCCTTGTTTTTGAAGGAGATGCCCCGTTTTGAGCGGAACTATGGTGGGCGGGGACGGCCGTTGCTGGAAGCCCTCCGCGCCCGATTTCTGGTCATCTCTTACCCCACCATCAGCACCCACGGCGGCCGTAACCTGACCAACCGTTACCGGGAATTTATGTTCCAACTCATTCAGGGGCATGATTGGCCGGTGACCGAGTTGTTGTTTGCGGGGGAGCTGGTTTTTATTGTGGAGAAGAAATCCGAAGATTCAAAGAGTGGTTTTGCATAAACTAACTCCCAATCTCTCAACCTATTTCACCCATGAAAAATATCCTCAAGTCCCTCACACTCCCTCAACTAAAACAACTGCCGCTCACTTACCGCGCCACCGTCACGGACGGGCATCTGGATTTGATGGGGCATATGAATGTGCGCCATTACCTGGGCTTTTTTGACGATGCTACCTGGCATCTCTTTGCCAGCTTTGGTATGGACCATCACTACTACACCACCAGCAGCAATGGTTCTTTTGCTTTGCAGCAGTTCATTTTTTACCTGGCAGAAGTGCGCACAGATGAAACAATTGCGATCTGGTCGCGGCTGTACGGCCGTAATGACAGACGCATCCACTTCTGCCACTTCATGATCAACGAAAGCACCGGCCAACTGGCCGCTACCGTGGAAATGCTCGGTTCCCACGCCAACCTGGCCATCCGCCGCACCTCGCCTTTTCCACCTGCCATCGCCGCCAAAATAGATGCCCTCCTGGCAGAGCATAACCGTCTTAATTGGCCCCCACCTTTGTGTGGCGCTATAAGTTTATAGTAGGCAATTTATCGCCGTGAAAGGGCAATAAATTGCCTACTACAAACGAGAAAGGAGAACTATGAACGGTCTTATGATGGATTACCAATTGACGCTGGATCGCATTTTGGAACATGCCAGCCGCGTCAGTCCGCACAAGCGGATCAGCACCTTGCAGCCCGATGGCTCGCTGCACCGCTACACCTATGCTGACTTACACGGCCGTGCCAGACGGCTGGCCAAAGCACTGGTCAACCTGGGCGTAGAGCCAGGCGACCGCGTCGCCACCTTTGCCTGGAACAACTTCCAACACCTGGAACTGTATTACGCCATTCCCGGCGCAGGCGCAGTCTGCCACACCCTCAACATTCGCCTTTTCCCGGAGCAGTTGGCCTATATCGTTAACCACGCCGAAGACAAGGTTGTGTTTGTAGAAGGGTCATTGCTGCCGTTGTATGAACGGGTGGCCCACGAAATTGATTGTGTGCAGCATTACGTGTTGTTCAACGCGCCCCGCGATGTGCAAACCCAATTGCCCAATGTCTTGTTTTATGAGGATTTGATTGATAGCAGCGACGAGGCATTTACCTGGCGCAGCACCGATGAACAGATGGCTGCCGGGTTGTGTTACACCAGCGGTACGACGGGTGAACCAAAGGGGGCATTGTACAGCCACCGTTCCATGTACCTCCATGCGATGGGGGCGGGGCAGGCCAATGCCCTGGGCGTGAAGGAAACGGATGTGGTGCTGCCGGTGGTACCCCAGTTTCACGCCATGGCCTGGGGACTGCCTTACGCCTGCGCTGCGGCCGGAGCCGAAATTATCATGCCCGGCCTGCATTTGAAGGCCGAACCGCTGGCCCGCCTGATTGAAGAGGAACGGGTGACTGTTGCCGCCGGGGTGCCCACCATCTGGACAGGGCTGTACCACGAATTGAAAAACAATCCGCGCGATATTTCCTGCATCCGGGCGCTGGTGGTGGGTGGTTCGGCCATGCCCCGCGCGCTGACAAAGGCGTATGAGAGCGAATTGGGCGTGAATGTGCTGCACGCCTGGGGCATGACGGAAATGTCGCCGTTGGGTAGTGTGTGTAACCTGAGCAGCCAACATGCCCACCTTTCTGACGAGGAGAAGTGGGACATCAAGGCCAAACAAGGCTACCCGATTTGTGGCGTGGAGATGCGGATTGTGGATGAGGTGGGGAAGAAACTGCCGTGGGACGGCCGTCAGATGGGCGAATTGCAAGTGCGCGGCCCGTGGATCATCCGCCAATACTTCAAGCGCGAGGTCTCGGAGGATAGTTTCACCCGCGATGGCTGGTTCCGCACCGGAGATGTGGTGACGATGAGTCCTGATGGTTACATGCAGATTATGGACCGCACCAAAGATTTGGTGAAGTCAGGCGGCGAATGGATTTCTACAGTAGAACTGGAAAACGCGATTATGGCCCATCCACAGGTGATGGAAGCGGCCGTGATTGCCATACCAGACGAGAAGTGGCAGGAACGGCCGTTGGCCGCCGTCGTGCCTACCCCAGATGCCGCCAACCTGACCGCCGCCGACATCACCACCTTCCTGGAAGGCAAAGTGGCCCACTGGTGGATTCCCGAAACGATCCTGTTTGTGGACGAAATCCCCAAAACCAGCGTGGGCAAATTCGACAAAAAAGTGTTGCGCGGCCGGTATGCGGCCGGGCAATTGGTTAGTCAGCAGTAAGCGGCGAGCAGTGAGCAGTGAGCAGTGAGCAGTGAGCAGGTGTCTTTACTGCTCACTGCTCCCATTCTTCACCATGCCCTCCCCCCTCTCCTCCCTCAAAATCCTGGACTTCAGCGCGTTGCTGCCGGGGCCGTTTGGCAGCATGATGCTGGCTGACCTGGGCGCGGCGGTGTTGCGCGTAGAAGCGCCCACCCGCCCGGATATGGTGCGTTTTGTACCGCCGTATGATGGCGATGCTTCCGCCTGGCACCGGCTGTTGAACCGCAATAAACGCTCGATTGCGCTGGATTTGAAGCAGCCGGAGGCGGTAGAAGTGGTTAAACGGCTGGTTCGTGAGGGGGGGTATGACATTGTGTTAGAGCAGTTTCGCCCGGGTGTGATGGATCGGTTAGGCATCGGCTATGAGGGGCTTCGCATGGTGAATCCGGGGTTGATTTATTGCGCCGTCACGGGGTATGGGCAGACGGGGCCGTACCGCGACCGGGCCGGGCATGACAACAACTATCTGGCGCTGGCGGGGGTGATGAGCCACAGCGGGCGCAAAGAAAGCGGCCCGCCGCCGTTGGGGGTGCAGGTGGCAGATATTGGCGGCGGGGCCATGGGGGCAGTAGTGGGGATTCTCACGGCCGTCATCCATCGTCACCACACCGGCAAAGGGCAGTTTGTGGACATTAGCATGTTCGACATGTCCATTGCCTGGCACGCCCATGCCGTCAGCCATTACCTGGTGGGGGGCGAGACGCCAGCGCCGGAAAGCTGGCAGTTAAACGGCGGTGGCTATTATGATTTTTACGAAACGGCCGACGGCCGTTACCTCTCTGTGGGCAGCCTGGAACCAAAATTTTGGGAAGGGTTTTGCCAGGCCATCGCGCGGCCTGATCTTATTCCACGCGGTTTTGACCAGTCAGCGGCCAATCAACAAACGTTGAAAACAGAAATTCGAGCGGTAATTGCGGCCCAGACGCTGGCTGAATGGACGGCCATGTTTGCCGCATACGATGTGTGTGTGGAACCGGTGCTGACCATCCCCGAAATGGTGGCCCATCCGCAAACGCAGGCGCGGCAGATGATTGTGGACGTGCCCAAACCGGACGGCGCCACCCAGCCGCAGGTGGGCAGCCCGTTCAAGTTTTCCCAAAGCGAACCCGTTTACCATCATGTAGGCGGCGATGTGGGGGCAGACACAACGGCCGTGCTGCACGAAGTGGGCTACACGGACGTGGAGATTGAGGAACTGCGGGGGCGGGGGGTGTGCCGGTAATCGGTAGTCCGTAGTCCGTTATTCGTAATCCGTGAACCGTGAACCGTAATTGGATAACGGATTACGGTTCACGGATTACGAAATTTTCGGGCATGGGGAACCAAACAACCATACGCGGTGTATAGTGTGGTAGATGACGCTTTCCGGCAAGATCGGGGGTGAAGAAAGCGACCGGGCGGCGGCCGACGAACGGCCGTGGCTGCGGCAGGCGCGCCAGGGAGATGAAGCTGCCTGGGAGTGGCTGGTGGCTGTTTACCAGCAGCCAGTTTTCCGGCTGGCCTATTTGCTCCTGGGCGATGCCGCTGAAGCCGAGGAAGTGGCCCAAGATGTCTTTGTGCGGGCTTATTTTGCGCTGGATCGGTTTGATGAGTCACGGCCGTTGCGCCCCTGGCTGCTGCAAATTACCCGCAATCTGGCGCGGAATAAACGGCGTAGTTTGGGACGTTATTGGGCGGCGGTGCAGCGTTGGTGGCTGCACCAGCCGGAAGCGGTGGAGACGGCCGAGAAACAGCCAGAGTCGCAATTGTTGTGGCAGGCGGTGCGGCAGCTACGGCCGTCGGCGCAGGAGATCATTTATTTGCGGTATTTTTTAGAGATGAACGAGGCGGAAACGGCCGTAGCGTTGGGCATCCAACCGGGCACGGTCAAATCACGGCTGCACCGCGCTCTCAAGCAGTTGCAGGTGGTGGTGGAACGAGATTTTCCAGAGTTAAGTGAACACAGACCCTAAAGTTTTTCTGAAACCCTTAGGGTCTTACCAAAGCATGAATGACGAGAAAGAGTTAGCGCATTGGGCAGAGTGGGTACAGGAGATGGCAGCTTCATTCCCCTACCCGCCAACGCCGGATAGCCGGGGGGGGGTGCGGCAGCCGATGGGGTCACGGCCGTCTGTGCATTTTGCCCGCTCTCCCCGGCTGGCGTGGGTAGTCATCCTGGTGGCGCTGGTATTGGCGTTACTGGCTGTGCCGCAGGTGCGGGCGGCGATGTTACGGCTTTTCCAGATTGGGGCCATTACTGTTTTTGAAGTGGATGAGCCGCCATTGCCCAGCGCAGAGATTTGGGCGACCAAACCAGCCCGGCTGCCGCTGGTGGCGCAAGGTCTGGCCGTTGAAGTTTCGCTGGCGGAGGCGCGGACGGCCGTGCCCACCGGCCTCTTTCTGCCTACTTACCCGGCCGATTTGGGCAAACCGGATGTGGTGTATCTGGCAGAAACGGGCTGGCCGCAGACGATTATCTCTGTCTGGAATGAGCCAACCGACCTGGCGCTGTACCAGATTGGCGCCGAGCAATTTGCTTACAAAGGTGCGCCGGTCATAGAAGAGACGGCCGTGAACGGGCAGTGGGCGATCTGGCTGGCAGGGCCGCATCGGTTTATGCTGGCGGACGGCCGTTGGCAAGAGTGGCAGTTCATCGAAAGTAACGTCCTCATCTGGTGGGCGCGCGATGGGTTGACGTTCCGCCTGGAAGGGGCGGAATCATTGGCCGCAGCGATACGCATTGCCGAGTCGCTGCACAAATATGAAGATGGTGGTTAGTGGCTGGTGGCTGGTGGCTTGTACCAGTCAGTAGCCACCAGCCACCAACCCCTACTTCGGAGGAATCTATCATGGTTAAGAAATAGATGTGGGCATTGTTGGGGTTGGTTGGTATTTGGTGTTTGTGGATGGGGGCGGTGTGGGCCGGTGGTTGGGCCGTGCTGACGTTGGAAAGTTGGCCGGAAAATGTGGTAGCCGGGGAGCCGTTTACGGTGCGTTATGCGCTGCGCCAGCATGGGAATCATCTGATTTCTAGGATAGAAGGAACGGTCACGGCCGTGCACACCGAAACAGGCGAGCGGTTGCAGTTTACGGCCACAGATACAGACGAAACAGGCTATTATGAGGCAACGCTTCTGCTGCCAGCAGCCGGCGAATGGCGCTGGTATATTGATAGTTTTGGCCGTTTTGAGATGCCGCCCCTGCCGGTGGAAACGGGTATGGCCGTACCCGCTGCGGCAGCAGCCCCCATGATATGGCTGGCAAAACTAACGTCGTTCCCCTGGCTATTGGGGTTCATGGGCGTGGTGGTGGTGGGTACGGCCGTTGGCTTGTGGCGGCGACAGCAAACCCGCTTTGCGCCGGTAGCGGCGCTGCTGGGCGTCACCTTGTGCCTGGCCGGATTTGTGGTGACACCTGCGGTAGGAATGGTGGCTTCGGAAACGGCCGTGCCGCCGACGGCCGAATGGGGCGAAATCCTGTTTGTGGCTAAAGGGTGCGTTACCTGCCATCAACACGATGACGTGGCCTACAATGGCATTCGCACCGACATGGGGCCAAACCTGAGCCATCATCAGGTTGGCGCAGAGTTTCTGCAGCTGTGGCTGCGCCACCCGGCGCAGGTGCGCCCGCAAACGCTCATGCCCAACCTGGAATTGTCAGACCGTGAAATTGAGGCGCTTATTGTGTTTTTGAGTGGGGATGGGGAAACGGGTGTGAAGGAAACGGCCGTTAAATAGAGTTAGCTCAGGTTCATTCACACAGGTGCATCCATACCGGCCATCAGGTCGTCAGCCAGCTTTAGAAAATACGCCTGTAAATCGGCTATAGACAATGGCTTTACCATGCGCGGTAATAACTTGACCTGGCGTACACGCTGTAAAGAAATCGCCAGCCAGTAATCATCCATCCCCACATGCTTTTGGCGGGCGAACGGCAGCATCTCCGCAAATGCCATCCGTTCCTGGTTGATGAAGTAGATGTCCACGAAATCCTTCTCAGCCGAGCGGTCGAACAGGGCAGAGAGTTTGTTGCTGGCAATATCCAATAAGTTATCAACCTGCAAACCAAATGCCACATTTAATTCAGTTGGCTGGAGACGATAGGGTGTGTCTTGCGCAAAATCCAGCTTGACGCTTTCACCCTCAGGTTGCCTAACAAAACACTCAATAAACGTGTTAAATGTGCGCGAGAAGTGGAGCGTTGCGCCCAACTGCTGGCAAGCATCGGTTAAAGACGGTTGCACCAGGCGGAGAGCATTGGGATCAGCCGTGAAAAAATCTAAGTCCTCAGAGAAACGATGTTGCAAATAGAATGCTGCCAGAGCCGTTCCCCCTGTCAGGTAGAAGTTTTCGGCCAGTTTGGTTTGCCCAATGGCGCTAAGTAGCTGTTTCTGAAAGGGGGTCAAAATTTCCATATCGCTGTTTGGCGTGGGGTTGCGAAAAGTACCAATCCCAGAATTCACGAATATCCTGAGGCAAGTATAGATGTGGCAGATAAGCGTGAATGGTTTCCAGACCAATGGCGCGAATGTCATCGGCCGTGCCATGCGTGAGTACCCGTTTGACATACCATTCACGGAAGGCCTCGTTGGTTTGCGCGTCGGGGGGGATATCGTAATCCCAGACCAATTTTTCGTTGATGGGTATGGGTTTCATAGCATTATTATAACAGGTTACTTGGGCATGGGCGTAAAGCCGCTGCCCATGGCCTCGTGGCTGATGCCAATGGTCACAAACGCCTCTCTGTCTACTTCGGCTATTACTTCCTTCAATTCATTGACTTGCGGTCGGGTGACGGTACACAGCACCAGATACCGCTGCTGCCCGGTATAACCGCCGGTAATGGGCCAATACGTCACACCCCGGTGAATGCGCTGCATGAGGGATTGAATCATCTCATCCGGTTTGTTGGTGATGATGGTGGCGGTGCGGGTGGTGCTGGGGCCTTCCAGGGTGTAGTCAGACGCCAGACCGTTCAGGAACAACATCAAAAAGCCGTACAGCACCATGACGGGGCCAAATACCACCCCGCCCAGCAAAATGATCAGACCATCCGAGTAAAAATAGACCTGGCTGAGGGGGCGGCCTGTACGTTTTTGCAGCACCCTCCCCAAAATGCCGGTGCCGCCCATAGTGCCACCGGCGCGGTAAATGAGGCCACCACCAATACCACCGACGATGCCGCCATAGATAGTGTTCAGCAGCAGGTCATCGGTGAGGGGGAATTCCGGTAAAACTTGTGGCAGATAATACAGCATGAGATCGGTACTGACGGAAAAGATAGTGGCGGCGATGAGGGTGCGGTACAAAAAGCCCCATCGCCCCAGTTGGAAAAAGCCCAACAGCAGCAGCGGCAGATTCATGATCCAATACATCAGACCCACAGGCCAGCCGGTGAACTGGTTGATGATGATGCCCAGGCCAGAGATACCGCCGGCGACGATGTTGTTGGGCACCTGAAAAATGACGTAGGCGGCGGATACAATCAAAACGCCAATGGTGAGCAGAAATAAGGTTTTTGTTTCATGCCAGATGGTGGCGCGTGACGGCCGTGACCATGTTTTCATCTACTTTCTCTCCTCTATGAATGTAGTTGGTGGCTGGTGGTTGGCGGCTTGTGCCCACCAACAGCCACTAACAACTCTACTTTTCACGCCACAGATTGGCAATAACCAACCATCAGCAAAAACCGGGCGATGGTAGACATCTGATTTCCTGGAGAAATCGGATGTCTGGCCGGGGCGCGCTTTGCCTTACGGCGAAACAGGGTGTGATTTGTGCCTGTAGCCAAGACAGATACAATGGTGAACATGGCCGATATGGTTGGTTCTATAACAGATAGCATGTTTGGTATCCTTTATGAGAGTCAATCTCCTATGGTAATCAATCTTCCAATTTCCAATCTCATCCAACCGCATGAACATTGAGCGCATCCAGCGTGATTCCCCACCCACGGCCAAACGCCGTTTTCGTCTGGGTTATGACAAAACCACCGGGTTGCTGCTCATTTCACCCTGGCTGGTAGGATTTTTCCTGTTTAAGCTGCTGCCCATCCTGGCTTCGTTTGGCCTTTCCTTCACCAACTTTTACCTGCTGGAACCAGGCCAGACCCGGTTTGTGGGGCTGGAGAATTATGCCCGGTTGCTAGAGGATGAAGCGGTTGGGTTTCTGATTGTGGCTACCATCAGCACCGCCATCAGCACGATACCCTTACAGTTGGTCGCGTCCACATTATTGGCCGCATTGTTGAGCAGCCCCCGGCTGAAAGCGCGTACCGCCCTGCGTACCCTCTTCTTCCTGCCGAGTATTATCCCCAGTGTGGCCATTCTCTTCATGTGGTTTGGTTTTACCGATCCCAATGTCGGCTGGTTGAACCGATTTATTTTACGGCCGTTGGGCCTCACCGGCTTCAATGATCTCTATTCCGACGCTGCTTATGCCCTGCTCATTGCCATCAACTCCCTCTGGGCCATTGGCCCCGGTATGCTCATCATGCTGGCTGCCATGCAAAGCGTTTCCTCTGAAATACAGGAAGCCGCCCGTGTGGATGGCGCCGGGCCGCTGCTGCGCTTTTTTCGCATCACCCTGCCACTGATTACCCCCGCCATCTTCTTTGCCCTGGTCATCAACCTCATCGCCGTTTTTGGCGGCGTCATCCTGCTTGATCGGGGTAACACCTTTCGCGGCGGCGCCTCCCCCTTCGACAGCTACATCACCTACTGGATATTTGAACGATGGCAGTTAGGGTACGCCGCCAGCCTGGCCTGGCTCTTTTTTGCGCTGGTCATGGTCGTCATCGTTATTCTTTTCACCACCTCTCATCGTTGGGTCTATTATCCAGATCGGGGGGATTGAAAAAGTCATTGGGTCATTGGGTCATGACCCAATGACTGAACTATCCTATGCAAACACAATCCACGCCCCCAAAAGCCGTTGTACCCCACACCTATGTCAGTCTGCGCCGCTGGGAACTATTGGGGACGGCGTTGTTTAACCTGCTGATATTAACCCTGCTGATCGCCTATCTCTTTCCCATTCTGTATATCATTTCTACTGCCTTCATGGAGAGCGCCCAACTGCGGGACCGCAACGCGCCGCCGTACCCCGCCCGGCAGGTGCGCTTTGAATATGAGGGCAAGGAGCGTATGGTCTATAACGTGCCGTTTGCCGAAGGTCAGCGCCAATTAGCATTGGTAGCGCCTGGCCGTACCAGCAGCGAATTTGTAGACCCGCAAAACCCGGAAGCCGGGTTGATTCAATGGGAAGGTAACTGGCGCATCCTCGTTGGGGTATATGAATTTCACTGGACATGGGAGAACTTTAACCTCCTCTTTCGCTCCCTTCGGTTGCCGCAAATGCTCAGGAACACCTGGCTGCTGGCCTTCATCACGGAAATAGGGGTACTGCTTTCTTCGATTGTGGTCGCTTATGGTTTTGCCCGCTTCCCCCTACCCGGCGGCAATTTCCTCTTTTACCTGATGATCGCCACCATTCTCATCCCGGAAAATGTGACACTGATTCCCACTTACTACATTTTTGCGCGTGTGCTGCATTGGGATGGTTCCTGGCTGCCGCTTGTTGTCCCTTTCTTTTTTGGCAATGCCGTCTACATATTTCTGCTGCGTCAGAACTTCAGGAGCATCCCCAAAGAGATGGACGAGGCAGCCATGTTGGATGGCGCCGGGCCGATCCGCACCCTGTTTTCGGTCATTTTGCCGCAGTCCTGGCCGGTGGTTATTACTGTTTCTCTGCTGCACTTCTTCTACATGTGGAACGAAACACGCCAGGCAGCGCTTTATCTCAGCACCCGCCGCGATCTGATTCCTGTTTCCTTTGGCATCCAAAACTTTCAATCACTCTCCCCGGTGATCAACCAGCTTGAGGCCAGCGCACTGTTGATTATGATTGTGCCGGTGTTGGTGCTGCTGCTCTCGCAGCGTCACTTCATGCGCAACCTGGTCATTACCGGCGCCGAAAGGTAAGTAGGATTTGTTCGGAGGGGAGGCTTTAGCCGACTATCGGCTAAAGCCTCCCCTCCGAACGACAACAAAGTTTATGCCATCATCTCCTTCAAAACGCACTATTTTTTTCATCTGGGCAGGTTGGGCGGCCATTATGCTGCTTTACCATATCTGGGCGCCGGCCCGGTTGACGGTACAGCGACCAGATCGCGCGTTAAGCTGGACGGCCGAATCTACCCGTTCAGGTGGCCCCCAAGACAACAAGTATTATTTGCAGGAACCATTCCTCAACCGGCATGTGGCCTGGGATTCTGAGTATTACCTGGCTATTGCCCTGGGGGGTTATGAAGACCCGCACCCAGATCGGGTGGGGGAATCGTTTGGCGTCGCGCGTACCGGCGGTGGATTTTGGCCCTTTGTGGTGCCCCAAGGCCAGGGAGAAGCCCGCGCCGGCATTTCGCTTAGTTATGCCTTTTTCCCTTTTTATCCCTTCCTGATTCGGCTGTTGGCGCCCCTATTGGGGTTGTTGGGGCTGACGCCGTTGGCAGCGGCGGCATTGGCCGGGGTGACAATTTCGCTGTTGGGTACTTTGGCGGCGGCCATCGCCCTGTTTGAATTGGGTCGGGATGAATGGGGGGCGGAAGGTGGGCTGCGGGCGGCTTTTTATTTACTTATCTTCCCCAGTGCCTTTTTCCTGGCAGTGGTGTATACGGAGGGGTTGTTTTTGGGGTTGGCCTTTTCCAGCTTGCTGCTGCGGCGGCGGGGCCATTGGGGGTGGGCAGCGCTGTTGGCGGTGCTGGCGACCTTTACGCGGGCGGCTGGTGTGCTGCTGGTAGTACCGCTGTTGATGTCTTGGGTGAAACAAGGGGAATGGCTGGAACTGGATATGGAATGGCGGCAAATTTATTTTCGAGGATTGCCCTGGAAAGCAATCGGCCATGCGCTGGTGGTGTTTGCGCCGCTGCTGGTGTTTATGGTCTGGCGGCTATCTTATTTTGGCATGGCTTTCAGCCGGGTGGAGGATGCGTTTTTTGGGCGTGGTTTTCTCGATTTGCTGGGAACCTATTGGGCCTGGCGGCAGGCGTTTTACAATATGGTGGGCAGTAATCCGCAGGCGACGGCGTATTATGTGGTAGAATTTGGGGCGATTGTGCTGGCGTTTACGGCCTGTATTGCCGGGCTGCGCCAATATCCTGATCTGGCCTGGTTTGGGCTGCTGGTTGTGGTTTTGTCGTTTGCCAGTGGCCCGGCCCAGGGAATGTACCGTTATGTACTCGCGGCGCCGCCGGTCTTTTTGCTATTGAGTCAGTGGGGGGTACGGCCGTCCTTTGACCGCGTCTGGACGATTGCCAGTGTTCTGCTGCTGGGGGTGATGGCGATGATGTTTATGTTTGATATGTGGGCCGGGTGAGCCGGGTGTGACAATCTTCACGGAAAAACAGGCTAAAGAGCATAACGGCCGTACCCCCATCTCCGGTATCATCTTGAAAGTGATTGGAGGTTGGGCAGCCGCTAATCTCCAATCGCCAATCTCTTTTATTCCACATTTGGAGGCCAAAAATGAACCAGCAAGATAAGACACCACAGGCAGGGGCACGGCCGTTTCCCACCGGCATAAACCTGCTGCATGATCCCATCCTGAACAAAGGGATGGCTTTTACCGCTGATGAACGTGAACAGTTCCAACTGCGCGGCCTGCTGCCGCCGCGGGTGCTTACCCAAGATTTACAGGCAGAACGGGTGCTGCGGAACTTCCACAAAAAGCCCAATGACCTGGAAAAGTACATCTTCTTGCTCAGCCTGGAAGACCGCAACGAAGCATTGTTTTACCGGGTAGTTATGGACAATCTGATGGAAATGATGCCTATCATCTATACGCCGACGGTGGGGCAGGCCTGCCTGGAATTCGGCAATATCTTTCGCCGTCCACGTGGCCTGTATATTTCTGCCGAGGACCGGGGACGGATAGCCGACATTCTCCACCATTGGCCGCACGATGATGTGCGCGTGCTGGTTATTACCGATGGCGAGCGGATTTTAGGGTTGGGCGACCTGGGCGCGCATGGCATGGGCATCCCCGTGGGCAAGCTGTCGTTGTACACCGCCTGCGCCGGGATTGATCCGGCTACCACGCTGCCGGTAACGTTAGACGTGGGCACCAACAATCAACGATTGCTCGACGACCCGTTTTACATTGGCTTGCCCCAAAACCGCCTGCGCGGTGAGGCGTATGACGCCCTGGTGGATGAATTTATGACGGCCGTGACCGCCCGCTTCCCCCATGCCCTCATCCAGTTTGAGGATTTCTCCAACCAAAATGCTTTTCGCCTGCTGCACAAATACCGGGATCAGTACCGCACCTTTAATGACGACATTCAAGGTACGGCCGGCGTAGCATTGGCCGGGTTGTATTCGGCGCTGCGGTTAACCGGTGGCAAATTGTCTGAACAACGGCTGCTCTTCTTAGGGGCCGGTGAAGCGGGAATTGGCATTGCCGATCTGGTCGTTTCGGCCATGATGCAAGAGGGGCTGACGGCTGAGGCTGCCCGCCAACAATGCTGGTTTGTGGATTCACGTGGCCTGGTAGAATCCAGCCGGTCTGACCTGGCCGAACACAAACTGCCCTATGCCCATACTCATGCCCCGCTAACAACTTTTCTGGAAGCGGTGGAAGCGTTGCAGCCAACCGGTATCATTGGCGTGTCTGGCATGCCCCGGATGTTTACGCAGCCGGTGGTGGAGGCAATGGCCCGTTTGAATGAACAACCCATTATTTTTGCCCTGTCTAATCCCACCGCCAACTCTGAATGTACGGCCGAGCAGGCGTACCGGTGGACAAATGGCCGGGCCATTTTTGCCAGCGGCAGCCCCTTTGACCCGGTGGAACTGGACGGCCGTACCTATATTCCTGGTCAGGGCAATAATTCCTACATCTTCCCCGGTGTGGGTCTGGCGGTGGTGGTCACGGGGGCGCGGCATGTTACTGACGATATGTTCCTGGCGGCGGCGCAAACGCTGGCGCAATTGGTAACGCCGGCAGACCTGGCGGCCGGGTTGATTTACCCTTCCTTGAAACGAATTCGAGAAGTATCGGCGCATATTGCTACGGCCGTCGCCGAAATCGCCTACACCCATGATCTGGCTACCGTACCCCGGCCTGCCGATTTGCTGGCTTTCATGCAGGCGCAGATGTACCAGCCGGTGTATCGAGATTATACCGCCTGATGAAAATCTATGACCTGACCCTACCCATAACGCCTGATCTCATTGTCTGGCCGGGTGATCCGCCACTGCAATTTTCGCAGCCATACCACCTGGAACGCGGCGACATTTGCACAGTCACCCGGCTGAGCCTGAGCGTGCATACCGGCACACACCTGGATGCCCCCGCCCATTTTGTGCCCGGCGGCGCCGGCGTGGAGGTGCTGGCCCTGTCCACCCTCATCGGCCCGGCGCTGGTGGTAGAGGCATTGGCGGTACCGGCACTGACGGCGGCCGTGTTGGCGGCGCTGCCCATTCCGTCCGGCACGGAGCGCCTGCTGGTGAAAACAGACAATGCCGCCCGCTGGACGGTCGGTGAGACTGTTTTTTATGAGGAGTATGTGGCGGTTACGGCCGATGGCGCTCGCTGGCTGGTGGACAACGGCATCAAACTGATTGGCGTGGATTACCTGTCGGTGGCGCCGTTTGCGGAACTGGTGTCGCCGCACCAGATTTTGTTGAATGCGGGCGTCATCCCGGTGGAAGGACTCAACTTGGATGGCGTCCCGCCAGGCCCTTACCAGTTGGTATGCCTGCCACTGCTTATTCCCGGCAGTGACGGCGCTCCTTGCCGGGCGGTGCTGCTGACAGCGGATTAGAGCTGGGTACGGGCAATTTCCAGTGGGCTGACGGCCAGGATGGTGAGCGCCGCTTCCAGGCGTTGGCGCAGGTTAGCTGACGCGGTGCGGGTGGGTGAGAGGGCGGCCATCATGTCACCGGCAAGTCCTTCGATGGCCTGTTCCAGTAAGGTCACGGGATGTTTGCGATCCTGAATGGTGAATTCGGTATATTGATCGCGCCAGGGAGCGAGGCACTGCTGTAGCAGGTGCAGCGTCTGCGGATTGATTTCCAGATTGATGGCGATGCCGTTTGGTTTTTCCTGGATTTCAAAAAGATAGATGTCGCGGGGCGGCTGTCCCTGAGAGAGGGCGATGATCTCTTGCAATTCGTTGACGGCTTGCAGAAAGGGGGAAAGCTGCATGAGCAAATAGGGGGGGCGTAACAGGTGGGGATGATTTTCCAGGGTGTTGCGCCCTTTGAGGAGGATGGTGAGCCGTCTAACGGCCGTATGCGCTGCCTTGAAACAAACGACAACGGTGAGCAGCCCCAACCGTATCTGATCGCCGCTTTGCAGATGGTAAATTTTGCCGGGTTCCAGCATTTGCTGGTTGAGCCACGTGCCGTTGGTGCTGCCCAGGTCACTGCATGTAAAACCGCCTGCGGCCGGCAAGATAACGGCGTGGCGGCGAGAAACGCTGTGTCCCAACGGGCTGAGTTGGGAAATGTCCACCATCTGTTCGCCGGTGTTGGCAGCATCACGCCCCAATATCAGATTTCTAACGATGGGAAAGATGAGGGGTTCGGCGTTGCTGCTGATAAACAGGGCTAAACTGCCGTCTGGCAAAGAATTCAAGGTCTTGTCGTATTGGGCTTTGTAGGTATTGCTGCCCCAGATTATTTCTTGCCGTTTTCGTTCCGTTTCCAGTTGGGGGTCTTGGGTTACCAGGGGCGCGCCACAATGTTGGCAATGGGTAGCGTGCCATTGGTTGGTATGCTGGCAAAAAATACAAAACAGGCCATCCTTTCCATTCGGTGATTGGTTCATCACCCATATTGTATGGATGAGGCACGGCCGTGAAAATGAGAGAAAGATGCTATGGGATAGACAGCGTCGTTAAGCCGACACCCCTTTGTCGCGCAGCAAGATCAGGTCAATGTGATGTTCATGGGCATAATCGAGCAAGGAAACGGCCGTGTCTTCCACCAGACTATCTATCGTCACCCCCGCCTGCTGTGTCTGCGCCTGCAATCCACGCAGCGTCGTAAACAACGCCTCCTCATCCAGATCATCATCACGCCCCACATGCAGCAGCACCAATTCAGCCGCTGGCGTCATTTCCAGCGCTACTTCCAGGTCTGGGCTGTCCATACATTCGCTATCAACCGGTAGCAGCAAACGCCGAAAAGCCGGTTTATCCGACGCCAACAATAGAGTTTTGGCTGAATTCACCGGCAAACACGGCACCAATTCAGACTTTTCAGAAAAACGTGTATCTTGTTTCGTATAAACAGCCATTTTATCCTCTTCCGCAACTTCTTCAGTGCGTACCGCCTCGTTCGCAGTGGTGGTCACCCCTCAGGCAGAAATGAAAGAACTTCATGCAGCACCTACAGTGGTAAGCGTTCAGACTTGACAAGTTTATTACCAGAGGCAGCTGCCGCAATTCAGGCGCAAAAACTTGTCAAGTCTCCAGAGGAACTGAACGGTTACCTACAGTGTAAAAGATTCCCGTCCCTGGCACAACAAAATTACCGGGTTTCCCGGTGGCTTAATGGTGGTCTAATGGGGCTATTTGTGATTATTGGGCTATAGTGCTAACGTATTGTTGACACCAGCCGGTTTTTCTTGTTAAGCTATTGTCCATTAACAATTTAGTAACCGTTCAGTTCCTCTAGAGACTTGACAAGTTTTTGTGCCTGAATTGCGGCAACCGCCTCTGGTAATAAACTTGTCAAGTCTGAACGCTTACATAATTTATCCTTTTCTGTTCTAATTTTTGGAGATGGTTTCATGTTATTCATAAAGGAAGGACAGGAAGGCCAGGGATTGATGGAATACGCGCTGGTGCTGGTGTTTGTAGCGGTCGTGATCATCGCCATTCTGACGGTGTTAGGCCCGCAAATAGGCAACATGTACAGCCGGGTTACCGTCGCCTTTTAAGGTTTACCCTCTGGTCAGCGCCTCGCCAACGCGGGGCGCTTTTTTTTGTGTTATAATCGCCGCCTAAATGGTGAGGAACTTGACGATACATGACAATCCCTTCATTTGAGACCATCCAATCTTACCTGACGATTTTTGCCGCCGTTACCGGTGCGCTCCTGGCAGCCTTGTGGATTAGTCTGGTGATTTGGGCATTTCGGGATATGCGCGCCCGTTCGCGTGACCCGTTTGCGCAACTGCTGGCGGCATTGGTGGTGGCGGTGCTGCCGGTGGTGGGCATCATCATCTACCTTATTTTGCGACCGCGCGAGACGCTGGCGGAGGCATATGAACGGGCGCTAGAGGAGGAAGCGCTGCTGCAAGAAATTGAGGAACGGCCGCGCTGCCCTGGCTGCTCCCGCACCACAGAGTCAAACTGGCTGTTATGCCCCTACTGCCATACACGCCTCAAAAAGGCGTGCCCAGACTGTAACTCCTTACTGGATTTGCAATGGAATATCTGCCCGTTTTGTGGCAATCACCACATTGATCCCTATCAGGCAGAGGTGGGTGGGGGCACGGCCGTGCCCCCCGCAACCACACCCGCCAACGGCAATTTCCCACTCCCCATCCAGGAAACAGAACCATAACAAAACGACCTACCAACGGGCAGGTCGTTTT
The DNA here is from genome assembly GCA_013112725.1 of Chloroflexota bacterium. Taxonomy (GTDB): domain Bacteria; phylum Chloroflexota; class Anaerolineae; order Promineifilales; family Promineifilaceae; genus CAADGU01. The sequence continues at coordinate 59,320 of JABFFZ010000018.1, forward strand.
GTTATGGGGCAAATGTAATCGTTCTCAGGTCTACAGTGAATAGATAAAGCTCTTTGTAAAGGTTATGCCTTTGCAGGGCCGATGTATTGGGCGTCGCCAAAACCCAGAAGCAGATACCCTATTGCCTGGAAAAGCCATAACAAAACAACGCCGTACAGTACATCTTTCCCAAAAGCCTTGGCTACATCAATGGCGATGAGTAGGGATACGACGATATTAACGAAAGGGATGAAGTACAACAGCACCCACCATCCGGGGCGGCCGGCGATCAGGCATAGCACATACAGATTATAGATGGGGATGATGGCGGCCCAACCAGGTTGCCCGGCCTTTTCAAAGGTCTTCCAAAAGCCGGCGATGATCAGCACGATGATGGCCAGCCAGCAGATAAAACCGAAACCGCCAAATAAAGCGCCAATAATACCCCCACCGTCGTCTTGTAAGATATTGGCTAGAATTGGTAAGAAGGTCATTGTTTACTCTCCTGTATTTTGCTCTGCAGCCAGAGACGATTACATGCCTATTGTATTATGTTAGCCAGAAGTCAACCAGAAAAACAAGACAGTGGATGGGAAACTAATAAGCGGATAGGTGAACTGTACGGCCGTCACGCCGCCCCGCCGATGGGCAACGGCCGTGTCCGCTGCCAAACCGATTACTCAATTAGCCAACGGTTTTCGATAAGTTGCGTCTGAAAAGCCCAACACCAGGTATATGATCCAGGGCAAGAAAAAGAGCAAAATACCGGTGAGTGTGGTCTTGCCAAAGGCATAAGCTGTGTCCAGTGCCACCATCAGCCAGATAACGAGATTCAGGATGGGCACAAAAAACAAGAGCATCCACCAGCCAGGCCGCCCTGATATCTTCACCATGAAATACCAGTTGAGAATGGGGATCACGGCCGTCCAGCCCGGCTCCCCAGCTTTTGCCAATGTTTTCCACAAACCGGCGGTGAATACAACGTACAGTACGAGGCCAAAAACAGTGCCAAGCGTGGATAAGGTTGCCAGCGTGTCCGCAGATAATGTCACGAATTTTCTCCTTTATGTTATGTTCCCAGCTACTTATATTTCATTATGGGCAGGCTGACAATAGCGTTTTACGTTTCGGCTTTTTGCCAATATACTTGGGGGCTTATACCCTGGCAAAGGGCTTAAACCTTTACCAATCCACAACTCGAAGCAGTTCAACATGGATGCGGCACCCCAGGATGAATAAAAATTCATAATTCATCCTTCATAATTCATAATTTCCAGAGGAGGCTGATATGGCTGAAAACAAAAGTATGGTAGGCGAAGTGTACTATCCGGCGCCGGAAGTGATTACCCGCGCCCACATTTCCGACTATGACAAAGTCCATGCGGAAGCGTCGGCAGACCTGGCTGGTTTTTGGGGCAAAATTGCTGCCGAAAATTACGAATGGTACAAGCCATGGGAAACCGTTTTGGATGATCGTAACGCCCCCTTTTACAAATGGTTTGTAGGGGCCAAAGTGAACATCATCCACAATGCGCTCGACCGGCACATGCGCACGGCCGTGCGCAACAAAGCCGCCCTTATCTTTGAAGGCGAACCGGGGGATGTGCGCACCTACACTTACCAGCAGCTCAACTTTGAAGTATGCAAATTTGCCAGCGTCCTGCGTTCCATGGGCGTTAGCAAAGGTGACCGCGTCACCATTTACATGGGGCGCATCCCCGAACTGATCATCGCCATGCTTGCCTGCGCCAAAGTAGGCGCCATGCACTCCGTCGTCTATGGCGGCTTTTCCACCGAAGCCTTGTTGGGGCGCATTGACGATAGTAAGTCCAAGCTGCTCATCACCTGCGACGGCGCCTGGCTGCGTGGCAAAATTGTGGAACTCAAACAAATTGCCAACGAAGCCGTAGACCGCGCCGGCACCATCCAATCCGTCATTTGTGTCAAGCGCACCGGGCAAGAGGTGGAAATGGTGTCCGGGCGTGATTACTGGTATCACGACCTGATGAATCTGCCTATTGCCGACCCCAAAGCAGCCACACAGGTCATGGATGCCGAAGACCCGCTCTTCATCCTCTACACCTCCGGCACCACCGGCAAACCCAAGGCCATCTTGCATACGCATGGCGGCTATATGGTCTGGACGAGTACCACGCTCAAATGGACATTTGACGTGAAACCGGAGGATGTCTGGTGGTGTGCCGCCGATCCGGGCTGGATTACCGGGCACAGTTACATCGTCTATGCGCCCTTGATTTTGGGCGCGACCAGCGTCATGTATGAGGGCGCGCCCACCCACCCCTACCCCGATCGGTGGTGGTCTATCGTAGCCAAATATGGCGTTTCCATCATGTACACCGCGCCCACAGCCATTCGTGGCCTGATGCGGTTTGGTGAAAGCTGGCCCAATAAACACGATCTTTCTTCGCTGCGGCTGTTAGGCACGGTGGGTGAACCCATCAACCCTGAAGCCTGGAAGTGGTATTACCGCGTCATTGGCAAAGAACGCTGCCCCATTATGGATACCTGGTGGCAGACGGAAACGGGCGGTTTTATGATTACCCCGCTGCCCTGTGTGCCCCTGAAGCCGGGGTCAGCCACCCGCGCCTTCCCCGGCGTGCAGATAGATGTGGTGGATGAAGAAGGCGATCCCGTCGCCGCCAACGAAGAAGGCTACCTGGTTATCCAATCCCCCTGGCCTGGAATGCTGCGCACGGTTTATCAGGACCCTGACCGGTATGTGCAGCAGTATTGGAGCCGTTTTGCCGAACAGGGCTGGTACCTGCCCGGCGACAGCGCCCGCAAGGATGAAGATGGGTATATCTGGGTGATCGGCCGTATAGACGACGTGATCAAAGTGTCTGGCTACCGTTTGGGCACGGCCGAAATTGAAAGCGCCCTGGTCAGCCACCCGGCGGTGGCCGAAGCCGCCGCCATTGGCATCCCTGACCCCAACGAAGTGAAAGGGAATATCATCAAAGCGTACTGCATTTTGCGCCAGGGATATGACGCCACCGAAAAGCTGGCCCACGAACTGCGGGACCATGTGGGGCATGAAATGGGGCCAATTGCCAAACCGGAAACAGTGGAATTTGTCACTTCCCTCCCCAAAACGCGCTCTGGCAAAATTATGCGCCGTGTCCTCAAAGCCCGCGCCCAGGGCCATGATGAGGGCGATCTTTCTACTTTGGAAGAATAATGATGCGAGATGCGTGACGAGTGATGCGTGAATGGATGTTACGGGTCACTTGTCACGCATCACTCGTCACGCATCACTCGTCACGCATCACTCGTCACGCATCACAGGTTTTACGACGACAGATTAACCAGCCACAAAACAGTCGCCGGGACCAGCATCACGACAATCAGCGCCACCGCTTGTAAACCCATGAAAGGCAGTGCGCCTTTGTGAATGTCCAACGTGGGCACTTCGGGCGGGGCCACGCTTTGCAGATAAAAGAGGGAGAAGCCAACGGGGGGGGAAATAAACGCCATATTGAGATTGATGGCGATCATCACCGTAAACCAGATGAGATTGACATCTAGCAAGATGGCGGCGGGGATAAAAATGGGCAGGGCAATAAAGCTGATTTCCAGAAATTCCAGGTTGATGCCCAGTAAGAAAATGGCGATATTGGCCACAATAATGAATCCCCAATACCCACCCGGCAAGTTGGTCAGCAGTTGGGTGGCAAATCGCTGCCCGCCCAAATTGTCAAACACCAGGCTAAATAAATTGGAACAGAATAAGATCATCAATACCAGCGAGGTGATATTAGCGGTGGAGCGGGCGGCCTGGGTGACGACTTTCCAGGTGAAATTGCGGTTGAGGGCTGCCAGGACGCAGGCGCCAAATGCGCCCACGGCGCCGGCTTCGGTGGGGGTAGCCAGGCCGGCAAAAATGCTGCCCAACACGGCAAAGATAAGGATGAGGGGCGGTACCACCGCTACCAGGGTGCGGCGGGCCAATGCCCACCCTTTCAGGGTGCGCGCTTCTTTGGGTATGGGGGGGGCCAGCGACGGCCGTAAAAAACCCACCACCAACACATAAGCCGCATACAAACCGGCCAAAATCAGACCAGGAATCAGAGCGCCCAGGAAAAGTTTGCCCACAGATATCCCCACCTGCTGGCTCAGGACAACCAATACCAGACTGGGCGGGATCAACTGCGCCAGCGTGCCGGAAGCGGTGATGACGCCCGTAGACAGCTTGTTGTCGTAGCCGTACCGTACCATGATGGGCAGCGCCAACAGCCCCATAACGATCACCGTTGCGGCCACCACACCGGTAGCGGCTGCCAGCAGCGTGCCCACAATCACCACCGCTAACGCCAGCCCGCCGGGTAATGGCCCCATCAACAGGCCAATCGTTTCCAGCAGTCGCTCGGCCAAGCCGGACTTCTCAAATATGGCGCCCATAAAGACAAAAAATGGTATCGCCAGCAAGGTGAAGTCTGACATCGAACCAAACCAGCGGTTAGGCAGCAGCCGGAGGATATTTAGATCAAAGGCGTCCAGCGCCAGCCCAATCGCGCCAAAGACGATGGCCGTACCGGCAAACGAAAAAGCGACCGGATATCCGCTCAGGATGAGGAATAAGAACAACACAAACATGATGATGGCTACCCATTCAAATCCCGATCCCATACCTTCTCCTCATAAATACGTTTGTAGTAGGCGATTCATCGCCTGCTGACGGCACTGAAGTGCCTACTACAAACGATTAAGACCGGTTGCCAACCGGCGTTGCAATTATCACTCAATACGTAACGGTGCTTCCTTATCTTCAGGGCTGGTGCGCTGCAATTCGTCAATGTCGCGCAGTGTGCCATATAAGCGGATGAGTTCAACGATGGCTTGCAGCAGCAGCGTGAAAAAGCCAACCAGAATCATGGTTTTAATAGGAGCGCGGGGCAGGCCGCTGGGGTCAGGTGACATTTCCCAGGTTCCCCATGTGCCATCAAAGCGGCGCCCCCAGGAGAGCATAACCGGGTTGTAGGTGACGTATAGACCCAAAAGGCAGAAAGGCACGAGGGCGATCAGATGCCCGACAAAGTCTATGATCGCTTTACGTTTCAGGCTTTGCTGACCGTACCAGAAATCTACGCGGACGTTGATGTTGTGTTTGAGGATATAGGCGAAGCCGAAAAAGAAGATGAGGGAGTAGAGGTACCACTGAATTTCAATGATGGCATTGGAAGTCAGCCTGACGCCCACAAACCTGCCGGCATACCGGAGGACTACATTGGCAAAACCGATAAAGACGGTAGGCAGCACCAGGTACATGGAAATAGCGCCTAGCCCTTCGGTTAGTTTGTCAATCGCGTTTGCATAGAGATGGAGGATGCGGATCATGGATCAGGAATTATGAATTATGAATTATGAATTATGAATTAGGAAGCGTGAGAACAAGGATACTTTATGTTAGCTAATCCGGCAATTTTTAGTTGTCGGGGGGGCGAATGAGCAAGACAGGAATGGTGGCGCGGCTGATTACTTTTTCGGCGACGTTGCCAAACATGAGTCGTTTGAGGCCGGTGAAGCCGTGTGTGGACATGATGATAGTGTCGGCGTTTTCTGTCACGGCCGTGTCCAATATCATCTCATGCACCGGTTCACCTTTGCGGATAACGGCCGTGACCGTATACCCCTCATCCCGTAATGCCTGCTCTTTTTCGCGCAGATATTGGCTGGCATCGTGGGTTTCGTGCGCCTGGGCCGCACGCTCGGCCGATGGCATCTCTGCCCGCATTTCCCCTTCCCAATCCCATGTGGTCACATGCAGCAGCAGCAGGTGACTTTGATACTGCCTGGCCAACGAGCGTGCATAACGCAGCGTGAGTTCACCAAAAGGGGAACCATCTAAGGGAATGAGCAGTTTTTGGAACATGGATCGGTTTTCCTCCTTACTTATGCTGCGCACAATGTTACGCTATACTTACCCAGGTGACAAAAATCCACCAAGAACCGATCACGCCCCTGTCTCTTTTATCCCACAATTGGTATAAACAAGGGAAACCATCCACGAGAGGAGAATTGATTGTGAAACTTGTTACTTTTACCCACAACGGCCGTACCGCCATCGGCGCAGTCGTACATGACCAGATTGTAGACCTGAGCCGTCTGGCCCCGGATATGCAGGCGCTTATCGAGTTGGGCGCTGAAGGGTTGGCAGCGGCGCAAAAAACCATCACCGCTGCCGGCCAAACCATCCCCCTCACGGCCGTACACCTGTTGGCCCCCATCCCCATCCCCCGCCGCAACGTCATTTGCCTAGGGCTGAACTATTCCGAACACGTCAAGGAGTCGTATGGCGCGCGTGGGCAGGAGGCGAAATTGCCGGAGACGCCAGTGGTGTTTACCAAAGCGACAACGGCCGTCAATGGCCCCACCGACCCCATTCCCTATAACCCCGCCGTCACCACCCAACTGGATTGGGAAGTGGAACTGGCGGTCATCGTGGGGCGCGCGGGCAAAAATATCCCCGCCGCCGCCGCCATGTCTCACATCTACGGCTATACGGTGCTGAACGACATCAGCGCCCGCGACCTGCAAATGGCCGGTAAACAATACTTCAAAGGCAAAAGTCTGGATGGTGCCTGCCCCATGGGTCCCTGGATTGTCACTGCCGACGAACTGCCCGACCCGCACAACCTGCGCCTGATCTGTCGCCTGAACGGCGTCATCAAACAAGACGGCCGTACCGACATTATGATCTTCAACATCCCCGCCACCATCGCGTACCTGTCATTGGGCATGACCTTGCTGCCCGGCGACATCATCGCCACCGGCACCCCAGACGGCGTTGGTTTTGCCCGCACCCCACCTGAATTTTTGCAGCCCGGCGATGTGCTGGAAAGCGAGATTGAGGGGATTGGCGTGATGCGGAATCCAGTAATCGGTGAACGGTGATCGGTAATCGCTTTCCCAACCACCGATTGCCGCTTACCGTTCACGGTAATACATTCACCACTGCCGTCATACCCCAACGCAGGGGCAGATCGCCGGTATCATCCAGTTCTATTGTCACCACATAGGTCACATCGCCGCGCGTTGGGGTGGCAACACTGTCAATATCGGTCACAACACCATGTAAAGTGAAATTGGGAATGGCATCCACTTGCACGGTCGTTTTATCGCCCGGCTCAATGTTAACCACATCCAGTTCGGTCAGGTCACTGGTCTTCACCAGCCAGGTATTCCAATCGGCCAGGCTTAGCACCGGTATGCCCGGCGCAGCTAGTTCTCCCAACGCCGGCCGAATACTGGCGACGATACCGGCAAAAGGGGCGCGCAGGGTGGTGCGCGCCAGCGCCAGTTCCGCTGCCCGCACGTTGGCCTGGGCTTGCCAGAGGGCTGCCTCCGCCTGGGCTACGCCTGCCTGAGCCTGGGTGACGGCCGTTGCGCAGGCAGAAACGGCCGTCTGCGCCAATTCCACCGCCACTTCCGCCTGCTTAATCTGTTCTGGCGTCGCCCCTGCCTCAGCCAGCGCCAGCCGCGCCACTGCCAGATCCCGGTTCGCCTGGGCAATGGTTACGCCACCGCCGGCTGCTGCCCGTTGGCCCGCCGTTGGCCCTGCCAGCAGCGCATCCAACACAGCCTGTGCCGCTTCCACCTGCACCTGCGCCTGTTCCAATTCCATGCGTTTTGTCTCCTCTACTGTGCCATACAACGGGCAAACGGTTTGCCCAGAACCATCCGGCAAGACCACCTGTGTACAACTGTCCAAAATAGCATCGTATTCATCCTGGATGGCGCGCAAAGCGGCCTGTCTGGCGGCCACATTGGCCTGTGCTGCCGAAATCTGCGCCTGCGGAATTTGTAAAGCGGCATCCCGGTTGGCTGTGGCCTGGGCCACGCCGGCAGTAGCAGCGGCCACATCAAACTGGGCGGCAGCCACAGCCTCCGGGCGCGGCCCTGCCAGCAGCAGCGCCAACTGCGCTTCGGCCGCATCGACGCCGGTTTGAGCGGTTTGCACCGCTGCCTGCGCTGCCAGCAGGCGTGTCCGAGCCGCGGCCAGGGCGGCTTCGGCCATAGCCACCTCTGCCTCTGCCTGGCGCAGGCCAATTTCCTGGCTGCTGCTTTCTAATTGCAGCAGTGGGTCTCCAGCCTGTACTGGCTGGCCTTCTGATACCAGGATTTCCACCAATCGCCCGCCGCTTTGAAAAGAAAGGTTTACCTGGCGGTGGGGCACAATCATCCCTTCGGCGGTCACCACCTCGTTGGCCAGCGCTGTATTCTGGCGGATGCTGGCGCCGGGTGCGGCGGCGGTGGTGGCAATGTCTACAAAGGCGGTCATGCCCCAGCGCAACGGCAAACCGGCAGTGTCCGGCAAGGTGATGCGAACGCGGTAAGTCACCTCGCCTTGAGTCAGACCGGCGATGCGGGCAATATCGCGTACTGTGCCCATCAGCGGGTGGGCAGGCAGGGCGTCTATGGACACGGCCGTGTCAGACCCATCGGCAATTGCGACCACATCCTGCTCGGTCAGATCGGTTGTTTCTACCAGCCATTGGTTGAAGTCGGCCAGCGTGACAACCGGTATGCCGGCGGTGACCACTTCGCCCAATTCAGCGTCTAGCCGGGCGATGGTACCGGCAAAGGGGGCGCGGAGTGTGCGCTGGGCTAATGCTTCCTGGGCGGCAGCCAGCAGCGCTTCGGCCTGGGTCACCGCTGCCTGTGCCTGGGTCACGGCCGTTTCTGCCTGTTGTAATCCAATATCGGCTTCCATTTTCGCCGCGATGGTGCGGGTGACGGCCGTTTCTGCAATGGCGATTTGCTCCGGCCTGGCTCCTGCCAGCAGCAGGCTTAACTGCGCCTGGGCTGCGTCGCGCTGCGCCTGGGCCGTGCTG
>JABFFZ010000019.1 GCA_013112725.1 Chloroflexota bacterium
CACGCCCCGCGAACTGGCGGAGGGCGGCTGGCAGCCGGTCATCCCGGACGCGCTGGCATTGGCACGGGCGGAAGAGATTCGCCGCCTGGTTTTTTGCAGCGGTAAGGTGTTTGTGGATTTGGTGGAGATACAACAGCGGATTTTGACCGAGAAAGATGCGTTGCAGGTGGCGTTGACGCGGGTGGAGCAGTTGTACCCGTTCCCGGATAAGGAAATTCAGGCAGCGCTGGCGGCGTACCCTCATCTAGAAGAGGTGGTCTGGCTGCAAGAGGAACCGGCGAATATGGGGGCGTGGGAATTTGTACGGCCGTGTCTGGAACAATGGATTGACGGCCAACCCGAAGCGGCTTCGGGCCGTCTGCCGCTCCGCTACATTGGCCGCCCCCGCCGCACCAGCCCCGCCGAAGGCTCCACCACCTGGCACCGGCGGAATCAGCAGGCGATTACGGAGTATGCGTTTGAATTTGGAGATTAGAGATTGAGAGATTGGAGATTGGAGATTAGAGATTGGGCAATCTCCAATCTCTAATCTCCAATCTCCGATCTCCATCACAAGGAAGCAAAGTATGACAATCAAAATAACCGTCCCAGAACTGGGCGAATCAGTAGTAGAGGCAACGGTGGGTGAGTGGCACAAGCGAGAGGGGGAGCGCGTGGCCGTCGGCGACGTGCTGGTGGAGTTGGAAACGGACAAAGTTGACCTGGAGGTGAGTGCGGAAACGGCCGGAGTGCTGGCGCGCATTTTCCACCAACAAGGGGCCGATGTGCAGATTGGTGATGTGCTGGCGGAAATTGAACGCAATGGGGAGGCGGCCACAGCCGAAAAGCCAGCGCAGGATGAAACACCTGCTCCCGCACCGGCGGAAAAACCAGCCGAAGAACCACGTCGCGCCGTTACACCCGTGGCCCAACGGGTGGCGGCGGCTGAAGGGGTGGATGTGTCCAAAGTAGAAGGCAGTGGGGCGCACGGCCGTGTCACCCGCCAGGATGTGGAGAAACACCTGCAAAAACAGGAGGCCGCGCCCGCCAAACCGCAACCACAACCGGTCGCTGCGCCATCATCTCAGGTTAGTGCCGAGAGCGGCAACGGCCGTACCGAGGAACGCATCCGTATGTCTCGCCGCCGCCGCACCATCGCCCAACGGCTGGTAGAAGCACAGCACACGGCCGCCATGCTCACCACCTTTAACGATGTGGACATGGGCGCGGTGATGGAACTGCGCAAACGGCGCGGCCCCGCCTTTTTAGAGCGGCACGGCGTCAAACTGGGTTTTATGTCCTTTTTTGTCAAGGCGGCGGTGGGTGCGCTCAAGGCTTTCCCCAAACTGAACGCCGAAATTGACGGCGAGGAGATGGTACTCAAACAGTATTATGACATCGGTATGGCCGTGGGAGCAGAGGAAGGGCTGGTGGTGCCGGTGATTCGGGACGCCGACCGGCTGTCGTTTGCGGCCATCGAGCAGGCCATCCGCGACTTTTCCGCCAGGGCGCGGGATGGTTCATTGACACTGGAGGATTTGCGCGGCGGCACCTTTACCATCACCAATGGCGGCGTCTTTGGCTCTATGCTCAGCACGCCCATCTTGAACCCGCCGCAGGTGGGCATCCTGGGGCTGCACCGCATTGACGAGCGCCCCGTGGCCCGCAATGGTGAAGTGGTCATCCGCCCCATGATGTACCTGGCATTGAGTTATGATCATCGGTTGGTGGACGGCCGTGAAGCCGTACAATTCCTGGCCCGCGTGAAAGAACTGATTGAGGAGCCGGAAACATTGTTGCTGGAAGGGTGAGAGACGGCCGTGCCAAAAAAACATCTTCCTTCCCTGATTGGTTAATGTGGCTGCTGTCGTTACAATTGCTCTATGAGAATCAGGCAAATCATCTGGCCGGAAGATCGGGTTGAACATATTGCCCGCCATCACTTAACCCCTGAAGAAGTTGAGGCTGTATGTTTTGGTCGGGCATTTGTGCAGCGGGCTAAATCTGAAGGTGAGAACCCCCTCTATTACGTTTTGGGTCAGACAGATGCCGGGCGGTATCTCTTTTGTGTTATTATTCAGTTTTCAGATGGAAATGGCTATCCGGTCACTGCCCGACCGATGACCGACAGCGAAAAACGTCGGTTTCAAAAATGGCAAAGAAAATGAAAAAAACACTACTACCACAGACTGATTCGATTGAAGAACTGGCCCGTTTTTGGGACACCCATGATCTGACCGAGTTTGAAGATGAGCTGGAAGAGATCAATGAACCTGTCTTTATACGGGAAACGGCCGTCATCATTCGGTTGTTACCAGAAGAAGCAAAAGCCATTAAGAGAATCGCCTCGTCTCAGGGTGTTCCTGATTCAGATTTGATCTACCAATGGGTTCAGGAACGATTGCAGACAGCTTGATCCCTCCCCCAAAACCACCCCCTGATGGAGTAAGCAGGGTCATGATCACCGGATTGTAGACGGCCGTGAAGCCGTGCAATTCCTGGTGCGCCTGAAAGAACTGATCGAAGAGCCAGAAACCCTGCTGTTGGAAGGCTAATGATCAGGCCGCCAGAGCGGCCAACACCTGCTGGCGCACGTCTGGCGGCAAATGCGCCAGCGCCGTTTCCGGTGGAACACCGGCCAATACCCGGCGCAGCCCCCGCACCAGCGCCGTGAGCGCCGGGTCATTTTGCCTCTCCAACTGATCACACAACTCCCATGCCTGCCCTCCCGCAACCGTATCTCCCTGTCGCGCCTGGCGGATAAGCGCCACCAGTTCAGTTAGCGGATTTTGTATCTGCGCCAATAAACCGGCAATAGACTGCAGCCAATCTTGAGCGCCAATCATGGCAAAAATCTGCTGCGCTTCTAGCAGGTATGGTTTCGCTTCTTCTTGTCGCTCCAGAGAAAGGAGTAACTGCCCCAAACGCACCAGGATAGCGCCCATGCTGTGGGCATCACGCAGATCACGGCAAACAGTTAAGCTATTTTGATAAAGCTCAATTGCTTCCGCAAATTGTTTCCTGGCCACCATAAGATCGGCCATCCCCACCTGGGTGACGGCGATTTCACGGGTATCGCCGATTTTCTCTTTGGCTTCCAGGGAGAGGCGGTAGAGGCGTTCGGCCTCGTCGTATTGGCCGCGCGTGCGCAGCAAGTCCGCCAGCGAGGATTGGGTGACGGCCACACCCCGACGGCCGTTGTCTATTGTCTCTGCATCGTTGTTCTGTGTCCCTTGTTCCAAAATACCCTCAGCTGATGCCAGGCTTTGGCGCAAGAACTGTTCGGCCAGCGCCGGCTGGCCGCGCCATTGGTAATACTCGCCCAAACTACGCTGCAAACGGCGGGCGGTGTTGTCTTGCCCAATCACCTGCGCGGCGGCCAAACCACTTTGCAGCCAGCTTTCCCACTGCCCAAATTGATAACTGCTCAACGTCTGCGAGATTTCTATGGCCAGGTCTGCGGCCAGGTCACGGTTTATTTCCCACCGGGGCAGCAGCCAGTCGGCCGCTTTCACAATCTCAGGCCCGGCATCGGAAATAGCCATCCAGTCAGCAGATGTCAGCCGTTCACTCTCTTCCAGGTAATTTTTCCAGTAACGCACATAGGCAACACAGGCATTCCGCACCGCTTCTTTATCAAACTTGGGCAGCTTGTCTTCGGCATATTGGCGCAGCAGATCATACATACGCCAACCTGCTGCCGTCTCTTCCACCAGCCCGGCAAAAGCCAGCCCCTCCAGCCCTGTCAGCGTATCCGTCTCACTTTCCCCCCACACCGCCTGCACCGCTGCTGTCGTAAACTCCTTGCGGGCAAACAGCCCCAATCGCGCCAGCCGCCACTTTTCGGCCTCATCCAGATCATCATAGCTGGCATCAAAAGTAATGATGACGCTCACATTATCTCCGGCCCCGGCGTTTTGCAGAGCCAACACCTTGCGCTTCATCAGGTCATCCAACAGCGTGGCAGGGGATCAGGCCTGGTTCTGGCCAGGCGGGCGGCGCGTCCGGCTGCCAGTTCTAGCGCCAACGGAATGTTCTCCAACTCGCGGGCAATCGCCTGCACCAGTTTCGCATCCCCGGATACGTTCGCGTCTGCCAGCAGCGCGGCCAATAAATTCTCACCTTCCACATCCGGCAATTCTTTCAGCTGCATGATACTTTGTGGCGGCAACCCTACCAAATCATCACGGCGGCTGGTCACCAGCACGGCGCAGGGTGGGCGCGGCGGCAGTAAATACTTGATCTGCGTTAACTGACCCAGACGCACATCATCCAGCACCACCAGCGTCTCTTTTCGCGCTCTCAGCGCCAACCGCAGCACATCCGCCCTACCCGCCAGATCATTGGTTTTCAGTTCCACCCCCAATGCCTGCGCCAACCGCCCCTGCACCACCAGCACATCCAGCGGGCCGCATTCCAGCCAGATGACGCCACCGCGAAAACGCCCTTTGATTGCCTGCACCACAGCAATAGCCAATTCCGTTTTACCCAACCCACCCAGGCCCCGCACCCCGGCAATAGCCGCTTCACCACCCACCAGCAGTTGCTGGGTCAGCCGCTCCATTTCTGGCTAACGTCCCATAAAAAAGCGGGTGCGTGGCTCAGGTAGTTCCGTGGGAATGGGGCCGGGCAACGCCGGGTTTGGCTCATATCTTTCCGGTGTGGGATGGCTATATTCGGCCGCATAACCGGCGGCCACCAGCAATCTGTCTGTATCTTCTTCGGACAGGTAAAGGGCGTTGGTCACTTTCAAAACTTCTTCGCGCTGTCGTGGTTTCGTCTCCCCCGAATACCAGTTGCCAATGGTGCTGCGCTGCTTGCCAATCATCCGGGCAAGCTCCGCCTGGGTGATCCCCTCTCGGCTCATGAAAGATCGTAACAATTCGGCAAAAGTGTAACTTTCCATGTGTTATTCCTGGCTTGTCTTATCTGCCAGACCAATTTGTCCAACTGACCTGGACACGAGTTAGGCTGCCTGACCGATGGATTGAACAGTTACTTACTATTATGAAGCCAGATCGATCAAAACACAAAAAGCGCTCAATAAGACACCGGTGTCTTCAAACAAATAGGAGATTGAAGACATGTTAGAAATGAAAGATTCCCTCTGGTTTTTGTTAGGATTTGTGCCCTGTTGGGTCAACCGGCAGCCGGTACGCGGCGGCTGGCAGTTGGAAATACGCGCCTTGTTCTGGCATCTCACCCTCACCCGGCGCACGGTGCGCAGCCAACGCACCAGCTTCACCCTGCGCGTACCGTTGATTGAAAAAGTCAGCGCCGCCATCTGGGCCGCCGTCAAAAGCCTGTAACACACAGACCTGACAGGTTTTCTAAAACCTGTCAGGTCTTCACGCCACCCAACTACTTGCCCCCCACCCCATTGTGACAGAAAATAGGGACACAACAGACAACACCCACAAAGGATGTCCTTCATCCTTCATAATTCCTAATTCATAATTCCTAATTCCCAATTCCCCAGGAGGTCCGCATGATTTTCAAGAGTCCCTATCCCGATGTGCAGATTCCCGATTTGCCGCTGACCAACTTTTTGCTGGAGCGGATCAAACCGTTTGGCGACAAAGCGGCGCTGATTGATGGCCCTAGCGGCCGTACCCTGACCTTTACGCAGTTGGCCGGGGCCATTCGCCTGGTGGCGGCCAGCCTCAGCCAGCGCGGTTTTGGCCAGGGGGATGTGTTTGCCATTTACAGCCCCAATCTGCCCGAATACGCCATCGCCTTCCACGCCGTTTCCCTCATCGGTGGCACGGTGACAACGGTCAACCCCCTGTACACGGCCGACGAACTGGCGCACCAGCTACAGGATTCCAACGCCAAATATCTGCTGACCATCTCTCTCTTTTTGCCCAATGCCCAGGCAGCGGCGGCTAAATCGAACGTCGAGGAGATTTTTACCTTTGACCCGGTGGAGGGGGCCACGCCGTTTGGGACCTTGTTGCAGAGCGACGGCCGTGTCCCCGACATCACCATCAACCCCGCCGAAGACGTGGTCGTGCTGCCCTATTCCAGCGGCACCACCGGCTATCCCAAAGGGGTCATGCTCACCCACCGCAACATCGTGGCCAACATGGTTCAATGTGAAGGCATCCCCAATTTCAAGATGGTCTCCGCCGCCGACACCATCATGGGCATCCTGCCCTTTTACCATATTTACGGCATGGTGGTCATTATGAACATGAGCCTGGCCATGGGCGCGACTATCGTCACCATGCCCCGTTTTGACCTGCCTCAATTCCTGGAATTGATCCAGAAACACAAAGTCACCCGCACCAACGTCGTGCCACCCATCCTGCTGGCCTTAGCCAAACATCCACTTATTGACCAGTATGATCTTTCCTCTCTGGAAGAATTGACCTCCGGCGCGGCCCCGTTAAGCGAAGAATTGGCCGAAGCGGTGGTGCAGCGGATTGGCTGCAACGTGATTCAGGGGTATGGTATGACGGAAACCAGCCCCGTCACCCACGTCTGCCCCAATTTCCCCGGCATGATCAAACGCGCCTCCATCGGCCCGGCCATCTCTAACACAGAAACGATGATTGTGTCTGTGGAAACAGGTGAGCCGCTGGGCCATAACCAGAATGGCGAACTATGGCTGCGCGGGCCACAGGTGATGAAAGGGTACCTGAACAACCCGGACGCCACCGCCGCCACTATTGACGAAAACGGCTGGCTGCACACGGGGGACATTGGTTATGCCGATGATGACGGCTATTTTTACATTGTGGATCGGTTGAAGGAGCTGATTAAGTACAAAGGGTTCCAGGTGGCCCCGGCGGAACTGGAAGGGCTGCTGCTGACGCACCCGGCCATTGCGGACGCGGCCGTGATCCCCAGCCCGGACGAGGAAGCGGGCGAAGTGCCCAAAGCGTATATTGTGCTCAAACCAGGGCAAGAAGTGAGCGCCGAGGCGATTATGGATTGGGTGGCGGAGCGCGTCTCGCCGCAAAAGAAAATCCGCCGTGTGCAATTCACCGACCAGGTGCCCAAATCCCTCTCCGGCAAAATCCTGCGCCGCGTCCTGGTAGACCAGGAGCGGGCGGCGCAGCAATAAGTTTGCAACAAGTTTGTAGTAGGCGATTTATCGCCCTAACCATAAGGCGATAAATCGCCTACTACGAACACAAAGCCCATATCTATGACCTCCATCCCCTCTCACTTTCAACTCCCTTTCCGGCCAATGGCTGAGCCGCAGGCAATGGTCATTTCGGGCAATGCCCGGTTTACGATGTTGGCGTCGCGGCTGATCCGGCTGGAATATGCGGCCGACGGCCGTTTCCAGGACGCCCCCTCGCAACTTGTCTGGTTCCGCCAACAGCCGGTACCGGAATTTCGGGTGGAGGAAGTGGACGGCCATGTCCACATTCACACCACCCATCTACACCTCAGCTACCAGAGCGGACGGCCGTTTACGCCTGAATCCTTGAGCATTACGCTGCTGGACGGCGGCGTCACCTGGCACGCTGGGGTGGTGGACGCGGGAAATTTGCGCGGCACCTACCGCACGCTGGACGCCATCAGCGGCAGCACCCCGCTGGAACCGGGGCTGCTTTCCCGCGATGGCTGGACGGTGGTAGATGATTCACATACGCTGATTTTTCGGGAAGATGGCTGGCTGGAACCGCGTTCAGATGGGGGGATAGATTGGTATTTTTGGGGCTACGGCCGTGACTACACCACCTGTTTACAGGATTACGCCTGTCTCACCGGGGCCACGCCGCTGCTGCCGCGCTGGGCGCTGGGCAACTGGTGGAGCCGCTATTGGGCCTACAGCCAGCACGAACTGACCCGCCTGATGGAAGAGTTCCGCCGCGCCCACATCCCCCTGTCCGTCTGCATTGTGGACATGGATTGGCACCTGACCGACGTGGGCGAATACAACGGCTGGACGGGTTACACCTGGAACCGCGACCTTTTCCCGGAACCAGACGCCTTCATCGGCCGGCTGCACGAGTTGGGGATGAAAACGGCGCTGAACCTGCACCCGGCATTGGGGGTACGGCCGTATGAAGAACAATACCCGGCCATGGCCGAACGGCTGGGCATCCCCGCCGGTGAAACCATCCCCTTCAACATCGCCGACCCCGCCTTTGCCGACGCCTACTTTACACTGCTGCACCACCCGTATGAAAAGCTGGGCGTGGATTTCTGGTGGATGGATTGGCAGCAAGGTACCCTCAGCGACCTGCCCGGTTTAGACCCGCTCTGGTGGCTGAACCATTTGCATTTTTACGATTTGGGGCGGGATGGCAAACGGCCGTTCATCTTCTCCCGCTGGGGTGGCCTGGGCAACCATCGCTACCCCATCGGCTTCTCCGGCGACACCTGGGTGACGTGGGAATCGCTGGCCTTCCAGCCCTACTTCACCGCCACCGCCGCCAACGTCGGCTACGGCTGGTGGAGCCACGACATTGGCGGCCATATGTTTGGCGTGGAGGATAGCGAATTGTATGCCCGGTGGGTACAGTTTGGCCTGTTTAGCCCCATCCTGCGGCTGCATAGCACCAAAAACCCGTTCCACGAACGCCGTCCCCACGCCTACGACGCCGAAACGTACCGTGTCACCAAAGAAGCAATGCAACTGCGCCACGCCTTCATCCCTTACCTCTACACGCAATCCTGGCGCAACCACACCGAACACATCTCGCCCATTCGCCCGCTCTACCACGACTACCCGGATGCGGAGGCCGCCTATTACTGCCCGCAGCAGTACACCTTTGGCAGCGAACTCATCGTCGCCCCCTATGTGGAACCGGCCGACCCGGACACGCGCCTGAGCCGCCAGGTAGTCTGGCTGCCGCCCGGCGGCTGGTATCACTTTTTCACAGGGGAATATCTGCCCGGCGATGGCTGGTACGCGCAGTATGGCAGGCTAGAAGACATCCCGGTGTTTGCCCGGGCGGGTGCGATTGTGCCCCTGGGCCCACAGGTGGGTTGGGGCAATGTGGGCATTCCAGGGGAGTTGGATGTGCATATTTTTGCGGGAGCGGACGGCCGTTTCACGCTCTACGAAGATGACGGCGAAACCACCGCTTACCAGTCCGGCGACTACAGCCTGCTCGATTTCCAACAAACATGGCGGGAGCGAGAACTGGAATTGGGCATCATGCCGGCAGCCGGGCATACCGGCCATCATCCCGAAAACCGCACCATCCGCCTGCATGTGCATGGCGTTTGTTACCCGCTCTATGTGGCGGTGATGCTGGCCGATGTGCCCCTGTCATGCCATTTGCGGTACGACGGCCGTACCGAAACCATCCATCTCAGCGGTGTCAACCTGCCGCAGGGGGAAACCCTTACCGTCACCATTGGCACGGACGAGGACAGTCTGCTTGCGCACCGCGACCGGACACTGGAAAAGGTGAACGCCATGTTGCACACCTTCCGGCTGGAAAGCCAGGCCAAAATGGGCATTTCACAGCAACTCGAAACGCTGCTGGCTGACCCCACCATCTTGAAACGATTTGCGCCCTTGCTGCAACCATCTCAGGCGCGGGCGCTGTTGGAAGTGACACAGCAGGCGGGGGTACATCATGTGCGGAACACGGCCGTGCCCGACCTGCTCATCCTTTGGAATAACCACCAAAACAAATCATTTCAGTACCAGTTGAATGAATACAACACACATCGTTTTGAAATCGAAAAACGGTTTGGCGCGCAATCTGGTATCATCCCACAGTTTCAGGCGTTGGCGCCAGAACACTCGTGGCAATTGGCGGTAGATTATGCAGGGGTGACGGCCGTGACACTATCCACCTGAATGTATTAACAGCCACACCAATCTCAAGCTAATTCACAGAGAAGTACCAGCCCTGTACCCCTTCCGTCCACGGCTGCATAATACGTTTACTGGTTGTTTCAATCAGATATTTCCCCTGCCCCAAATGCACAAACACTGCCACGTGGTTGGGGGCGTAAGGCGCTAATGGATTGTCGGCGTCCATATAGACCAACTGCACATCCCAGGCAATCGGTGCAGCTTTGAGCAGGCTGGCCAACAAAATGGCGGTATCTTCACAATCACCGCCGCCAGAAAGCAGCGTTTCCAGCGGGAAACGGGGCGTCTCTTGAATTTCATACGAGTAAGTGGAGAGCTGCGCCACCAGGTGCCACATTTCATACACAAACGCCTCTTCAGATGGGGATTGGTAATAGATGTCAGCGACATAAGCCCGGAATGGTTCCGGGTCTACATAAGGCCGAAAATCCATCACCGGCCTCGTTTCGCCGGTAATAGTAACCAGATTCAACCCCTGCCAGGAGTTGAACACATTGTTCCGGGCAGCGTAACCTTTGCGCACCGATTCTTCCAACCAGGGAAAGGGGACGGACCAACGGGCAAGCGTATAATCTGATTTGTAAAAGACCATGTATATGGTCTGGTTCTCAATGAGGATGTAAGGGGGCGTCACGGCCGTTTCCGCCAAAAACTCCAATTCCGTTGCCGCCGAATTGTAATTCAGCCACAGCGTCTCATATTCCCCTTGCAATGTGTTGTATGACGTTTGCAACGCCGCGTGTTGTCCAGACAGCGCGTTGTAATCGCTGATCAGGCTGTTATGGCTGGCCAGCAGTTCCCCATACTCTTGCTGCACTGCGGCCATTTCGCTGGACAGATCATGATAATTGCTGGTTAAACCGGCTACTTTCGCCTCCAAAGAACTTTTGGCAGTGACCAATGCCTGATTTTGCTCAACAAACGATCGGTATTCGGTCTGTAACTGATCCATTTGCCGGGCGCCCCATACAACCACCAGGCCGACCCACAAGAACAGGCCAATAGCCGCCAGCCAAAGCCACGGCCGTGAAGTAGATGCGGGCGACTCTACCGGTGTAGCAGCGGGCGGCAGCGACAATAACTGCAACCTGGTCTGGTGGGCTGCCTGACTGTGTGGCTGGCGAGCCAGCCACCGGTCACAGGCAGCCAACTGCCCTTCCCGATCTGGAAACGACACAATGTATCGTTGCCAAAGCGCTTCATTCTGAGGATCAGCCTGTATCAAGGCGACCCAAATGCGCCGGGCATCCTCAAGCCGCCCATCTTCCATCAGTGCATCCCCCCGCTGGATCAAGCGCACTGTTTGCGACATACAAACCTCCCTTTTGGCAGCAATGGCAGCACGGCCGTAGACGACCCATCCATTACATGCCCAGACCGATATTGGTTGACAACTACTGGGTTTACCAGACAGCTACATTCTACCAGCGCCGCGATGGGTTAAATCGCCCAATTGCCTGACGGATATACCTGACAGATTGTTGCCAGATTTAGGGGAGGAGGTTACGAATTTTTTACTGAACAATGAGACAAGATCAGCGCAGAGAAGTCAGGCTTTGGCGCTGCCGTCCCTGCGCATCAAAATTGGCCGGATCGAGCCACTTTTCAAACGCCCGCTTCACAATCGGCCATTCGGTATCAATGATGGAAAACCAGGCGGTATCCCGATTGCGCCCTTTGTATATGAGCGCCTGCCGGAAGATGCCTTCAAACGTAAAACCCAGGCGCAAGGCGGCGCGGCGGGAAGCGTCATTCAGTGCATCGCACTTCCATTCATAGCGGCGGTAGCCCAGTTCGTCAAAGGCGCGGCACATCATCAGGTACATCGCTTCGGTGGCCACAACGGTCTTCTGCAAACAAGGCGCATAATTGATATGCCCCACCTCCATCACGCCGTGCGCGGGGGTAATGCGCAGGTAGCCGGCAACCCCTTCCACCTGGCCCGATGCGTGATTGATAATGGTATAAAACAGGGGATCATCACTGCGGCTGCTTGTTTCCAGGTGGGCATAAAAGTCAGCATAGGCCGCAAAAGGGCCATAGGAAAGATACGTCCAGAGACGGCCGTCCGCATCTTCGCTGTAAGCCTGATACAACTCCTCGGCGTGGCGTGGCGGGTCAAGCGGTTCCAGGTGGCAGGTACGGCCGTGCATCGTCGTTCGCGGCGGATACGGCCGTGGCTGCCAATCTGCTACCGAAAATCCAATCGGCTGGCCTAAGTGGTTGTGTGTACTGTTGGTGGTCATTAGTCATTTGCCCTTTGTGATTGAATAATTGGGAGATTGGGAGATTACCAATCCCCCCTCACCTTATCACCCCTTCACTTGCTCAATTATACCCCGTTTGGCATCTCCCTCACTGTTGGTATAATTGCCGGTTTACCGGGGATGTGGCGGAACTGGCAGACGCGCATGACTTAGAATCATGTGCCGCAAGGCGTGTGGGTTCAAGTCCCTCCATCCCCACTGACGTTTAAGAAAGCAAAAGCGTTGCCGGCGCAACGCTTTTTTGCTGGGAAGACCCTAAGGGTTTGATAGCTTAATATAACGAGCGGCTCAAGGATAAACCCTTAGGGTCTGCATGACCATTCACATACAAAGAGGTAAACCTGTGACTCTAACAATTCATACCGAACAAGATGATCACCGTCAGTTAAAAATGACGATTGAAGTGCCCGAAGAACGAATCGAAAAACAGATGCGGGAAACGGCCCGCAAACTGGCCAAAGACATCAACCTGCCCGGATTTCGCCGGGGCAAAGCGCCCTACTCGGTGGTGGTGAACCGTGTCGGCCGTGACGCCCTACGCGCTGAAGCGGTGGAGGACATGCTACAGTCCGTTTTTGAAGAAGCCCTGGACGAAGTGAAACCAGACATCTATGCGCAGGCCCAGTTTGATGATATGGAAATGGAACCACTCGTCTTGAAGTTTACCATTCCGCTGACACCAGAGGTCACACTGGGTGACTATCGCAGTCTGCGCAAAGAGATTGAGCCGGTTAACATCACCGATAAAGCCATCGAACAGGCGCTCAAGCAGATTCGCGCCCGGTATCAGGAATTGGAAGAAGTAGACCGACCGGCAGCCGAAGGGGATATGATTGTCATTAGCGGACGCGGCGAACTCATCGTGGAAGTGGATGAGGACGAAGACGAGGAAGAGGAGGGCATGGAAACAGGGGAGACGGAGATGGACACGGCCGTGCCCCAGCCCCCCACCGCCACCGCCGAAACAGATGACGAACCTGAAGACGGTGACGATGATTTCGATGAAGACGATTTCGATGAAGATGAGTACGATGAAGATGAGGACGATGAAGACGACGATGATGTCCTCTTCGATTCAACTCGTCTGGAACTACCTCTGGACAGCGCCGAAATTTTCCCCGGTACCCCCTTCGTAGAAAACCTGGTGGGTTTGAGTGTGGGCGAAAGTAAAGATTTTACTTTTATCTTCCCTGAGGATTACGAGCAAGAAGAGATGGCCGGTAAAGAAGCGATGTTTAGCGTGGAAGTGCTGGAAGTAAAAAGCCGCCATCTGCCAGAACTGGATGATGAACTGGCGCAGAAAGAAGGGCATGAAACGCTGGCCGAACTGGAAGAAGCCACCCGCCAACGCCTGCATGAAATGGCTGAATCCCAGGCCAATAATGAACTGGTAGACAGCATGGTGCATGAAATGTTGGAAATATCTACCCTGGTTTACCCGCCGGCAGCCGTGGAAATGGAAATTGACGGCCGTATCCAATCCTTTAAGAATCAAGTAACACGTTCCGGCTGGCAGTGGGAAGATTACCTGAAAATGAACGCCACTTCCGAAGAGGCCATGCGCGAAGATTTCCGTGAAGCAGCCGAAGAAGCGGTACGTCACCAACTGGTATTGCGCCAGTTTATTCTCAATGAGAAGATCAAAATCAAAGATGAGGACGTAGATGCTAAAATTGAGGAGCGCATCACCGCCTTTAAGGGTAATGATCTGCTGATAAACAGTATGCGCGACTACTACAGGCAGGGCGCCGGCTTCGACATGCTCAGCGGCGAGATTCTCATGGACAAAGTAACAAAACGGATGGCGGCTATTTACAATGGCTCTGCCCCCACTTTAGAAGAACTGGAAGCAGAGGAAACGGCCGTTGCTGAAGAAGAATCACCAGCCGATGAACCAATAGAGGACATGACAGTCACGGAGGAAACTACTGAAGCTGTTGAGTCTGTGGTGGAAGAAACCGAATCAGAAACGGCCGTCGCCGATACCAACGCCAACATGGACCCGGAATAACACAAATCTAATACGACCCGGCTACACTTCCCCGACATTATTCAACCCAGGTGGCTGGCAGCCCAAAAGGTTACCGGTCACCGTCAGGAGAACTTTCCATGATGAACCTACCAACATCCCTCGTTCCTATGGTCATTGAAACCACCGGCCGCGGGGAACGCGCTTTTGATATTTTCTCGCTGCTGCTGCGGGAACGTATTATCATTTTGGGTACCCCCATCAACGACCAGATCGCCAATCTGACGGTGGCCCAGATCCTGTTTCTGGCCCGTGAGGACAACACCAAACCCATCCGCATGTACATCAACAGCCCCGGCGGGTACGTGTATGCCGGTATGGCCATTTACGACACCATGCGCCAGGTGGAATGTCCGGTTTCCACGGTGGCGGTCGGCTTTACGGCCAGTTTTGGCACCGTGCTGCTGGCGGCGGGAACAAAGGGAATGCGTTATGCCCTGCCTCATGCCACCATCCATATGCACCAGCCTTTGGGCGGCGCGCAAGGGCAGGCCACCGATATTGAAATTCAGGCCAACGAAATTTTGCGCCTGCGCACCAGCATCAATGAGATTCTGGCGCACCATACGGGGCAAACCGTTACCCAAATTGCCGAGGATTTTGACCGCGACCGTTACATGACGGCGCAGGAAGCGATGCAGTATGGGCTGGTAGATGAGGTGCTGGCGCATCCAGAAGAATAGCTGCTACCAGACGTCCGATTTTTCGGAAAAATCGGATGTCTGACACGAACAAAAAAGGCGTTCTGTTAACCTCAGAACGCCTTTTTTTGTTTGATGAATGCGGCGGCCCCAGAGAAAATGGCAGCTATGATCAGCTTTGACATCCCTCCCGAAGTTTTGAATCAATTAGAACCCTATGCCCACCTTGCCCGCACCATCATGCGGCCGCAAGCGCGCCATTACGATGAACAGGAACACGAACGGCCGTATCCCTTTATCCACGCCATCTGGCCCCTGGAACGCGCACGCCACCAACAGTTGCAGGCCCACGCCGCCCAAGAGTTCACCGACGATGAACCGGACCTGGATGTGCTGTTTTCCATCTTGCTGGCCGAACTGTTGAGTTGGGGCGACGCCGGCCAATTTTTGGCACGACCGGGGGGGCGGTTAGGCGGCACGGCCGTAGCCGCCGCCGGTACATCTGCCCAAAAAGTCCACTTCCTGGAACGCTTTGCCCACAGTGACGCACCCGTCTGGGGGGCCATGGCCATCACCGAGCCGGATGCCGGGTCAGACAACAGCGCCATGCGAACAACGGCCGTACTCGACCCTGACACCAATGAATGGGTGCTTAACGGACAAAAAATTTTCATCACCAGCGGTGCGCTATCATTGGTGGAATCAGATGGCATTTGCATTGTGTGGGCAACGGTGGAGCCTAACGCCGGGCGGCAGGGGATCAAATCGTTTGTGGTAGAAGCGCATACACCCGGCGTTTCCGTCTCGCCGGGCATGGACAAGTTGGGTATTCGCGCCAGCGATACGGTCATCATCAACTTTGACAATGCCCGCATCCCTTATGACCATGTGTTAGGCGACCTGGAAGTCCAAACGCAGAACACCACCAGAGGTTTTGCCGGGGCCATGAAGACGTTCGACGCCAGCCGCCCGGCGGTTGCTGCCAGCGCCGTAGGCATTGCCCGCGCTGCGTTGGAACTCACAAAGGAAGCATTGGCGGCAGCGGGCATTGAACTGGACTATACCAGACCGCGCCATTTACAAACGGCCGTAGAACGTGACCTGCTGGAAATGGAAGCGCAATACAAAACAGCCTGGCTGTTGACATTGAAGGCGACGGCAGCGATTATGCACGGCCGTACCAATCGCCTGGATGCCAGTATGTGTAAAGTGAGGGCAGGTACGGCCGTGGTCTTCGTTACCCAAAAAGCGGTGGAACTGCTTGGCCCGTTTGGGTACACCCGCGCCGCCCTGGTGGAAAAACTGATGCGCGACGCCAAAATCAACGACCTGTACGAGGGCACGCGCCAGATCAACCTGCTCATTGTAGCGCGGGCGCTGTTGGGGTACTCGCGGCGGGAATTGAAATAAAAAGACCTGACGGGTCTTGGAGACCTGTCAGGTCTGCTGATAATAAAGAAACGAGGATTGAGAGATTAATACTGCCCAACACAACAGTTCCTCTTCCCGGAATCTCTCAATCCTCGCTGCCGAGGGGATGCAAATTTGTAGATTGACAATAGCAAGCTATCGTCAATGGCGAACAGGCGCAGCCTCATACATGGCTGCTTTAATATCCAGGCAGTCGCGGCGCACGGTGGGGTCCACTTCAATCATGGCTGCGATTTTTTCATAGCCATACAGAATGGTGGTGTGGTCCCGATTACCCAACTTTTCGCCAATAAGGGGTAGAGAAGCGTCTGTTTCAGTGCGGGCCAAATACATCGCCATCTGCCGCGGATAGGCAACGGAACGTTTACGGCTGGAACCAGCCATCTCGTCCGGCGTCACCCCAAAGTAGCAGCAGACCGCTTCCAAGACCAGTTCAAATGTCAATTTGTCCGGCCGCCGGATCAGATCGGCCATGGCCATGTTCACCAGTTCCATATCTACCGTACTGCCGGAAAGTTGGGCATAGGCCATCACTTTGTTAAACGCGCCTTCCAATTCCCGGATGTTGTTGCGTACATGCTGGGCAATGAAGTCCATCACCGCGTCGGGCACGTACACGCCGCACTCTTCTGCTTTTGTCTGCAAAATGGCCTTACGCATTTCCACATCGGGCATTTGAATATCGGCCATCAAGCCCCACTCAAAACGGGATTGCAACCGCTCTTCTAAGGTCATCATCGCTTTGGGTGGGCGGTCGCTAGAAATAACCACTTGTTTGCCCTGGCTGTGCAGTTCATTGAAGGTGTGGAAAAGTTCTTCCTGGGTGCTTTCTTTTCCGGCGATAAACTGGATGTCATCAATCATCAAGACATCAGGGGTGCGATAGCGTTCGCGGAATTCGGCCATCTTCTTATTGCGGATGGACTGCACCAGATCATTGGTGAAGGTCTCAGAGGGAATGTAACAAACGGTGTAACCGTCTTGCATGCATTTGTGACCGATGGCATGCAGCAAATGGGTTTTGCCCAGGCCAACGCCGCCATAAATGAAAAGGGGGTTGTAGGTTTCGCCGGGGTTTTCGGCCACAGAGAGGGCGGCGGCGTGGGCCAGCCGGTTGCTGGGGCCAACAACAAAGGTGGAAAAGGTGAAACGGCCGTTTAAGTTCGCCACCGTTGTCGCCGTTGTTTTGCCATTCAAGCGGCCTGTTTTGAGCGCCGAGCCGTTAGTGCCATTGACGCCATTAGCCGCTAATGGCTGCGGCTGTTTAATAAGATCATCAGCCCAAACCACAAACCGTATTTCTGCGGTATGGCCCACAATGGCCGACAATGTACGCAAAATCGTATCGCGCAGCCGATTTTCCAGCCAATCTTTGGCATAATCGTTGCGCACACCAATGACAAAAACATCGTCGTCACACGTCAACAAACAGGTGTCCTTCAACCAGGTATTGAAGGTTGCTCTGGTCATCTGTAGTTCCAGTTCTCCCAGGGTAGCTTTCCAGGCGGTTTCAGGTGTCATCATCATTGATCCAATATGGGTATGGGCAGCCTGTCATCCGGCAGATAACAGGCAGGCAGCAACACATGACCTCAAGTCACAAAGCAAATTCAATTGGTACGAGTAGGTATACGGCCGTTGCTCACAAAATTAAGGATTGAAACGGGGATACTTCTCAACCCGACAGCGCTTCCTCTTCGCCGATTCTGTGGCTCCCACCGCCAACCCACCAATGCTATGTAGCGACCAATAACATTGGATGATGATTGGCTCAATGTGGTATGCAGATATGTTTACAACGGCACGCTCATTCTAGCAAAAGGATGCCAGGGATGCAATGAAAAAGAGCCAATTTTGCCTTAAAAGCTGGAACATTTTTAGGTTGTTGAAATCTTAAAAATTTTCAACTTTTAAGATGGGCAGCTTGACAATTCGCCGTACTACCCACATATAGGGGTTCACCGGCAAATGTTGCCCGTATATCTGGTATCTTTGGTAGCGACAACGGCCGTGCCAATTGTCCGTGCTCCCTCATCTTTACGCCATTGGCCAGTTTTTTCTGCCTGCTAAAGGACTCTATTGTGTATTAGGGGAAATTTGGGCCGGCGGCGCCCCATACCCACACGCTGCCTATATGAAAATGCAAAATGTGATCACGGCCGTTCCCAGATCAACCAGGTAAACCGATGGGCATGACGGCCGTCTGGTTCATGCACCTGCCGCCAAATTTCACGCCATTCGCCTGGGTCAATTGCCGGGAAATAGGCATCGCCATGAAATTCGCCGTCCACGAGCGTTAGATAAAGGCGGCGCGTCAACGGCAACGCTTCGGCATAAATTTGGGCGCCACCACCAATGATGGCTTCAGGCACATCGCCGGCAGCGACCAATGCCGCCGGGAGCGAATGGGCAATAGTGCAACCAGGAGCTTCGTAATGGGGGTTGCGGGTGACGATGATGTTGTGACGGCCGCGCAGCGGCTTAAACTTCGCCGGTATCGAATCATACGTCTTGCGCCCCATAATCACCGGTTTACCCATGGTCTGCTCCACAAACCAGCGCATATCGTCCGGCAAGCGCCAGGGCAGGCCATTGTTCGCGCCAATCAGGCCGTTGTGATCCATAGCGACGATGAGGGAAATAATCATTGTAATTGGGTAATTGGGTAATTGGGTAATTGGCGCTTCAATTACTTAATTACATCATTACACCGCTATCGGCGCTTTAATCGCCGGGTGGCACTGGTAATTCACCAATTCAAAATCTTCATAGCGGAAATCGAACAGGTTTTTAACGGCCGTGTTCAAACGCATCTCTGGCAACGGATATGGTTCGCGAGAGAGCTGTAAACGAGCCTGTTCCAGATGATTCAGGTAAAGGTGGGCATCACCAAAGGTATGGACAAAATCGCCCGGCTCGTAGCCCGTCACCTGGGCCACCATCAGCGTCAGTAGGGCGTAGGAGGCGATGTTGAAGGGCACACCCAGGAAAATATCGGCGCTGCGCTGGTAAAGCTGGCAGGAAAGTTTGCCACCGGCCACGAAAAATTGGAACAGGCAATGGCAAGGGGGCAGCGCCATCTCGTCCACGTCGGCCACGTTCCAGGCGGAGACAATGTGGCGGCGGGAGTGTGGATTGTACCGGAGTCCATGCAAAAGTTGGGTGATCTGGTCAATGGCACGGCCGTCGCGCCCCGGCCACGACCGCCACTGATAACCATACACCGGCCCCAGATCGCCATTCTCATCCGCCCACTCGTCCCAAATGGTTACGCCGTTATCGCGCAGGTAGCGGATATTGGTGTCACCCTGCAAAAACCAGAGCAGTTCATGGATGATGGAACGAAAATGGAGCTTTTTGGTCGTCACCGCCGGGAAACCATCGGCCAGATTAAAGCGCATCTGGTAGCCAAACACGCCAATCGTGCCCACCCCCGTGCGGTCGCTGCGCTCAATGCCGTTATCCAGTACATGCTGCATCAAATCCAGATATTGTTTCATACTATGCCCTTACAGGTGCGACGCACTTTGAAGTGCGTTGTACCTCTCATTCTCAATACAACAACCGCAGAAAAGCATCCTTTTCCAGATTGCCAAAGTAGCCGGAAATATCTACCGGTTCCAGGACAACGGCCAACGCATCGGGGTCGTACCGCACGCCAACCAGCCGTTGTGCCAATTCCGCCACCGGCTGCAAACCGGCAAAATCGCCATAAATGGTGACCTGCTCAATCAGCCCCTTGTTCACCTCAATGCGCAGGTCAATTTTGCCCACTCCCTCAAAGCGATCCTGCTTACGCACATTGAAACGGGGCGAACGGCCGACATTCCATTCCCATGTCTGGTAACGGGTAGCCGAAATCTCGTGAATCTTTTCCCAATCAGATGGCGTTAATTCGTAGGTGGACACGGCCGTACCCCCATAAATCTCTTGCAACAATGCCTCTTTCAACTGGTGAATGTCCATATCCACCGGCAGCAATTCCCGAATGTTGACCACAAAAGCGCGAATGGATTGCACCGCATTGGAGGTGATCTCTAGCTGCCGGGGATTGAGCGCCTTGAGCAGCGTTTCCAGGTGACTGTCAAAGAGCAATGTGCCGTGACTGAACATCCGCTGGGAGGTAGCATATTGGGCATTGCCGGAAATCTTCTTCCCGGCGGCGTAAATGTCGCTTTTGCCGCGTAGTTCGGCATCCACGCCCAACGTACGCAGGGCACGGGCCACCGGTTCGGTGAAGCGGGCAAAGTTGTGCAAGTGGTCACGGCCGTTGCTCATAAAACTAAAATTCAAATTGCCCAGATCATGGTACACCGCCCCCCCACCCGACAGCCGCCGCACCACATGAATGTTGTTGGCGCGGATAAAGTCCGTATCAATTTCCTCAATCGTATTCTGGTTACGGCCGATAATGACCGACGGCTCATTGATGTAAAAGAGCAAAATCGGCTCTTCCGTAGCCACATGCCGCAGCACATATTCCTCAATTGCCAGATTGATGCGTGGGTCGGTGATGTTTTGGTTGTCTACAAATAACATAGGTGTCTTTTATGGTGTGACGCACTTCAAAAGTGCGTCACACCTCTCACATTCTACCCAGCCAACGGAAACAGAGCCAGCAGCAACCAGGCAAAGAAGAGGGCATTCCCCAGGCCATAGGCCCAGGGGTCATCCACCGCCCCACCCACCAGCGCCATGATGCCCAACACAATCGGCAGCACGGGCAGCACCAGCACCAGGAAAAAGAGAGAGGGGACGAAGAGTACGGCCGTGCCCAACCCCACCATCAGCACCCCACTCTGCCCCACCCACCAGCCAATCCGCTTGCCCATAGATGCCCCTTGCTGTGCCCGGCCCGCCGCCAACAGCCAGGGCACAAAGGCCAGCGCCAGCAGCGGCCAGCGCAGCAGCCGCACCGGAATAAGAAACCAGGGCAGCCACACCACTTGCGCCATCAGCCCAAAAGCCAGCCATAAAAAGGCAAAAATGGCGAGGGCACGAAGGGAACTGGAGATTGAGAGAGTTGTCCTGAGCTTGCCGAAGGATGGAGAGATGGGAGATTGCCGCCAGCGCCAGCCGAGGGCGAGCCAGACCAGACCAAATATCAGGAACCATAAACCTTGCGCCCCGGCAATGAGGATACCGCCCAACTGCCCAACAGGTATGATTTGATTCGCCAGCCATAACACGGCCGTGGCCACCAACGGCGCAACGAACAGCCCTATAACGTGCCAGGGCGGGCGGCGAAAATAGGGCGTGATGCGCGGCTGGCGAATGGCCGGTGTGATGGCTGCCGCCAACACCAGCCACGCCGCCAACTGCACCAGATACCAGACCATACGCCGGTCTATGTACGCTGCCGTTGTCAGCAGACCAAACGTTTGCCCCAACCAGCCCACGGCCGTCTGGTGCGCCGTCGGGCTAAAGAGAATGGTGATATGCTCCACGCCGGGGATGAGTTGGAAGGAACGGGCACGGCCGTTTGCAAAATCCGTATTCGCCCCACCCGCCCGCGCCAGTAAATCTTCGGCATTGGCCGCAAACTGCGGTTCCAACTGGCCCGCTTGCAGCAGCAAATTGCGCGGTTCCGTCTCCGTCACCGCTGCATCCGTAGGGGATACAGCAACCGCCGCCTGATACCGCTCCGGGTTAATGATACCCGCGGTCATCACCGCCCCACTGCCCATTGAATGGCCTAACAAGGCCACACGGCCATCGTCCACCTCCGGTTGGGCGACCAATGCGGCATATGCCGCGTCCATATTGGCTTGCAGCGCCGCCGCGCCGCGTGTCATTTCCCTGCCCAACGGCGCTGGATTAGCCGCGTGGCCGTCAAAATCCAGCAGCAGCGTGGCATATCCGGCATGGGCCAGTGTATAGGCAAAGCCCAACATCAACTGCTGTGACCCACTAAACCCATGCGCAATGATAACGCCTGGTACTGGCCCCGTATTGGCCGGCGCAATCAGGCGCATGGGGATGCCGTTGTGGGTCAACGGCCGTACCACCAACCCATCCCGCGCCCACCACACCATCAACCACGCCAGCCCAATCACCAATAGACAACCCACTACCACCATCCAGCGCCCCCGGCTCAACCGTTTTGCTCTCATTCTCTCCTCCAAAGATGCGTGATGCGTAACCCTTGACCAGAATTTCACGCATCACGTTTCACGTTTCACGGTAATCCAGCCATAATTTCTACGGCCGTCACCGCCCCCTCATTCACCACCACCGGCAGCCGGTACTCCTGCCCCGCCACCGACACAAAAAGCGTGTAATTCCCTGGCGGCAAGTCAGCAAAGAGGAAGTTCTCCGCCAGCGCCGCGTCCGGGTGAATGAGGTGCTGCGGATCATCCAGATAAGTAAACGTGTAATGATACACCGGCCCATCGGCCGTAGACTCAATCAGGGTGATGCGCACACCCTGCCACGGCCGTCCCGCTCCGTCTACCAACCGCCCCGCCAACACGCCCGTGCCCGGCAGCGGTTCCAGCCACAACATCGGGTTCTGTGTGGTTGCAAAGCCGTTGCTGCCTACGCGAACTTCCAGGTGCAGATGAGGTACAGCCGATACCCCCTCCACGCCAATCTCCGCAATCGGGTCACCTTGCGCCACCCGCTGCCCCGCCTCTACTTGAATCTGCTGCACATGGCCGTACAGCACATAAACCGGCTGCCCTTGCCACTGTTGATCCAGTTCCAGCACCACCAACTGCCCATACCAATCACAACGCCAACCGTACAACTCTTCGGCATCAGACTGGGTCACGACCACTGTGCCATCGGCAACGGCCGTAACCAGCGTCCCCCGCACCGCCGGCATATCCGCACCATTGTGCAGCAGGAAACGGCCGTCCCCATCCCATCCATACGGATAATACCCATTCGCCAACGGCTTGCGCCCACCCAACACCGGGTCGGTTAGCCAAAAGTGGGATTGCGGCACGGCCGTGTCCGGCGTCGGCCAGGGCCATTCACCCAAAACGTTGCGCTGGTAATCGGGTTTGGGGGGTGGTGGCTGCGGGCAGGCACGTCCTGGTGTTGGGGTGGCGGGTGACGGTAACGGGGTAACGGTGGGCAAGCCTGCACTGAGCGCAGTTGGCGGAGCCATTGGTGAAGACGGCGATGTAGGGGTGGGTGGTACGGCCGTTGCCGAGGAGGTCGGCGAAGATGTTACCGATGGGCTGGGCGAAGATGTTACCGATGGGCTGGATGAGGGCATCGGTGAGGGGGTGGTTGTGGGCACGGCCGTTGGCGTCACCGGCAACCCCTGCGGCGCCTGACAGGCAGCCAACAACCACATCAGCACACAAACCAAAAAACCATAACGGATGCCAGTCATAACGGTAATTGTCTTAAGGGTGGCAACGGCCGTCAAACGTACAAGTAGCAAGTAGCCGGTTGCAGGTAATCAGTTGCCACCTGCAACCGGCCACTTGCTACCTTTCTCCCCCTCGTAAGCCAACCGCGTTATACTTCCTGATATGCAGCTAGACCTTTACCGCCTGTCAGACAGTCGCCTGGCCAATATGGGCGCAACGGCCATTTACCAGGCATTCCAGACCTATTGCGCCACCTTCCAGGCCATCACCGAACGCGCCCCCCACCGGTTTGAGCAGCAAGACTGGCACGGCCGTCGCGCCGATGTCGAAGAACGCCTGGAACTATACAAGACCATTATTGACCAGACCGTTACCCACATTCACCAACTACTGGCCGAACGCCTCTGTGACAAACTCGTCTGGGCCAGCATGAAGGCCGTTTACTCTGGCCATATTTTTCCCCGCGACGACTGGGAATTGGCCGAAACCTTTTTCAACTCCGTCACCCGCCGCATCTTCACCACCGTCGGCGTAGACCCACAAATTGAGTTTGTCACCACCGATTACCAATCACCGCCCACCCCTTCGCGCCACAAAGTGTACCGCAGCTACAAGACGCCCCAGCCCAAAGCCGACCTCTTCTACGAAATCATCAGCAGTTATCACCCCGCCAGCCACTTTGCCCATCTGGAACAAGATTGCCGGCAAATTGCCGCCCGCATCCAGGCCCATCTGGCGGCACAAGGCTTGACGATGCAGCGGCTCGATATGGTCAAAAGTGGCTTTTATCGCAGCCAGGGCGCCTATCTGGTAGGGCGCATCCAGGCGAGCAGCCAGATTATTCCCTGCGTGTTATGCCTGCTACACGGCCGTGATGGACTCTATGTAGATAGTGTGCTGCTGGATGCCACCAGCGTTAGTATCCTGTTCGGCTTCACCCGCTCCTACTTCCACGTCAAAATTGACCGCCCCTATGACCTGGTCGCCTTCATTCAAACGCTTATCCCCCAAAAAAGGATTGCCGAAATTTACATCTCGCTGGGGTACAACAAACATGGCAAGACGGAACTGTACCGCGACATTTTGCGCCACCTGGCCCAATCCGACGCGCAGTTCCAGACCGCACCAGGGCAGCGCGGCATGGTCATGGCCGTGTTTAGCCTGCCCGACTATGACCTGGTGTTTAAGCTGATTAAAGACCATTTTGCCGACCCGAAAAAGGTGACACGCCAAAACGTGATAGCTCAATATGATATGGTCTTTCGCCACGACCGCGCCGGCCGCCTGGTGGATGCGCAGTCGTTTGAATTTTTGGAATTTGACCAGGCGCGGTTTGACCCGGCGCTGCTGGCCGAACTGCTGGCGGTAGCCGGGCGCGCCGTGCAGGTGAAAGGGGATGCGGTCGTCATCACCCACGCCTATGTCCAGCGGCGGGTAACGCCGTTGGATGTTTACATTCGCCAGGTAGATGAAGCGTCAGCGCGGGCCGCCATTCGAGATTACGGCCGTGCCATCAAAGACATGGCCGCCACCAACATCTTCCCCGGTGATATGCTGCTGAAAAACTTTGGCGTCACGCGGCACGGCCGTGTCGTCTTTTACGACTACGACGAGTTACGGCCGCTCACCGACTGCCATTTCCGCCGCTTCCCCGCCGCCGCCACCTATGAAGACGAACTGGCCGACGAACCCTGGTTTCACATTGCCGAAGGCGACATCTTCCCTCAGGAATTTCTGCACTTCATGGGGCTGCCCCCCCACCTGCAACAGGAATTTTTGGCCCACCACCAGGACCTGCTCGATACCCCCTACTGGCACACCACCCAGACCCGCCTGAAAAATGGCGAATACATCCACATTCTCCCCTACGGCCAACGGCAACGCCTCTATCCAAACCCATAAACCGCCGGATGCCATAATCCCGGCGGTTGAAATTATTGCCGGACCGCGAAGGCGGTCTTCGCTTTGTGTAGCCGCGCATTTATTCGCTTATAAGGAGTAAGGCAATCGCATGCTCAATTCTCAATTCCTGATAAGGAGTTGCCACTGGCCTCCCCTTCTGGTTATAATGCCGCCACAATTCCATACCCATGAACTCCGGGAGGAGTACGCTGGCAAGAACCTGACAGGAAAGACAGAGCCTCGGCTGAAAGCTCTCACAGACATCACCAACGGAAAGTCGCCCGGAATGAGTATCGCAGAAACAACTCGTAAACCGAAATCCGTAAACCGTAAACCGATTACGCATAACGGGTTACGGATAACGAGAAGGAGTAGACCGGTACGGGAGCGCCCGTTACAGCGTTGACCCGATGATAGTCGGGAAAAGTGCGGCCCAGTTTGTAGTAGCGGTTTCAACCGCCAAACAAACGGCCGAATTGAGGTGGTACCACGGAGTCGAGCCTGCTTCGTCCTCAGGGATGAGCAGGCTCGTTTTAGTTTTGGAGTAATTAGGTAATTGAATAATTTAGGTAATTACCTCAATTACCCAATTACCCAATTACTCAATTACTCATTTACGGAGGTTCACATGTCTCTACCCAAACGATACCACCCCCAAACGGCCGAACCCGGCCAACAGGCGCACTGGCAAGAACAGGGCGTCTACCAGTATGACCCGGCGTCACATGCGCCGCGTTTCACCATTGATACTCCCCCGCCCACCGTGTCCGGACATCTGCATCTGGGGCACGTTTACTCCTACAGCCAGACCGATTTCCTCGCCCGCTTCTGGCGCATGAACGGCCGTAACGTCTACTACCCCATGGGCTACGACGACAACGGTCTGCCCACCGAGCGGCTGGTGGAAAAACGGCACGGCATCCGCGCCGCCGATGTGGATCGGGCCACCTTCATCACCCACTGCCTGGCTGCCAGCGAAGAAGCAGAGCAAGATTACCGCCAGTTGTGGCAGCGGTTAGGGTTGTCCGTAGATTGGCGCTATAGCTACCGCACCATAGATGATCATTCCCGCCGCCTGGCACAGTGGTCGTTCATTGACCTGCACCGGAAAGGGCTGGCCTACCGGCAGCAGTCGCCCACCATCTGGTGCCCGGAGTGCCAAACGGCCATCGCTCAGGCAGATGTGGACGACCTGGAGCGGGAAACAACGTTCTACACGCTGGCTTTTCACCTGCCGCATGGGGCCACGCTGCCCATTGCCACCACCCGCCCGGAACTGCTGCCCGCCTGTGTGGCCGTGTTTGTGCATCCAGGCGACGGCCGTTACCAATCCCTCATCGGCCAATTTGTAACCACCCCATTGGGCCAAACCGTGCCCCTGCTGGCCGACCCCGCCGCCGACCCGCACAAGGGCACTGGCGCAGTCATGTGCTGCACCTTTGGCGATACGGCCGACGTGGCCTGGCAAAAGACGCACCACCTACCCATCATTGACGCGATAGGGCGAGACGGCCGTCTCACCGCTGCTGCCCACCCCTATACCGGCCTGACGGTAACAGAGGCGCGCCAGGCCATCATCGAGACATTGCGGGAGCAGGG
Source organism: Chloroflexota bacterium (assembly GCA_013112725.1). Lineage (GTDB taxonomy): Bacteria > Chloroflexota > Anaerolineae > Promineifilales > Promineifilaceae > CAADGU01. The sequence goes on from JABFFZ010000019.1 coordinate 26,967, forward strand.
AGCGGTATTGGCCGCCCAACCCATCCCCCAAACGGTGCGGGTGCATGAACGGTGTGACACGCCGGTGGAATATGTGGTCACGCCACAATGGTTCATCCGTGTGTTGAATTTCAAGCCAGACCTGTTGGCAGCAGGCGAACAAATTACCTGGCATCCAGCGCACATGCACAACCGCTATCGCCAATGGGTGGAAAATCTCAGTTGGGATTGGTGCATCAGCCGCCAGCGATTTTTTGGTGTGCCCTTTCCGTTGTGGTACTGTGCCGCTTGTGGCACGGCCGTCCTGGCCGACGAAGCAGATTTGCCGGTAGACCCGATGGCGGTACGGCCGTCCGCTCCCTGCCCCCACTGCCACAGCACCCACTTCACCCCCGAAACGGATGTGTTCGATACCTGGTTCACCTCCTCCCTCTCACCGCAAATTGCCGGGCAATGGCAGCACGATGACGAGTTGTACCATCAGGTGTACCCCTTCACGCTGCGGCCACAGGCACACGAAATCATCCGCACCTGGGCCTTTTACACCATCGTCAAATCGCACCATCACTTTGGCAAAGTGCCGTTTGAACAAGTGGCTATTTCCGGCTGGGGATTGGCGGCCGAGGGCATGGGCAAAATCAGCAAAAGTCGCGGCGGCGGGCCAATGTCACCGCTGGCGATGATTGAGCAGTATTCGGCCGACGCCGTGCGCTATTGGGCCGCCAGCACTTCGCTGGGCAAAGACGCCATCATCAGCGAAGAAAAAATCCAGGCCGGGGCCAAACTGGTCAACAAACTCTACAACGTCGCCAAATTCAGCGAGAAATTCCTGGCGCAACCACTGATTACCGATCACCGATTACCGATTACCGCCTTCACCCCCGCCGACCGATGGCTGCTCTCCCACACCGCCCGCCTGATCCAGCGCAATACGCAACTGTGGCAGCAGTATGATTACGCCACCGCCCGCAGCGAAACGGAAGCATTCTTCTGGCGGGTGCTGGCAGACAATTACCTGGAGATGGCGAAGATGCGGCTGTACGCCCAGGATGGCGCGGCGCGGGGCGCGGTCTATGCCCTGCATCACGCTTTGCTGACGACGCTGAAACTGTTTGCGCCCATCCTGCCGCACATCACGGAGGAGATTTACCAGGGTTTGTTTGCCGCAACTGACGGCGCGCCTTCGATTCATCGGGCACACTGGCCGGTAGCTGACCCCACCTGGCTGGAGGATGGCGCGTTGGCAGCGGGGGAACTGTTGGTGGAGGTGGCCACGGCCGTGCGCCGCCACAAAAGCGAACACAACCTCTCCCCTGGCACCGAACTGGCAGCCCTCTACTTGACCACGGACGACAACCAGATCGCCCACTGGTTGCAACAAAGCCACGCCGATCTGATGAGCATTACACGGGCACAAGAGGTGGTGGTGAACGGCCGTCTGCCGGACAATGCAGTGATCATTAGCCATGAGCCGGTGTGCAGGTGGCGGTGGTTCGTAATCCGTAATGCGTAATCCGTAATCGGTTGACGGCTCACGGTTGACGGCTTCATCGCGTAGGGAAGGCATTGACCAAATGAAGCATTGGCGACAGACAACGGTCATCGCCAGTGAGTATACTACCGGCATATTAAACATGATGATGGAGGCGCATGATGATTACCCCGGTAGATGGTTATTCCCACACGATGAACGAGACGGAAAGCGGCAAAGGACGCTGGATAACGGCCGTTACGGTCACAGTTGTTCTTACCCTGCTGGCCTCATTCTGGTGGTCGAGGTTGGCTCTCATCGGGGTCTCCTTGCTGGCGCTGGCGGCCGTTTGTATCATCATGGCGCTCATCATCAACCGCACGTCCGAACAACCCACCTGGGGGCTGGCCATCGCCGGGCAGGCCGCCGGGGTATTGGGCACGGCCGTGTTGTTTTGGGCGGCGATATCTTTGTAATTGAGTAATTGAGTAATTGGGTAATTGGGTAATTGGGTAATTGGGTAATTACCCAATTACCCAATTACCTTCTTCCCATGCTCTCTCTGGAAAACATCCACACCTACTACGGCCGTAGCCACATCTTGCAAGGCATCTCCCTGCACATCCAGCCGGGAGAGACGGTCGCTTTGTTGGGGCGTAATGGCGCAGGCAAAAGCACCACCATTAACAGCATCATGGGGTTCACGCCGCCGCGTCACGGCCGTATCCACCTGCACCAAACCGACATTACCCGCCAGCCCCCCCACCGCATCGCCCGCCTGGGCGTGGGGCTGGTACCCCAGGGGCGTGACATCTTCCCCCTGCTCACCGTCCACGAAAACCTGACCCTGGCCGCCCGCCACAGCCACAAACACGGCTGGACGCCAGACCGGATACTGGCCCTCTTCCCCGCTCTGGCCCAACGCCAATACGCCAGAGGCAGCCAGCTCAGCGGCGGCGAACAGCAAATGCTGGCGCTGGGCCGGGCGCTGCTCACCAACCCCGACCTGCTGCTATTGGATGAACCCTCCGAAGGGCTGGCCCCGCTCATCGTCACCGAAATCAGCCACATCCTGCGCCAATTGCGCCAGGAAGGACTTTCCATCCTGCTCGTAGAGCAAAACCTGTCGCTGGCCCTGAACCTGGCCGACCGCCTCTACATACTCAACAAAGGCCAGATCGCCTTCACTGGAACTCCCGCCGACCTGCACTACCAACCGGAGATCAAGCACCGGTATCTTGGTGTGTAGGGACGGTAATCCGTAATCCGTGAGACGTGAGACATGAGACGTAATCGGTCATTGGGCAATTGTTCACCCCATCACCCCATCACCCCATCACCCGCTCACCTGTTCACCCCCACGCCTCCTCGCCAAACGTCACGGCTTCTTCACACAGTTAAGCAGTTACTTTTCCTATAATCCCTCCTGGAAGGGGTAAGTTTTTGTGAAGCGAGATGCGTGATGCGTTGTTCTCCAACCGATTATGAATTACCGATTACGAATTACCGCCATCCCCTCCGCCAGGATAGGAAGTGATGAATCAAGTAGCGCCAAATGTATATGCTTATCACACCGGGCGCATCATTGGCCGGTATAAACTGCTAGAACTGGTGGGCAGCGGCGGCACGGCCGAGGTGTACCGCTCCGTCCACCCTGAACTGGGCCGTGAAGTCGCCATCAAAATCCTCTACCCCTCCTACACCAATGACCCTGGTTTTGTCAAACGCTTCCGCCAGGAAGCGCAGACCGTGGCCGCCCTGACCCACCCGCACATCGTACAGGTGTATGATTTTGCGGCAACAGAGGATGGACTTTACTACATTGTGATGCAATACATCAATGGGGTGTCGCTGGATCAATTCCTGGGCAAACGGGAAACGCCGCTGCCGTTGGCTAAGGCTTACACCATCTTTTGCCAGATAGCGGACGCGCTGCAATTTGCCCATGAACAAGGCACGATCCACCGCGATTTGAAACCGGGCAACATTTTGCTCGACGGCCGTGACCACGTCTACCTGACCGATTTTGGTTTTGCCAAACTGGTGGGCGTAGACCTGCAAACACGCAGCAGCCTGACGTTGGGCACGCCGGTGTTTATGGCCCCGGAACAGATCGAAAACAGCACGGCGACAGCCGTGACCGATGTCTATGCTCTGGGCGCCATCCTCTACCAGATGCTCACCAACCGCCTGCCCTACGAAGACAGCAACGTGCTGGCGCTCATTTTGCGCAAAATCGAAGACTCACCACCGCCGCCACAGTTGTTCAACACGGCCGTTCCCGATGCCTTAGCCAGCCTGGCACTCAAGGCCATGGCCATTGAGCCGCACGGCCGGTTTGCCAGTGTCGCCGCCATGAAAGAAGCCTATGCGCAAATCATGAAAGAGGATGGTGGGGCAAATGGGATCACGGCTGTCACCCTGCCACCCCCAGCACCTCCCCCTTCCCGGCGCAAATGGCTGGCGCTGCTGCCACTGCTTTTACTGCTGATCTGCGCCCTGGGAGTTTTTATCAGAATGCAATTTGCTTTACCGGTCAATGGCTTAGGTGGGCAACTGCCCCCAACCAACATCCTGGCAGCCACCAGCACACCAATCGCGACGGCCACGCAGACACCATCGCCAACCCCATCACCCGCACACACAGCCACGGTAACACCGACTAACACACCTTCCAGCACCGCCAGCGCCACACCCACCGCCACAGCAACCAACACCCCCAGCCGCACCCCGCGTCCCACCCAGACCGCCACTACCACGGCGACCACCACCCCAACAACAACGGCCACGCCACGGCCGTCACAAACGCCAACCGCCACCGCTACCGGGATACCAACGGCAACGGCCATGCCGCCTACCGAACCACCCCCCACCGCACCACCACCCACCAATCCACCACCCACCGCAACCGATCCGCCGCCGGAGCCACCCACTCGCACCCCCGAACCACCGCCCACGCCGGAATCATAAACCGAAGCCAGAAGATCAATGTCCGAAGCCGGCGGTCGGGCATCGGTTTACGGCTTACGCATCACCGCTCAGGCATCACGGAAACTGCACCCGCAGCGTATACGCATCCTGATTATTTGGCGGGGCATCGCTGATGATCCGGATGTAATAACGACCGGCTGGCTGCGAACCGACGTCTAAAATACGGTTCACGGCCGTTTGCCCACTATTGGCCACAATCGTCAGGTTCAGGCACTCGCCGCGGTAGAGGATCATCTGCCCTTCCTGGGGGACAAAGTTTAACCAGTGAATCCGTACCACCCCCTGCTGCGGCAGATCAACGCTGTACCAGTCATCCCGATCTTCCGCCAGAAAAGAGTACGTCTGATTGAGCAATAGAGGGTAACCCTGGATACACGTATTGTTTGGCTCGCCATAAGGGCGCAGCGATTGTAACAATGGTAAATAGATATCCCAACGAATGCGCTGAGAAATAGAGACGGCCGTTTGCCCACTATCCGCCACCTGCCTGTTGAAGTCATCACGACCAACGGCCGTAACCGTTTGCCCAATTTCTTCCCCAAACAACCCGATAACTGCCGTGGTAAAGTGGCAGGTATAGCTGGCAAAACCGGTCAAGATTTGTGGCAGCAGGCAGCTTCCCACCCCGTGCAAATTTTGCCCGCCGTTAGCCGTCAGCGAATGCAAGTCAATGTTGAAAATGCTCTGGTTGGCGATGTGAGCCGTCATTGTTACCAGACCGCCCGGCTCGGGAACGGCCGTCGGGAAAGCGGACACTGTTACTTCTAGCGCCTGTGCCGGGTCCAGCCAGCGTTCACAATCGGCGTCCTGTTCCCTGTTCGCCAAACCCGGCGTGATACAACGCGGGCTGAAATCTACATTATTCTGATTGTTGTCCAGACCATCCGGGAAACGGGCAATGCTTTTGTAGCCAACACCATCATCGGCCAGCCCCATACCAGAACCTTCGGTGTATGGGGACGGCGTGTTGCCCTCGTAGCTAACCGTGTCAATCACAACGCTGCTCAACATCAAAGCCACCGCTCCCGGCCCACTTTCCTGGATAATGCCGGTAAACTGGTAATCACAGTTGATAACCGTGGCGCTGTTACACAACACAAAATAATCCCCAGGCGCTAACGTCGCCTGGGGCAAGTTGATGGTCTGGTAAACAACAGCCTGACCACTGCGCCCATCTACCAGCCGCAGATTGTAATCACTCAAGTTGGCGGCGGCATCACCCTTGTTGATAATTTCGATAAACTGATTGCCAGGCAATGAACCTTGTTTGTAATCAATTTCATTGAGGCGCAGTTCCACCACATCATCCGGCGCTTGTTCTCCAAAGCGGGGCACAGCCGTAACCACAAATCCCAACAGCAACAAAAACATGTACCACTTCATCATCATTGCCTCCCACCGCCAATCATATCACAGGCCAGACGCTTACGAGAAGTAGGGCCAGGCAATCTGAGGTATGGATAGCCTCTTTTGCCCCTTTGCGTAAAATTATCCCCCGGAGAAAAATGATGACTTCACCCACAAACTGGCGCGGCGCCCTGGAAATGGTGCGGCGCACCCTGACGGCCGTTGGCCGCCAACAGACCGGCCTCTACCCCATCGAAGGCATCCGCCTGCACGAACGCGCCCTGCGCGCCGGCCTCACCTTTGAATTAACCGTCCTGGCCAAGACGCTGGCTCAGGAAAAGTCGCCACGCCTTCAAGAACTCCTGACCCACCTGCCACCCGCCACCCGCCACCTGCAACCCATTCCCGACGCCACCATGGCCGGGCTGGTAGACGGCCGTGGCCTGGGCCACCTCATCAGCCTGGCAAAAATACCCCCGGACACCAACCTGGCTGAGATAGTCACGGCGGTGCCTCACCCCCTCCTTCTGGTTGCGCATGAAGTGGTAGACCCCGGCAACGTGGGGGCCATGGTGCGCACGGGCCACGCCAGCGGCGCCACCGCCTTCATCGCCATTGGCGTCAGCGACCCGTACCATCCCAAAGCAGTGCGCACCAGCATGGGCAGCCTGTTCAAAACGGCCGTCTGCCATTACCCAGACGCTGCCAACCTGCTGCCCACACTGCGCCAACTGGGCATTGAAACGGTCGGCGCGGCAGCCAGCGATGGTGTTCCACTGCCCCTGGCAACATTTAGTGAACGGGGGACGGCCGTTTTCATGGGCAACGAATATCATGGCCTACCCGCTGACCTGCTGCGCCAGCTCGACCAGCGCCTCACCATCCCCATGTCTGCCGGGATAGACTCTCTCTCCGTCAATGCGGCTACGGCCGTTATCCTCTACGAGGTAAGGTGTCAGGTATCACGTATCAAGTATCGAGCAATATCTTCACCTGACACCTGACACTCATATCACCGCCGCCAGCCGCCGCACCCCTTCCACAATTTCCGCTTCCGTCAGACCGCTGAAACCAAGCAGGATGGACGGCGGCGCCGGCGTGAGCAAATGGTAGGGCGCACCAGGGTAGACACCCACACCGGCAATGGCCGCCCTGGCGACAACGGCCGTTTCCGCCACCCCATTCGGCAAATACACCATCACATGCAGTCCGGCGGGTGTGTGCGAAAAACTCACCTTATCACCCAGGTGGGCGTCCAGGGCTGCCACCAACAGTTGCCGCCGCTGCCCATACGCCTGGCGCAAATGGCGCAGGTGGCGCGCAAAATGCCCCTCGGTAATAAAATCGGCTACCGCCGCCTGCGTCAGTGTGGGCGCGCCCCGGTCAACCAGTGCTTTGGCCTGCACAAAAGGCGTCACCATACCCGGCGGCAGCACCACGTAAGAAAGGCGCAACGCCGGGAACAACACTTTAGAAAATGTGCCCAGGTAAACGACACGGCCGTCGTCATCTAACCCTTGCAGCGCCGTCAACGGCCGTCCTGCATACCGCAGTTCCCCATCATAATCATCCTCCACAATGAACGCGCCGCGCGCCCGCGCCCAGGCCAGCAGCCTCAACCGGCGCGGCAAAGAGAGCGCCCCACCTCGCGGGAACTGGTTGGAAGGGGTCACAAATGCCAGCCGCGCCCGGCTGCCTGGCGGGATCAATTTCACCGGAAAACCGTGATCATCCACTGGCAGCGGCGTCAGATTCGCCCCAAACAGGCGGAAGACGGCAAATGCCTGAGCATAACCCGGCGACTCCACCAGTACCTCATCGCCCGGCGACAGGTAGAGGCGCGTCAGAATATCCAATGCCTGCTGCGCCCCGTTAACGATGACCACCTGTTCAGGGGTGCAACGCACCCCCCGCCACTGCCCCAGATAATCGGCCAACGCCTGCCGCAGTGGGTAAAACCCGGCCACGGAGCCATACCGTGACAGCATCACATCATCGGTGCTGAGGTAACGATCCAACAGCCGCCGCCAGATGTCATAGGGGAAAATATGAGGAAAGGAACGGCCGAAGCCGAAGTCAATATCGGGGCGAGTAGTGGCCTGGTTGGTAGACGGCCGTACCGCCAACACCCGTTCCCCCCAGGTAGAAAGGGTTGGTGGCGGGGCAGCCGCTTCTGCCCTGACCCCGGCCAGGCCTGCCGCCACAAACGTGCCCGCCCCCTGCCGGGAAAGGACAAACCCCTCCGCTGCCAACTGGGCATATGCTTCCGTCACCGTCACCCGCGCCACCTCGAGCGCCTGCGCCAGTTGGCGTGTGGGCGGCAGCGCCGCACCCGGCGGCAGCCCCCCCTGCAAAATACGGGCCCGTATCTCAAAATAAAGCTGCTGGTACAACGGCGCGCGATCTTGCCGGTTCAGGTGAATGGTAGCTGTGAGCATCTCAAGTTCTGTTGGCATGAGCGCGATCATACCACCAGGCCCCCAATCTGGCTTGACCGGGCAAGCAACCTGATAATGGTGGAAATGGTTCATCAAAACTTCGTGGGGTCCGGCGTGATGCGTGATGCGTGATACGTGAGGTCTCTGTGGTCACGCATCACTTGTCACGCATCACGCCCTATCAACTCCCTGAAATCCCAAAGAGCCTGGAGAATATCACGCGATCGGGCAGACTCGTTACCTGTGTAATTCCTTAACGGCCGTACCCCCACCGCTCTCTCCTTCATACAATCCAATCATCGTGTTGATGTGTTCAACTGTTTAAATGTTTAAGTGTTCACGTGCCCACGTAAACACCTGAACACCCAAGAAGGACAACACAGGTAGCAGCCCACCACAAGGGATGGAAATTCATAATTCATAATTCATAATTCTCAAAGGAGCTTATCATGCGCATACTCATCACCGGTGGCACCGGTCTCATCGGTACCCCACTCAGCCAACAGTTGGCCGCCAGCGGCCATGAAGTAATTGTCCTCAGCCGGAATCCAGGAAAATATACTTTGCCCGCCGGCGTCACGGCTGTCGCCTGGGACGGCCGTACCAGCAGCGGATGGGCGCACCTGGCCGACGGCGCCGGCGCGATCATCAACCTGGCCGGGGAGAGCATTGGCGGCAGCGGCTTTCCGCCGCCGCGCTGGACGACGGCGCGCAAACAGCGTATTTTGCAGAGCCGCCTGGATGCCGGGCAGGCAGTGACGGCAGCAGTCCAGGCAGCAGCGGTTAAACCCGGTGTGGTGGTGCAGATGTCCGGCATTGATTATTACGGGAATGTGCCCGGCAATACGGCCGTCACCGAAACGTCGTCTAAAGGCAATGGCTTTTTATCGGATGTGACGGAGCAGTGGGAAGCGTCTACGGCCGTTGTGGAAACTCTCGGTGTGCGGCGGGTAGTGCTGCGCACCGGCATCGTCCTCAGTCTAGACGGTGGGGCGCTGCCGCAAACCATGCTGCCGTTCAAGTTTTTTGCCGGGGGGCCGTTGGGCAACGGGCGGCAGTGGTGGCCCTGGATTCATCTGGCCGATGTCATCCGCGCCATGCAATTTCTGGTGGAACACGAAAACGCCAGCGGCGTCTTCAACGTCTGCGCCCCCAACCCGCTGCCTGAAAAAGAGTTTGGCCGTGTGTTGGGGCAGGTGATGGCACGGCCGTCGCTCATCCCCGCGCCCGCTTTTGCCCTGAAGCTGATGTTGGGGGAGATGGCGGCCATGGTGCTAGACGGCCGTCGGGCTGTGCCCACCCGCCTGCAAGAACTGGGCTTTACCTTCCAATACCCGGAAGCACGAGAGGCGCTGCTCGACCTGCTTAATCATTGACAACTGATGATTGTCCATTGTCAATTGGCGGGGCGGGGTTACAATCCCGATATTATGCGTTTACCATCCTCCCCATTTTATGGTGTGCTCTTTGTTACGCTGGCCTTGCTGATGTGGCTGGCGGCTTGCCAGCAGGAACAGAATACGGTTCCCCCGGCACAGCCCCGCACCAGCAAAACACCGGGGCAAACAGGCGCTTTAACCACAGCTGCGCCTACGAAAACAGCTACAATACGGGCTACGGCCGTGACCGTCATTCAAAGTACAGCCACGACCATGACCACCGTACCTGAATCGATCTCCACGCTGCCACCACCGCCCACCATCACCCCTGCCCCGACAAACAGCATCACCTCATCACCGGCCGCTCCCACCTCACCCACATCCGCCGGAGTACAGTCACCCACCGGCCAACCAGGCGCCCTGATTCGTCTGGCAATGAACAGCCAGGTGGGCGTTTTGTTAGACGAAGTTCCCCAGGAATCCCGCGACCAGGTAGCCGCCGCTCTGCTGCAAAAACCAGATGACTACTGGCAAAACCTGGCCCGTCAGCAGGTCAGCCTTACCTACAACCGGCTGCACTTCCGCCCCTTCTTTTACGAAATGCTTAAAGGCCAGCTGCCCTTACCACCTGAATCGCTCTGGCAAATCACCCTGGGCGCAGATGGCCCCCGCCGCACCACTATCGGCGGTCACGATTACGTGTTGATTGATTACGCCTTTTCCAGCGTATTACTCTCCGACCCGGAATCTCCGGGCAAAGCGGAGTTCTTATTAGGGCAAGAAGGGGGCAGATGGACAGAACCGTTTGTGCTGCCCGGCGATCCCACGCTGCTGTTGCAGCGCACCGACAACACCTGCATCAACGAAGGCGGTTTCCCCCCCAACAGCTATGACTCAGAGAACGTCTTTCTCTTTTTTGACTATACCTGCACCGCCGATAGCGGCGGCGCCACCGGATGCCATCGCAGCCGCCTGCCCACCCTTTCCTGCCTGGAAGCGTTAGGCCAGCGGGTGGGCATGGTGGAAACGGGTATGCAATTTGAGCGTCTGCCCTGGGATGCCGGGTTAGCTGACGAAGTGCGCATAGCCCAGGTGTTACACACAGAAGCGCCCAACTTGATGGTCGTGGGGGAAGAACTGGAAACAAACCGCATCATTTACCAATACTTCCCGCCCAATTCGTGCGCCGCGCAGGAAGCGTGCATCAATGGCGATGGCTGGCGGCGACTGCTGCAATTTGATGCCATGGTGCATAATTTGGGGGCAGAACCGTTGAGCATCGGCCGCGTTATTCGCAGCAACCCACTCAACACCATGTTCCAATACAACGCTTGCCATGATCATTATCACTTTGCCAACTTTGGTGAATTTCAGTTGGGCGTCAACAATCAGCCCAGTAAACAGGCGTTTTGTGTGGAAAGCACCAGCCGGCTGAGCAACAATGAACTGTCACCCCTGACGCACGATTACACATGCAGTAATCAGGGCATTCAAGCCGGTTGGGTGGATGAGTATCAGGCCGGGCTGGACTGCCAGTGGATTGACATCACCGACCTGGAATTTGACGGCGAATCGCTGACCATGCCGCTGAAGTTTCGGTTTAACCAGAATGGCTTTTTGTGCGAGGGCCAACCGGTGTTGAACGAGAATGGAGAGTTGATGTGGGAACCAACGGGTGAGCGCACGGCCGAAGGGCTGCCCATCAGCCGGCCGCAGTGTGATTTTGTGGAGGGGTGGGACAGTAACAATGAGGCATCACGGGATGTGATTATTCCTGTTGTGGGTAGTTTTGTGACCGCGCCTTGCACCCAGGGGCAAATTGGCCCGCTGCGTAACTGTGGCTTTAGTTTGCAGCCGCTGCCGCCACTGCCCACGCCACCGCCAACCGGCGACGAAGCGGCACAAACCCCCTTGCGCTGTACGCCAGGCCAGACGGTGCAACTGAGCTGCACCATTCCGGCCAATGCTCAGCCACAAACGCTGCGCATTTGCGAGACGAGCGCGGCCTTGGGTGTGGGCACGGCCTGCACCTTTGAAACGTCGCTGGTAAACCGGGTGGTGGGGCAAGACGGCCGTGACATTTCCTTCACCTGCCCCCTCCCCCGCGACGCCAACGAGCCAGGCGGTGACTATGCCTTCTACGTGGCCCCCGTTTTCCCAGAGGATGAACTGGCGCAGGTGAGCTGTACGGCCGTGCCGTAACGTTTGGATTTGCATTTCCCGTTGATTATACTGAGCAAGGCCATAAAATGACATTTTGTTGTCAGGCAATAGAACACGGATTGGCAGGATTAACGGATCAAGCTGGTCGAATGAGAATCCGAAAATCCTGCCAATCCGTGTCCAATAAAGATGTCAGGTTATACCCTTTGGCAGTATATCTGGTGAAATTTTTGTGATTAATGTGAACGGCTCAAATTTAACCTGCCTCACCAATCATCCGGCGAGCGATTCTCACCCCATCTGGCGCAAATGACACGGTTACATTTTGTCTGGCTGGGATCTAAACGCGCCAAAAAGAATGGCGTTAGCGAGAAGGGGTGGCGGCTGGATATGGCCGCCCGCGCCGGGCTGCCCGTGCCGAACGGCGGCATTCTGCTGGATAATTTTTACTGGCTGGCGGTGCATGAAGAGGTGGTACAAATAGTTGACGGCCGTGCCCACATCCCCTCTCCCCCTGCCCTCTATGACCTTCTCTACACGGCCGTGCGCTTCCCCCAACTGGACAAACCGGGCATCATTCGCCCCTTGTTTACCGACGCAGACACGGCCGTATCCCCCCCATTTGCCGTCCTTATGGCTGACCCCGTTGCCCTGGCCGCGGCCCTGGGCCAACTCTGGCAGGCCGCGCCGCCTGATGACACCAGCCGCCACGATTTGCTGATACAGGAGATGGTGGCGATAGAAGTGGAAGGTACGGCCGTGACTGCAAGTAACCACCCCGCCGACACCATCACCGTAGCGAATACATCTTTTGATCTGCCCCAACTCACCGGCTGGCGTCGTCCGACTGCCGCCCGGCCCGACCATCTGCGCCGTTTGCAGCAGCTTTTACGCGGCGTGCGGCGCACGTTTGGCGCGGGGGAATGGCAGGTACAGTGGATGGACGACGGCCGTGTCTGCTGGCTGCTGCACATACTGAACAACTCCACCCCTGCTTGAAATATCCAATTTTTAGACGCCATCAGACCAGGTGAGTCTTCAAAGGCTGCCTGATTCCACCTTCTTTACCATTTGATAATGGACAAAATATATACATTTTCTTGACAAAACAACTTGTATATTGTATAGTTTGTGAAGTTGTCTGGCAGGTTGGTCAATCAAGACGTTAGGGCTAAAATAATTGTGTGTCCCGGATCATCAATACACACTAAGCCGCTTTCATCCACTCATCACCTGTCCAGGCCAGCAAAAAATTCTTTATTGGAAAACACAATAGTGTTTGTTGTACAGATTTTAGGAGGGAAAGTGATGACAATAACCGCCACCTGGGAAAGCCGTCTTCTGGCACAGGCCTATGCGCCGTTGGAAAATCTTGTCACCAGCGAAGCCATCGCCGTGCATGACTCCTTGCTGCAGAAGGCGTATGCCCATGCCACGGCCGTCACCGCCCAGCACAGCCGCACCTTTTACACCTCCTCCGCCCTGCTGCCCGCTGCCGAACGGCGGGCCATCCGTGCCCTCTATGCCTTTTGCCGCGTCAGTGATGACCTCATTGATCGCCAGCAAGAAAACCGCGCCCAACAATTCCGGCAGTGGCGGCAGCACGCGCTCAGCAGCACACCACCGGAAGATGATCTCACGGCCGTAGCCTGGGCCGATGCGCGCACCCGTTACGCCATCCCCCGGCTCTACGCCGAACAACTGCTGGATGGCGTCGCCCGCGACCTCAGCTTTGCCCGCTATGAAACCTTCGCCGACCTGGCCGATTACTGCTACGGCGTTGCCTCCACCGTTGGCCTGATGTCCATGCACATCACCGGCTTTAGCAGCCACGAGGCCATTCCCTATGCTGTGAAGTTGGGTGTGGCGCTGCAGCTGACCAACATCCTGCGCGATGTGGCCGAAGACTGGGACAACGGCCGTTGTTACCTGCCCCAGGATGAACTGGCGGCCTTTGGTCTGACGGAAGCGGACATTGCCGGGAAACACAACGGCCATCGCTGGCAAGAATTTATGCGCTTCCAGATTGACCGTACCCGTGACCTGTATACCCAGGCCATGCCCGGCATCAATATGCTCAGCGCCAACGGCCGTTTTGCCGTCGCCGCCGCCGCCGAACTATACCGCGCCATCCTGGATGACATTGAAGCCCACAACTATGATGTCTTCACCAGGCGCGCTCATGTCAACGGCCGTGCCAAACTGCAAAAACTACCCGGTATCTGGTGGCGCGCTCGTTGGCAAGGCTATACCAATTCGTAATTCATCCTTCATCCTTCATAATTCATAATTCATAATTCATAATTCACAAAGGAGCCATTGCACACATATGAACCAAAACAACAAAGTGATCATTATAGGCAGCGGCTTTGGCGGGCTGGGCGCGGCGGCGCGCCTGGCGGCGCGCGGCTACCAGGTAGATGTATTTGAAAAGCTGGACAAACCCGGCGGCCGTGGTTATGTCTTTGAAAAAGATGGGTTCAAATTCGATGCCGGCCCCACCGTCATCACCGCGCCCTTTATGTTTGATGACATTTTCGCCCTGGCCGGCCGCCGCCGCGAAGATTACGTACAATTTGTGCAGTGCGACCCCTTCTACCGCATCTTTAACCATGAAGGGCGCTGCTTTGACTACAACGATGACCACCAGTTCATCCTTTCCGAGATTGAGCAATGGAACCCGGCCGACAAAATCGGCTACGAGCGATTTATGGCCACCACCAAAGCCATCTTTGAAAAAGGGTTTATCGAATTAGCGGACAAGCCCTTCCTGCATATTACTGACATGCTGCGGGTCATTCCCGACCTGGTGAAACTGCAATCCTACAAAACCGTGTACAACTACGCTGCCCAATTTGTGGAAAACGAATTCCTGCGCCGCTGCTTCTCTTTTCATCCCCTGCTGGTAGGCGGCAACCCATTTGATACCACCTCCATCTATGCCATGATCCATTACCTGGAACGGGAATGGGGCATTCACTACGCCCTGGGTGGCACGGGGGCCGTGGTCAACGCCCTGGTGAAACTGACGGAAGAGTTAGGCGGCCGTTTCCACTACAACGCCCCGGTGCAGGAAATCCTGGTGGAAGGTAAGCGCGTCACCGGTATCCGGCTGATGGATGGCGCCGTCCACCACGCCGACCACATCATCTCCAATGCGGACGTCGCCTTCACCTACATGAATCTCATCCCGGCCAAACATCGCGGCCTGCGCAACAGCGATACACGCTGGAAAAAGCTCACCCGCTACAGTAATTCCCTCTTTGTGATTTACTTCGGCACAAAGCGGCGCTATACCAACGGCAAACTGGTGCATCACAACATTATCCTGGGTGAACGATACCGCGAACTGCTGCGTGACATCTTCCACAATAAAGTGCTGGCCGATGATTTCTCGCTCTATTTGCACATGCCCACCCTCACCGATCCCTCGATGGCCCCGGAAGGGTGTGAAGCATTCTATGTGCTTTCACCTGTGCCCCATTTAGGCGCGGATGTGGACTGGACCAAAGCGACCAAACCGTACCGCGATGCCATCATGCAATTCCTGGAAGATAACTATCTGCCGGATTTGCAGGAGAACATCGTCGTGGAACATTACATTGACCCGCTGCACTTTCAAAATAACCTGAATAGCTATCTGGGATCGGCGTTTTCGGTAGAGCCGGTACTCACGCAGTCGGCCTGGTTCCGGCCACACAACCGGTCGGAGGATTTTGCCAATCTCTATTTTGTGGGGGCGGGTACACATCCGGGGGCCGGTTTGCCGGGTGTGCTCTCTTCGTCTAAGATCGCCGAAGAGTTGATATTGAATTCTTAACGCGGAGACGCGGCGGCGCAGAGAAAAATCCCCTTTGCGCCGCCATGCCTCTGCGTTGATCCTTCTTCATGGATACAAAACCTCTCCCGGTAGCGGATGAAAAGTTGGGTCTGGAAGTGCTGAAGCGGCTGGCGCGGGAGCGTTCACTGCTGGTGGCGTTGGAGATGATGCATGAGCATGTGGGTGATGCTTTCCAAATTACGCTGCCCGGTTTCCAGCCGGCGGTGCTGGTGGGGCCAGAGACGAACCGGTTTGTGCTGGTTTCGGACCGAGACCGATTTTTGTGGCGCAACGAAAAGGACCCGGTAGCCAAACTGTTGCGGCAGGGGATATTGGTGCAGGATGGGGAGGCACACGGCCGTCTGCGCGCCATTATGGAACCGGTGCTGCAACGGCCGTCCGTCATCCCGCACATCCCCACCATCCGCCGCTACACCGACGAACTCACCACCCAATGGCGTGACGGCGGCACAGTAGATATGCTCGTTGAAATGCGTCGCCTGGCCCTGCTCATCCTGCTGGGGGCTACCTTCAACGTGGACATGTGGCCTGACCTGGAACGCATGTGGCTGCCCATCCTCAAAACGATCAAGTACATCTCTCCCGGTCTGTGGATCATCTGGCCCAACCTGCCCCGCCCCGGTTACAAAAAAGTGTTGCAGGCGATGGATGATTATTTGTATGGGTTGATTGCCCGGCGGCGATTGGAGATTGAGAGATTGGAGATTGAGAGATTACAAGACGCCCCCTCACCCGATCTCCTCACCGCTCTCATCCAGGCGGGGCTGGACGACGGCCTAATCCGTGACCAACTGCTGACCATGCTTATCGCCGGGCACGATACCAGCACGGCTTCCCTCACCTGGACGCTTTATTTGCTGGCGCAGCACCCGGAACAGATGGCGACGGCCGTAGCCGAAGTAGACTCCGTATGTGGCGATGATGATCCAGCCGAAGCACATCTCCAGCGGTTGGAATTCCTGGATATGGCTTTCAAAGAGGCGCTGCGGCTCTATCCGCCCATTCATGTGGGCAACCGCATGGCGGCTACTGACCTGGATGTAACCGGTTATGAAGTGCAGGCTGGGACGCGGGTAATGTACTCCATCTACCTGGCGCATCGGGACAAAAAACATTGGGAAAACCCGGAACAATTCTGCCCCCATCGCTTTGACAAAAACGCGCGCAGCCAGCGCCCGCCGTTGACGTATGTGCCCTTTGGCGGCGGCCCACGTAACTGTATCGGCGCTACGTTTGCCCAAATTGAGGCCAAAATTGTGCTGGCCCGCATCTTACAAAAATTCACCCTGACCCTGGTTCCCGGCCAAAAGATCAAACCTTACATGGGGGCAACGCTGGAACCAAAACCGGGCGTGAAGATGCTAATCCGTAAGCGGTAATCCGTAAGCCGGCTGTCGGTTCATGGATTACGACTCGCAGATTACGAACTTCGGAAAATGACCTTCCACGACATCACCATGGCTTTCTTTACCTTTGCCGCCATTCCCCTGGCGCTGCGGGCGGAGTGGTTGTACCGCCAGATGCCGGTACTTACGCCTTGCCAGGAGGCAGTACGTGACACACGGCCGTACCCCTCCCTCTCCATCATCATTCCTGCCCGTAACGAAGCAGTCAATTTACACCGGCTGCTGCCTTCTTTGCAGGCGCAGCAGTATCCCGGCCAGTTGGAAATTCTGGTGGTGGATGACAATTCAGAAGACAACACGGCCATCGTCGCCGATTATTATGGTGCGCATGTGCAGCGATTGAATGGCCTACCGGCGGGCTGGTTGGGCAAACCAAACGCAGTCCACCAGGGAGTGTTGGCCTCTCGCGGCGAATGGCTGCTTTTCACCGACGCTGATATGCAACATCACCCGGATAGTGTGGTTACGGCCGTATCCTACACCCTGAATCACCGGCTAGACGGTCTCAGCATTTTCCCGCGGCAGGCTGCCAGAGGGCTGGTTGATTGGGCAGCGTTGATGGTCGGTTTTGCCGGTTTATTTGCCGGGCAGCGCCGTCACAACGCCACCTTGAATGGGCAATACATCTTGTTGCGCCGGGATGTGTACGAAGCAAGTGGCGGGATGACGGCCGTGCGCGGTGAAATGTTGGAAGACCTGGCGCTTGGTGTGCATTTGCAGCGGATGGGCTACCAGGTGCCGATGCTGCGTGGCGAAGAATGTGCCACTGTGTACATGTATGACAACCTGCCCCACATGTGGCGCGGTTTGTCCCGTTTGGGGTCAGGGTCGCTGGCATATTCCGGTTTGGGAGCGGTTCTAACCGCCATCTTTATCACCGGGGTGATGATGCCGCTGCTGGCCCCTTTGTTTGTGGCGCTGCGGCTGGTGAACCGCCGCTGGCTGCTGTTTACCTGGCTGCTGAGTGTGCCCGGTATGATCTCTTGGGGGCGGCGTTTTGGCAGTGGCACAGGGGCGCTGCTGGCCCCTTTGGGCGCAGCCGTTGTGCAGGCAGCCGCCTGCTGGGGATTGTTTACCCGCCTGTTGGGGCGGGGCATTCAGTGGAAGAACCGGTTGGTGCGATAAGTGGGAGATTGGAAGATCGAATCTCCAATCTCATAAAGGGAAAAACCATGACTTATTTTGGCTTTTTAGGGATTTTTTTGGTGATACCGATATTGATACTGGTGGGGGTTGAGGTATGGGATAAGCGACACGGCCGTACCCTGCCGCCTATGCTGCAATCCTGGCCGCCGTATGCCGCCATTGCCTTGCACGTGCTGGTGGCGTTGGTGTATACCACACCCTGGGACAATTACCTGGTGGCTACCCGCGTCTGGTGGTATGACCCGGCGCTGGTGACGGGTTTGGTCATCGGCTGGGTGCCGATTGAGGAGTACACCTTTTTTGTGTTGCAACCGATTTTAGGTGGGCTGTGGCTGCTGTTTTTGGCACGGCGGTTAAAGGGGGTGGCAAAAACGGAGGCGTTACGGCCGTCCTTGCGCTGGTGGTCGGTGGCGGTGCTGGCGGTGTTGTGGGTGACGGCCGTTGTCATTCTGGCTGTGCGCTGGCAGCCGGGAACCTACCTGGGGCTGGAACTGGCCTGGGCGCTGCTGCCCATTATGCTGCAAGTGGGGTTTGGCGCAGACATTTTGTGGCGCTACCGCCGGCTCGTTTTCTGGACTATTGTGCCCCTCGTTCTCTACCTCAGCGCCGCCGATGCCCTGGCGATTGGTTGGGGCACCTGGACCATCGACCCGGCGCAGTCCACCGGCATTTTGCTTGGCGGCGTCCTGCCCATCGAAGAACTACTCTTCTTCCTGCTCACCAACGTCCTGATCAGCTTCGGCGTCACCCTGCTCCTGGCCGAAGAAAGCCACGAACGGCTGCGTTCCTTCCGCAACTTTGCATTCGTAAGCCGTGAAACGTGAAACGTGAGAGTCGGATAAACGGATTACGGATTACCGATTACCATGCTTCTCCTCTGGATTCCCCTCTGCTTCCTGTGCGGTGCGCTGCCCATGTCCGTGTGGGTGGGTAAGCTGGCGTTGGGGGTGGACATTCGCCAGTTTGGCGACGGCAATCCGGGAGCGACGAATGTATTCCGCGCCGGTGGCAAGGGGTGGGGGATGTTGGCGCTGCTGCTCGATTTTTTGAAAGGGGCGCTGCCGGTGGCGCTGGCTAACTTTGGCTGGCAAATGGAGGGGTGGGCGCTGGCGGCTGTGGCTACCGCACCCATTGCCGGGCATGCTTTTTCGCCATTTTTAGGCTGGCGCGGCGGCAAAGCCCTGGCGGTGACGTTTGGCGTCTGGACAGGGCTGTCGCTATTTGTCGTGCCCATCCTGTTGGGACTTTTGTTTGCCGTGTGGCTATATGCGCTGCGGCCTGAGGGGTGGGCGGTGCTGCTGGGCTGCCTCTGTTTGCTGGCGGGCTTGCTGCTGCTAGATGCGCCACTGGCCTGGTTAGGTACGTGGCTGGGGATGACGGCCGTGCTGGTTATCTCCCATCGTGCGGATTTGAGTGAATGGCCGGTGATAAGAAAAAGATATTGAGATATTGGGCAATATCCCAATATCCCAATCTTAAAATACCGCATCTTCTGCCAGAATAGTACCGTTTTTGACACGGCCGTTGACCGGCGGTGCTTCGGCCTCAAATTCACCTAACGGTAGGCCGGCTTCACGGCGGATCAGATATTCCAGTTCATCCATAATGCCAGGATTCTCCACCAAAAACACCTTCGCATTTTCGCGCCCTTGCCCCAACAGCGTATCACCATAGCGGAAATAAGCGCCGCGTTTGTCAATCAGGCCATATTGCACACCCAGGTCTACCACATCCCCCACAAAGGAAATGCCCTGGTTATACATGATGTCAAATTCACATTCGGCAAAGGGGGCGGCCACCTTGTTTTTTTTGATTTTGACCTTGGTACGGTTGCCGACCACGTCGGCGCCTGCCTTGATCGCTTCCGTGCGCCGGACGTCAATGCGCACCGAGGCATAAAATTTGAGGGCATTGCCGCCGCTGGTGGTCTCTGGGTTGCCAAACATCACCCCAATTTTGGAGCGAAGCTGGTTGGTGAAAATGACAACGGTGTTGGTCTGTTTGATAGCCCCAGACAGTTTACGTAGGGCTTGGGACATGAGCCGGGCCTGCAAACCGACGTGCGCATCGCCCATTTCGCCCTCAATTTCGGCGCGGGGCACCAACGCCGCCACTGAGTCCACGACTACCACGTCCATTGTGCCGGAACGAATGAGCGCCTCAGCAATTTCCAACGCTTGCTCGCCGGTGTCCGGCTGGGAGACGTAGAGGTCGTTCACGTCCACGCCGCAGCGTTCGGCATAGTTGGGGTCGAGGGCGTGTTCCATGTCCACAAAGGCACAGACGCCGCCCCGTTTTTGGGCTTCGGCAATGATGTGCTGGCAAAGGGTAGTCTTGCCGGAAGATTCTGGCCCATAGATTTCCACCACGCGGCCACGCGGTACGCCGCCCACGCCCAAAGCAATATCCAGCGCCAGCGAGCCGGTGGGGATAGATTCAACATGCATGTGCTGTGCCTCCCCCAAACGCATAATGGTGCCTTCACCAAATCGTTTGGTCAATGCATCCAGTGTTTTTTCCAGGGTAACATCACGGCCGTCCCCGGCCCCGTTTGATTTTGCCATGAGATTGTCTCCTTATTGGCTGTACAGTTGCGGTAATAATGATAAAATTCTAGCACGAATGTTCTATTTCGTCAATGGCGAAAAGCTGATTTCGGAACAAACGTTCGTTTTTTCACGAGGGATCAGTAGCAGAGGGTGCTGCGTGAGGTCTCTCTGGTCACGCATCACGCATCACCCGTTAGTAGCCCTTCCTGGTAGATGCGGCGGATGGTGCCTTCAATGTCCGGCTCGCGCACGGAAAGGTCGCGGATGCGGTATTGGGTGGACAGGAGACCGATCAGTTCCGAGGCGCTGATGGTCTGGCGTTCAAATTCATACGTGGCGCGCAGGTCGTGGTAGTGGGTGAGGGTGGCGCCGGGTACCGTCACTTCCGGGTATGGCTCGGCAAAATCCACCACCAGTTCTCGCTTGCCGCCAAAGCGGTCTTGCAGGGTTTGTAAACGGCCGTCATAGAGCAAACGGCCGTGATCAATAATCATTACCCGCGAACAGAGGCGTTCCACATCGGCCATGTCGTGGGTGGTAAGCAGGATGGTGACGCCGCGGGCGCTGTTGATATGCCGCACAAATTCGCGGATGCGCTCTTTGGCGACCACGTCCAGACCAATGGTTGGCTCATCCAGAAAGAGCAGGTCAGGGTCGTGCAGCAGCGCGGCGCAAATGTCGGCCCGCATCCGCTGCCCCAATGACAGCGAACGGACGGGGGTGTTCAAAAAAGATTCCATTTCCAGCAGGCTGGTGAACTCGTGCAGATTTTGCCGGTAGCGGTCGGGGGGAACGCGGTAGATGTGGCGCAGCAATTCCAACGATTCGATAACGGGCAAATCCCACCAGAGGGTGGTGCGCTGGCCGAAAACGGCGCCAATGCGCTGCACGTAGAGTTGGCGCTGTTGGTGGGGGACACGGCCGTTGACCACCACTTCACCCCCCGTTGGCGTCAGCAGCCCGGTTAACATCTTGATGGTGGTAGATTTACCGGCCCCATTTGGCCCCAGGTAGCCTACCAGTTCACCCCTGGCGATGGTGAAGTCAATGTTGTCTACCGCTTTCACCAGGGTAAATTCGCGGGTGGTCAGGTTACGCAGCGTGCCCATCATTCCCCGATGATGTTTGCTGACCTTAAACTCTTTGCGCAGATTTCTGACGGTGATGATGCTCATATCACTCTTCCAGGTTCGTAGTAGGCGATTTATCGCCATCAGATGGCGATAAATCGCCTACTACGAAACACGAACATTCTATGTACCGGTACTCTGATAGCGGCGAATGCCAAAATGCCAGAAGCGCAGCGCCAGCAGCAATCCTATGCCGACTACGGGCGAGAGGAAGGGGGCAAAGGGCGGCGCTTCGGCCAGTTCTGGCCTGTCCAAAAAATAGAGTGCTGGGTAATAGCTTAGAAAGATGACGGGCACGACAAAGGTAAAAAAGCGGCGAATCCAGTCGGGATAAATGGTCATGGGGTAGTCAATGGTGAAACTGCTGCCGTAGGTGAGAATATTCATCACCTCAATGGAGTCTACCGTCCAAAAGGTGATGGTAGCGCCGATGATGAACAGCCCGCCAAAAAACAAAAAGAGACTGAACATAACAATGGGCAGGTAAGCCAGTTTCAGCGGCGTCCAGATGATCTGGTTGGCTTGCACGGCAAAGGCAAAGATGGCCACCCCCAGGGCAATTTTACCCAGGCGACGCAGTGTGAATTCCGATCCCATCACCTGTGCCGTGATGTTGACGGGGCGCAGCAAAAGCTGGTCGAACGTGCCCCGGCGGACGTGCTGCCCAAAGACGGGCGGGTCAAACCCGGCAAAGATCATATCCATGAAACCAAAGGCGGTTTCGCTCATGCCATATAAAAAGGCGACTTCGGCCAATGTCCAGCCCTGAATACCGCCGAAACGGTTGAGTACCAGGGCCACAGAACCAAATTCAACGGCGACGATAACGGCCGTACTCAACGTTTCCAGCACAAAGGCGGTGCGGTACTGCATCTGGCTGCGCATTTGCACGCTCATTAAGCGCCGGTAGAGGAGGAGGGTGTGCCACATGGTTCGTAATCCGTAATCCGTAATCCGTAATCCGTAATCCGTAATCCGTGATGCGTGATGCGTAATGCGTGAACTGTGATGCATTAGCCGCCGAGGATGACCAGGCGTTTAACGGCCGTGCGCAGCGTCACATGCGCCAGAGTGAACAGCAGCAGCCCCCACAGCAGTTGGATACACAGCGTTTGCCACAAAGCGGGGCCGGTGAGTTGGCCTGTGTAAATTTCTACAATCACATTCAAGGCGTAAGGGAACGGCGTCAGGTAGGCGATTTGCTGCACCCAGGCGGGGAAAAAGGCCAGCGGCATCAGGAAACCGGAAAAGAACCAGCTAATCGTAAAACCAAAACGGCCGATTCCCCGCGCATTAGGTGACCAAAAGGCGCTGAGATTGAGCAAAAAGCGAAAGCCGAAACTGATGAGTAAGGCCAGTATGAGGGAAACGGCCACGGCCGTTACCTGCGCCACACTCGTTGGATGTACCATGTCAAAAAAGAGGCTGTACAGCGCCATAATGACGACGCCCCGCAGCAGCAGCGCCACCGCTGCCCGGCCCACATCCCGCGCCAGCCAAAAGCTCACAAATCCCATCGGTTTGAGCAGGTCAGTGGCAATTTCGCCGCTGTGGACGGCGTTCATCAGGTCATACCAGCCAAAGAGGCTGAGGTAAGTGATGATGGCCTGGGTGAGGGCCATGTAGGTGAAGAGTTCGGCACGGCCGTAGCCCTCAATGCTCTCCTGCTCTCCCAAAATTGCCAGCAGCACCGAAACGCGCAAGATGCCAAAAAAGAAGTTCGTGACCAGCCCGGCTACGGCGGCGGCCCGGTAGGTGAGGTGGCGCTGGAAGGAGCGGACGGTGAATTCCCAAAAAAGTCGCATGGTTGGATACAGGTATTGAGAAGGGCAGCGGGCGATTCTGCCCGTAGTGGAGTGAAAAGTCAAGGAATATCCGGTAAAGCCAGCCTGAATTTTATCTGAGGAATGTTGCGGGGAGGAACGGCCGTTGCGTGCGTTATGAACGCAAACCCGGCAAAGGTGATGGAGCCAGCCTTATCAGGGTCCCACTCACTATTGACAAAGCATCTTTATTTTCAGATGTCTGACGCAGGCAGACTAAAGTACGGCTGGTGCTTTTAGCCGTAGATCGGTTAAAGTTTCCACTGTGTTTGGCTGGGGTGTCCAGGTGTGTATTATTACTGATTTTGTAGAATATGTAGCTGGAAGAAGAAGTTTATCTCAATTGGAGCATCCTTATGTCAACACACATCAAACTAGTCAACATCGTTGCCCGCCTTTTTGCCCCCCCGTTAAGCCATTCCTTACCCATTGTCACCACCCCACAAAACCACAGGGTAGACAGAAATGTGGCGCCCGCCGTCACCCGCTCTCATCACCCCGCCATGCCTGGCCCGGTGATTATTGACATGCCCAGGCCCGTCAGACCGGTGGATACGGCTACCCTCTCCAACTATTTGCGCATCGGCCGTACTTATCACCCTTTGTGCCGCCACGCTTTCATCGAGAAACAGATCACCGGTTATTACCATTATGAACAACGGGTGATCTACAAAACCTGCGCGGTGGCGGCGGCTTATGCCGGCGCGTTTGGCCCCCAATCCATTGAACGACCGGATTTCTCGTACAGTATGGCCCTGTGGCGGCTTAGCCAGAAGGTGGGATACGATCTGAATACGCGCGTTGTATACGGGCCAACAGGCCGCCGCCAGCCCGTCGCCGAGGAGATGATGCAGTTGGTGGATGACAACCACTGGACTCGTGAAGGTTTGGTGGAATGGTTGGAAAGTTTGGGCCTATAGAGAACCCCCGGCAACGCCGGGGGTCTTTCATGTCTCCACAATACAGTTCTGCCCACCGTGTTCGTTGGCTTCGTAGCCATCGGCCTGGTCGTCATTAAACCAGCTTCCATCCTCGGCATAGTAGCGGAAAGTGTAGCGTTGACCGGCCGGCAGGGTCACGGCCGTGCTGTAGGTGTTATTCGCACGCTTGGTCATCTTGTTCGCTGCCGGGTCCCAATTGTTAAATGAACCCACCACCGCCGCCGCGCCGTGGGGATTATCCAACGGCAGACTAAATGTAACCTTGACCTGTTCGGTCCCTTTGACTTTGCTTTTCTTGATCATGTTTTACCTCCTCAAGAATTGTTGCCTATAGGGTAGGGGAGAATGGATACGGCCGTAAATAGACAACCCTCACAAATAATCATAGACAGAAATCAACAAGTTGAATCCGGCCGGCGTCACAGCAGCGAAACCAGGATCATACGCAGGGCTGCCAATCCCAACAGAATAATCAACGGGCTGAAATCAAGGCCACCTTGCGGCGGTACCAGGCGCCGCACCGGTTCCATGATTGGCTCCGTCACCTGATACACCAACTGTGCCAGTCGCCCCCACGTAGGATCATATGGGTCAATACGCGCAAACGAAATCACCATCCGCGCCAGAAACAGGATGAGTAACAGCCAGTAAATAGCATTAACGAGCGTAATTAAAAACATGATTCTCCTTATTTAAATGACAGGGCAATGAGGTGATAAGGTAACAAGGTGATGGCCCTATTTTTTTAGTTTGCACGATTTGACAACGAGCGTCAAATGGCGTTCATTTTGCCCCAACTTACCAGCTTTTGTTGTTGGGCTTATTCCCGGACGATAAGCCAGACCCCCAGTATCAAAATGAGAATACCGGCGGCTTTTTGCGGGTTCAACGGCCGTAGCTCACCCCCCAACCACCCAAAATGATCAAAAACAGCGCCCAACACAAATTGGGTCGTCACCATGATAGTAAAAGCCGCTGCCAGCCCCAGTCGGGGCACAGAATAGCTGATGGCGCCAATGATAAGCAGGCCACATACCCCGGCCAGCGCCACATACCAGGGCACCGTGCGAAACGCCGTCAGGTTGCCGCCACGCAAAGCCACCATCACCAGGGCAATAATCAACCCGCCCAAACCATAGGTGATAAAGACGCTCTCCACCGTGCCCATGCCTCTGTCCATCATACCGTTGAAACGCGCCTGAATGACCACCGCTACCCCACCGATGATGGCTATCAAAATGGGTAAATAACTCCACATGGGCTTTTCTCCTTCGTAAATGGGACGCAGATTCTCGTGGATGACGCGGACAAACGTTGTGAATAGGCGTCCTGTTTTCATTCATTGTGGTGGGCTGCTGCCCATGAAGTCTCCTGGGAAATTATGTAATTGAGTTGTGATGTAACACGATTTGCCAAATCGTGCTACACATGCACCGATGAAAAGATCGTTTTCATAAGAGTAATTGAGTAATAACCCAATTACCCAATTACTCAATTACCTTCTTCCACCGTAATTTATGCAGCCATTGTTGTAAACGGCCGTCCTCTTTCTCCTCTGCTGCCTCTACCTGCTGCCGCAGTTCGGACGGTAGCTGGTGCAAATCTTCCGGCGGCACCGGACGAATAATGAGATGATTGTCCACCAGTTCCATGCGGGCACGGCCGTGTAAATTCAGCGCCTCCCGGTACTGCTTCGGCAGTTGCAGCCGCCCCACCGAATCCAACACCACCAACTCCTCAAAATGGTCATCGTGGTGTTCACTGGCCGCCCCCGTGACCGTTGCCGTGGCCGTTTCCGGCTGGCGACGGCGGCGCACCGTCTCGCTGGCGGCCTTGCCATCCCGAATTTGCATCACCCGCTGCACATGCCGGGCAATGGTCGGGTCGTGGCTCACAATCAGAATTGTCAGCCCCAACTCCCGGTTCAACGCCTGGAACGCTTCGTAAATGGTCAGGGCGGTGGCCGAATCCAGTTCGCCGGTGGGTTCGTCCGCCAGCAAAATCCGGGGATTATTCGCCAGCGCCACGGCAATCGCCACCCGCTGCTGTTCCCCACCGGACATCTGCCCCAGTTTGTGGTGACGGCGGTGGGACAGTTGCACCATTTCTAGCAGTTCGGCGGCGTGTTGGCGGGTGCGACGGCCGTGAACGCCCGCCAGCGTCATCGGCATTTCCACATTTTCCAGCGCATTCAGGTAGGGAATCAGGTTGCGCGCCCCCTGCTGCCAGACAAACCCCACCTTCTCCCGGCGGTATTTGTTAATTTGTGCGTCCGACAATTTGAGCAGATCATGGCCGTCTACGATTGTTTTGCCGGCCGACGGCCGTACCAATCCCCCCAACACATTCATCAACGTAGACTTGCCAGAACCGCTGGCCCCCACAATGCCCATCAACTCGCCGCGCTGCACCGTCAGTTCCAACCCTTGCAGCGCCAACACCTCCACATCCTGAATCTTATAAATCTTGACTAAGTTCTCACAAAGAATAATCGGTTCAGCCATCGTTTTGTTGTTCCAGGTTAACTGCTGATCAGAAAGGATTCTAAAGGTACAGTTTTCATAGCTTCAGCCAGATACAAGTGAATGTCGCTGCGAGGCATTGTCACTAATGGATGCACGAATCCCATACGTTGATGAAGAATTTGGGCTACTTCTTGTGGCCAGTAAGCCAGGCTCATTTGGACAATATCGCCTTCGACACGACGCGCCAGTTCTTTGATGCGACTCCCCGCACCAATACGGTCTACAATAATAATCGTTGCCAGATACCAGGTGGAACGGCCGAGACTAATCTCCCACTCAAACCGGGTTACTTTGTCTAAGGAAATCTCTGGATTCCCCCGCCCAATGAAACCAATATCGAATCTGACCCCTTTGCCTGCTTCCCACAGAGCGGTCGCATCACTTTCACGCCGATCCTCTTGCGAAGATAGCCAAAATTCGCGCTGAAAACCAACGGCTCCACTCGTGCCTGTATGCTGAAAACCAAGAACAGCAAGCAGGGAACCCAATACCAACCGTTCAAACAATTTCCCATAAAGAGATTTTTCTGATCCACGAATAGCCAGCGTTTGCGCTCCCACTGCTCCCAACAAGTACAACATAAAAGCCCACCCCAAATCGGCCACGAACTCATTGTTCAGGAAAATTTTTGCCTGTAGAGGCCCATAATTCTCAACACTCTGAGTTATTACTTCCTGGTAAACAGCCTCATAACGCAAGCGATATTCAGTCAGCAGTTCGGCATCATCACGCAATACATTTTGTGAGGCTTTGTCAGTCAAACCCAATACCCATTGGGCCATCCACTTTTCGGAACGAGACAAACGCTTCTGCCGTAACATCCTTTCGGCAATTTCAGGTAATTTTTCCACAAAATCAGGTTGAGAAGCAGCACCGCGTAGCATCATGGCAACAGTGGCAGCATTGAGGGCAGCCAGACGACGGCGCGTTAGCATTTCCGTAGAATCACGCAAATTGCGACCAGAAAGCACATCCAGGACGACCGTTCGTACCGTCTCCATGCCTATCTTTTGAATCAAGTCGTTGCCACTGGCATTCAATAATGCTTTGGCATTGTCATCAAGCAGGTGAAGAAAACTGATAAAAGGTTCGTGTTGGGTCATGAATCACACTATAGCAACATATTGTCCACAGTAATGGGAGGACAATTCAGGCACAAGACCTCGGCTGCTTCTTTGCCAAGCCATAGTTTGGCCCGTTCACGTATCAAATTCACATATTTAGGTTCCTGGTCAATCAGGACGAAACGCCGTTTGGCTTTGGCGGCTGCCAGACCCACCGTGCCAGAGCCGGCAAAGGGGTCTAGCACCACGTCATCCACAAAGGAGTAGTAGGCGATAACTTTGGCAGCTAATTCTTCCGGGAAAATGGCCGGATGCTCTTTGTCAAAGGTTGGGGAAATTTGCCAGATGTTGGTGACTTCATAACCATCTTCTATTTTTGATGCCTGAACAAGTTCCTGATTGGGATGGGTGCGAATGTTCCAATCAATCAGATGGGGCGACTGTTTGCGATAAACCAGAATGTATTCGGTGACGGGCACAGGTTTGTATTGCAGGGGGTTACGGTCAGCGGCAAAACGTCGCCCACGTCCGGTAGCCCAACCCGCGCCTTCCGGTTTGGCCCAGATGATGTCGTCAATAAAATCGTAGCCCTCTTCGACAAACAGCCGGTGTATATCAAAAGGGACAGCGATGCGCCGGGAGGATTGGGTGCGGTTGGCGCGGCGAATGAGAACGGGGGAAATGTTCATCACAAAAAAGCGTCCCTCGTTCAACACGCGATGGCTGGCGCGAATAATTTTGCGCATTTTCAGCAGGTACTCTTCATAGGTGATGTAATCTTCGTATTCGGGGCGGGCATTGAAATAGGGCGGGGAAGTGAAAATCAGGTCTACAGAGG
The DNA here is from genome assembly GCA_013112725.1 of Chloroflexota bacterium. GTDB lineage: Bacteria > Chloroflexota > Anaerolineae > Promineifilales > Promineifilaceae > CAADGU01. The sequence continues at coordinate 55,998 of JABFFZ010000019.1, forward strand.
CTTCCGGTAGTTCAGACAGAACCTCTTCCGCATCACCCAAAGCGATAGTGTTGCGCAGATTGGATGGTTTATAGCTTTTTGGGTGCGTAGCTGCGGTTGGTTTGGCGCTTTTGCGGTGCAAGAGTCGGGCCTCCAACAGTTCGGGAGCGGTTGTCTTGTCTTGTAACAGCAATGAGGAATAAGCATCTATGACAATTTCACCAATGCGCTCCTGCGAATGTTTGCCCACCAGAGGGACGCGCCAGACGTGATAGCGGTCATCAATCTCCGGCAGGCCAAAAGCGACAGCGCCATCCAGGTCTACGCTTTCCAGCCAGACAGCCGATACCTGGCGCGCCCCTTCGACATTGAGGACGCAATACTTTCGTTTTTCAGCTACCGTGTCCTTGAGTTCAGCCGTTTCTAAGTCCTGATTCTCGTATTCCATGCGCCAATGTTGCCTGATTGCTGTGATTTTGCAAATAGCGGATTCTGTTTTACGTTCCGTTGCGAATGTCGGCCAGGGCTTCGGCCGTATACACAATTTCGCTGAACACGGCCGTACATCCCCCACCCATGGGCGACTGTGCCGAAAAGTTGACGGTGGCGTTTTCCAGGTTGGCAGAAGAGAAATAGCGGATGAGTTGCCAGCTACGGCCGTCTACCGACGCATGAAACGCATACGCCCCCACCAGCTTTGCCACCCGCAAATACACTTCATTTCCCGCGATCACCATCGAATTGCAATCATCTGATACCTCACGGGTGATGACCGTCACAATCATCGGCTCCCGTTGTGGCGAAAATTCAAAGGCCAGTTTGGCCCAATGGTTCTCATCCGCCCACAAAATAAAGGCGCCAGCGTCGAAAGTCGCTTGAAAATCAACCTGCACCTTCGCCTGAACGATAAAAACAGCCTCAGGTGTGAAGGCGAGGCGTGAGGAGTTGGCCTGCGTATACTCGCCCCGTGGGTCATTAAACAAGTCAGTTTGCGCGCCTGCCACGATTTTCAGGCGGTTTTCCACCAGTTCATAGCTTATCGGTGGCACAGTCCATGTTAATTGGCCTGGTATTGTCAGCAGAAGTATCGGTTCATTCATCTTCAGCTTACCTCCACATACGTTCTGAGCAGGGTAGATGGGTGTGTGGTGGTCAGCATAAATTTGCCCATTGCCGCTGGTAGGAGGACAAACTGCACGGCCGTCAACCCCACCCCATTCACCACCACCTCCCCGCTTAACACGCCCCAAATTTCCAGGCTACGGCCGTTGCAATTTCCCGCAAACACCGCTCCCGCTGCCATCTCTACCCGCTCCGTGACAAAGTATTGGTTGGCGCACAGGAGTGAACGGCTTAAGCCGTTCAACTCCGCCATCTCCGCCGGGCAAAGAAACGGTTCCACCTGATCAAAGTTAATCACATCCAGCGCCTTGTCTATGTGCAACGGCCGTGCCTTGCCATCCGCCCCCACCCGATTCCAGTCATACACCCGGTACGTCGTGTTTGAGTTCTGCTGAATCTCGGCGATGAGAATACCATCCATAATGGCGTGTAACGTCCCGGCGGGTACACAAATGTGGTCACCCGGTTTAACCGGGACGTAATGCAAATAGGGTTCTAAGTTTCCCTCTTCAATCCCCTGGCGAAACAGTTCCGGCGTCGTGCCCGCTTTCACGCCTAGCTGCACCTGCGCTCCCGGCTTCGCGTCCAGCACCACCCACATTTCCGTCTTGCCCAATTCGTTGCCCTCGTGCGCCAGGGCGTAGGCGTCATCCGGGTGTACCTGAACGGAGAGGGCGCGGTTGGCGTCCAGCAGCTTGACCAGCAGCGGGAATTTGCCCCGCGCCTGCGCCCAGGCGCAATTTGTCCCGATCAAATCCAGCCCCAGTTCCGCCTGCACTTCGGTCAGCAGTTTGCCCGCATAACGGCCGTTCGTCACGGCCGTCACCCCATCCTCATGCGCCGCAATCTCCCAACTTTCGGCAATATTGCCCGGCGGCAACAGCCGTCCTAACTGTTCCAACCGCCGCCCCCCCCAAATATAATCCTTCAACACCGGCGCAAACGTCATTGGATACACTCTCTCGCTCATTACCCTTTCCCTCTGCTATAATGCCCGCACGTATAAAAAACGTGGAGCATCATATGATCTGGCAAAAATACATTGAGGTTGATCCCACTATCTGTCATGGTAAAGCGTGCATCAAAGGGACACGCATCATGGTTTCCGTTGTCATGGACAATTTGGCTGCCGGTTTGTCGCCAGATGAGATCATACAAAGTTATCCTTCCCTTAGCCATGAGGCGCTTCAAGCTGCTATCGCCTATGCGGCTGATTTGACCCGTGAACGAGTTGTTGCTTTACCAGCATGAAGTTCAAAGTTGACGAAAATCTGAACTGCTAGACGGCCGTCTCTGGATTATCGAAGAGTCTCATGTTCGTATTCGAGAGTGAGTGAAATCAGGCTGTCTCTCCGGGCTTCACTTTACGGCAAGGCCATAATTGTAACCCACAGACCTGGCGGCACAAACCAGCATACACTGGCGCCACTTCTCAACTATCTGCTATGAACCCTGATAGCACCACCCCTTCCCAGCCAGAAATGGCGCACTTCCTGAGTGGGCTGCGCGATATGGTGCTGTTTGAAACAACCGCCCAACGCCAGCAAGTGTATGCCCAATGGGAAAAACCATTGCCGACCCGTGTCGCCGACGGCTACGCCATTGAAAATGTCTCCTTGAAAGAGATACACCGTGACGGCCGTGTAACCCTCACCTGTTCGCGCAACACCTCCCGTTTTCGCCCGGGCGACATTTTGCGGCTCAGCCGGAACAACCCCTTTGCCCATGATGGGGTCATGGTCAACCTGGTGGAAGACGAAGAGACAGAACTGGTCATTTCCAGCGAGGAGGTTATTCCCTGGGAGAAAAAGCTAGAGCCGCCCGATGGCTGGACGCTGGACATCGGCTTTATTGACCTCAGCAGCTATATTATTGGCGCTCTGGCCGAAGCCGGGGACAGCCTGATCGGCCGCGAGCGCATCCTGCCCCTGCTCATGGGCCGCCTGGCGCCAACCATTGATCCCGGCCTCTATGCACGGGGCTTAGATATTGGCGAAACGCTGGAACTCAATTGGAGCCAGAGTGAAGCACTGGCCAACGCCTATGCCGCCGATCTGGTTTACCTGGTGCAAGGCCCACCCGGCACCGGCAAAACCCGCGTATTGGCCACCCTGGCGCGGGCGTTGGTGGCCGATGGACAACGGGTGCTGATCTGCGCCTTTACCCACCGGGCCATCAATAACGCCCTCAACGCCCTGGTTAAACAAGACCCGGACGCGGCCGCCATCAAGGTGGGCCACCCCCTGCAAACAGATGACCTGCGCGTACCCAATTACGAATCCTTTCACGAATCGCCGCTGGCGGAGATGAGCGGCGGTTATGTGGTGGGCGCGACCCCCTTTGCCACCCGCACCAAACGGTTGGGCTATGTGGAGTTTGACACGGTTATCTTTGACGAAGCCAGCCAGATCACGCTGCCGCTGGCGGTGATGGGCATGTTGGCCGGGCACAAGTACATCTTTTTTGGCGACCAGAAACAGTTGCCGCCGGTGCTGACCACCCGGCTGACCGGCGGCGCGTTCCGCGAATCGGTCTTTGACTCTCTGGCCGGCGGCAATTTTGAGACGATGTTAACCGATACCTACCGGCTGAATGAGGCGCTGACGGCCTGGCCCAGCCGGCACTTTTATGATGGGCTGCTCACGGCCGTGCCCCCCATCCGCCAGCGCACCATAGAATACCCATCGCCGCCAGGCCGCCTGACTGAGATTTTGCGCCCGGACGAGCCGAAGGTGTTCTGGGATTTGGCCCACCACAACAATACCGTTTACAGCCACAAAGAAGCCTATGCCGTCGTTGACCTGATTACCACCTTGCTGGCCTGTGGCATCCCACCGGTGGAAATCGGCGTAGTTGCCCCCTATCGCGCTCAGGGACGCCTCATTCGCAACCTGCTGCGGAAATTTGTGCCAGACACGGCCGTGCGCCGCGACCTGGTAATAGACACTGTAGAACGGATGCAAGGGCAAGAGCGCGACCTGATCATTCTCACATTGACCACCTCCAATCCCGGTTTTGCCGCCAACGTCGCCGAATTTTTCTTCCAACCGGAACGGCTTAACGTGGCCGTCACCCGCCCGCGCTGCAAGCTCATCATCATTGGCAGCCGCTTTGTGCTTAACACCCAAACCGGCGACCCCGCATTACAGGCGACCGTCTCCCTGCTAGAAAGCCTGTTAGAAAGCTGTGTTTACATTCCCTACACAGGCGACCCTTCGCCGCAGATATGGGAAAATCATGAGTTATACTGATTTCGTGGGGGACGGCGTGATACGTGACGAGTGATATGTGACGAGTGATATGTGACGAGTGATATGTGACGAGTGATATGTGACGAGTGATATGTGACGAGTGATATGTGACGAGTGATACGTGACGAGTGATATGTGACGAGTGATATGTGACGAGTGATATGTGACGAGTGATATGTGACGAGTGATATGTGACGAGTGATACGTGATGCGTGAAAAAATCACTCGTCACTCGTCACTCGTCACTCGTCACTCGTCACTCGTCACTCGTCACCCGTCACCCGTCACGCATCACACTCTGCCAACCCCCTGAGTTTCCAAAGGTCCAAAATCCTTGATAACACCATGGCCCAACTGATTCCCGCCACGCCCATTGCCGGTTCTGCGCCAGAATTGATTCGCTTCTTTAACCTGTGCAAACGTTTACCCGATGAGGTGGTGGTCTCGCAGCGATTACCGGCGCTGCATGGGCCTGGCCCGGATTTTTACCTGGCACAGGCTGACCGGGTGCTGCTGCTGGCTGTTTCCCCGGCCACGCCGCAAGACGTGCAGCGGATGCAGCAGCTAGACTTGTTTGATGGCGCAGCCGAGCCGGTGGGTATGGCTGAAGAACAGCAGTTGGCCGCGTTTCTGGCGGGGCTGGAGATGGCGGTGGGGGTGGCAACGGCCGTGTTCTTTCCCAACCTCACCGCCCGCCAGCTAAAAGCCATCCACCCCGATACGGCCCAAGCGGTGTGGGTAGGCAAGGAGGTTTTGACCCCGGAGCAGTTAACCGCCTGGCTGCCCGACCACCTCTCGCCACCGCTCCCTGCGGCTCAACTGGACCACATCCGCGCCCGTTTCACGCCGGAAGTGGTTGTCCCCGTTGTTTTTACCGTGCGCCCGCCCATTGAACGCCATACCGCTGCCGAGTTAGACCGTTACCTGCTCGATTATGATCAGGAACATGCCTTGAAGCTGGATTTGAACCTCCCGAAAACCGGGCATGATACGGCCAAAGATTTTGGCTTACGGCTGATCAACGGCGTCGCCGGCAGCGGTAAATCGCTCATCGTCCTTTACCGCGCCCACATCTTGCGCCGCCATTTTCCGCAGCAGCGCATTCTCATCCTCACCCACAACCGCGCTCTTATCCATGACCTGCGCCGCCGCTATGCCCGGCTCAGCGACAACGACGACGGCGTGGAAATGCACACCTTTTTGGGCTGGTGTCGCCGCCATTGGCCGGAGGATAAACCGTGGCGCACCCTGATTCGCTACCGTGACCGGTTGGAAATCGCCACCCAAATCTGGCACGAGCAGTTGCGGGACACGGCCGTGTCCGAACTAATGTTGCTCGATGAGATTGATTGGTACAAAGACCGGCTCCTGTTTAGCGAAGCCGACTACCTGGCGGCTGACCGCTCCGGGCGCGGCTTTGCCTTATCGGAAACAATGCGCCGCCGCTTATATGCGGCTATGAACGCCTATCATCACGCCCTGCAACAGCGGCAGTTGATGGATTGGGGCGACGTGCCCCGGCAGTTGTGGCGTTACTGGCAAGAGGGTCTCATTGGCCTGCCTCGCTATGACTTCATTTTGATAGATGAAGCGCAATTTTTTGCCCCCCTCTGGTTTGAGATTATTAAACAAATCCTCACGCCCGATTCCGGCCATCTGTTTCTGGTGGCCGACGCCAGCCAGGGTTTTTTGAAACGGGGGCACTCCTGGCAGGCCAGCGGCCTGGAAGTGCGCGGGCGGGTACATCGTCTGACAAAAAGTTACCGCACCACCCACGAAATTTTAGATTTTGCCACCCTGCTCTACCGCACCCGCCTGCCGGATGATGAGGAAGAGATCATCGCGCCCGATTTGTGGCACATGCCGCATGGTGTTTTGCCAGTGGTTATCCCCCTCACCAGCGAACAAGACGAAGTGACACGGGTCATCAACGAGATTCGTTTGCTGCACGAGCATGGCATCCCCTGGAAGGACATGCTGGTCATCCATGCCAGCCGGGAGGAAACATCACACATCACCCGGCGATTGAACCAGGTGTTTGGCGCGGGCACGGCCGTAGACCCCGGCCAGATCAACCCCCATAACCAGATACGGGTTTGCTCCCTCAACGCCGCCACCGGGCTGGAAAGCCCCATCGTTTTCCTCATGGGTATCCACGACCTGTACGAGATGGAACAAAGCATCCGCCTGTCTGATGAGGAACGTGCCGAACTCATTCGTGACAACACCCGCAAACTGTACATGGCCTGCACCCGCGCCGGGCAGCGGTTAGTGATCACCTACGTTGGCCCATTACCGGAGATATTGACGCAGCGGGCCGGTAGGACGTGATGCGTGAAGTGATGAGTGACGAGTGACATCACGCATCACTCGTCACTCGTCACTCGTCACTCGTCACTCGTCACTCGTCACTCGTCACTCGTCACGTATCACGCCGTCTCCCCCAGCTTCACCGCCTGGAAAATCTTCATCCGCCGCAGGAGGATACCAAGCGCCAGCATCGCCGCCAGAAAGAGCAGGCCAAAAAGAACGGCAATCTGGCTGACGGCCGTCCAGGCAATCTCCACCAGATACGGCGGCGTCAGGTCACTGGCCTCCGCGCCAATTTGCAGGAAGGGGATGAAAAGCTGGCTCACCCACGAGCCAAGCAAAATGCCCAGGCCCAATCCGGTCAGGATGAGAAAGCCCATCTCACAGGCCACAAACACCAACATTTGCGCCTGTGACAACCCCACCGCCCGCAAAATGCCCAGTTCAATAAAGCGCCGCCGGAACGAATAAAGCGCATACATAAAAAAGCCCATCACCGTCAGCAGCGCCGCCGCCAGAAAACCGACCGAGAGCAGGCCAAACAAACCCTGCCGCTCCGGCCGCGTCTGCTCCTGGCGAATGCCGGCATACGGTTCCTGCCAGCGCCACTGGATCAACTGCCGTTCGCGCAGCGCGCCGCGAAACGCCTCCTCGTCAAAATCCGGCGATGTGCGCATCCACACCCGGTAGGGGAAATCGCTGCCCGCCAGCGCAAAGAGATTGTCCAGATTGCCCACAAACAGCGGCCCCGACTCCGGGTACCAGGTGGGAAAATAATCAAACGCGCCTAAAATTTGGGCATTCAACTGCACGTTCGCTTCCCCCAAACGCACATCCAGGCGCACAAAGTCGCCCACGCGCAGCCCCGTCTCCGCCAGAAAACGGTTGGCAACCAGCACCCCATCTGGCGACGCCGCCAGCAAATTGACCAGCGCCCCCAGCCGGTAAGGGGCAAAATCGTACCGCCAGAAGCTCACCGCCGGGAAGGTGGTGCGGTCAATGCCATAAAAAGTGCCGTTGATATTGCCATTACCCACCCGCGCCGCAGCTGCATACGTGCCTACCGGCGCCGCCGCTTCCACGCCGGGAAAGTCCAGATACTCGCTGAGCGGCAGGTAAATGGCGCGGCTGGGTGGCGGCCTGCTGCCCGGCAGGTTGGCAAAATTACTGCTGGCCCCATATTCACGCCCCGGCCCTTCCAGATTGAGATCAGCGCCGGTGCGATAAAGATAATCATCGTAAAGCTGAAAATCCAGCGTCAGCGCCAGGGAAGCGGTGAAGACGGACAGGCTGACGGTGAGAACGAGCAAAATGAGCGGCGTGGCATAGGCGCGGGGGGTACGCGCCAGATGGCGGGCGGCCATGAGCAGGCCCACGCTGTTGGTGCGAAACAGCAGCCAGCTCAACGCTTCCATCAGCCAGGGCAACACGCGCAAGGAGAAAAGGGTAAAAGCAAACACCGCCAGCGCGGGCAGCAAAAAGAGCAGCGGATTGGCAAACGGATCAGTGGCTGCCCCTTCGTCAATGGTTATGAGCGACCCTTGTTGTTGCAGCAGGTAGAAGCCATACACGGTGGGGATGAGCAGCAGCAGGTCTAACCAGATGCGTTGGTACCAGGGTTTACCGGCCGAACGCGCCTGCCCCTGTTTGTAGGTGATGATGGTGTCGCGGGAAGCGGAAATGGTGGGCAAAACCTGGGCCAACAGCGCCAGGGCGATGGCAATGGCCCCGGCCCGCAGCCCGGTATCGTTAATGGCTACGCGCAAGCCGGTATCGGCCGTGAAGTCCATAAAACTGCGCGCCCGTCCCATCAACTGCGTAAAACCCAGCCCTAGCAGCGTGCCCAACGCCCAGGCGATCAGGCCAAGCAATACCCCTTCCAAAATAGCAAAGCCTACCACTTGCCAGGGAGTGGCCCCCCGGCTGCGCATGACGGCAATCTCGTTGCGCCGCTGGTCTACGGCCAGGTTGACAATGAGGGCGATGAAGGCCAGAATGAGGAAGATGATGGGGATGTTGTAGGCGGTGAGCAGCACGGTGAGCTGGCCAACGGCGCGCTGGTAGGAAAGCATGGGGTCGGCCGGGGTCAATGGGTTAGAGGTTTCCGGCAGCAGGTTGTTGACCTGCCGTTCCACTTGTTGGGCGCGGGCGATCAATTCATTCACATCGCCGGTACTTACCCGGCTGCCATCCAGGACCAGATACCAGGTTGCCAGATGTATCTCATCGTCCAGCAGAGGAGCCAGCCGGTCGGGGAATATCTCTTCAGCCACCAGCAACAGATCGTCGAAGACGGAGGGGGCAAAAAACCAGAAAGGGTCACGCTCGTCTTTGGGTCGCCAGACGCCGGCGACGGTGAGCGGCAGATCGCGGTGGGGGGCGGTGGGGTTGCGGAAGTTGTAGGCGATGAACTGGTCGCCGGCCTGGATGCCCAGTTGATTGGCGGCGGCTTCGGCGACCAGGATTTCGATGGGACCATCAGCGGTGTATTGGGGAAAACGGCCGTCTACAATTTCAATCGCCTCTTCTACCTGCTGCGTGGTTGCCAGGTGGAAGATGCCCAAAGCTCTGTCCTCGGCGTAACTTTCCGTATCCGCCGGGTAGAGGCGGTAGCGGTCTGTCTCCAGATGGCGAATGACGATTTCTTCCGGTAAACCCAAGGCCGGCGCGGCCCGATTTTGCAGATAATCATCCAGCGGCTGGATCGTTTCCCACGCCACCGCGCCATACCAGGCGCCGATGTAGTTGTACAGGTAGGCAAAAGGAGGCCGCCCACCGCGCTGCGACTGATTGCTGAGCCGTTCCTGCAACATGCGGAAGTTGACGGCGTCGGCATACAGCGGCACGGTGGTGATGAGGGCCACGGCGATGGTCAGGCCAATGAGGGTCACGGCCGTCAACCCTCGCTGCGCCCAGAGACGCTTGAAGGTAATGGTGAAGATGGCGCGGGTGCGGTAGAGGAATGACATATTTTTTGAAGTGAGCGGTAAGCAGTGAACAGTAAGCAGTGACTGCTCACTGCTCACTGCTCACTGCTTACTGCCCCACTACAACCTGCCCCTCGGACAGCCCTTCGCGGATTTCCACACGGCCGTCGCCCTCAATACCCAGGGCCACGTCCACCCGGCTTTGACCTACGTCATCTTGCACTACTACAAAATAACGGCCACTGAAGTTGCGCACGGCGGCGGGCGGCAGCCAGAGAACGTCGGGACGCTCTTCAATGACTACCTCCACCCGCACCCGGTCACCGGGCTGAAATTGCCGGGCGTCTGCCGGGTTGGTAAAGGAGAAGCGGGTAGAGCTATCGGTGGGGGGCACATCGGCGCTGCCGCGTGTGCCGTAGGGGTAGGGCATCTGGCGAATAACGCCGGGGAAGGATTCGCCGGGGCGGTTGGCGGCGAAGATAAGCGCGGGCATGCCTTCGGCCAATTCACCCATCTGCGTGGTCTGTAAATTGGCGTTCACCTCCAACTCTTCCAGATCGGCCAGCGTAGCCACCGGTTCACCCGCGGCCACGCTGCGCCCCGGCGACAGATTCAGCGAGACCAACACGCCATCGGCCGGGGCGATCAGGACGGCGTTGGCAATCGCCGTTTCTAATTCGGTGACACGTAGTTCGGCTTGCTGCACGTTGGCGCTCAATTGCGGGTCTACGGCCGTGCTCAATTCATCCACCGCCAATTGCGCCAGGTCGCGCAAAATCGTCAGCCTGCCCATCTGGTAAGTCTGTTCTGGGGTGGGGTTTTCCCCGGCCTGTTGGGTGGCAAAGTCCAGGTCAAGCTGGGCCAGGGCCAGGTTGAGTTCGGCGCGGTTTTGTTGGGCGGCGTTGGTGGTTTGCACGGCCGTTAACTGCGCCTGGGCCACTGCCAGCGCCGACTGCGCCAGCGCCAGTTCCCGTTCCAGTTCGGCCGTGTCCAGCCGGGCAATGGGTACCCCTGCCAGCACCGTCTCGCCCCGTTCTACCAACACCTCCGCTACCTGCCCGCCCTGGGCGAAGGCCAGGCTGATTTCGTTGGTGGGATTGATACGGCCGTTAAAACTCCCGGCATAGACCACATCGCCCCGCTGCACGGTGTAGGTGGGTTTGTTGGGGACAACGGCCGTGGGAATCGGCGTCGGTTCGGCGCTGCTGGCCGCGTCGCGGCGGTCGCGGCTGGGCGCGGCACAGGCGGTCAGGAAGAAAAGAAAAAAGATTGTGAGCAGTAAGGAGTGAGCGGTAAGCAGTGAGCGGTCGCGTGTGTGGGAAGGGTTCTTCGCGCTCTTCGCGTCCTTCGCGGATCGAGAATGGGAGCGCTCCCAGAGAGGTTCAAAAAAAAAAGGTCGTTTGGTGCGGTGGGGGCAGGACTCATTCATTGTCACTCTTTTTCCTCAATAGTCAGATTAAACGGCATGGTTCAAGAGTTGATAGCTTGCTTTACAAATTGAGACTACAACGGATAGGGGAAAATAACAGATTACTCGACGGGACAATCCGTTTATTTCTAAATCCGATGTAGTCATTTGTTAAGATGAAAACCAAATACCCGAAGATCAGCGCGTATTCTACCATGTACAGCCGGTAATCGGTACTTGGAATAGTGGAGATTCAAAATTTGCGTCCAGAGAGCTGGCGTTTGTGACGTATACAGACGGCCGTGCCGGTGAAAACAGCAATAGTCTTGCTACCACACAAATTTATCCTGTCAGCGAAAACGGCCGTTTGTTAGAAAATGCCCAGCCGGAAACCCTCTATAGCCAGCCCGACCCGGCCAGTTGTGAAACAGATACCTTGCAAGCGTCCCCAAATGGGATGTATATGATCCTCAGTTACAACTGCGAGGCCAATTATTACGCCCGAATTGTTCACACATCTGATAGTAATAGTGAGCCAATTCTCTTGCCACGTGGCGTTTTTCTCGATTGGTCGCCCGATGGCGCCTGGTTTTTATTCAGAGATACGGATGAAGACGTCATCTGGTTAGTGGACTTGCTATACTGAAAAAGGTCATAAACTGACATTTTCCAAAGTCTGAAAATTAAGCGTAAGCAAGCTGGACAACTGCTCCTTGAACTTGCCTGACACCTCCGCCAAACAGTCTTCAATGGCCTGCTTGAAAT
>JABFFZ010000020.1 GCA_013112725.1 Chloroflexota bacterium
CGGCGGGACAAGAAACAGCATAAAAACCGACCCAAACCGGCCTGATTTGTTGCCTTCATTCGATTGTTAATGTTCAGTCAGACGCTGAGTTGCTCTCAGCGCGTTTTCACTTTTCTAAATGCGAATAGACCATGAGTACCCCACTTACAAAGCGGAGCCTGACAAAGATAACAACATTTTCACCCGGCAAGATGGTCAGCGCTGGACTCCGCCAACGCCGGTGGAGGCACATAATTGTTATAGTAATGGGGAAAGACGATGTTATGATGGTCATAGCGGTGTTGACTACTCGATGGCATATGAACGTGTGTTAGCTGCTGCGGATGGCAGAGTACTTCGTGCTGAGTGGTATGAGCCAGAGTGTTACGATGACCAGCCCACTTGTTTATATGGTTTGATGATTGAGATAGAGCATGATATTGATGGGAACAACACCACAGATTACATTACGCTTTATGGTCACTTGAGTGCTACTGCTGTCACTGCCGGAGAAAAGGTTGTAGCTGGCCAGGTTATTGGTACCAGTGGTAAGACGGGTAACATTACTGGTGCACACCTTCATTTCCAGGTTATGCTCTCCAACCGCCGAGCCGTTGATCCATACGGTTGGAATGCTCCAGCAGGGACACCTGACCCCTGGTCTACTCATGCCAATGGGGCTGTCAGTTGGTGTATGTGGATAAATGCAGGTTCAGCCTGTACCCCACCAACCTTAGCTCCTCCTCCCGAATATGAAACCATTACGATAGATCACCCTAATTGGGCCTTTACCATACCAAAGGGTGTTCCTGGGGAGGAATTGGTTGCTGGACGTTAATTTCAGCTGGTCAGGGCGGGAGTTCCTGGGCGACAAATTTGGCACAACTGAATGATTGGGCCAGGTGGCAACCACCATTCAATACCCAGGCGGTTTATGAAGTTCGGGTACAGGTACCCAACTATGGTATACGAACTTATGAGGCCCGATATGAAGTGCAATCTGTCGCCGGATTGAAGAGTAATTTGCGTATCAGCCAACATGACACTTCCGATGCTGACCGCTGGTATTCTCTAGGAACATATAGGTTTCAAAGCGGTTTTGGTGGATATGTAAAGGTAATAGATCACCTACCCCAAGGTAGCACAAATGATCGCTTACTACTTGCTGATGCTGTGCGCTTTGTTCGCATCAGTAATCCCCCCACGCCCACTCCTACCCGTACAGCCCCACCAAGTAGAACACCAACGCACACCCCGACAATTACCTATACGCCCACTCCCGGGCCTACACAACCCTGTCCTCTGAGTGAAAATGGGAACAACCCACCCTGTACGCCTACACCTTCACTGACGCCCACACCAACCTCAACTCTATCATCTACACCAACCAGTGTGCCACCAACGACCACGCCGGGGGGTAGTATGTATTTTGTCCAACCGGCCACAGTGGAAGGGATTGGGGTGTTGTTTAATGAGACACCACCGGTCTGTTCTGGAGATGCCAATTCGATCCAGTGCAGTGGTACATTTCCACATAGCTGGGCCAATTACTTCTATGGTGGCGTTTACGCCACGTTTTCTTATCACCAGGCCCCAGCTCAGGCCGTTGGCTTTTTCTTTACGGCGACAGCGTCTGATGCGACTGCCAACATTTCTCTGGTGGGAACCGGAGACGAAACGGATATGTATCATTCCTGGACGGGAGATGATGCGGCCGTCTCTACGCCAATTACAGAAGTCCGGTTGTGTTTTGGCGGCCGTTATTCAGCCATTGTTCCGTCAGCCACTGAATACAATCATTTTAGTGACCAGACTTTGTTCCCATGTGATTATATCTTTGACCGCACAGCCGCCAGTGAGCCTGTTACCTATTTAATTCGGATGCAAATACCCTAAAAATTCTGGTACAATCTCAGTTTGGAGGATTACCGCATGTATGGTCGTTTACTGTGCATGATTTTGGCTATTTGTTATATGGGTTGCCGCCCACGCCTACGCCAACGGCAACCCCTACAAACACGCCAGTTAGTGGTACCTATACGCCGTTAGCCCCTGCATTACTACCAACAGGAACGCCCACACTCGTGCCTTAATAACTCCAGTTCATGGGCAGAACTCGGCGATGGAAAATGGACACAACTCTAGGGAACTCGATGTCTTTTTCAATTAGCACCAAAGGTTAATAAGGAAACCGAGTAATTGGTAATTGACATACCCAATTACTCAATTACCCAATTGCAAAATGAGTAACCTCAACCTCTGCCCCCATTGTGGCAAAGGCCAGCTTTATTTTTCCGGCGATGGCCGTGCCCGTGAATGTGAACGCTGCGGTCATCGTATCCCCCTGGAATCCCCACGCCGTTCGGTAAAAGAGTTGCAGGAGTTGGCCTTTTATCGCTTCAACAGTGAGCGGGCGGACGAATTCGGCCGTACCGGGGTGCGGATGTTGCTCGCCCAGGGTGTCGCTGCCGCCAAAGAAGGCGACCTGGACGAAGCTTACCACTACCTAGGGCGCGTCTTGCGCACCAACGCCGAAGATAGTGACAAAGCCAGAGCATGGCTCTGGCTCAGCCAGACCTTAGACGACCCGGCCGACAAACGATACTGCCTGGAACAGGTATTGGTACTCGACCCCACGCACGGGACCGCCCGGCGTGGGTTGGCTGTGCTGGACGGCCGTCTTAACCCCCAGGAAATTATCAATCCCGACCAACTGGAACGAGAGGTCAGCGACGAACCGGTAACGGCCGTGGCCGAACAGTTCACCTGCCCCCGCTGCGCCGGGCACATGAACTACACCCCAGACGGGCACGCGCTGGTGTGTGAGTTTTGCGCTTACCGGCAAGAAGTGGGCGCGGACGGGCAGCCGCAAACCGAAAGCCGTTTTGGGCAGGGCACCTTTGAACAGGAATTTACGGCGGCCATGGCTACGGCCAGAGGACATGTGCAGCCCATTCAGATGCGCGCCTTCCACTGCCATAGCTGCGCCGTCGAATTTGTCCTCGCCCCCCAAACCATCTCCCTCACCTGCCCCTACTGCGACGCCGTTTACGTCACCCAAGCCGCCGAATCCCACGAAATCATCCCCCCCCATGCCCTCATCCCCTTTGCCATCTCTCTAAACGAAGCCCAACTGGCCCTGCGCCGCTGGTGCAAACAACACAACATCGAACGGCCGCGTCTCTCCCCCATCATCGGCATTTACCTGCCGGTGTGGACGTTTGACCTGGGCGGCGAGATCAAGTGGAGCGGCCTGGTCAAAAAGGGGGACGACTGGATACCTATCAGCGGCAGCCACCTGCCCTTTTTTGATGACATGTTAGTTCCCGCCAGCCACAAAACACCGGAATCGCTCACCAAAGGTTTTGCCGAATTTGATTTGACCGGTCTGGTGGCTTATGACGCCCGTTACCTGGCTGACTGGCCCGCCGAACGCTACCAGTTACCCCTCGCCGATGCCTCGCTCATCGCTCGCAAGAAGGCGCTGAAATCGCTGCGCCAGAACGCATCCCGTCTGACCAGAGGTGAACTGGTGCGCGATCTGCGCCTCAACTCGCAGGGTTTGATCATCGAATCTTTCAAACACATTTTGCTGCCGCTCTGGGTAGCGCACTTTCAAATAGAAGGGATGGTATATGACGTTGTAGTCAATGGACAAAACGGCCGTGTCCACGGCAACCGGCCACAACGCGCAGTAGGCAAGTTTTTTGCACGATTATTGGGGAAAGAGTGGTAATTGGGTAATTGGGTAATTACCTCATTACTTGACCTCCATCACCAGGGAGCAGTACGGGCAGTTATGGACAGCAGTGAGTGGTCAGGCCCTCAGCGGGGGGGCGACAACGCTCCCCCCGTTAGCACCCCGGCTTTGCACGCCCAGGCACGGCGGTTGGCCGCTTACCTGCCCATGACCGTCACCCGGCAAATTTTAGAAGACGAACTGCCGCCGTCAGGCACGGCCGTCTGGTTTCCAGCCGCCACCCTCTTCTCTGACCTGTCCGGTTTTACTCGTCTGGCCGAGAGCCTGGCCCAGGTCGGGCCGCGCGGCGCAGAAGAGCTAAACCGCGCCCTACTGATGACCTTCACCAGCCTCATCAACGCCATCCACGACGCCGGCGGCGCGGTCGCCCACTTTCACGGCGACGCCATGCTCGTCTATTTTGCCGATACGGACGGCCGGGCCGCCGCCCGCGCCCTGGCCTGTGGCAGCTTTATGCAGCGGCTCATGCGCACCAGCCTGGCGCAAATCACCGTGCAACAACCGGGGCACGAGCCAGAACAATTTTCTCTGGACATCAAAATTGGCGTGGGTTACGGCCGTTGCCTGCAAACCATCGTCGGCCAGCCGGGAGAAAGCCTGGAATTTGTGTTGGCGGGCACGGCCGTAGACGAAGCTGCCATCGCCCAACGCCAGGCCAGTGTCGGTGAAGTGGTTGCCAGCGAAAACGCTCTGGCACAGGCCCGGCTGCCCGTCACCGGCCCCTTCCGCGCCGTAGACGAAACGGCCCCTGTGCCCAACGCCCGCGAAGAGATCCACTGGCACGCCTACCACGCCGACGCCCTGCACCGCCTGCTGCAAGTCGCCCCGGCCTTCATCCCGGCGCCCCTGGTGGAGCGGCTGCAGCACCAGACCACCCGCTTCATTGCCGAGCACCGCCCTGTGACCACCCTTTTCGTACAATTTGAGGGTATTGACCTGAACGCGGCCGACGCCGGGCAGCAGTTGCAATCCTATTATGAATGGGCGCGGCAGGTAGTGGCCCGCTTTGGGCCGCGCAACGGCCGTGTCAACCGTCTGCTCACCGGCGACAAAGGCAGCCAGTTGCACATCCTCTTTGGCGCGCCTACCGCGCCAGACGCGCCCGAACAGGCCATCCGCTGTGCGTTAGCCCTGCAACGGGAAAAACCGGCCTTCATTACCAGCCAGCGCATTGGGTTGGCCGCCGGGCCGGTGTTTGCTACGGCCGTTGGCGCTCAAAACCGGCGCGAATACACCGCCATCGGCCGTGTCGTCAACCTCTCCGCCCACCTTACCCTGCACTGCCCGCCCGGCCGCGTGTTGCTCGACGAACCTACGGCCAACCGCGTTTGGGCGCAGTTTCAATTTGAAGCCCACACCCCCGCCATGCTTAAAGGGCAGGCCACCCCCATTTCCACCTATCTCGCCTCTCAAGAACAGGCGACGCCAACCCCTTTTGCAGTTCGTTTTAGCCGCTGGCAAAAACCCCCGCCTGGCCGCGATGCCGAAATTGCCCAACTGCGGCAGCGACTAGACGCCGCCTTGCACGGTCATGGTGGGCTGCTGGCGATCTCTGGCCCCTTTGGCGGCGGCATCCAGCCGATGCTGGCCGAAGCGGCCCGTCGCTGGCTGGATGCGGGTGGGCGTGGTTTTTCCGGTGTTTGCCAACCCCATCTGGCCGATGCCCCGTTTGCCCCTTGGCAAGCCATCTGGCGTGACTTTTTCGACCTGACGCCGGACCTGCCTCCGGCAGCACAGGCAGCCCATGTGAAAAATGAAATCCGCGCCTGGCTGCCGGGCTGGGCTGATGAAGCGCCGCTTTGGTTGACCGCATTAGGATTGCCTCTCCCCGACCAGGAATCGTCTGGGCACACGGCCGTTGCCGCCGGTGTGCAGCAGTTGTGGCTCTTTACTCTCATTCAACGCTGCCTGTCCCAGGCCGCTAAACGGCAACCTTTGCTCTTCGTGTTGGAAGATGTGCAGTGGGCGGATGAAGCCAGCCGGGAATTGACTGCTGCTATCGCCGCGCAATCTGCAGATTTGCCGCTTTTGCTCATCGTTACCTTTCGCCCGCCTGGCTCTGTCTATTTTCCGGCGCTGCGCCAGCCTACCACCACCCACATTGTCCTGGCCGACTGGACGGTTGCGCAGGCGCGGGCCGTTATCCAGCGTCGCCTGGGCGCCAACAACCTGCCGCTGCTGCTGGAACAATGGTTGGGTTTGCGTGACCAACACGGCCGTGATACCGAACAGGTGAACCCACTCTTTCTGGAAGAATCCCTCAAGCTGATGTTGTCCACCGATGTGCTGCAATTTACCGGGGACGGCCGTTTGCGGGTGGATGAGATGCGGCTGGCCGATTTGCCCATTCCCAACACCATTGCCGCTTTGTTGCAAACCCGGCTAGACACACTGTCTGCCGGTGCATACAGTCTGCTGCAAGTAGCCGCCGTTATCGGGCACGAATTTAGCCTGGAATTGTTGACGGCCGTTGCCCCTGGGCTTTCCCAATCGCAAGCGCCCGGTCTGTTAGACGAGCTAATTGCGGCGGAGATGGTGCAACCGGTTATCGAGGGTGAACATTCCACATTCATGTTCCAAAACAGCCTGCTGTACGAAGTGGTTTACCACCGCCTGCCGTATGCCCGTCGCCAGGCTTTGCACCTGGCTATTGCCGAACGGCTGGCGGCCACCACGCCAGCGGCCGCCATTTACCCATTGTTGGCGCACCACTATGGGCAGGCGGAAGCACACGAAGAAGGGCTGCGTTATGCTCTGCGCGCGGCGCATCATGCCGAGGCGCTGTACACAAACCGGGCTACGACCGGCTTTTACCGGCAGGCTATCCACCATGTGCGCGCGTTGGGAACGGCGGAACGGGTGGAAACGGCCGTTTCTATTCTCACTGCGCAGGCCGAAGCATATCTGCGGTTGGGTGAATTGGAAGAAGCAGCTAAAGCGGCGGCGGCGGCGTTAGACATCAGCGCCGCCAGTGGCAGCCAGCCCGCGTTGTTTAATTTGTTGGCAGAGATTGGGTTGGCGCAGGCGCGTTATCCGGCGGCGGCAGCGTTTGCCGCCCAGGTGATTGCCCAGGCCGATCCGTTGTCATTGGCAGCGGCGCGCGCTTACCAGTTGGCCGGGCAGGCGGCTTTTGCCCAACAACAATGGGCGCTGGCCGAAACGCAGTTCCATACCGCCCGCGCCATTTTAAGAAACAACCGGCAGATACAGGCAGTGTGGCGGCCGCATCATGCGCCGCTGCCGGAACTGTTGACGGCGCTGGGTCTGGTGCGCAGCCAGCAAGGTGGGCTGCCCCGCGCCGCCGAACTATGCCAATACGCAGTCGAGCTGGCCCAACAAATGGCGCTGCCCATTCCCACGGCTGAGGCGCTGCTGGCTCTAGCACAGGTACGGCTGCGGCAGGGCCGGGCTGAGGAGGCGGTGCAGGCGGCGGCGGAAGGCGCGGAACTGGCGCTGGCGACGTCGCCGCGCCTGCTGGTGCATTTGCTGCTGCTGCACGCGGAGGGGTTGTTGTATGACGGCCGTTTCCCAGAAGCGCAGGCCGATTTGCAATCCGCCGGGGATTTGCTGGCAGTGATGGATGATGAAGTGGCGCGGCTGCGGCTCTCTTTGTTGTGGGGCGGCGTTTATTACACCGGGCTGGCCGATTGGGCGGCGGCGTTGGGCTGGCTGGACAAGGCGCGGGCGCAACTGGCGGCGCTGCAAAAGATGGGGGGCACGGCCGTGCCGGAATCTGTTGCCCTGCGGTTGGGGTTGGCGCAGGTGGCGTACCACACCAGACAGTGGGAACAGGCGGCCTTGTTGTTGGCGGCGGCGGAAAGTGAAGCGGTGGGGCGGGGCCTGATCTGGCCGCAGCCGGCGCTGGCTTACTGGCAGGGAATGACTCAGACGGCATGTGGCGATGTGGCCGCGGCGGCAAAGGCGTATCGCGCCGGGGTGACGGCCGTGACATTGGGTGGCTGCCCGGATGACCTGCCCCTATTGCTGCTGCGGTTGGGGCAGCTAACGCCCCCGGATGATGGGCAGCGGTGGGACTATCTGGAGGGGTGTGTAACGGCCGTGTACGGCCGTGCCCGCCACACCGACAAACAACTCTGCTTGCACGAGGCGGGTATGCTCCTGCTGGCTGCGCCAGACGGCCGTTTGCGCCGCATTGGGGCAGGCTGTCTGGCGGCAGTTTGATACAATTGCCCCATGCAATTAACAGACGAACAATTTGAACAATTAGTGGCCGAAGCGGTGGACAGTTTGCCACCTTATTTTCTGGAACAGATGCACAACATCGAAATCCTGGTGGAGCAGTGGCCGTCGGCGGCCACTTTGCGACGCATGGGTATGGGGCCGGGCCAGACGCTGCTGGGACTGTATGAGGGCATCCCTCTGACGGAGCGTACTTCTGGTTACATGCTGGTTGCCCCGGACGTGATTACCATTTTTCAGGGGCCAATTGAACAGGCGGCGGGCGGGCAACCCGATGCCATCCGCGAACAGGTGCGCCGCACCGTCATTCACGAAATCGCCCACCACTTCGGTATCAGCGACGAACGGTTGGTGGAGTTGGGAGCGTATTGAAGATGACAGGGTGAAAGGGTGACAAGGTGACAGGGTTAGAAGTTCACCGTGTCCCCTTGTCCCCTTGTCCCCTTGTCACCTCTTCACCGTAGGCCCACAGCCCGGGCAGGCCGCCGGTGTGCAGGAAGATGAGGTGGGCATCGGGGCAGAAACGGCCGTTGGCGAGGAGATCGAGCAGACCGGCGAACGCTTTGCCGGTATAGACAGGGTCGAGGATGATGCCTTCGCTCTGGGCCAGGGTGTGAATGGCCACGGCCGTACTCCCCGTCATCACACTGTAGCCCGGCCCGGCATACGTTTCGGCGATCATGGGCACGTTAGCCGGGTGGAAGGTGTGACTCTCCCCCAAAACCGCGCATAGGTCGCCGGCCAGCCGGGCGATGCTGGTGGGGAACGCTTTCCACAGTTTGCCAATGTCAATGCCCAGCAGTTGGAGGGGAGAACCAATCAAGCCTAATCCGGCCATCAGTCCGGCGAGGGTGCCGCCGGTACCAACGGCCGTCACCACCACCACTTTGTCCGCCGCCAACCCTAGCGCCGCTACCTGTTCGGCCAATTCCAACGCTGCGGCCACATAGCCCAGGCAGCCGGTGACGGTATGCCCACCTACCGGCATGAAATAATTGCGCCCCACCATCGCCCACGAAAGCCAGCGCACCAGCCGGTTGGTCTGCTCCAGCGTCAGGCTGGCATCGCCGCCACCGCCAAAAGGGATGAAGTGGAGGTGGGCGTTAAACAAGGTGTCCAGCAGCAGATTACCGGGCAGGGTGGACGGCCGTCTGGCGAAGAAAAAGAGGTGCGCCTCCAACCCCAACGGGGCACAGGCCGCTGCCGCCATGCGCGCATGGTTGGATTGTAACCCGCCAAAAGTGACCACCTTCTGTTTACCCTGGCGCAGCGCCTCGGCCATCAGGAACTCCAGCTTGCGCCCCTTGTTGCCGCCCATGCCGGGGCCATACCCATCATCCCGTTTGATCCACAATTGTGGTCCGCCCAACTGCCGGGTGAGGTTAGGTAGAGGTTCGAGCGGGGTGGGGGTACGGCCGTAGTGCAGCCGCGGAAACTGCCCTAACCGCTCCTGAATCTCGTACTCATTCATCATAGACAAACCCATTTTATGTTACAACGCCCCTCATTAATGAGGCCTCATTGATGAGGAGTTGACGACCTGTAACAACCATTACTTTAGATGTTCCCCAAGAATTAGCAGATGAATTGCAGACTGTTAATGATGAACTATCAGAACGGCTATTGATGGCCTTGCAAATGCGCCAACTCACTTCAAAGGCGTCATGGTCGCCCGCTGCGACCTCTCCCGTTTTTTCAAAAATGCTCGATTTCCTGGCCGGTGGGCCAACACCCCAGGAGATTATGGTTAATGAGGCGAGTCGCCAGTCGTTTACCCAGAGCGATGATAGTTAAAACGGTAGGACGAGCCAGGGCTTCGGGGAAGACGCTGGCGTCGCAGACATAGAGATTACGAATTTCTGTCTCCAAATCGGCCGTGAGCATCTCCCCGATGCGCACCGTGCCGGAGGGATGGGTGCCGCGCAGCGGGGTGGTGAAGATGGTGTTCGGGTCACAGCCCGCCTGCCGCAAAATGCGCCCGGCGACCGCTTCGGCAGCCGCCAACCGCTGCCGGTCATGGTTGGTTAACCCTTTGCTCACCGTAAACCCCCGTTTTTGTGCCCGCACAAAGCCGCTGATCTCATCCTTGAGTTTAATCATCACCCCCAGCGTGCGTCCCCAGCGATGCCAGGTGAGCGGGTAGGCCGGCCCTTTGCGCAGCATGGCAATGGGATAGTTGAGCCAGGGGTCAATGAGCGTAGAATACATGACGCCCAGGTCATCATCGGCGTAGCTCCAGGTCATGGGTGGTTCATTGCCAATGCCTTTGAAAGGGGCCAGCCCGTAGACCATGACGGTGGTGTCCATGGTCATGCCCTGCCCGGCAGCGGTTAACCCGGTGTGCTGCAAAATGAGGGGTGTGCCAATGCCGCCCGCCGCCAATACGACCACCGGCGCGTAAAGGGCAAAGGCTCTACCACGCCATTTGCCCCAGACGCCGGCGGCACGGCCGTTGTTCACCAACACCCGCTCCACCTTTGCCCCCGTCCACAAATCCAGGCCGTTTTGCACCGCTTCGTCTACATATTCGGCCGCGTTCCATTTGGCCCCGCAGCGACAGCCGAGCATACAGGTTGCGCCGCAGGCAAATGCGCCCGTTGCCCGTTCTGGCTGCATGAACTTCTCTTGCGGCTGCCAATCCAGCCCCAGGTCGGCAGCAGCGGATGCGAGGCGGGTGGAAGCTGCGCCGCGTAAAGCGGGCGGCAGGGGGGCGATGTGCAGTTCGGCCATGGCCTGGTCGGTGGTGGCGTCCAGGTCAATGCCGTAGCGAACATTCCACCAGGGCAACGGCCGTGCCGCACAACCACAATACATACTCGTCGCCCCGCCTACCAGCAGCGGTCGCACAATGCTCAGCCCCTCCTGCGTGGTCAGGAAGGAGGCTTTGTCGGTATACATCATGCCGCCGGGATAGGTGCCATAGAGGGGGGAAGTGCGCCAGTCACGGCCGTGTTCCAGCAGCGTGATCCCCAGCCCGGCGTTCGACCGGGCCAATTCCCGCGCCACCGTCGCCCCGCCTGGCCCGGAACCAACAATAATGACGTCTGTCTCTTTTTGCAGCATAGTCAATATCCTGTTATCTGGTTTTCCAATCGCCATTAACAAGTATAATGCGAGCTATAAGTTAATCCTATCACCATCTTATTTTCATCCTGCCCAACTATCAGAGCAGATATGCTAATTCAATGGAGGTATAAGATGAGCCAGATATACGGGGTAGTGATCATCCTTCTAATCCTTTTCTTTGTGGTGTTGGGTATTCAAGCGCGTGTGGTTCATAAAGGGGGGTGCTTGAACAAAAAAAGCCTAGCTTCTTTAGGAAATATGTTACCAACAAGATTACACTGGGGGTACTTTTCCTCTTGGGCTTGCTGTTTCAGGAGCGGGCCGCGCTATGTTGGGGATTGTTAGGTATCATTTTGGCAGCTTATTTGATTGAGGGATATTGGTATATTTTTACTGGTCAGGTACGTCTACGGTTCTGGTGGCAATCTGATAATAATGAGCTAAGGGAAGTGGATGAAGTTTATCCCAAAGTGATTGATGATGAAGATTCGGGCTGACATTTTGCTGGCGATAGGGAGTGTATTTATGTTCTTATCCGGCTGCTCAACCAGCCCGACTATACAGGCAACTTCCGTGCCAGATACACCTACCCCACTATCAACACAAATTGCCGCAGACACGGCCGTTGCCTCTCCAACGGCTTTTGTCACCCTGTCACCTTCTGTCACTCCTTCGCCTGCTCACCCCAGCGATCTCGCCACTCTCACCCCCACATCCCCTGTCGCCTCTCTCACCTCCTCACCTGCTCATCCCCTCACCCCCTCACCCCCTGCATCACCCACGGCCTCTCTCACCCCTTCCCCCGCCGCCACCCCCTACGCCACCATTGACGCCACCACCCATCCGCCGGGCACGGCCGTGCCCAGCCCCGTCCCTCTCTTCACTAAACCAGACCACGTGACCAACATCATCTTGCTGGGCAATGACGTGACCACACCGCAAGGCGGGCGCACCGACAGCCTCATCCTGGTCTCCATTGACCGGGAGAACAAAACGGCGACGATGCTTAGCCTGCCGCGTGACCTGTACGTGGTCATCCCCGGCTGGCGCATGACGCGCATCAACCTGGCGCTGCCACACGGGCATGGCAGCGATTACCCCGGCGCGGGCGGCGGGCTGATCAAGGACACCATCGCCTATAACCTGGGCATCCCGGTGGATTATTATGCGCGCATTGGGTTTGATGGGTTCAAAACGGCCGTAGACATCGTGGGCGGCATTGATATGGTGGTCAACTGCCCGCTGACCGACTGGCGGCTCATCTCGCCGGAACTCGACCCAGAGGTGGAGGAGAATTGGGAATTGTTCACCCTAGAACCGGGCATCCAGCCAATGGACGGCGACCTGGCGCTCTGGTTTGCCCGCTCGCGGCGCACCACCAATGATTTTGAGCGCGGCCTGCGCCAGCAGCGGGTGCTGCAAGCCATTTTCCGCCAGGGGCTGGCGCTGGAGATGCTGCCGCAGCTGCCCAATTTGTGGAACGCTTACCGGCAGCATGTGGAGACGGACATTCCCCTGCCGGTGATGCTGGAACTGGCGGCGCTGGCCCCGGCCGTGGAAGCCAACGGCGTGCGCCATCTGACGCTGCCCTATGCTGCTTTCAAGTCCTGGCGAGACCCATCCGGTAGTTCGGTGCAACTGCTGCAATGGGCGGAGGCGGAACCCACCCTGCGGCGGCTGATGGAACCATCGGCGCTGAATCGGGCGGTACGGCCGTCGCTCACCGTGGAAGTGGTGACGACCGATTACATCCTCTACCGCCAAATGGCTGATAATCTGGCCTGGTACGGCTTTACGCCGCAGTATGTAGCCGCAGCCGAAACCCCGGCCCGCACCACCATCAAGTATTTTGGCCCCAATCTCAAAGGAGCCGACGCCACCCTGCTCAGTTGGCTCTTTCACCGCCGGCCAGAGGACATCATCCAGTCACCCCCTACCGGCGCCGCCGATTACCGCGTCACCCTGGGTTACGACGCCGACCCCTGTTTGCCCTTTTTGCAATCGCCCGGTGGAGAGCCGTGATTCGTGACCCGTAATTCGTAATCCGTAACCCGAAAACGGATTACGAATAAGGGGTTATGGATTACGGATTACGAATTTTGGCGCGCTACGGCCGTCTGCGATACACTTGGCACATCATGTTATTCTTATCCGGCTTCACGGGACAGATTGTCCGCACATCATCTTTAGGCTGCTTCACGCTGAGGTCAGTTCCACGCGCCTCGGATTAGAACTTTATGTAAACTTATTTACCTTTTTAGGAAGAATTTGTAAGAAAAGCCGAGGCCACCCCTCGGCTTTTTTTGATCTGGTGGTGGCTGGTGGTTAGTAGCTGGTGGCTAGGGGTTTATACCAGCCACCAACCACCAGCAACCAGCCACTTCATACAAGGAGAGTTAATGATGGCTGAAATCATACTGAATGTAGATAACGTAGCGGTGAATCTGGCGGGGCGGGTTATTTTCCAGGGCATTAGCTGGGAAGTGCAGACCGGGCAGCGCATTGGGCTGGTGGGGCCAAACGGCGTGGGCAAATCCACGCTGATGAAGCTCATCGCCGGGGAACTGCCGCTGGCCGATGGCTCCATTTTCCGCGCCCCCGGCTTGACCTGGGGGCGGTTGGAGCAAGAACCGGCGCTGACGAACGGCCGTACCACCCTGCAAGAAGCGATGACGGCCGTGACCAACCTGACGGCCGTGGAAGAAAAGCTGGTCCACCTGGAAATACAAATGGCCGACCCCGCCGTTTACAATGACCCTGACAGGCTGGAAAAGGTGATGGTGCAGCACGGCCGTACTCTGGATGAATTTGACCGGCTGGATGGCCCCCGGTACGAAAGCCGTGTCAAAGAGGCCCTGCAGCGCGTGGGGCTGGATCAGGCACACTGGCACACCCCCACCCATCTGCTCAGCGGCGGGCAGAAGAAGCTGGTACAGTTAGCCAAACTGATGGCGCAGCAGCCGTCCCTTTTACTGCTGGACGAACCGGACAACCATCTGGACGTGCCCGCTAAAGAGCATCTGGAAAAGGTGTTGAACCAGTATACCGGCTGCGTGATTATCATTTCCCACGACCGGTATTTGTTGGATGAAGTGGCCACGCATATTGCCGAAATGGAGAACGGCCGTCTCACCCTCTACCCCGGCAACTACACCGCCTACACCACCGAGCGCGAACTGCGCCGCCTGCGCCAGCAGCAGATGTACCAGGAACAGCAAAAGGAGATCGCCCGCATCGAGGCGGCGATTGCCCGCTTTGAACTGTGGGCTTCCATTGTGGTGGATGAACGGCACATCCGCCAGGCGCGCAGCCGCCAAAAGATGCTCGACCGCATGGACAAGGTGGAGAAAGTGACGGATGCGCGGCGTATGACGTTGAACCTGACCGGCTGGCGCGGCAGCAACAAGGTACTCGAACTGGAAAAAGTGGCGCTGACATTGCCCGATAACCGCGTCCTCTGGCGCAGTCTCAATCTCACCCTCTGGCATGGGGAACGGGTGGGGCTGGTTGGCCCCAACGGTGTGGGCAAATCCATGCTGCTGCGGCAGTTACTCGACCCGGAAAGTGTGCCCCAGGGCGTCATCAAAATTGGCCCCAGCAACAAAATTGGTTACTACGCTCAGGAGCAGGAAACGCTCAAC
This sequence comes from Chloroflexota bacterium, assembly GCA_013112725.1. GTDB lineage: Bacteria > Chloroflexota > Anaerolineae > Promineifilales > Promineifilaceae > CAADGU01. The sequence goes on from JABFFZ010000020.1 coordinate 14,647, forward strand.
TACAACAACACCCTGCTCACCGAAATTCGCCACACCGCCCCGCTGAGCGAAGGGGATGCGGTCGCCTTCCTGCACAAATTTCTGTTTACCTATGACCAGATTCGCGCCCCTATTCACAATCTCAGCGGCGGCGAACGCAGCCGTTTGCAGTTGGCGAAGCTGGTGCTGACCCGGCCCAATTTGCTGCTGCTAGACGAACCGACCAATAATCTGGATATCGCCTCGATTGAGGTGCTGGAACAGACGCTGGACGAGTTTGTGGGCGCCGTGCTGGTCATCTCCCATGACCGCTACTTTTTGGACAAGGTGGTAGATCGGGTGGTGGAATTGCGAGACGGCCGTTTCACCGAGTATACCGGTGGCTACACCGATTACGCCGCCGCCACCCGCGAGTCGTGATGTAAAAGTGTGACCGATTTCGGAGAGTTGGCGGCTGTCGGCTAAAGCCTCCCCTCCGGGTGTTTATTCTTTGCGTTCCTTCGCGTTCTTCGCGGATCAGAACTGGCGGCTCCATTCGCTGGGCCAGCGTTCGATGACGACTTTGGTCTGGGTGTAGAACTCGACGCCGTGCCGCCCCTGGGCGTGCAGGTCGCCGTAGAAGCTCTCGTTCCAACCGCTGAAAGGGAAGAAGGCCATGGGCGCGGCCACGCCAATGTTGATACCGATGTTACCGGCGTCGGCGGCGTAGCGGAAGTGGCGGGCGGTGGCACCGCTGCCGGTGAAAATGCAGGCCATGTTGCCATAGGCACGGCCGTTCACCACCGCAATCGCTTCGTCCATATCCCGTACCGGCGTCAGGCTCAGCACCGGGCCAAAAATCTCGGTGCGGGCCAGTTCGCTCTGCGGATGCACACCGTTGAGGACGGTAGGAAAGACAAAGTAGCCATCTTCGTAGCCGGAAACGTGGCGGCTACGGCCGTCTACCAACACCTGCGCCCCTTCCTGTTCCCCCAGGCCAATTAACTGCTCAATGCGGCCTTTGCTCGCCGGGCTGATCACCGGCCCCATTTGCACGCCCGCGTCCAGGCCATAACCTACCACGCGGCTGGCGGCGGCGTCGGCGATGGCTTCGGTGAAGGTGGTCTGGGCGTGGCCGACGGTGATGGCTACCGACGCCGCCAGGCAGCGCTGTCCGGCGCAGCCAAAGGCAGAATCGGCCATGATGCGCACGGCCGTGTCCATATCCGCATCCGGCATGATCACCACCGGGTTTTTGGCCCCACCCTGGCATTGCACGCGCTTGCCGTTGGCGGCGGCACGGCCGTAGATGTACTGCGCCACCGGCGTAGACCCCACAAAACTGATGGCCCGCACCGCCGGATGATCTAGCAGCGCGTCTACCACTTCCTTGCCGCCATTCACCAGTTGCAGGACACCCGGCGGCAGGTCAAGCTGCGCCACCAGATCAAAAAATCGCTGTGTGGACATAGGCACGCGCTCGCTCGGTTTGAGGATGAAGCAGTTGCCGGTGGCGATGGCGTAGGGCAGGAACCAGAGCGGGATCATCAGCGGAAAGTTGAAGGGGGTGATGGCCGCCACCACGCCCAACGGCTGGCGAAACATGTGTTCATCAATACCGGGGGCAATATCTTCGTTGTTGTACCCTTGCATCAGGGAGGGGGCGCCGCAGGCGACCTCCACATTTTCAATGCCACGCCGGATTTCACCCACGCTTTCGGCGTAGGTTTTACCACACTCATTGGTGATCAGGCGGGCCAGTTCGTCCAGGTGTTCTTCCAGCAGCATCTTCAACTTGAAGAGGTGTTGGATGCGGTCGCCTGCTGGGGTGCGCCGCCAATCGGGGAAGGCAGTCTGAGCGGCTTGCACGGCCGTGTCCACATCCACTGCCGCCGAAAGCGGGACATGGCTCATGGTCACGGCCGTAGCCGGATTCACCACCCCCAGATATTGTTCGGTGCGGGCCTGTTGCCAACGGCCGTTGATGAAATTGCGCAATGTATAATCGTTCATGGATGTTTCCTTTGCTGTCATCAGTCTTCTGCCGTAAGCGTTCAGACTTGACAAGTTTTTTACCAGAGGCAGTTGCTGCAATTCAGGTGTAAAAACTTGTCAAGTCTCCAGAGGAACTGAACGGTTACCCTCTGCCAGTGATGAGTAACGAGTGACGAGTAACCAGTTTGAGAAATTCTTATAGAAATTTTACGCAGCCTCTATAGCATACCGGTGTCACATTGTCAAACAAGGGTGTGACCGCTACAATAACCGCGAACTTGGAGACTAATAAGTTGAGAGATTGAGAGATTTAATCTTCCAATCTCCTAATCTCCTAATCTTTTCTTAGTAGGAACGGAATTATGCCCATATACACCTATAGATGCCGAAGTTGTCATTATGAATTTGACCGCAACCAGCGGATGTCCGAAACGCCGTTGGTAGATTGTCCCTCCTGTGGCGAGCCACAGCTACGCAAAGTTGTCAATTCAGTGGGCGTTGTGTTCAAAGGCAGCGGTTTTTATGTGACTGATAATCGGAACGGGTCGACAAAGGCCGCCAGCAGCAAGAGCGATGGCACAGCGAAAAGCGTAGCAGAAAGCAAAAGCGACGCCGCCACCAAGAGTGACTCGAGTACAGGTGCCGCTAAAAGCAGCACCTCTGTAGAAAAAGCAGTGGCGCCGGCTACATAAACGGCAAAAAAAGCCTGCACCATCTGTGCAGGCTTTTTTATTGTCTGGTTAGAGTTGAAATCCCCCTGTAGCCGCGACGACCTTTTTGTGAAAATTATCCACATACTGCTGCAACTGGCCGGACAGGCTTTCCCATTCCGGGCTGTTGAGCGCGGCGCGCATCTTTTCCACCGAGGGAGCGATACCGCTGGCTAACTTCTGCTCACAATCCCCATACTGCGTATACCACACCTGAATATCCATGATGCCCAGTTTATTCAAGCCAGGAATAAACTCGTGAACCAGAAATTCAAAATACTCTGCTTCCGAATCAGGGCGAATATCCCAACGCATCAATAATTTGGTGGGCATAATCTATATCCTCGGTGTTAACAAGACCGTTTCCGTTTCCTCTGGCAAATTGGCCAGGCTAATTTTCAGGCTTTCTTCCTGGCGTAAATCGGTGATGCCCATCTCCTTCAAAAAGCGGTCTACTTCCTCCAATTCAAGCTGTAATTGGGGCAGGTGGTAATGCATGGGTATCACAATGTTTGGTTCCAGCATCGAGACCAGTTCAGATGCCTGAGACGCATTCAAACTATTGCCGCCGCCGACCGGCACCAACAGCACGTTCACCTGTTCCAGCGCTTCAATCTGCGTTTGGGATGGCACGGATTGCATATCGCCTAAATGGGCAATGGTGAGACCATCATAATCAAATACATAAATCACATTCTGATTGGTTTTGGCGTCGCTGGTGGTGCGGATGCCGGTGATAAAAACGCCGCCAATTTCATATTCGCCAGGGCCGCCAAGATGATGCGCCACGCCGCTGACGCCGTCCACAAAGTTGTGACCGCGGGCGTTATGGCTCACCGTGACCACATCGGCCTTTAACTTCAGGGCAGGCAGCCCCAAATGGCCGTTATAGGGGTCGGTGACCACAGTGGAAAATTTCCGTTCCGTAAAACGAAAACAGCTTAGCCCATACCAGGTTAGTTCCATAAAAAAGCATCTCCTTACAGAGCGTAATTATACCCTATCCCTGATATGCGGCGACAAACGGCCGTAAACCAAAACGGCCCGCCCCCACCACGAGGACGAGCCGCCTATCACCGTTCACCGATTACGGATTACCGATTATCGGCTTTACCCCTTCAACGCCCCCGACATTAACCCCCGCAAGAAATACCGGCCCAAGATGATATACACAATCAACGTCGGCAGCGCCGCCAGGAACGAACCGGCCATCTGTACATTCCAGGCAATAATCTGGCTGCCGGCCATATTATTCAGCGCCACCATGATCGGCCAGTTGGACGAATTGGTGAGGATGACGGCAAACAAAAAATCATTCCACGACGCTGTGAACTGCCAGATCAACACGACCACAAACGCCGGAATTGAGAGCGGCAAAAAGATACTCACATACGTCTGGATCAGGCTGGCGCCGTCAATGCGCGCCGCTTCCACCATTTCCGAGGGTACGCTGGCGTAATAACCGCGAAAAATCAGGGTGGTAATGGGGATGCCATAGATAATGTGCGCCAGCGCCAGCCCCGGGATGCCCCCCGCCAGTCCCAGCCAGCTCATAAACTGTACCAGGGGAATGATGATGCTCTGGTAGGGGATAAACATACCAAACAAAATCAACGGGAAGAGAATGCCCACGCCGGGGAAACGCCACTTGGTCAGAATGTAGCCGTTGATGGAACCAATCATGGCCGAAATCATGGCAGTGGGAATGACCAGGCGGATACTGTTCCAGAGATGGGGCGCCAAAACCTGGTAGGCGGCCCGGAAGTTTTCCATGGCCAGGCCGGAGGGCAAATCCCACATGGTGCGCAGGCTGACTTCGTCAAAGTTCTTGAACCCCGTCACCAGCATCACATACATGGGGATCAGGTAGAACATGGAAAAAAAGAGCAGCAAGATATAGATCAGGGCGCGTGTAGGGACACGGCGATACGATGCGGTCATACTTCGGCCTCCTGGCGTAGGGTGAAATAGAGATAGGGAATCACCAGCACGGCCACGGTGACGAGCAGGAAGATGCCAATGGCGGCGCCACGGCCGTAAAACAGCCCATCAAATGTCGTCGTCCACATATACACGGCCGGCACGTCCAGCGTCACCTGCTTCCCGGCTACAGCGATAATCAGGTCAAACACCTTCAGCGAAATGTGTCCCAAGATAATCATGGCGCTCAACGTCACCGGGCGCAGCAGCGGCAAAATAATGCGCCGGTAAATCTGGTATTCCGACGCCCCGTCCACCCGCGCCGCTTCCCGCAGTTCCTCAGGAATGGCGCGCAGGCCGCCCAGGTAAAGCGCCATGGTAAAGCCAGACATCTGCCAGATGGCGGGAATGGCAATGGCGGCAATGCCCCAATTGGGCGTGGTGTACCATTTGTTGATCAGAAAATCGAGGCCTAACGAATCAAACAGCAGATTCAGGCCGCTAATACGCGAACCGCCCGCCGGATTCATCAGCCAGCGCCACACCACCCCGGTGACAATGAAGGAAATGGCCATGGGAAACAAAAACAAACTGCGAAAAAAGGTTTCGCCGCGCAATCCCTGATCCAGCAGCAGCGCCAGCACCAGCCCCAACAACAGGCAGCCAATCACAAACAACAGCGTGAAAATGATGGTATTGCGCACATCAATGTGGAACCGGGGGTCGTCCATCAGGCCCAGATAATTGCTCAAGCCGGCCCACTCCAGGTTTGGCGTCAGCCCTATCCACTTACTGGTGGATACCCGCAGCGTCCAGTAGATGAAGCCATAGACGAAGATCAGCAAGGCCACAATGGAAGGGGATATGAGCAACACGGCCGTGACCGTGTCCCGATCAATTCTTTTATGCCGCATAAGGTTTCCTATGGGGAGAATGATATTGGGATATTGGGGAATTGGGTAATTGAGTAATTACCCAATTCCCCAACTACAAAGAATTATTTACAAGTGCCCGACGAAGCGCAGGCATTTACCAGCGCACTCTGGAAGGCAGCCACGTCACCCGTGCCCAGGAACAGGCCCAGCGCCGTATCAATTTCCGCTTTCCAGCTATCGTTGGCCACCACACCGTGCGTCAGACTGCCGGTCACGCGGTCACTGGCCCAATCATCCATTGCCGACAGCAGATATTCGCCGTACAGACTGCGGTCGCCATCGCTGCGGGCGGGAATGGAACCCTTAACCGGGTTAAAGGCGTCCTGCCCCGCCTGCGAACCGGCCACCGTCAACCAGGCAATAGCCGCCTCCCGGTTGGGCGCGCCCACCGGCAGCACAAAGCTGTCCGAGAGGAATTGGAAATTGCCGGCCGTGCCCGGCACCGGCGCCCAAATATAATCCACATTGGGCGTTAACCCCAGTTCACGGTAGAACCCTTCCTGCCAGTCGCCCATCACGTTAAAGGCGGCGTCGCCATCTACCACCAGTTGCCCGGCATCCTGCCAGCTTAAGGCCGAAGCGTCACTATTCGTATAGGTCAGAATTTTGGCAAAATTCGCCAACGCCTGGGTTACTTCCGGGCTGTTCCAATCATCGGTTCCATTCCAGATGGCGTCGTACCCATCTGGGCCAAGCGAGGCCAGCAGGATTGTTTCAAACAGGTGCAGCGCCGTCCACTGCTCACCCAGCGCCAGCGGTTCATCCATGCCTGCCGCCTGCAATTCATCCATCACGGCAAACCATTCATCCAGGGTAGCGGGCATTTCTACGCCGTATTCGGCCAGCACTTTGGGATTGGCCCAGAGTACGTTGGCGCGGTGAATGTTCACCGGCACGGAGTAGATATTGCCATCCTGGGAAATGAGGGGGATCAACGTTTCCGGCATCACGTCCAGCCAGCCATTTTCTTCATACAGGAAGTTCACCGGCTCCAGTTGATTGGCGGCCACGTAAGTGCCAATGAGTTCTTGCCCGGCATGGCCTTGCCAGCTATCGGGCGGGTCGTTGGCTTGCAGACGGGTGGCCAGCACCGCACGGGCATTGGTACCGGCGCCGCCGGCGACGGCCGCGTTGATGAATTCCACGTCAGGATACTGTGCCTGGAACACTTTGATCATGGCGTCCAGGCCGGCAGCTTCACCGCCGCCCGTCCACCAGGAGAAGATTTCCACGGGGCCACTGACGGTAGCGGTGGTTGTGGGCGCGGTGGTGTCAATGGCTTCCTGGTCAGCGCCGGTAGCTGCGGCTGTTAAGGCTGACTGGAAATTAGCCACATTGCGGTTGCTCAGGTATAGGCCCAGCGCCGTGTCAATTTCTGATTTCCAGCTATCGTTGGCGACCACGCCATGCGTCAGGCTGCCCACCACGCGGTTGCTGGCCCAATCATCCATCGCTGATTGCAGGTACACGCCATACAGGCTGCGGTCGCCATCGTTGCGGGCGGGGATGGAGCCTTTGACGGGGTTAAAAGCATCTTGCCCTTCTTTGGAACCGGCCAGGCGCAGCCAGTTGATGGCCGCTTCGCGGTGCGGCGCGCCTTTGGGCAGCACAAAGCTGTCGGAGAGGAACTGGAAGTTCCCGGCTGTGCCCGGTACGGGCGCCCAGACGTAGTCTTCATTTGGCGTCAGTCCGAGTTCGCGGAAGAAGCCTTCCTGCCAGTCGCCCATCACGTTGAAGGCGGCGTCGCCATCCACTACCAACTGTCCGGCGTCTTGCCAGCTTAAAGCGGAGGCGTCGCTGTTGGTGTAGCTGAGGGTTTTCTCAAAGTCGGCCAAGGCTTTAGTTACGGCCGGTGTACTCCAATCGCCGCCCGTCCACAGTTCCTCATACCCATCCGGGCCGAGGGAGGCCAGCAGGATGGTTTCAAGGAGGTGCATGGCCGTCCATTGTTCGCCCAGGGCCAGCGGCTCTTCCATGCCGGCGGCTTGCAGTTCATCCATCGTCGCGAACCACTCGTCCAGGGTGGTGGGCATGTCTACGCCATATTCGGCCAGCACTTTGGGGTTGGCCCACAGGACGTTGGCGCGGTGAATGTTGACGGGCACGGAGTAGATATTGCCGCCCTGTGACATTAAGGGGATGAGGGTGGAGGGCATCACGTCGTACCAGCCTTCTTCTTCATAGAGGAAGTTCAGCGGTTCCAACTGGTTGGCGGCGACGTAGGTGCCGATGAGTTCTTGCCCGGCGTGGCCCTGCCAGCTATCGGGCGGGTCATTGGCTTGCAGGCGAGTGGCCAGCACGGCGCGGGCATTGGTACCGGCGCCGCCGGCGACGGCCGCGTTGATAAATTGGGTGTCCGGGTATTTCTCTTTGAAGATGGCGATCATGGCGTCCAGCCCGGCCGCTTCACCGCCGCCCGTCCACCAGGAAAAAACCTCGACGGCGTCCATGCCGCCGGTGGTGGTTTCGGTTGTTGTCTCGGTGGTGGTTTCGGTCGTTGTTTCTTCGGTGGTTTCAACGGCCGTTTCCGTCGTTGTCTCTGTCGTTGTTTGAGTGTCGCCGCCACAGGCCGCCAGCAGCAGCCCAAACAAGAGCAGAAGTACAAAAAGGGTAAATCTCAATTTTTTGACTTGCATTGCGTTTCTCCTCAATCAAACAAATAGGGGTGGATAAAATGCCGCCACCGGGAATTGGGGTGCGACAAGTTTACTGTACTGCTAACCAGACGGGTTCACAATGCCTTTTGTGCCACGTTGCTGACAGGGGTGTGACATGGGGAGGTGATCGGTAATCCGTAATCGGTGGGTGGTAATCGGGTATAATGTGGACAGGGTGGTAGGCCCGCGATGGTGTAGTGGGTGCGGGAAAGGATGAGGATTGATGATGGAACAGGTGAATCTTTTACCAATGACGCCGGAGGCGGAGGCGGCCATGCGCTTTGCCTATCAGGAAGCGGTGCGGCTGCATCACCAGGAGTTGGGCACTAAACACATGTTGCTCGGCCTGATGGCGGTGCGAGAGAGCGCCGCCGGAAAGGTGTTATACCGGTTGGGTTTGGAATTGGAACCCACGCGCCGGATGGAAAAGCGTCTGAAACACACGGACGAGTTAAAAGAGCCGGTGAAGCCGAAATTAAACCAACCCGCCAGAACGCTGCTGGAAACGGCCGTGAAAGAAGCCCAAGAAGCTGGCCAGCAGCAAATTGGCACAGGGCATCTGTTACTGGCACTGACAAAAGTGGAAAACGGGGTGGCTTTGGACACGCTGCGCCACTTTGAAATTACGCCGGAACAGGTGCAAGTTTATCGTCAGGAGTTGCTCTTTGGGGGTGGCTAAGGCCCTAAGGGTTTCAGAAAACCCTTAGGGTCTTAGCCACTATTACGTTTGCACCACGCCCAGTTCGTATAGGGTTTCCAGGATGCGATCACGGCTGATGGGTTTGGGCAGGAAGCGGGTGGCGCCCAGGGCGTAGGCCAGGTCAGGGTCGTTGAAGACGGAACAAACGATAATGGGGACGGTGGCGGTGGCGGGCTGGCTGCGTAAGGTTTGCAGGATTTCCCAGCCGCTTTTGCCGGGCATCATCACGTCTAGAATCAGGGCATCCGGGATGAGTTCTTGCGCCAGTTGCAGGCCGGTTGCACCGCTGGTGGCGGTGACAACACGGCAGGCGTGTCCGGTGAGGTAACGGTCGAGCAGTTCTACCAGCCCTTCATTGTCATCCACCACCAGGATGAGGGCGCCGCTGTTGCTCAGGTTGAAGACGAGGGCACGACGGCCGTCGGCTCCACCCTCTGGCCGCACTACCCAACCCAATCGCCCCATCAGTTGGCTCAACACCTCATCTACAATCTGCGGAGACTCTGTAGCGTGAGGGGTATAAGCGATAGTCAGCGTCGTTTGGGTTTCTCGCTCTACCAGGCGTACGTGCAGGCTGTCTGGGCGGGCGGCCTTCAGGATGCGGCTGAAGATGCTGACGACAATCTGGCGGGCAACGGCCGTGTCCACGGGCACAATCACCGGCATCTCTGGCAGGTCCCACACAAAGAGTATGCCCACCGACTGCGCCAATGGCTGCACGGCCGTGTACGCTTCGTGCAGCAATGGCCGTATGTCCGTTGGTTGCAGGTGCGTTTCCCAATGCGCTATTTCGGATTGGACGGAAGAGAGGGCCTGGGCTGAGGGGGGGAGGGGGTGCGGGGGTGAGGGGGTGGACAATGGGGGCATCGCGGGTTGACTCTGGGGGAGGCGGTTCCAGAGGAGGGCAGCCACGCTTTCTTCGCCGCGCCGCAGCGTGCGGTGCGCCTGGCGGGTAGACAATCCCAGCCGGTTGGCCGCTTCCTGTACGGTAATACCCTCGATGTAGCGCAGGTGCAGCAGGTGGTAGATGCGGGCATCGGGTGTATCCTGGCCGGAGCGGGTGTCGGGGCTGAGGGTTTCTATGGCCGTGATCAATTCGCGCCGCAGTTGGTGGCTGCCCGGTTGGCTGCTTTTGGGCCGCGCCCCGGCTATCTGTTGCGCCAGCGGCAGTCGCTGCAAATAGGCAAAATCATACAAATGATCCAGCGCCAGTTTGATCTGTTCGATAAAGTCGTCCGGGGGGATGATTTGCGCTTTGGTCATTGGTGATTTGTCATGGGGTCAGGCATTACCCATCACGACTAAACAGCAAATTCACCACCCCCATATGGTCAACTAATTGCGTCGTCAACTGCTGGATGGCTGTCTCCCGCCCCGTCAATTCCGTTAATTCCCCAGTGGCCTCAATCACCTGCACCTGCCGGAACCCAAGGGCGCATACTTCCGCCAGCGCCGCCGCCGGGTCATGTCCAAACGCCTTCAGCGCCGCCGGGTTATATTCCATCACCAGCTTTAACTCTGGCGACCGGGCAATGGTTTGGTGCAGCCCGCGCAGGGCGCCAATCTCCGCCCCTTCAATATCCATCTTGATCACATTCACCCGGCTTATGCCCTGTTCCGCCAGAAAATCATCACCGGGCATGGTTTGTACCGTAAACGTCTGCGGCTGGAACTCCTGGCCGATGCGCGGGGCCACATCCCCCTCATGCACATGCGCCTGCTGCAAAGCGGCCATTGTCTCATCGTAATGCAGCGAGCCACTGGCGGACATGATCAGGTAATCGTGCAGCACGGCCGTGCCCCCCACCTCCGCCAGCGCCACCTGAACGGGGGTCACGTGGGCAAACGGCCGTACATTACGGCCCAACATGGCAAACGTGCGCGGATGGGGTTCAAAGGCAAAGATACGGCCGTCTTTGCCAATAACGGGCGCATAGCGGCGGGCATAATAACCCACATGCGCCCCCACATCCAGCATAATGGCCGACGGCCGTACCAGCCCATCCAGCACCGCCATCGTCTCCCGTTCATGCCGCCCCGTCAGCAGCTCCAGCCGAAACCAAAACGGGTCATCTGGCATCGTGCCAAAACCCCGGCTGCGCTCCAGTAGCGGAATCACGCCATGCCCCATCACCCAATGCGTTGCCTGGTGCGCCGGTGGAAAACGCTTCAACGTCTTACGATATAAGTTCACACTCAGGTCAGTAATACTCATCCCCCAACATTTACCAAAAAACCCCGCGTCTGGCGAATTGTGGGGCGAGATAGCAGCAATTCTCAATTTACCAAGAGCCAGCGATTAAAATCGCGCCTACAGAGAGCAAAGCCCACCCTTCAACAGGTTCAGGGCAGGCACTGCGTGGGCTGGGCGCCAGTCGGCGCAGGCCGACTTTGCCTTTTGTAGATGCAGATTTATCTGCCGCCGGGCAAATTGAGAATTGCTGGCGAGATAGGTGAGTAGTGCCTGGCACAGCGCGAGACGCGCTAATCAATCCGATGCCTGCTGCCCTGTGCCTGGCACTGCCTGGTAAATCTCCACCATCCCCTTCTCCCCATTTACCCGCACCCAATCCCCCGTTTGCAATCGCGCTGTGGCATTACCCGTGCCTACCACCGCCGGAATGCCCAGTTCGCGGGCCACAATTGCCGCATGAGACAGCGGCGCCCCCACATCCGTCACAACCGCGCCCGCCTTGGGAAAAAGGGGCGTCCAGCCAATGTTCGTCGTCGCCGTCACCAAAATCTCGCCCGCTTGCAGCAGGTGTCCTTCCTCCGGCGCATCCAACCGGCGCACCACCCCCTCCACCACGCCCGCCGCGCCGGGAAAGCCGGTGATGGCGCTGGCGCTGACCGCCAGACCCGAAGGGTTTCCAAAACCCTTCGGGTCTTTAGCCCACTGATACGGGTCAAAACGGCCGTGAATAATCCCCGGGTACACCGGCAGCGCGGACAATCGTTCATGGGCTTGTTGGCGAATGGGGATATGGGTCACGGCTATCGAAGCGATAGCTTCGGCCGTCATATCTCCAGCCAACAGCGCCGCCATCTCCACTAACGTCAGGAAAAACACCGCATCCCCCACCCCCGTCAATGCCCCGGCCTGCAAAGCAAACGCCCGCACCACCCCCACCAGCCGAATCGTCTCCGAACGGATCGCCTCCCGGTTACGGGCCACCGTCGCCACCCGCACCAATTGCTGCTGTACTTTGGCCGCGCGTTTGGGCTGCTGCCCGGCAAAACGGGCCCACGCCGCCGCCTTTTCTGCCTCTTGCCGGGCCAACAAAGCGGGTATATCAACGGCCGTCAGATGCGCCTGCTGCTGCGCCAACCAATCCCGCTCCTCATACGGCCGCGGCCACGCCAGTTCAAACTCATGCGCCCCCCGGTGCCCGTACTGCTGCAAATAAGCGGCCTGGCTCATCTGCCCCTGCTGCACACGCCACAACCCGGTCACCGGCCCCAGGCTGGCAAGCTGGTCGCCGCCCTGGCTGAAGCCGGAGAGCAGGGTGTTGGCCGTCTCTTCGTCTGTCCATTTGCTCAGCTTTTGGCGCAACGGCCGTACCAAATCCTCGAACAACCCCGTGCCCGCCTGCAACAATTGACACGCTTCCCGGAAAGCCGCCTCTAATTCCGGCCACACTGCCAGCAAGTCAGCCGATGTTTCTGCAGCGGCAATGTGCCCCTGGAACGTGGCCGCTTGTTCGGGTATGACGGCCGTGGCCGCTGCTAATCGCTTCCAACCCCGACGCACCCGGCGCATCGCCGCCGGTGCGCCTTTCAGGAGGGCGTGCAGCACCGCCCACCGCGAAAACGGGATGAGGGGCACGGCCGTATCCGCCGGCAAATAGCCAAAAAACTCACGCATTTGGGCCTCAGTTCGCTCCCGACTGTAGCCCAGAGCGTGAAACATGGAGGCCGCCAGGCTGGCGTTCATATAAAAGCGCCCGCCGATATTGCCAAACAGGGGATGTTGGCCGGGCAGAGGGATGGTGAAGGCTTCACGGCCGTATAGTTGCAGCAGTGACCACGTCATCGGCGTCATCACATCGGGCACCGCCTCACCAAAGTTGGCGTTCGTCCACAAGTAATCACCGCGCAAACTATCGTTCCATTCACCCGTCGCCGGGTTATAGGGCTGCATGGTGGTGATGGGGCGGGCTTGCAGCAGGTACACCCGGCCATCGGCCACCGCCCATTCAATATCCTGTGGTCCGTGTAACTCGTTTTCTAACCGTTGCGCCAGTTTGAACAGGGCACGGCCGTAACGCTTCATTTCCGGCGGCCCGATATACGTGCCTTGGGGACGAGACAGCGTAAATGTTTCCGGCGTTACTTCGCCAGAAACCAGCTTATCGCCCAAACCGCGCACAAAATTGCCGGTCATGTGGGCATGGCTGCCGCTGACGGGATCGGCCGTAAACAGCACCCCAGCCATTTCTGCCCGCACCATCTTTTGCACGACGACAGCGACTTGATGGTGACGGCCGTTTAATCCCTGCGCCTGGCTGTATGCCTGTACGCGCTCGTTCTGCCCGGATTGGCGCACAGTATGAATGGCGCGGCGAATCTCCTCGTCGTGCTGCACATCTAGCACCGAATCAAACTCTCCGGCAAAGGAAGCGTGGGCGGAGTCTTCGCTGAAGGCTGAAGAGCGAATGGCAAAGGGCGTGCCGCGCCCATTGCGTAAAACGGCCAGATGGCGCTGCACTGTTTCCCAGGCATCATCACGCAGCGATTCATGGGCAAATGCTTCCGGCGCAATGACAAAACCGTCGGGTACGGGATAGCCCGCCTGATAGAGTCTGGCTAACGTGCCGCCTTTGCCGCCGACGGCCGTTGTTTTATTTGCGGGTAATGTGGCAAATTCGTAGATCATTTCAAATTATTCCAGGGAGTAATTGGGTAATTGCCTCCAATTACCCAATTACTGCTTTAGCGTAGTTTGGGCAGCAGCCCGCCGGTTTGTTGACGGTAATTGTGGTATTCGTTGCCAAACTGGTTAATCAACAGTTTTTCTTCTTCAGGCACACGAATGACGATAACAGAGATGATGATTGCCAGGCCGCAAAAGCCAATGAACCAGTTCGCGGTCAGCAGCAGCACCGAAGTTTGCATCAGCAAAAACGCCAGGTAGATGGGGTGGCGCACGATGGCATATGGGCCGCTCTGCACCAGCGCCGGCACTTCCAACAGCCGCAGCACCGGATCAAAGGCGTCGCCCAATTGCTGCCTTAACGTGCGGTGGCTCCAGACATTGAGCAAAACGGCAAAGACGCCGATGCCCACCCCCAGCCAGCGCGCCCATACCGGCAGTGCCAGCGCCGACCAGGCCATAGTCGCCGGCGCAAACGTCCACAGCAGCAGCCCCAGGTAAAAGGGAATCCCGAATAGTTGGCGCAATTTCAGCAGGAGCGGAACTTCATGCGCATGGTGCGCCTTGATTCGCGCTGTTTTGTCAGCATCACGTGTTTTGGCCGTTTTGCTATAGGCCGAAATCACATAAGCGAAGCTAAAGAAAATGATAAAGAGGGCAATCTTGAAAAAAAGTTCGAGTGTCATGTTAATCTCCATGTCTGGCCACTACCACACGCCGGGCAGCAGCCGGTAGCGAACATCCTGCGCGTAGTCAGAGTATCCCGGTAATTCAGCCTGCAACGTCCGGTCTTCACGCGCCGTACGCCAGACGAACAACCCGGTAGCCCACAACCCCACCAGCAGCGCCCACCAGGACCCCAACAGCAGCGGCGCGCCCACCGACGTTAAGATCGAACCAACGTACATGGGGTGGCGCACATAACGATAGGGGCCGGTGGTACAAACCTGGTGACCGCGCTCTATTTGGATGCGCACCGTCGTTGCCAGGTAATCATTCACCGCCATGGCCCAGTAGGGCAAAATCAGTCCCGGTACCAGGCCAATAACGCCAACAATCTGCCACGCCAGCGGGATGGCTGTCCAATCGAAACGGTAATCCAAACCGGCGACCAGAGGCAGCAGGAAGGGGAGGGGCAAATAGAGTTTGGTGAACAATTTATCGAACGGTTTTGTACCCTCCGCCTTACGGCCGCGTTCGTTGATGATGCCCGGATGATGCCGCACCATCCAGATGCCGGCGATTAAGAGGGCGGCAAAGGATAACAAGGTATATACCCAGGCCGCCGGCCACTGCCATGTACCTGCTGCAAAGAAAAGAATAATGGTGAGCAGCAGAAAATAAGTGACGATAACGACCAGGCGTTTTTTACCGTCTTTGTTCAGCCCAGGTTTTTCTGAGTTGGGAACGGTTATCTGTCTCATGATTAACCTCCTTGCTTTTGTGTTAAGCATAAGATTTTAGACATGTCTAAATAATAATTGATCGCTACATAAAAGTCAATAACCAACAAAAAACGGCTGTCTGTGAACAGACGGCCGTTCTCGTGTATTACGATTGGTTCAATCTCCCAGATTGAACCAATCTATGCTGTGGTTGCCAGGGTCTTGATGTGGCTGAGCATGGCGCTAATGCCGTTGAGCCGCTGCCCGGAGAGGACTTGCTGTAAGCCCATTTGCAGGTGGAACATAGCGGGCACGGCCGTGATCTCTTCTGGTGTACTCCCGGCCAACCCTTCTTGCAGCACAGCGGCAAACCCCCGCACGGTGGGGGCTTCAGGGGGGATGTCGAAGTGGAAATGGAGACGGCCGTCCTGCTTTTCCGGGTAGATAAATACCGGCGTCATGCATTCATGCACCTGATCCATCTCCGCTTGTTTACCTTGCAGCCAGGCGGGCAGGGGTGGCAGTTTCTCCGCATATTCCAACAAGAGTTCCAGCTTTTCCTGTCCTTCGCAGTAGCTAAAATCCTCGACGATCTCCTGTAATCTTAGGGGCAGTTCATTCATTTTTGCACCTCATGGTTGTTCATAGCCTAATTGTAGACGGGGTACGGCCGTGTGCAAGCAATTCTCTTATGGACATGATATTTCCACTCGTTCGTGTCAGACATCCGATTTCTTTGAGAAATCGGATGTCTGGTCGTCACTCAATTTACCGGGAGCCTGCGATTAAAATCGCGCCTACACAAAGCAAAGCCCACCTTCGTGGGCTAGACACCAGTCGGCGAAGGGCCTGCCCTGAGCCTTGAGCGTTCAGACTTGACAAGTTTATTACCAGAGGCAGTTGCCGCAATTCAGGCGCAAAAACTTGTCAAATCTCCAGAGGAACTGAACGGTTACTGCCGGAGCCAACCAGATTTAGAATTGCTGACCACCCAACAAATAGATTGCATTGCTGCCCAAATTGTGTTATCTACAGCCCCAAAAGGCCCCGAAGGGTTCGCGCGCCTTCGCGTCCTTCGCGGAGCATCTCACCGTTCACCATTACCGACTACCGACCACCGACCCATGACTTTCGACCTCTTCAGCCCCGCCTTCAAACGTGACCCCTTCTCCACCTTTGCCCGGATGCGGCAAGAAGCGCCCATCTATGCCCACGTTTCACCCGGCGGCGCGACCACCTGGTACATCACCCGCCATGAGGATGTGCTGGCGGTTCTCAAAGATAATGACCATTTTGTGAAGGATGTGCGGAATACAAAGGAAAACAAACCGGTGATATCCGTCCGCCCCACGCTGCACCAACTAATCAACCAGAACATGCTCTTTGCCGACCCACCCGACCATACCCGGCTGCGGGCGCTGGTGAGCCAGGCATTTACACCCCGCCGGGTGGAGCAGGCCGCGCCACGCATTCAGGCGGCGGCAGACGAACTGCTAGACCGGGCGGCTGCTGCCGGGATGATGGAGTTGATTGCCGATTATGCCTTGCCGCTGCCGCTGGTGGTTATTTCCGAGATGTTGGGTATCCCGGCGGGCGATCAGGCCGACGTGGCCGACTGGTCGCAGGCGATCATCTCCCCTGGCGGGCGCGGCCTGGGCCAACGGTTGCGCAAGCAGAAGATGCGGGCGCTGGTGGCGTATTTGGAGCGCATGTTTGCCAACCGCCGCCGCCAGCCGCAGGATGATCTGGTGACGGCGCTGGTGCAGGCGCGCATGGCGGCGGGCGACCGGTTGAGCCAGGCAGAGCTTTCTAGCATGGTGGCGCTGCTGCTGGTGACGGGGCACGAGACGACGGTGAACCTGATCGGCAATGGGGCGCTGGCGCTGCTGCTGCATCCGGCGCAGTTGGTGTGGCTGCGGGCGAATGGAGGGGAGTGGGCGACGGCCGTATGGCATACGGCCGTGGAAGAACTCCTACGCTATGATGGCCCCGTGGAAACCTCCACCACCCGTTGGGTACGGGCCGACTTCACCTTCAAGGGCCACCCGATGCGGCGTGGCGACGTGGTGCGCGTTTCCCTGGCCTCGGCCAACCGCGACCCCGCCCAATTCACCGACCCCGATGAGCTAGACCTGGCCCGCGCCGATAACAAACATCTGGCGTTTGGACACGGCATCCATTACTGCCTGGGCGCGCCGCTGGCCCGCCTGGAAGGGCAAATTGGGCTGCAAACCTTGTTTACCCGCTTTCCTAATTTGCAATTGGCTGTCCCCCCTGATGAACTGGTCTGGCGACCCGGCGTGTTGTTTCGGGGATTGGAGCGTTTGCCGGTTACAGGGCTGTGAATGGAGATTGGGAGATTAAATCTCCTAATCTCCAATCTCCAATATGGTATACTCCCCGTCAGGAGAATCCGCCTATGGTCACGATGACAAAACCACCCATTAAAACATTGTTATCGGCCGCCGATCTGTATGAACTGCCGGATCATGGCGGCCGCACGGAACTGGTCAAAGGAGAAGTGACACCCATATCCCCGGCGAGTACACAACATGGAAAAACAGCCTCGCGTTTAGACCGTTATGTTGGCAATTTTGTAGAAGCTAATGATTTGGGCGAGGTGTATGCCGCGGAGACGGGTTTCACCATTGAAGAAGACCCGGACACGGTACGCGCCCCCGATGTTTCTTTTGTGGCCCGCAGCCGCATTCCGCCAGAGGGCGAGCCACCGGGTTTTTGGGCAATTGCGCCTGATTTGGTGGCCGAAGTGTTGTCGCCGTTTGATGTGGCCAGCAAGGTGCAGCAGAAGATTACCGAGTATTTGCAGGCCGGGGTGCGGCTGGTGTGGCTGGTGGACCCGGAAACACAAACGATTACGGTTTATAAATCATTGGCGGAGGCGCATATTTTATTACGCGAGGATGTGTTGACGGGGGAGGATGTGCTGCCGGGGTTTAGCCTGCCTCTGGCTAAATTGTTTCGTTAGGCAATCCGGTGGAAAATTCCTCCCTTCGACAAGCTCAGGGCAGGCTCCCGAAGAGTTCACTCGGAATGACACTTGCCAGGCAGGTTTGTTGCAGATCGAGTTGCTCTGGCAATGGTTGGCTGGGAAGACAGTTAGCCAATGTGTGTTCGGCCAGTTCAATGGTGCTGCCGGGTAGAAAGTTGGATTTGAGATAGTAAAGCGATTGTACCCGGTCGGCGCCGCCGTCATTGCTCAGCAGCAGTTGTTGGCAGTAGATAGCGATGTCCTCGATGATGCGTTCGCGGCGATAGTAGGCCAGGGCTGTAACGTTAACCTCCGTTACCCCATACCCCTGGTAAAACAACGTTTCTTCCTCTGCCGGGCTACGGCCGTGGCCAAACAAACCCGCCCCGGCAAACATTAAATCCCGCTCTTTGGGTGCAAACAGCAGCGTGTCCCAATCCACTACATAAAACGCCCCGTCGCCGATCAATACATTCCCGGCGTGCATGTCGGCGTGGCACAGCGTAAAAGCGGGCATCTTTGCCCGCAACCTTTGGGCTAACTGTTCGGTTCGGGCCACCAAAACGGTCATTTGTTCTCGTTGGCTCTGCAGAAAGGCGGCACAGTGGCGGGCAACAGGGTCTTCGTACACGGCCGTGACCCACTCTGCCAACGCCTGTTGCACTACCTCCCGCCACTGCACCGAAAACGTTTCCCGGCGGATGGAACGAGCGAGGGTGGGGGGAGGACGGCCGTATGAATCTGCCGCAGCGTGGCCCCTAATTCGCGCCAGTGGGCGTCGGTTAACGGCCGTTCATACCCATTCTGCCCGTTTATAAAGGGATAGAGGATGGCCTTCAAGCCAGCCAGGTCGGCCCAGAGCTGGCCCGTTTTGGCTGCCAATGGGGGAATAATTTGCCGGATACCCTGGTCGTGCAGAAATTTGGGCAGCAGTACCGATGTTTCCACAAAGACGCCGGAGCGCAGTTTCAAGAAGTAGGCGTTGGTGTTGGTGAGGATGTGATAAACGGCCGTGTTCTCATCCGCACCCAATGGCAGAAACAAAACCTGGGTGGCCGGCACACCGTATGCTGCCTGCAAACAGGTGGCGATCCTATCATCGGCCAGGTCGGGTTTTTCTAACAAACGAATGCCCCAAAGGAGGGGAGGCTTTAGCCGACGAGTTGTCGGCTAAAGCCTCCCCTCCTATTTTTTAATTCTTTTTTACCGTTGCCCGCCACTGGCCCAAACTTTGCAGGTATTCGGTAGATTGGTGGCGGAAGTAGGTGTCGTATAGTTCAGCGTAATGGCCGCCCTGGACCATCAGCCCTTCGTGGCTGCCCTGCTCGATGATGCGCCCTTTTCGCAGCACCACAATGCGGTCGGCCGTGCGCACGGTAGAGAGGCGGTGGGCAATGATGATGGAGGTACGCCGGCCCATAATCAGGTGGAGCGCCTGTTGAATTTGCGACTCGGTGAAGGGATCTACGCTGGCGGTGGCTTCGTCCAGGATGAAGATGCGCGGATCTTGCAGCAGCACGCGCGTCAGCGCCACCAACTGCCGCTGTCCCAACGAAAGGCGGCTGCCGCGCTCGCCCACATCACTCAGCAGACCGTCGGGCAATGTTTCCAGCCATTCACCGTCGCCAATTTGCCGGGCTATGGCTTCTATGGCGGCGTCACTGGCCTCCGGACGGCCGTAACGGATATTCTCCGCCACCGTGCCCGCAAACAAAAAGGGCGCCTGGGAGACAATCCCCAACTGGCGGCGAAAATCGTGCAGGTTAAGGGTGCGGATATCACGGCCGTCAATCCAAATCTCGCCTTCCTGGAATTCATAAAAACGGGCGGTCAGTTTGATAATGCTAGACTTGCCCGCCCCGGTATGCCCCACCAGGGCCACACTCTCGCCAGGGGCAATGGTCAGCGAAAAATCGTCCAATACCTGCTCCTGCGCCGAATAGCGAAAAGAGACGTGTTGGAAGGTGATTTCGCCGCGCAAAGGGAGGACGGGTTGATTATCGGTTTGGGTCACGGCCGTTTCCACATCCATCAGCGCAAAGACCCGTTCCATGGCCGACAACCCCGCCTGGAACTGGCTCCAGAAAGCGGACAGGTTGGTCACCGGAAACCAAAAGCGGTCCACGGTGCTGATGAACAAATACCAGGCGGCGGCGCTAATGGCCCCAGCTACGGCTGCCAGACCACCAAAGTAGATGATGACGGCCGTGCCCACCCCTGCCAGCGCGTTCAGCACCGGGAAAATGTTCGCCAGCACAAAACCGCGCCGCACGTTAATGTCATACGCCTGCTGGTTGATTTCGCCAAACGCCTCATAAATCGCCTGCTCCTGGCGGAAGTTTTTAGCCACGCGGATACCCGTCACCGCCTCTTGAATGGATTTATTCACTTCCCCCATCGCCCGCGTGCCCTGCCGCGTGGTGCGCCGCGCCAGACCACGAAAGCCCAAGGCCACCAGGGTAACAAACGGGGCCATGATCAACACCGCCAGCGTCAATTTCCACTCAATGGTAAACAAAATGGCGATCAGAATAACGGCTACCGCCAGTTGGTTCAGCACATCGGCGCTGAGCATCAGCACTTCGCCAAACTCCTGGGTATCGCTGGTGATGCGGCTGACCACCCGCCCCGAACTGAATTCGTCGTAAAACGACATGTCCTGGCGGGCGGCGGCGGCAAAGGCATCCTGGCGCATAGCCAGCACCACATCTTGCACCACTTCCACCATCAACAGACGACGCACCCAGTTAAAGGACCAGATGGCAATGCCCAGGGCCAACACCGCGCCTACCAACAGCGGCCCCAGGTTGCTGCTATCGGCAGTGGTCATCAGGTTAACGGCCCAGGCCACCAGTAGCGGTACGGCGGCGTTCGCGGCCGCAATCAACGTCAGGGCGATGACGATGATGATGATCTTGCGCCGGTGCGGCCGGAAATAAGACCCCATCCGCCGCACCAACTCTTTATCGCTATACTGCCGGTCATACGCCTCGGCCTCAAGACCTCTGGTAATTGCTGCCATACTTTACTCCGTAATCGGTAATTGGGTAATTGGGTAATTGGGTAATTGCTCCCCCCTTCACCTGCTCGCCCTCACCCGATAAACCACCAGCCCGGCCAGGCCGCCGAGCAGGGTGGAGGCCAGGCCGGCCCAGGCGCCCAGGTTGCTGAACACGGCCGTGCCCGGCAACTCTAACAATACATACAAATACAGCATCAGGCCGCCAACCATGCCCCATAACGGCCAACCAACCTGCTGCGCCGGTTCCAGGCGCAACCGGCGGCTGCCGATCACAGCCGTGACGGCCACAAACATCAGCCCCACCGACATCGTCACCAGCGTCAGCAGTTCCGATAGTTCAATTTGAATGACCGGTTCTACCGCTT
Source organism: Chloroflexota bacterium (assembly GCA_013112725.1). Taxonomy (GTDB): domain Bacteria; phylum Chloroflexota; class Anaerolineae; order Promineifilales; family Promineifilaceae; genus CAADGU01. The sequence goes on from JABFFZ010000020.1 coordinate 36,156, forward strand.
CTGGCGGTAGGGGCAATGTGGTGGGCGTCAGCGTCAATGTTGGCGATGGCGTCGGTGTGCTGGTGGGTGATGGGGTAGCTGTTGGTGATGGTGTATTGGTGGGAGCCGGTGTGGGATCAATGATGCGCACCTGGGCTTCACCCTGCGCATTATTGCTCACGGTAATATCTAACTCCTGCGAAATCAGGGCATTCCCGGCCGTCACGCCAATGCGAAATTTACCACCTTCCGTGCGGGTTTCCAGCACATAATCCCACTGTGCCAGTCCGTTGCGCGTCGGCACTTCGGCCAATATGCTGCGGCCACCACCTACACGGTCCCACTCAACAAAACGGACAATGGTGTTGTCCGGCACCGGGTTGCCATTGCTGTCCACAATTACCCCGGCTTGCAGCCGCAGCGAGTCGCCTACGGAGACGGGCAGGGGATCGGCTTCGGCCGTAGATTCAATCACCTGGTCGTCGGCAATGTAGCGTAGGGGAATAATCTGGTTAGGGTCTGGCTGCGTACGCGCCGCCACGTTGTAACCCACTGCGTCTATGCTCACCGGCGAGACGCCACGTGGTGTGAGTTCCTGATACAGGGCACGCACGGAGGCATCTATGGCGGCGGACGTTTTACTGAAAAGGGCATAATACGCCGTGATCTGACTAATTTCAGTGGTATCCAGAAAATGGGGGGTGTTGTAGGCAAAGACGATGAGCCGTTGATTACGCGCCAGATCGGGCCGTTGCGCCAGAAAATCGTTGAGCGCCTGGGATCGAGCATCGTCAGCCAGCAGGGCAAAGATGACCCAATCGGCGGCGCGCAGTGATTGTTGTACCTGGTAGCCGGGTGGCGGGGTAGCGGTGGGGAAGGGCACGGCCGTACCCGCTTCTGGTGTCAACTCTTCTTCCGGCAGGGAAGGGACCAGGGTGGGTGTAATGGGTACGGCGTTATACACAATCGGTTCTGGCCCGGCGGCCAAAAACGTAGCCAGGTCGGCAAATGAATAGCTGGTGATCTGTTCTGGGCGCGCCTGCCCGCTGGCTTGTGGCCCATATAGCGCCAAAATACGGTCTTGAATGGCTGTCAGGCTGATCAATGGCTGCACCGGGCAGGTGGTACATTGCTGCCCCTGCCGCAAATCGGTGAAGATGACAATTTGCTCATTAGGGCCGGGCGGGCGCAGCCGTTCGGCCAGGACATCGGCGCTGGGGGAGATGAGCGTCAGGCCATTTTGGGTCACGTCCATCATAGTGGTGGTGTGGGTGGTGGGGGGGGAGACGGCCGTGTCCGCCAGCAGCACATTTTCCGGGGTGAAGTCGCCGCCGTACAGGCGGAGTTTTAACTGGAGGATGCGCAGCACGGCCGTGTCCACCTGCGCCTGAAACGCGGCGTCTGTTTCGTACCGCTCCTGAAACCAGCGGATGGTATCCTGTATATTTGCCAGTTGGGTAGCATAAGGCGCACCATTCAGAGCAAAATTATCCAGATAGAGCAGGTCATTACCCGCCAGAAACGCATCTTTGGCAATGACCCGGTGGGGAAATTCCTGCGCCGTATTATCATAAAAACGGGCAATCGCCCGCGCCCCTAAACTGTCAGACACGATCACGCCGCCATTTTGCCGCCAATGGCTCAGACCAGGCCGTTGCAGCAGTGTTGTCAAAGCCTGTGGGTCCAGGCTGACCGGATTGGTGGCGGCCGTGATGTTGCCCTGAAAACCCTGGTAACGAATATGTGTTGTCAACAGCCCATCCACAGTTTGCGCCACATTACTTGCGCCGCCGGTCACGGCCACAAAGGGTACCAGTTCGCCCCGTTCCAGGTCGGCTAAACTCTTTTGCACGGTGGGGATTTCTTCTTGCAAGGGGCGATCGCTGGCGCCAAAACCGGGGAAATGCCGGGCAATGACGGCAATACGGCCGTGGCTGCCCTCATGCACCCCGGCGGTATACGCCTGCCCCATCAGCCCCACCCAATACGGGTCGCCGCCAAAGGAACGCACCCCCAGATCATTGGCGCCATTGGCCGGTTTTTCCAGCACATCCAGCACCGGCCCCAGCAGCATATTGACACCCACGCTGCTCAACTCCTGCCCTACTACCTGGCCCACGCTCTGGGCACTGCCGGGCCGCCAGGTAGCGCCCACCGTCATATTGCTAGGCGTTTCCGTCAGCCCGTTGAAGAGATGGCTATAAGGATAACCGTTCCCTTCCTGGTTGAGGGCAATGAGCAAGGGAATACCGGTCTCATCTTCGTTTTCACCTAATAAATCGAGGTTAATGGTGGCGGTGGCCGTGAAAGTGGGTGTGCCTCGCAAGGCCACTGATTGTAATTGGTTGGTGAGGATGGCTACCTGAGTGGGGGCGTTGGCTGGACGGCCGTAGCCGGTGATATTGTCGTTGCGGCGGTCTAGCACCACGCCACCCACGTGATAATTCAAAATCAAATCGGCAATGGCGCTCTCCGGCAAAACCTGATCGCCGCTAAATGTCACCAGGAAAAGCTGCCCCACCCGTTCGGCCACGCCCATCTGTGACCACAGGCGAATGGCTTCGGCAGGCAGGTCTGGGGGGGGAGTAGGTGTGGCTTCCTGGCGGGCGGGCGTGGCGTGTGCCGGGATCGCTGGAGAGGCCATGAGGCTAACGGCCGTGACCAACAGCAAAATTAAGCAGAATCGTTTCATCAACAACCCAGCGCCAAAAGAAAGCAATGATAGGTTCGTAGTGGGCGATAAATCGCCCAGAGAAGGCGATAAATCGCCCAGAGAAGGCGATAAATCGCCTACTACGAACGGTTTTTATACCAGACAGTCTGGGGCAAACGGCGTTTTTCTGCCCGGTCTGGTCTCCCTGACATGAGTTTGATTATAACGTAGATTGTCACACCTATCACCTGTGTTAAAATCGCTCGAATCTAAACCTGAGGCGAGAGATTAGAGATAGGAAATGGGTGATTCGCGAATCACCCATTTCCTATCTCTAATCCTCCATCTATACCCTCAACTCTTTCTGGATAATCATATGTCCAACCGGATGAAAAACATATTAGCTCTCATGCTCCTGGTGTTATTAGCTGCCAGCGCCTTTGTGGCCGGCTTTTTCACCAATGACTTTGTGGAAGCGCAGCGCAGCGAACCCGTCCTGGCTGCTCAAAACGACGACTTTCGACTGTTTGGGGAAGCGTGGGGGTATGTGGAATCTAGCTTTTTAGGCGACCTGCCTTCGTCGCAGCAAGTGACCTATGCCGCCATTCGCGGCGCCATGGGGATGCTGAATGACCCCTACACCTTTTTTATGGAGCCGGTGGCGCGGGAACAGGAACGCCAATCGTTACAGGGTACCTACGGCGGCATTGGCGCTTCCCTGACGCGCCCGGAAGAAGGGGGCGACATCATTCTGGAACCCATACCGGGGAATCCGGCAGAGATAGCGGGTATTGAAATGGGGGATTTGCTGCTGGCGGTAGACGGCCGTGCCATCACCCCCGATATGACCGTACAAGAAGTAGCCGATCTCATTCGCGGCGAGAAGGGCACAGTCGTCGTGTTGACTGTGCGCCATATGGGCGCAACGGAACCAATTGATATTCGCGTGGAGCGGGGTGACATTCTCATCCCCTCGGTGAGTTACCGGCTGCTGGCCGAAGATAACACTATCGGCTACATTCAATTGACCCGCTTTAGCGGCGAAAGTGAAAATGAGGTCGCCCAAGCCATCACTGATTTGCAGGCGCAAGGCGCCGAAAAACTGATTTTGGATTTGCGTGGCAATGGCGGCGGGCTGCTGGATGCGGCCGTGGCATTGGCCGACCTCTTTTTGAGCGACGGCCCCATTTTGTATCAGCAAACGCGCGGCGAAGAGGAGAAGGTGTTCAACGCCACATCCGATACCTTAGCGCCAGATATCCCATTAGTGATATTGGTGGATGGCGGTAGCGCCAGTTCATCAGAGATTTTGGCCGGGGCATTGCAAGACCGGGGGCGGGCCATCCTGGTGGGCAGTGGCCCTACCTTTGGCAAAGGCTCAGTGCAATTGGTGTATGACCTGAGTGATGGTTCGTCCGTTCACGTGACTGCCTCGCGCTGGTTCACGCCGAACCGCCGTCAGCTTGATCAGCAAGGCATCCAACCCGATGTATTGGTAACGGTGACCCAAGAGGATATTGACAACGGCCGTGATGCCGTCCTCAACCAGGCCATTCAGGAATTACAGAAATAGGAACAAAGGATATGTCTACAGATTCAAACGAAAAACAAACAAACAAAACGCTCACCATCGTTCTGGTGGTGTTGGGGGTGATCCTGGCGTTGGGGTCGGCCGGCGGTGGCTATGTGGCCGGCCGCGCCTCCGTTACTCCGGAAACCATTACCCAAACCATCACCGAAACCGTCACCGAGACGATTGTAGAAACGATTACCGAGACGGTGACAGAAACGGTGGAAGTCACCCGCCAGGTGGAAGTGACCCGCGAAGTGGTGACCCCGGCCGACAGCGTGGCCGCTGATAGCACTGAGAGCCGCGAACCTACGGCCGTGCCGCCTGGCAACCCTGAAGACATCACCTTTGACGTGTTCTATGAAACGTGGCAGTTGGTGGAGCAGCAGTACGATGGGGACGTGCCCCCTAATGAGGATGTGTTGTATGCCGCCATCGAAGGCTCATTGCGCACGTTGGGTGATGAATTCACCCGCTTCATCCGGCCTGATGTGGCCGAGCGCATGCGCCAGGATGCCGTTGGCTCCGTCGAAGGGATTGGCGCCTTTGTGCGCGAAAATGAACAGGGGCAGTTTGAGATTGTGCGCCCCATTCCCGGCCAACCGGCCGAAAAAGCAGGTTTGCTGCCCGGCGACATCATCATCGGTGTAGATGGGCAGTCTATGGAAGGCGTCTCCTTTGACGAGGTGATTTTGCTGGTGCGGGGGCCGCGGGGTACAGATGTTACCTTATTAGTCCAGCGTGAGGGTGAAGATGAACCGCTAGAATTTACTATCACCCGCGTTCGATTTGAAATCCCCACCGTCGAATACCGCATGTTGGAAAACGATATTGCCTACATTCACCTGCAAGAATTTAACCAGACGGCCGTGCAAAAAACATTGGCCGCGTTGGAAGAACTGCTGGCCCAAAATCCTCAGGCCCTCATTTTTGACTTGCGTGACAATCCCGGTGGTTTTCTCAACCAATCGGTGGCTGTGGCCGACCTCTTCTTGCCGGACAGTGTGGTATTGTTTGAACGCAATCGCAACGGCCTGGACCAGACTTTTCGCGCCGACAATGGCGATATTGCCGAGACGATTCCATTGGTCGTCCTGGTCAATCCCGGCAGCGCCAGCGCGTCGGAAATTGTGGCCGGGGCGTTGCAGGATCACGGCCGTGCCATCCTCATTGGCGAAACCACCTTTGGCAAAGGCTCCGTGCAGCAGGTTCACGAACTGTCAGACGGCTCCGAACTGCGTGTGACCATTGCCCGCTGGTACACACCCGCTAACAACACCATTGACAAAGAAGGCGTTACCCCCGATATCGAAATCCCCATGGCGTTCGGCGCGGAGGAAGACATCCAGTTGCAGCGGGCGATTGAGTACATTTTGAATGGAGAATAGACCGTGATGCGTGATGCGTGATGCGTGAAATGGCGCATCACGCATCACGTATCACGTATCACGCCCATGAAGGTAGTTGGCAAAAAAATCGTCGCCCAAAACAAACGGGCCAACTTTGAATATGAACTCCTGACGAAGTATGAGGCCGGGTTGGTGCTGCTAGGCACGGAGATCAAATCTATTCGCAACAACCAGGTCAGTTTGCAGCGCAGTTACATTCAGGCGAGGGATGGTGAGTTGTGGTTGGTGGAGGCGCACATTGCCGAATACAAACACGGCAACCGCGAAAACCATGACCCGGTACGGCCGCGCAAATTGCTGCTCAAACGGCGGGAAATCGCCCATATTCTAGACAGTTTGCAGCAAAAGGGTCTCACCTGTGTGCCCACCATATTGTATCTGAAAGACGGCCGTGCCAAAATCGAAATTGCCCTGGCGCGCGGCAAAAAACTGCACGACAAACGCGACTCTCTCGCCAAACGAGACACCGAACGCCAGGTGGAACGTGCCCTGCGGGAGAAGTATCGGTAAAGGAATGGAGATTGGGAGATTAGGAGATTACCCAATCTCTCAGCCTCTCAATCTCCCAATCCCCAATGCCCCCTTCCCATGCCGCCCCGCTGACCATCATCGTGCCCACGCGCAATGAGGCGGCCAATATCGCGCCGCTGCTAAACCGGTTGGCGGCGGCGTTGGGCGACGCCCCCTTTAGCATCCTGTTTGTGGACGACAGCACCGATGATACGGCGCAGATCATTGCAGACACGGCCGTAACCTTCCCCTTTCCCATACAACTCATCATCCGGCCGCCCGCACAGCGCAACGGGCTGAGCGGGGCCGTAGTGGACGGCTTTCGTGCCGCCCAGGGGGATTGGTTGTGTGTGATGGATGCCGATTTGCAGCACCCGCCGGAGATGATTCCGGCGCTGCTGGCGCGGGCACAGGAGGCGGGCGCCGATGTGGTAGTGGGCAGCCGCAAAGCGGGGCGTTGGGGGCCGCTCGGTCTCAGCCGCAAACGGGCGCTGACCTCGCAGGTGCTGACCCTGCTGGCCCGCTTCTGGTTTCCGCGCCTGCTAAAAAACGTTTCCGACCCGCTGACCGGGCTGTTCCTGGTGCGGCGGCAGGCCATTGATGTGGCGGCGCTGCGTCCCGATGGGTTCAAAATTTTGCTGGAAATTTTGATCCGCTGTCCGGGACTGCGCGTCTCCGAATGTCATTTTGATTTTGCGCCGCGCCACGAGGGGGACAGCAAAGCCGATTTCCGCGAAGGGATGCGCTTTTTTCGCCACCTGGTGCGGCTGCGGGCCAGCGCCAACCAATCCTTCCCCCGGCTCATCCTGGTGGCGGCGGGCAGCGTACTGTTGGACACGGCCGTGTTCCTCCTTCTCGCCTCCTTCACCCCCTACTGGCTGGCAGCCATTCTCGCCGCTGAACTATTTATCTGGCTGCGGTTTGTTGTAACGGAACGGTGGGTGTTGGGCGGCGGCCATCCGGTGGCGGGCTGGCCTTCCTGGCGGCGCTTCTGGCTGCGTAACCAGCTTTCATTGCTGCTGGTGCGGCTGCCGCTGCTGGCGCTGTTGGTGGGGGTGTGGCGGTGGCCGTTGGGGGTGGCGGGGTTGACGGCCGTACTCGTCGAAGGCGGCGCGCGTTATGTGGTGTCCGAACAGTGGGTCTTTTCGCGGGGCGGGCTGACGATGTGGCAGCCCAGCCTGTTCCGCTACGATCTGCACGGCCTGTTGCGGCTGGAATCGCAGGTGCGGCTGCCGGAACTGGCCTGGTTTGAGACGGCGCTGCCGTTGCCCCATGTGGATGTGGCCCTGCGGGTGGATCGCCTGGGCACGCCCAGCCCGCAGCCCGGCGCCATCACCTATGATGAGCGGCTCAGCCGGTTTGGTTTTGGCGTGGCCATCATGCCCGGTGATTATACCGAGATCGTCATTTCCCCGGCGCTGGCACACGCTCCCTATGCTCTGTACAAATCGGTGCTGGAGCCGGTGCTGCGTTGGGCGCTGATCCACCGGGGTTGTGCCCTGGTCTATGGCAGTTGTGTGGCCGAAGCGGGGCAGGCGCAGTTGATTGTGCCCGCTGCCGAGCGGGGCAAGACAGAAATGGCGCTGCAAAAGGTGTTGGCGGGCAGCCATTTTCTGGCAGATGATTTTGTGATTCTGGCGGCCGACGGCCGTGTCTACGCCTTTCCCAAACCGGTGACAGTGACGCGAGAGGTACTACGCCCTCTGAGGCCACACCTGGCGCTGCCACGCCGGCAGCGTTGGCGGCTGTGGCTGCAAAATCTGTTCTATTCCCAGGACGGGCGGCAAACGGGCATCCAATTGAGCCAGCGCCGCTGGCCTGCCGCCACGTTTAACATCTATTTGCAGCGGCTCCTGCCGCCGCCCAAAATCGCCATCACCCGCCTGCTGCCTCAGGTAAAAATTGTGCCCTCAGCGATGTTGACGACCGTAACCGCCCTGGCTGCCGATGGTCAGACGCTCACCCCGCTGTCTGCTGCCGACGCTGCCACCTGGCTGCACGGCCGTACTCAGGCCGCCCAAGGCTTCCCGCCTTACGCCCTGTTGACCGAACAGTTGAACCAGTGGCATGGCATGGACGGCCGTGCTACTGAACGGCGGATTATTGAAGAGGCGTTATCCGTGACCCGTAATTCGTAATCCGACGGGTCACGGATAACGGATTACGGGTCACGGCCTACGGTTCACGAAAAATGGACTATCGCAAACCCGTTACCTTTGGTGAAAACTGGTCGCCCAGCCGGTATAAGGTGCTGCCCTATTTTGCGGTGGAAAAGGGGGTGATGCAGCGACCGGAGTCACAGTTAATTCTGGATTTGGGCTGCGCGGCGGGGTGGAATATGAGCCGGTTTGGGCAGTACGGCCGTCGCCCCTTTGGCATTGATGTGGTTCCCGAACGGGTGGCGCTGGCGGCCCATCATGGCCCGGTAGCCATTGCCTCCGGTCTGGCGCTGCCCTTTGCCGCCGGGACGTTTGATGTGATCTATATCCAACACGTGCTGCACCACATTGGCGATGTGGCCCAGGCCTTGCGCGAAGTACGCCGCTGCCTGAAGCCGGGCGGTACACTGTTTCTGGTGGAGACGGTAGAGGATAATCCGGTGATTCGCTACGGCCGTCGCCTCTACCCGCGCTGGTTAGGTGATGAGATCAACGCCCCCTTCCACTTTGCCGAACTGCAACAGCAATTGACGAATGAAGGCTTCCAGGTGGAGCAGGCTGAACAATACAGCGTCCTCTTCTGGCTGTGGGAGATTTTGCCCGACCATCTGCCATTTATGGAAAAACTGACGCCCCTCATTGTGCCGGTGGAACAGGTGTTGGCAAAACTGGCCCGCCGTTATGCCGCTCATGCCTTTTATGTTGCTACCCGTGATGCGTAAGACCTCTGGGCACACATCACACATCACGCTAAAACGTGGTATAGTCCCGTCCCCGGAGGGCTTATGACACAAACACAATACTTCCATGTAGACCAATCCTCGCGTCGTTCTTTCACCTGGGGAGACGTACTGGCCTTCATCCTGATTGTGGCCTTGTTATATGTGGGTACACGGCTGGCGGTGGCTGCGCCGGAGACGATCACTGGGCCAACCATCAGCCTGGCGCCACGGGCGCTGCCCTGGTATGCGGCGCTGTCGGTGGGGCGGATGACGGCCTCTTACACGCTCTCGTTGTTGTTTACGCTGGTGTACGGCCGTATTGCCGCCTATAACCACCGCGCCGAACAGGTAATGGTACCCCTGTTGGATGTGCTGCAAAGTGTGCCCATCCTCTCTTTCTTGCCGGTGGTACTGCTCAGCCTCAGCGCCATTTTGCCGGAAAACGCCGCTGCTGAGATCGCTTCCATTGTCCTCATCTTCACCAGCCAGGTATGGAACATGACTTTTGCCTGGTTCCAATCGCTGACGACCATCCCCAAAGAACTGCGTGAAGCCAGCAGCATCTTCCGCCTGAATAACTGGATGCAGTTTCGCACATTAGAACTGCCCTTTGCCGCCATCAGCCTGGTGTGGAATAGCATGATGAGCTGGGCGGGTGGCTGGTTTTTCCTCATGGCCGCCGAGAGTTTCACCGTTGGGCAGCGCGACTTTCGCCTGCCAGGGCTTGGCTCTTATTTGCACGAGGCGGCCAATCAGGAAAACTTTCAGGCCATTTTTTGGGGCGTCGCCACCTTAGTCCTGGTCATTGTCCTGCTCGACCAGTTTATCTGGCGGCCATTGTTGGCCTGGTCTGACCGTTTCAAGGTGGAGATGGTAGAAGACGCCGAACCGCCCACTTCCTGGTTTTATAATGCCTGGCGCAGTGGGCGGCTGGCCGATTTTGTCGGCCGCCGCCTGGTGAAGCCGTTTTTAGAGAGGGTAGACGGGGGGATGGTACGCCGCTTTCCGGTGCGGGGGACGGCCGTGTCCGGCGCCCAGCAGCGTTCCTGGCCCGGTATGGTGTTGACTATCCTGATTGGCGCGGTGCTGCTCATGGGTCTCTATCGCGCCGGGCTGGTGCTGCTCTCGCTGCCCCTGGCGCAGTGGCAAGGCATTGGCCTGGGGCTGCTGGCAACCCTGCTGCGGGTGCTGCTGGCGCTGGCCATTGCCCTGGCCTGGACTGTGCCGGTGGGGGTGGCCATTGGCACCAACCGGCGGCTGGCGACGATTTTGCAGCCATTAGTGCAAATTGCCGCCTCCATTCCGGCGACGGCGCTGTTTCCGGTGCTGTTGCTTTTTATTCTCAGCCTGCCAGCCGGCCTGAATATGGCAGCGGTGCTGCTGATGCTCTTAGGTACGCAGTGGTACTTGCTGTTTAACATTATCGCCGGGGCCAGCACCATTCCCCAGGATTTGAAATATACCTCCTCTTTGCTCCATCTCTCGCGTTGGGATCGCTGGCGTACGCTGATTTTGCCGGCGCTGTTTCCCTTTCTGGTGACGGGGGCGATTACCGCCGGCGGCGGCGCCTGGAACGCCAGCATTGTGGCCGAGTATGTGGAATTTGGTGGGCAAACGTTGCACGTGGTTGGGATTGGGGCCATCATCGCCGAGGCGACGGCCAACGGCGATTACGCTCTACTGCTGGCAGCGACGCTGAACATGGTGCTGGCGGTGGTGTTAATTAACCGGCTGGTGTGGCGGCGGCTATATGTGCTGGCTGAAGAAAAATATCGTATGGAGTGACAGGAGTCATGAACGAACAACCGATCTTATTGGAACTAAACGAGATTTCACAACAATATGGCAGTGGCGAGCGGCGCTTTACGGCCGTAGAAAAGATCAACCTGACCATGCGGGAAGGGGAGTTTGTGGCTTTGTTGGGGCCGTCTGGCTGCGGCAAAAGCACGCTGCTGCGCATCATCACCGGCCTGCAGCCGGCCACAGCGGGCACATTGTTGTATCGGGGACGGCCGTCCCCCGGCGTCAATCCCCATGCCACCATCGTCTTCCAGACCTTTGCCCTCTTCCCCTGGCTGACGGTGTTGGAGAATGTGGCGGTGGCCCTGAAGGTGAAGGGACTTCCGTCTGATTTACGTACCACCCGTGCCATAGACGCCCTGGATCGGGTGGGGCTAGACGGGTTTGAAAACGCCTATCCCCGCGAACTGTCCGGCGGGATGCGCCAGAAAGCGGGCTTTGCCCGCGCCATGGTCACCGAACCGGAACTACTCTGCCTGGATGAACCCTTTTCCGCGCTGGATGTCCTCAGCGCCGAAGCGCTGCGCGGCGAATTGTTGGAATTGTGGACCGGCGGCCAGATTCCCACTAAAGCGATTTTGATGGTCAGCCACAACATCGAGGAAGCGGTATTTATGGCCGACCGCATTATCGTCATGGACAAAAATCCGGGCCGGATGGTAGCCGATTTGTCCGTCCCCTTGCCCCATCCACGCCAGCGTAAATCGGCCGAATTTCAGGCAGTAGTAGACCAGGTGTACGCCACCCTGGCCGGGCAAACGCGGCCAGAACACGAAGAGTTGGGAACGGCGCCTGGCGAGCCGGGTATGACCCGCCGCTTGCCCCATGTAGCCATCAGCGATCTGGCGGCGCTGCTGGAATATCTGGACGAACTGCCCCGTAATCAAGCAGACATTTACCGGTTGGCAGATGAATTAAACCTGGATTCCGATCATTTGCTCAGTCTGGTGGAAACGGCCGAGCTACTGGGTTTTGCTACCATCGCCAAAGGGGATATCACGCTAACGGGGTTGGGCGAAACCTTCGCCGAAGCCAGCATCCTGGCCCGTAAGGAGATCTTTGCCACGCGTATTCGCCGTTTGCCCATTTTTAAGTGGCTGCTGGCGATGCTGCGGGCCACGGAGCGTAAACAGTTGGACTGGGGTGTGGTGCAGACGGCGCTGGAACTGGAGTTCTCACCTCAGGAAGCGGCCCGGCAGATGGACATCCTGGTGGATTGGGGCCGCTACGCCGAAATCCTGGCTTATAACGACGACGATGAGGCGCTGTATCTGGAGCCGTGATCGGGGGCTGGTTGATTTGTCACATGGTAGACTGTAAGATTGTTGCATGTTCATTGATGACTTTGTATGGCTACCGGATGTTCTTGGTAACCGTTCAGTTCCTCTAGAGACTTGACAAGTTTTTGTGCCTGAATAGCGGCAACTGCCTCTGGTAATAAACTTGTCAAGTCTGAACGCTTACTGTTCTTGATAAGCTTCTGGTTAAACACCATATTTCCCAGGATGAGGTAGAGGAGTTTTTTTTAATCGCCCGCACTTCCGATTTGTGGAAAAGGGGAACTATCCAGGGTAAGATGTGTATCTGGCGGCAGGTTAAAGCGATGGTGGCCGTTATGTAGTTGTTTTCTTTATTCATAAACCGGGGCATGCAGCCTTGATACTAAGTGCCCGTGACATGGATAAAAAAGAGCGAAAACGATATGAGCGAAAATGAAAAGCAGTTGAGCAACATTTCTAAGGCAGCCACACTAGAGGAGATTGGCGAATTTTGGGATTCATATAGTCTGGCCGATTACTGGGATCAGACCTATGAGGTGGAATTTGCGGTACATGCCCAGCGCCGGCGGCGAGTAACGCTCGATCCTGAAGTTTATGCGAAGTTGGAAGGACAGGCGCGTTCTCGTGGCTTGTTGCCGGAAACATTGGTTAATTTGTGGTTAGCTGAACGATTGCAAGGGGCTGGATCATAAGACAAGACATCGAAGTTATGACAGAAACAGCGCCAGCCAGAGGGAAAGGCTGCCCACGGACAAGGAGGTGGAAAGCAGCACGGCCGTAGCCAATGGCGCAATACACATCTCATATTTTGGGCAAACATATAGGCGTTGATGCTCTCCAGCATCCCCGCCGCTCAATCCAGATGATCTCCAAAATTTGCATGGCGGTGGATGATAACACGTGGTCCGTGATTCGTAACCCGTAAACCGTAATCCGATATCGGATTACGGTTTACGGGTTACGACTTACGCTTTTCTCATGGCACGGCCGTAAAACTCTGTTATACTTCTGTTCGTCCTCCGCAAGGAGGATGGTTTTATTATCAACATGGTTTGGAAATTACCAATTGGATGCCCGCCCAGGTTGGCCGGGCATTTTTTGTGGCAGCAGGATGGCTCTTACGTTTGGGACGGGCTGGCTGTGCGTCCGCAAAGGGAAGAGATTGGGAGATTAGGAGATTCAATCTCCTAATCTCCCAATCTCCTAATCTCCATATCTCAATACGTAGGAGCAATATGACAACTGAATTTTTATCTTTAGGTCTGCATCCGCAGGTGGTGCAGGCTGTTGCTGAACTGGGGTTTACAGAGCCGACGCCGATTCAAACGGCCGTTATCCCCCTCATGCTCAATGGACAAGACATTATCGGTCAGGCGCAAACTGGCACCGGCAAAACGGCCGCCTTTGGCCTGCCCATCTTGCACCGCCTCACACCGGGCGCGGGGCGGGTACAGGCGCTGGTCGTCACGCCCACCCGTGAACTGGCGTTGCAGGTGGCGGGGGCTTTAGAGGGCTACGGCCGTTATCGGGATGTGCATGTCCTGGCGATTTATGGCGGGCAGGCTTACGGCCGTCAGAAACGGCAGTTGCGCCAGGGTGAAGTAGACATTGTGGTAGGTACGCCCGGCCGTCTGCTCGACCTGATCCAGCAAAAAATCCTCGACCTCAGCCAGGTGCAATTCCTGGTTTTGGACGAAGCGGATGAAATGCTCAGCATGGGTTTCATTGAAGATATAGAAGCCATCCTGGCTCAAACGCCGGAAACGCGGCAGACCGCTCTTTTCTCCGCTACCATGCCCGCCGAAATTCGCCACCTGGCGGAAAAGTATTTGCAACAACCACAAACCGTCACCATGCAGCGGCAGCAGTTGACCGTAGCCGCCATTGAGCAGCGCTATTACCTGGTCAACGAAGCGGATAAATTGGCCGCGCTCACTCGTCTCTTTGAAGTGGAAGAGATGAGCAGCGTTCTCATCTTTGCCCGCACCCGGCAGGGCACGGGGGAACTGGCGAATGAATTGACGGTACGTGGGTTCCCCGCCGAGGCGCTGAACGGCGACTTGAGCCAGGATAACCGCGAGCAAGTGCTGAACCGTTTTCGCCAGAATCAGATTAAGGTGCTGGTGGCGACGGATGTGGCGGCGCGGGGGCTGGACATTGAAGACATTTCCCATGTGATCAACTTTGATTTGCCCACCGACCCGGAGATTTTTGTGCATCGCATTGGCCGCACCGGGCGGGCCGGGAAAACAGGCATTGCCATTTCGCTGGTGACGCCCAAAGAGCAGTTCCGCCGCCGCAAAATTGAGCGGTATACACGGCAGAACATGAGCCAACGGCCGTTGCCCACCATTGCCGAGATTCAGGCTTACCGGGAGGCGCAGTTGGTGGAAAACATGATGGTCTGGCTGCGGCGCGGGCGCTGCCGCCAGGAGAAGGAGATGGTGGAAAAGCTGGTGGCCGAAGGGTATGATGTGGTGGAAATTGCCGCCGCCGCCCTGAAACTGGCCCGCGCTGAAGAAAAACAGCGCCCCATTTTCCCGGTGAGTGAGGTGGTGGAGGAGCCAATGCGGGCGCGCAACGGCCGTGACCACCAACGCGCCGCCAGCCATGATTTGGGACACGGCCACTTCGGCAAGCTCAGTGCAGGCCGTGCCCACAAAACCCGCTCCCATGAAAAAGGGATGGTGCGCCTGAGCCTGAGCGCCGGCAAACAACACGGCATCCGCCCCAACGATGTGGTGGGTACCATCGCCTTTCACGCCGACATTCCGGGCCGGGCTATTGGCGCCATTCAGATTCAAGAGCAGCACACCCTGGTGGATGTGCCGGAGCAATTTGTGGCCCAGGTCTTAGCCAAAAACGGCAAGTACCAGGTACGTAAACGGCCGCTCACGGTGGAAAGAGTGTAATCAGGTAATTGGGTAATGACGTCATTACCCAATTGCCCAATTACAAATGGCAGGAAGAATCCCCTACTACCACGATCTTTTGGAAGCCTTTGCCGAACCGGGCTGCGCCATGTGCCGCCTGCTGGCGGTGAGCGCCGATAAGCTGGTGGACACCGTTTTGTATGAGGGGGTGAACGACGTGCCCACCCGCGAGCAACTGAACGCAGCGCGGGGCTACTGCCACTCTCACGCCCAACTGCTCATCCGCGCCGGCGGGGCGTTGGGCACGACCATTATGATGGATGGGGTGCTAAAGGTGCTGCTGCGGACGCTGGCGGCAAACCCGGTGGAGCAGGCGGGCGCCTCATCGGTGCGCGGTTTGCTGCGGCGGGCCAATGTGAAGGTGAGCCACACGGCCGTACAAAAACTCGTTGCCGATCTCTCCCCCCAGGCCGAATGCCCGGTCTGTGTGAATGAAGCGGAAATGTTAGGGCATTACGGCCGTACCTTGCACCAACATCTGGCCCCTGACAACGAATTATTCCAGGTGTATGTGGCCTCTGATGGTCTTTGTCTGAACCACTTTCGCCAGGTGTTGGCCGACGGGCTGCCCGGCCCGGCGCTAACGGCGCTGGTGACGGCGCAGCAAACCATCTGGCAGCGACTGCATGAACAGTCCGATGAGTTCATCCGCAAGAACGATCATCGTTTTCGCGGCGAGCCGTTTGGGGTGGAGGAGGATGTGTGGCAGCGGTCGTTAACGGCCGTGTCCGGCGCCCCCATTCGCACCTACGTCAAAAGCAAAGGGCTGACGCAGTAAATGAAGATGGCTTTGTAAGAACCCGGTTTCCTGTAATAATGACAAAAACTTCTGGTTAACTTATAATCGAAATGCGATGTATGCGATTGAATGGAAGCGGAAAGCATTGAAACAGCTCAAGCGCATTGAGTATGAACATCAGAAGTAAATTGTTCTTGCTGTTCGCAATTTACAGCAATGGCCCGATTGTAAAGATGTAAAGCCATTGGTTAATCGTTCTGGATACCGTTTACGAGTCGGACGTTACCGTATCCTGTTTGAGGTGGAGACCCAATTGCAAATTATTGCCATTGAAGAAGTGAAGAAACGAGATGACCGTACTTACTAATCATCAAATTATTGAAAAAGATGGAACTCCGCTTTTTGTCCTGGTACCGTATGAAGAGTATTTGGATGTTTGGACAAGAGAGAATGTCACTATCCCCCAAGAAGTGGTAGAACGGCATATTTTAGACGGTTATAGCCCGGTGCGTGCCTGGCGGGAGTATAAGGGATTGTCTGAACAAGAAGTGGCTGCGCGAATGGGCATATCTCAATCTGCTTATTCACAAATGGAGCGTCCAGAGGCACGACTTCGCTCCACCACCATTCATAAACTTGCCAAAGTGCTGGAAATATCCCCTGAACAATTGGATGTTTGAAGTAAAAGAAACCGGGTCTTTCGCAAAAACCCGGTTTCTTTTTTAAGCCAAAAACGTCTCAAACTGCCACACATCTTCATCAGCGGGGCGCGCACGGCCGTAGCGCGCATACAAATCCACCCGGTTTTTCAGCGGCGTCCAGTCTGTTTGCACTGAGGGGGAGGGGCCAAGATAGGGGTTGGCCACCGCCAGTACGTCCTCGTGGGGCAAATCGTCGGGCACGTTGACCCCTTCGTTGGGGTGGCGAATCATCCAGGCCACCGCGCCCAATACGGAAGCGGCTACTTGCAGCGTGGTCGCATTCTGGTGGGGAACCAGGCGGCGTGTCTCTTCAATATCCAGTTGTGACCCTACCCACCAGCCGTTAAGCGCATGACCCAGCAGCAAAACGCCCAATTCATCCATGCCGCTGATGATTTCGTCGGTCATAATGCGCTGCTTCTCCTGCATGGCAAAGTTGCGCATTTTCAGTTCGTGCAGGGAGGCGATGGCGGCGTCGGTGGGCAGGTAGGCGTAATGCACGGTGGGGCGGTAGAGCGGTTTTGGCCCGTCCCATACGGTCAGATGGTCGCTGATGGTGAACGCTTCGCCGTGCCGCACCACCATGCCCAGGATTTCGCCATGCCGTGGCACCCAGGAGCGTACCCAGGTGTTGATGCCCATTTGCGCCAGGCAAATCTGGTTGCCGGGGCCGTAACTGTGGGTGTGTGCGCCGGGCGGCAGGCGGCGTTCGTGTGTGCCCCAACCCATCTCCGCCGGGGCGACGCCTTCTTCGCGGAAGCCTTCCACCGACCAGGTGTTGACAAATTCGTTCACTTCTTTGGGCTGGTTGCCAATCTGGGTATCGCGTTCGGAAATATGGATGACTTTGACGCGGCTGAGCATGGCCAGTTGGGCAAACTGTCGGTCGGACAGCGCCCGTTCCAGCGCCGCCCGCTCGCCCAGGCCGCGCCGCAGCATTTCGGTGGCGATGTCGGTGAGGGCGACTTTGACCCAATGGCTGACCAGACCGGGATTAGCGCCGTGTTCGACGACGGCCGTCACCCCCTTCTCAGTCCACCCCTTCACCCGCTCACGCAAAGCCAGATGCCGCACATACAGGGTGCGGTCAACGGGCGGGATGTTGGCCGCATCTTCGTACGGGTCCCACAATTCGACGGAGGTGTTGATGTACAACACGTGATGATCATGACACCACTGCACAATCTCGCCGCAGTCAATGTTCCAGGCCAGGTCAACCAGCAAATCACCGGGGCCGACGTATTGGCCGAGCAGTTGCGCCAGGTTGTCCGGCGTAATCTGCGCCTGGACGTATGGCACCCCCGCCGCCAGGGTATCGGGGATGAGTTGGCGCAGGTCGGCAAGGTCTAAAATGGTGACGCGCTGGAAATCCATGTCAAAGTGACGTAGCAAAAGAGGCTGGAAACACCGGGAAACGGAGCCACAACCCAGGATCAGGATACGGCCGTTAAATTCAATCTTCATCTTTTTTCAATTGATCTCCTTGTGCTTTTACAAAATATTGGTGCGCGGAGTGCGCATCCTTAGATGCGCATCTGACCAATCAGTTTGTCATTCCGAGGTCTTCCGAGGAATCTCTACATTGCAACCAGGCGATAGGGATTCCTCCTCGAAGACTCGTCGGAATGACGGTTCTTTTATGGAAGAGGGTAGGATGCTCACGTCCTATGCGGGGCACGAGGGCGTGCCCCGCTCCTCTCATAATAAAGGCAGCCAGTTCAGCACGTTTTGGATTTGGGTGTCCCAGTAGCCCCAGGTGTGGTCGCCGGGGCCTTCGCTGTAGGTGTAGTCGAAGGGGAGCGGCTGCACAAAGTTGCGGAACTTGACGTTGAAGCCGTAGAGAAAATCTTCTGTGCCGCACCATTGGAACAGGCAGGGTTTGGGGCCGTCTGATTGGGCCACCTGGGCAGCAAGATGGAAGAGGTCGTTGTCACTGCCGGCGATAGTGCCCAGGTCGCCGAAGATGAGGCGCAATTCGGGTTCCAATGCGGGATCGTGTACGTTGGCCATGTCCAGCGCGCCGGAAAGACTGGCGGCGGCGGCAAAACGTTCCGGGTGACGCAGCGCCAGCTTGAACGCGCCATAACCGCCCATCGAAAGCCCGGCGACAAAGTTGTCTGCGCGCTCGTGAGAGAGCGGGAACATGTCGCGGGCACGGGCGGGAACTTCTTCGCTGATGTAGCTCCAGTAGCGGTAGCCGGCCGCCATGTCGGTGTAAAAGCTGCGGTGGACGGCGGGCATGACGACGGCGATCCCTTTTTCTTCGGCGTAGCGTTCGATGGCGGTGCGCCGCTGCCAGATGGTGTGGTCGTCAGACAGGCCGTGCAGCAGGTAGAGGGTGGGTAATTTGGGGGGCGGGGAGGCGGTGATGGTGGGCAACGGCCGTTGCGGTAACAACACCACCATGCTGCAACTCAAGTTCAATACTTCCGAGAAAAAATCACAATGTATGAGGGCCACTTTCCCACTCCTTTGCTGTCACTTAGCGTAATTATAAGGCTCATTCAATAACGTTCCGTTAACAAATACTCCTTCAGCCCAAACTTCTACCGTCTCACCGGGCAGGCCAATGACTCGCTTTAGCAA
This sequence comes from Chloroflexota bacterium, assembly GCA_013112725.1. Classification (GTDB taxonomy): domain Bacteria; phylum Chloroflexota; class Anaerolineae; order Promineifilales; family Promineifilaceae; genus CAADGU01. The sequence goes on from JABFFZ010000020.1 coordinate 55,197, forward strand.
CAAGACATCGTCATTCGGATTATGGGGGGGATCGAAGAGGATAATATCTCCCCTTTGCGGTAAGGAGGTGCTGTATGCCTCATTATCAATGCCGAGAATTGTGTCTTGGGGGAATGTTGGTTCCATTGACCCACCGTGTATTAAAAAAAGGCCATCAAGTGAGCTGCCAACTCCACAAACAGTCATCGCCAGCAAAAATAGAATGATTAAAAAACCGAAAAACTTGTTCATTGGTATTTAGTGCAAGTGTTACTGTTCCTTGTTGGATACTACCCGATAATGCACCTCCGACACCTCCCGCAGGCGGGCGGCGGCCTGTTCGGCCGTCAGGCTGCACTGCGCTTTGTCCTGAGTTGCCTTATTCATAATGGTACTTGCAAGCGATGATGATGATTTCCTCGTCTGTGGCCGCATAGACAAGGCGGTGTTCCTGGTCAATGCGTCTTGACCAATAACCATGAAACTCGTGTTTGAGCGGTTCCGGTTTGCCTGAACCTGAAAATGGATCGCGTTGTATTTCTTTTATCAGACGAATAATCTTTTGGTAGGTTTTTTTGTCCAGGGTGGCCCAATTGGTGAAGTCATCAAACGCTTTGGATTCAAAGATGACCCGCCTCATTGAAGAAGCTCCGGGTCGAGTTCAATACGATTATGATCGTATTTGACGGCTTCGGCCGCTTCTAACAGGCGTTTACGGTTGGCTGGCGAACTTAGAAGATAAGCTGTCTCGTCTATTTCGGTCACAATGATTTCAATTTCTTTATCTACAAACAAGGTTCTTAATGCCTCAAGAAATTGATTATCTAATTCTCGTGCATTTAAGCGATAGATCGTTTGCATGATTTGTGTTCTCCTCAAGTTGATTCCGGGCATTATACCGTTTGAGGTTGGATTTTGTCATTTGTGGCTCACGGCCGTACCCGGTAATGCACCTCCGCCACTTCCCGCAGCCGGGCGGCGGCCTGTTCGGCCGTCAGGTCGCGCTGCGCTTCGCCCAACATTTCGTAGCCCACCATGAACTTTTTCACGGTGGCGGAGCGGAGCAGCGGGGGGTAGAAGTGGGCGTGGAGCTGCCAATAGGAGAGATTGGGAGATTGGAGATTGGAGATTGGGAGATTGAAGGGTGCGCCGTGCCAGCCCATGGAGTAGGGGAAGCTGGTCTCAAACAGGTTGTCGTAGCGGGTGAGCAGCCGTTTGAGGATGTCGGCCAGGGCGTCGCGCTCGGCGTCGGTCAGGTCGGGCAGGCGCAGCACGTGGCGGCGGGGGATTAACAGGATTTCAAATGGCCAGACGGCCCAGTAGGGGACAACGGCCGTCCACGCCCCATTTTGCACCACCACCCGTTCACCAACGGCCGTTTCCAACTGTTCGTAGTCCAGGAGGAGGGGACGGCCGTGTTCCTGCCAATAATTCCGCTGGTTCACATCCTCCTTAAACGGCTCGTTGGGCAATGTGTCCAGCGTCCAAATCTGCCCGTGTGGGTGCGGATTGGAGCAGCCCATGATGGCCCCCTTGTTTTCAAAGACCTGTACCCAACGGTAGGTCTGTCCCAGTTCGGCCGTTTGCGCTGCCCAGGTATCTACCACGCCGCGAATGTCCGGCAATTCCATCTCCGGCAGCGTCAGGTCGTGGCGCGGCGAAAAGCACATCACCCGGCAGGCGCCCCGCGACGTTTGCGCCTGCAACAGCGAGTGGCCCGGTGGCGCATCCGGCGCTTCCGGCATGAGGGCGGCAAAATCATTGGTGAAGACAAACGTGCCCGTGTAATCCGGGTTGCGCAGGCCGCCGGCCCGTTCGTTGCCGGGGCAAAGGTAGCAGGTGGGGTCGAAAGACGGCCGTGTCTGCGGCGGCGTCTTCTCCACCTGTCCCTGCCACGGCCGTTTGGTGCGGTGCGGCGACACCTGTACCCATTCGCCAGTCAGGGGGTTTAATCGTCGGTGGGGGTGTTCTGAGGGGTCAAACATGGGGAATTATGAATTATGAATTATGAATTATGAAGGAAGAGATCGCTTCATAATTCATAATTCATAATTTGGAAGCCACTCCCCATGCACTTCAATCAACTCATCCACCAGTGCCCAAATCTGATCAAGGGAGAGTTCGGCGGCGGTGTGCGGGTCGAGCATGGCGGCGTGGTAGATATGTTCGCGCTTGCCGGTGAGGGCAGCTTCCACGGTCAGCGCCTGCACGTTGATATTGGTTTGCATCAGCGCCGCCAGATGGGGCGGCAGGCTGCCAATCTGCGTGGGCTGGATGCCGTTGCGGTCTACCAGGCAGGGCACTTCCACGCAGCAGCCAGCGGGCAGATTGTTAATCAGGCCATAGTTGGGCACATTGCCGTAAATGACACGCGGCTGGCCCGTTTCCATGCTGTGGATGATGAGCGAGCCGTACTCATGGCTACGCTCTACCGCCAGGGGGATGTCTTCGGCTTCAAAGATGGCCCGCATCTGATCCCAGGCAGCAATCTGGTTTTCGCAGCGGGTGATGTATTCGTCCAGGGGGATGTTGAACTTTTCGATCAGGTCAGGACGATCGCGTTTGATGAACCAGGGGACGTATTCGCTGAAATGTTCGCTGGATTCGGTGACGAAGTAGCCCAGGCGACGCAGCATTTCGTAGCGCACGCGGTTCCAGTCGGGCACACGGCCGTCTTCGTAGACTTTGTGCAGCGCCGGGTAGAGGTCGGTACGGCCGTGCGCCGTCACATGTTCAAACGTCAAATAAAAGGCCATGTGGTTAATGCCCGCGCACAAATAGTTGATTTCTTCATACGGAATTTGCAGGTCACGCGCCAGTTGGTGCGCCGTGCCCTGCACACTATGGCACAAGCCCACCGTCTGAATGTCGCTGGCCTCGCTGATGGCCCAGCAGTTCATGGCCATGGGGTTCACGTAGTTGAGAAAGGTCACGTCCGGGCACAACTCTTCCATGTCCGCGCACATCTCCAGCAGCACGGGGATGGTGCGCAGCCCGCGCATGATGCCGCCAATGCCCAGCGTATCGGCAATGGTCTGGCGCAGGCCATACTTCTTGGGGATTTCAAAATCAATCACCGTACCCGGTTTGTAGCCCGCCACCTGGATCATGCAGATAGCGTAGTCTGCGCCGTCCAGCGCCGCCCGCCGGTTCAGGCTGGTGGTGATGGTGGGGTGGGCGTTGACAGCCTGCGCCACTTTGTGGGCCACAATTTCACTGGTGCGCATCCGTTCTTCATCAATATCGTGCAGCACAATATGGGATTCGGCCAGTTCGGGAAAACTGAGAATGTCGCCGAGCAGGTTTTTGGCAAATACCGTACTGCCCGCGCCGAGAAAGATAATTTTAGGCATAGTTTCTCCTTCGTAACTGTAGCACGATTTGGCAAATCGCGTTACAGGTTTTTATTCATCATGGTGGACGACTGCCCGTGAAGGCTCCTTAAAAGATTATGGATTGCTGCCTTTGGCTAACTGTTCCAACTTCGCTTTGGTCTCGCGCCAGGTGATTTTGGAAAGGCCTAACTTTTGCCGGATTTCATCTGGTTCTTCGCCGGCTTTGATGTCTTGTAGGGCGCTAAACCAGCGCAAATTTTCAAACGATAGCATACCTTGTGCCAGTCCTGCTTCTGTGCCTACATCGCTGAGCACGTATTCCAGGTTGCGGGCGGTGCAGGTGAAGAGGGTATCCGATGGGTTGTATTGGAGCAAGTATTCGTCCAGCACATCCAGCCATTCCGGGTCGAGCGGCAAGCGGCGCTCTTTGTAGCGCAGGCGCGGGTTGGCGTAACGTACAAACAGCATGGGTTCATCAGGGTTGCTGCGGTCAATGTGGTTGGGCACAATAGTCATGGCTTCCCCTTTTTTGATGCCGGTTTTGAGCAGCAGGGTCAGCAGCAAATGGGGGCGGGCATCAGGTTTTCGTTCGCCTGCACCAGGGTATAGTCCTTCGCCCTGGCGCAGCCGTTGCGAAACGACCAGGGCATTTTCGATGTCGGTTTCGGTGGGCAGGGTGGGGATGGGGCTGCGCACACTGTGTTGGATAACGGCCGTTGCTGGATCCGCCAACAGCGCGCCCGATTCTTTCAGCCAGGCAAAAAATACCTTCAGGGTTGTCACCCGCCGGGCATAAGACTTGGGGCTGCATGGAACACCACGATCATACAGCAGCCAGTTGAGGAAATCGTTCAAATCTTTGGTGCCAATCTGGCCGATGGGCTGGCCGATGCCCAGATATTTGCCCAACAGTCGTACATCGCTGGCAAATGCTTTGCTGGTGTTCAGGGCAAACCCCTCGTCACGCATGTGCTGTTCAAATGCGCCTAGTGCGGCCTGGATGGAGGCATCGGCCGTAACTGGCGGCGCCGCCGGCCCCACAGCCGGCGGAAGTTCACTTTCAGGAATTAAGGTTTGTTGCAAATTATCGCTCATCTTGCATCACTCTCCTGTTTTCGTATAGACAGGTGTAGATTAGAACATTTGGCCGGTTTTGTCAACTTGGTTTTTGCCCCAAAACTTTGTATAATCCGCCCCGCCTGAGGAAAAGGCCCCGTAGCTCAATTGGCAGAGCAGGGCACTCTTAATGCCGAGGTTGAAGGTTCGAGTCCTTCCGGGGTCATGTACCGAGCCGCTCCCATAATGGGGGGCGGTTTTTTTGTTATTGTGGCTGGTGGCTGGTGCAGGCAACCAAACGCCAGCCACCAACGGCCAGCCACTATGAAAAACATTGTCCTGACCGGTTTTATGGGCACGGGTAAAACGACCGTTGGCCGTTTGCTGGCGGAACGGCTGGGTTTTGGCTTTGTGGACACGGATGAACTGATTGTGTGGCGCGACGGCCGTACCATTCCCGACATCTTTGCCCAAGAAGGTGAAGCGTATTTTCGGCAACTGGAAACGGCCGTGGCCCTGGAATTGGCCGCGCAGTCTAACCTGGTCATTGCTACCGGTGGGCGGTTGATGTTGGACGAGGTGAATGCACGGGCGCTGGAACGGCACGGCCGTGTCTTTTGCCTGACGGCCACCCCCGACGCGATTTTGGCGCGGGTGCAGAACGAGGGGCGACGGCCGTTGCTGCATGTACCCGATCCGGCGGCGCAAATTGAACGGTTATTGGCCGAACGGAGGGAGGGGTACGGCCGTTATCCACAAATTGAGACCACCGGCAAAACGGCCGAGACAGTGGTTGAAGAGATAAAAATGATGATCCGCGAAGAACGCGAAGGATACGAAGGGGCGTGAAAAAAATGACACGGCCGTGCCCCTTTTGCCCGCCGCTACTGGATGAGACAGAAATTGTTTTGCAGAGCGACCATTGCTTTTTTGTGCCCCGTTCCGCGAATCTTTTACCTCCGGGACGACAGCGAAATTGTTTTGCAGAGCGACCATTGCTTTTTTGTGCAGCGGCGCCATTCATGCTCAGGCCACTTCGTAGTCAGGGCTTTGGTGGCGGAAGTAGGCGTCGTACAGGTCGGCGTAGTGGCCGCGCCGGGCCATCAGGCTGGCGTGGCTGCCTTCTTCGATGATCTCCCCCTGCTGCAAGACGATGATCCGGTCGGCGTGTTTGATGGTGGAGAGGCGATGGGCGATGATCACGGCCGTGCGCTCCGTTAGCACCGTCTCCAACCCCTCCTGAATTTGCGCCTCCGCCAATGGGTCTACGCTGGCGGTGGCCTCGTCCAATATCAGGATGGCCGGGTCTTGCAGCAGCACCCGCGCCAGGGCGATCAACTGTCGCTGCCCCATGGAAAGTCCGCGCCCGCCTTCGCCAACGGCCGTGTCCAACCCCTGTGGCAGCGTTTCCAGCCAGTCGCCGTGCCCGATGCTCTGCGCCACCTGGCGCACGTCCGTGTCGGTGGCCTCTGGTCGGGCATAGCGGATATTGTCGGCCACCGTGCCGGTGAACAGGAAGGGGGATTGGGGCACAATGCCCAACTGCCGCCGGTAGCTGTCCAGGTCAAAACAGCGCACATCGTGACCATCCACCAGCAACTGCCCGCCCTGGAACTCATAAAAACGGGCGATGAGCCGCCCCAGGCTCGATTTGCCCGCGCCGGTATGCCCCACCAGGGCGATGGTCTCGCCCGCTTCAATAGTCAGGTTGAAGCCATTGAGCACCTGCTCCTGTTCCGTATAGCGGAAATGGACATTGCGGAATTCGATACGGCCGTCTAGCGGCGGTGTGGGCTGGTTATCAATCTGCACCACCCGCGCTTCGGCGTCAATCAGGGCAAAAACGCGCTCGCTGGAGGCCAGCCCCAACTGGAACTGGCTCCAAAAGGAAGCGATGCCGGTGAGCGGGAACCAGAACAGGCTCATGGCCTGCACAAACAAAAACCAATCGCCCGGCGTGATGCTGCCGTCCAACGCCTGTGTGCCGCCAAAGTAGACGATGACGGCCGTGCCCAACCCGGCAATAAATACCAGGATGGGAAAGATGGCGCTGAACACAAAGCCCTGCCGCACCTGCACCTGGTACGCCTGCTCATTCACATCGGTAAACTCATCATACACCGTCTGCTCCTGCCGGAAATTTTTGGCCACAGAGATGCCGCTAATTGTTTCCTGCACGTTGGCGTTCACCGTGGCCAGCAGCCGCTGTGCCTGCTGCGTGGTGCGCCGCGCCACCCGCCGGAACGCCAGCGCCGCCCCCACAATCAAAGGGGCCATGGCCAGCGCCAGCCAGGTGAGCCGGGCATTGATGGAAAAGAGGTAGCCCACAATCAAGATCACCAGCAACACCTGGCTGATCAGATTCAGCGTCAGCGTGACCACATTGGAAAAGTCTTGCGTATCCGAGGTAACGCGGCTGACGATCTTGCCGGAGGGGAATTCGTCGTAAAAAGACATATCGCGGGACATAACGGCCGTGAACGCATCCGACCGCAGTTGCAGCACCACATCCCCCACCGACCGCGCCGTATACCACTGGCGCACAAAATTAAAACCCCACGACAACACCGTGGCCGCCAAAATCAAAAAAACAAGCGTATTGATGGCGGTTGTGGCCTGATTGCCGGTTATCTCATCAATCCCCTGGGAAATGAGAACCGGCAGCACCATGTCCATCAGCGCATTCAACACAATCATGCCGGTGATCAACACCACCCGCCCCACCTGCGGCCGAAAATAACGGCCAATCCGCCGCATCAACTGCCGGTCGCTATACTGCCGGTCATACGCCTCGGCGTCAATGCCATCCATGATGAAGCCCATAATTCCTCCAGAGAAGAGAATTAGGAATTAGGAATTAGGAATTATGAAGGAAAGAGCCTTTTCATAATTCATAATTCCTAATTCATAATTTCTTCTATATGTCGTATCGCGCAAAAATCCGCTGGTACAGGTCCGATGTCGCCATCAATTCATGGTGGGTACCCTGGGCCACAATTTCGCCCTGGCGAATGAGCAGCACCCGGTCGGCGCGGCGAATCTGCGACAGGCGGTGGGTAATGAGCAGGGTAGTGCGCCCCTCCAAAATGCGCTTGATCGCCTTCTGGATTTCGTCCTCGGTGGCGCTGTCTACGGCGCTGGTGGCGTCATCCAGGATGAGGATGCGCGGGTCGGTGAGCAGGGCGCGGGCGATGGCGATGCGCTGCCGCTGCCCGCCGGAAAGGGTCACGCCTCGTTCGCCGACGATGGTGTCGTAGCCGTCTTTGAAGTTCATTATGAACTGGTGCGCCTGTGCTTCTTTGGCGGCGCGGATGATGTCTTCACGGCTCACCTGCTGCCCCAGGCCAAAGGCGATGTTTTCGGCCACGCTGCGCGAGAAGAGGAAGATGTCTTGTTCGATGATGGAGATTTGGGAGCGGAGGCTGTGCATGTTCCAGTCGCGGATGTCACGGCCGTCAATGCTAATTCTCCCGCCGGTCACATCATACGTCCGATTCACCAGTTTGGTTAGCGTGGTTTTGCCCGACCCCGTTTGCCCCACAATGGCGATAGTCTCGCCGGGCCGGGCGGTGAAGGAGATGTTGTGCAACAGGTCACGGCCGTTGTCAAAATGGCGGAAACTGACATTCTCAAAAACCAGTTCACCGCGCATGGGAGCCACGTGCCCGGCGGCGTTTTCGTCCAGTTCCGTCTTCGCTTGCAGCAGTTCCAGGATGCGCCCCGCGCCCGCCAGCCCCATTTGCACCAGGTAAAAGGTAAAGAAAGAGCTAAAGGCGGGCCAGCGCAATACCCACATCAGCCCCATAAAGGCGATCAGGTCGCCAATGCTGATCTCGCCCAGGTTGTACAAATAAACGGCCTGTAAAAAGCCGCCGGCAATGGCAATGCCGATGAGCAGGGTAGGCAGGTAACGCGCCTGCACTTCCCCTTCTTTGACAAAGGCGTCTCGGTAAAGGCGGGCGTCACGCAAGAATTTGCCCAACTCTTGTTTGTCTTGCGAGGCGGCTTTGACCACTTCAATGCCGGTAACAGCCTCGTTGAGGGTGGCGTTCATGTCGCCAAAGCGGGTGCGCACCTGTTCGGAAACGGGTTCAAGCTGGCGCATGTACAGCCGCACGGCGAAGTAATAGAAGAAGCAAAAGGTGAGCGGGGCCAGCAGCAGACGCGGATCAATGAAGCCGATGAACAGGATAGGGATGAAGATGGCCATCATGGAGTCATAGAGCAGGCTGAAGCCAGGCATCATCATCTCGTTGACGAAGCGCACGTCGTTGGCGGCGCGGGCCATAATATCTCCCACACGCTGCTGGTTGTGGAAGGTCTGGCTTTTGCCCAACAGGTTGAGGTAGAGTTCGTCACGGCCGTCGCGCTCCAATCGTTTGGCCACCATTTCCATGCTAAACGAGGCCAGCGCATCACAGAAAAAGCGCCCAACGGCCAGCCCCACCAGCGTCAGCGTGATGAGGACGATGGCATAATAGGGATCGGGCACGGCCGAAGCTGCCGCATCGGTAGCCGTCTCTCCCGCCACCACCCCAAACGCCGCCCCAATTTGCCGGGGAATGGCGGCGTTAAAAATGTTTGTCACCGTCATGCCCACAAAAAAGGCCGCCAACAGCAATTTGTACCGCGCCAGGTGGGATACCACCCAACGTATCGGGCTGGTCTGGTTATAAGTGGGCGCGCTTTCCACGCGAAACTCCGTTTTGGGTAAAGCTATTTGTGCCGCCATAAACCTCCTTATATGTGGCGCGATTTTCTAAATCGCGCCCTCAAACAGAACATCTATTCTACTATACCACCCCATTTATGACATCCTTTGTCCTATTTATTTCGGGGCAGCGGATAATGAACAAGATTTGCAGGATTAGCGGATTTTTCTCAGGCAGATTTGATCCGTGAATCCTGCAAATCTGTTGTCAACCGGGGCATCGTCATTAGATTTTGGATCTACTGAGATTCGTTATTTCTGTTGGCAGATTCCTGCCAGAAACGGTATGATTTGCCGTCATGCTTCACAATTCATACCCTGCTCTCTCTCTTGCCCCGTTAGACAAAAGTTTAAGGCTCTACGGGATTTCATGGGGTTCGGCGTGACATGTGACGAGTGATGCGTGTGGTCTCTCTGGTCACGCATCACTCGTCACGCATCACAGCTTGCCCTGAGTTCCCAAAGAACCAAGTTTAATATGAATGAAACAACAACTTTATCTGTGAACTACCCCGGTGGGCGGTACGATGTCATCGTGGGCAGCGGGTTGCTGCCGCGGTTGCGCGAGTTGGCGCATATTCGCGGGCTGGTGGCGGTGATTACGAATGATCAGGTGGGGCCGCTGTATGCGGCCCAGTGTGGTGCGGTAGATTGTGTATTGACTGTGCCAAACGGAGAGCAGCATAAAACGCTGCAAACGGTGAATGGGCTGTACAGCCAGCTTTTGGCGGCCGGCATTGATCGTACGGGCACAATTGTGGCGTTGGGCGGCGGTGTAGTGGGGGATATGGCCGGGTTTGTGGCCGCAACCTACATGCGCGGCCTGGCTTTTGTGCAGTGCCCCACCAGCCTGCTGGCCATGGTGGATGCCAGTGTGGGTGGCAAGACGGGGGTGGATTTGCCCGAAGGCAAGAATCTGGTGGGGGCGTTTAAGCAGCCTACGGCCGTACTCGCCGACATCGCCACCCTACAAACCCTGCCCCCGGCCGAATTTGCGGCGGGCATGGCCGAGGTGATTAAACATGGCCTGATCAGCAACCCCCGGTTGTTTGCGCAAATTGAGGATGAAGGGTGGCGGCTGCGCAGTATGTCACCGGCCCGGCTGCAAACGCTGGTCAGTGAGGCGATTCGGGTGAAGCGGGATGTGGTGCAAGAGGATCCATTTGAACACGGCCGTCGCGCCCTGCTCAATTTGGGGCATACCTTTGGTCACGCCATCGAGCAGGTGAGCGGCTACCGGGTGGCGCATGGGCAGGGGGTG
>JABFFZ010000021.1 GCA_013112725.1 Chloroflexota bacterium
TGGTGCTGGCCGGTGAATGTTACGCCGGCCAGCACCATCGCGCCGGAGACTTCGGCCAGTGTGCGAATCTCGCGCATCAGCGGCGTTTTACCCACGCCCGGTTCGCCGCTGATGAGCAGTACGTGCCGGTCGCCGGGGTCATGGGTGGCCTGTTTCCAGAGTGTCTTTGCCTCGGCCAGTTCCTTTTCGCGCCCCACCAGCCGCCCCTGGGCCAGCCGTTCCAGGGGTGAGGGGGGTGGTTCGGCGGCGCTGACGGCCGTAGGCGATAACAACGCCTGCCGGATGTGGGTCAATTTTTGGCGAACGACGGTGGCCGACGCCGGGCGGTCGTCCGGGTTCTTTTGCAATAATTTCATGATCAACACATCCAGGGCGGGCGGCAGGTCGCTCTTATGGTTGCTGGGGGGGAGGGGCGGGGCGTAAAGATGCTGTGAAATGACGGTCAGGGCATCGTCGGCGTTGAAGGGAAGCTGCCCGGTAACGAGTTCATACAACATGACGCCAAAGGCATAGAGGTCGGTACGGCCGTCAATGGCTTGCCCCAACGCCTGTTCCGGGGGTAAATAGAAGACGGTGCCGATGAAGGCGCCCTCGACGGTGAGGCGGCTGGCAACGGAACGGGCCAGGCCAAAGTCAGTTAGTTTGGCCGTGCCGTCGTGGGTGATAATGACGTTTTCCGGCTTCAGGTCGCGGTGGATGACGCCGTTGGTATGGGCGTGTTCCAGAGCGGTGCTGATTTGGATGGCAATTTGCAGGGTTTCGGACAGGTCTTGTGGGCGGCGGTCATAGAGCGATTCACCTTCTAGCATTTCCATGATGATATAGGACGCGCCTTCAAACTCACCGGCGTCGTAGATGGTGATGATGTTGGGGTGATTGAGCCGGGCGGCGGCCTGCGCTTCATGCAGCAGACGGGCGCGGCCTTCGGTGCCCAACGTATCGGCGGAGAGCAGTTTCACGGCCACGCTGCGGTTGAGCAAGGTGTCCTGGGCGCGGTAGACAACGCCCATGCCGCCCCGGCCGATTTCGGCTTCTAGATGATAGCGGTTGTTTAAGAGTGTGTTGATCATCTACCTTCATGAAATTGGAGATTAGAGATTAGAGATTGATCGAGCATCCAATCTCCAATCTCCAATCTCCTAATCTCCAATCTCTGCTAATTTACTTGAATTGTTGCCTTATCCCACCAGGTTGTCAATGACAAGTCGTTTGATGAGGAGGATGGTCACATCGTCGAAGGGTTCGCTGCCACCGACGAAGTTGTGGAAGGTTTGCTCGATCGTTTCCATGAGGGTTACGGCCGTCGCCCGGCGTTCAGCGGCGACGATCTGATGCAGGCGGGTGCGGCCAAATTCTTGCTGCTGGCTGTTGAGGGCGTCGGTGACGCCATCAGTGTAGAGCAGGAGGAAGTCATTGGGATGCAGCCGGATGGTGTGCTGTTCGTAGCGCATGGTCTCGCTGATGCCCAGGACGGGGCCGGTGGGCGCCAGCGATTGCCACCGGTCGGCGGCGGCCTGGTAAAACAGGGGCGGGTCGTGCCCGGCGTTGACGTAGGTCAGGTCGCCGGAAGCCGGGTCGAGCAGGCCGTAAAAGAGGGTGACAAACATGCCGTTGGCGGCGTCGGCGCAGATGAGGCGGTTGGCCTGGCTGATGCCGTCGGCGGGGGCGGCCTGGGTCAGGCTGGCGCGCAGAATGCTGCGGCTGAGGGCCATGAAGAGGGCGGCAGCCATGCCTTTGTCGGAAACGTCGGCGATGAGCAGGCCAAGTTGGTCGCCGGCGGGCAGGAAGTCATAGAAGTCGCCGGCGACCTGGCGGGCGGGCTGCCAGCGGGCGATGAACTGCCAGCCGGGAAGCCGGGGCGCGTACTGGGGGAGCAGGCTGCGTTGCAGGTCGCGGGCCATTTGCAGTTCCCGTTCCAGGCGCCCTTTTTCGATGGCGAGTTGGTAGAGGCGGGCGTTGTCAATGGCGATGGCGGCGCTGGCGGCGACGGCCGTTAACAACTCCAAATCTGCCTTTGTAAAAATACCTGCTTGCAGCCGGTTGTCCACGTAGAGAACGCCGACGAGTTTATCCCGAAATTGCAGGGGTACGCAGAGGATGGAGCGCAGTCCCAGGCTCATCACGCTCTGGCGCAACCTGAGGCGGTCATCGCTTTGGGCGTCGCTGGTGAGCAGGGGTTGGCCCTCTTCGGCCACGCGGGCCACCAGGCCGCGCGAGATGTGGAATTCAGGAGTGTCTATGGTTTGTTGGTCAATACCCCGCGCCGCGTGGAAGTGCAGTTTACCATCGCCTTCTTTCAGCATGACAAAACCGCGTTCGGCGCGGGTGACGGCAATAACCTCATCCATGACCCGGTTGAGAACTTCGTCCAGGTCAAGCGAGGAGTTGAAGGTCTGGGACAGGCGGTAAAGCAGCGCCAGCCGTTCCGTGGAGAGTTGGCTTTGGTCGGTGGTCATTGTTGCACGTTCTTGTTGGCGGTGACATCATACAGACTGCCAGAGACGTATTTATGCAAAATACTAGACACCAATGTCTGGTAAGGGATGCCTTCTTCTAGCGCCCGTCGTTGAATCGCTGTTAAATCACGACTGGAAATCCGTATGTTGATGCGTTTGTCTTTTTTACCACTGGCTTCGGCCAACCGGGCAATATGGGCTTTGCGTTCTGGAGTCATTTCCGACTCAAATTCGCCAGCTTCAAATGCTTCTAATATCTCTTTCTCTTCCTGGTCTAACGCGAATTCAATTTCATTCATGTATTGCCTCCGAGGTATCGTTTGGTCGCTTGCCGGCTGGGAATGATCGTTTTTAAGAATATCTCCTCTTCGTTTTCGACATAAGGAACAAGATAAACATAGGCGTCAATGGCAACCACAAGAATGCGTTGGTGAGGGTAAGCCTCCCGATTTGGATGAACTATGTCATCTAAAAGACCATCACCTTGCAAACTGAAAATAACATCTTCAAAAGAAACGCCCCGTTCCTGGATGAGTTGGTAGTTTTTTGTGGCATTCCAATTGATGGCTTTCATAACGGCATGATTATAGCAGAGTAGTGTGCCTTATGGCATCACCCGGTGTGGTTGGAAGACCTAAAGGGTTTCATAAAACCCTTAGGGTCTTAGGCGTTCTATGAATTGTTGCAGGGTGGTGAAGTGGGAGCCTTTCCAATAAATCTGGTTGCAATCCTGGCAGAGGCGGAATTCGTCGAAGTAGAGGCGGGTTTTGGGTTGCAGGCGGTGTTCGATTTCGCTTTTGGGGACGGGGTGGAGACGGCCGTTGCAATTCAAACAGCGCGTCCAGGGTTGGATGTGGTCGTGGAGGTGGTAGCGGTGGAGTACGGCCGTGACCTGTTCTGCGGTGTTGGTGGTGCGCAGGCAGTAGCCATGCGTGATGAGGCTGCGCATGAGCAGGCCGCGGTCGCGGCTGAGCATGACGCGGTTTTCGTCGTGGGCCATTTGGGCCAGTTCGCTGTCATCCAGATGGGCGCGGGGGTAGAGGGTGTCGAAGCCGAGCAGGCGCAGCAGGCGGGCCAGTTTGCCCAGGTGATTATCCAGGATGAAACGGGGCGGATAGGCCCGCGACGGGCGTAAAGCGGGCAATGGGGAGATGTCCAATTCGTGGAAGACGGGGTAGACGCTGACGTGATCGTGGGGGTGGACGACGGCCGTGAAATCCACCGGCTGGCTGTTGATGAGGATCAGTTCCACTTCGGTGTGCGGGATGCGCAGCGCCTCGATGAGGTGTTTGACGGTTTGTGGTTCGGTGAAGGGGTAGGCCAGAGTGTGCTGCCGCATCTTCGGCGGCAGAAAGTCGTTTAACTCCCCGTAAAAACGAAAGGTAGCTTCGGCCATAGATGACTTCATCTTTGAGAAGGCGTGACTAACGTCACCCGACTGGACCCAATCCAGCCTTCCTGCCCGCTGCTGAGGCGGATTTTATACCAGGTGTTTCCCTGGCTCGCTGCCAGAATATCGTATAGTTCTCCGTCTGGCGCAACCCCTATGATATCAGCATTGGTATTTGGTTCAGCGCGCACGTTGGAGTTGCCAACGACCTCCAGTTGTTGAGGGGTGTTGGCGTTGCGTGGAGGCGTTACGGCCGTTGCTGGTCTTTCCTCCGGTCTTTCTCCTTCTACCAGAGGCAATGGGCGTATCTTATTCTGGTCCTCATTTACTGCGAATGATTCAAGTAGAATAGCCGGATCAAAATCATCTGTTCCCGGGTTAAGCAAATAAATCGCACCCCAAGTGACCGGCCAGCATAATGCGCCGGCTATAGCGATCATTAGAGAGAAGCCCATCACCGTTTGCACAAAACCAAAGGTCATCCCTCCCAAATAGGCGTATGTTGTTCGTAACCACTGACGCCGCCACAAAGGCAGGAAAACGACGCCGGTTAATATGAGGCTTGTTAGCCAACCATTCCAGATTAGAAAAGAGATAAACGTTATTATCAAACCCACAGCCACAAAAATGATCCAGCCGATGGGACGTTTTGTAGATTCCGGTGTTGGCAGAGGGTTATCAAACGTTGGTGATGCTGTTCTGCGGGATGGTGCCAAACGGATACCGATGAAATCCTGTACAAAACGGGCATACTGCTCTATTTCTGTACGATTGATGGTATATGGTTGCGCATGAGCCACTTTATTGCGCAAGGTGTTTTTAGAAAGTATGGTATTCTTATCGTTTTGAGATAGGGGGTGGTGTTTGCTTTCCCATAATTCTATCAGGTCTTGCCAACCACTTCTTTTCCCTGTCCGGTTTTCATAGTGAGCAATCTCTGTTGATAGTTGTTCGCGGAAAAACCCCTCTAGTGCACCATGCAGGGATATTAAGGCCATACCGAGTATTTGTTTATCGTGGCCTGCCTTTTCTAATAAGTCAATTCCATCCTGAAGTGCTGTGCTCATTTCTTATCAAGAATATAACCATTCAGACCTGACAGATTTTGGAAACCTGTCAGGTTTGAATGGGGATGGGGTGAAGGTCTGCATGGATTTTAGGGATATATACCTGTCTGTGCTAACAATTGGCGTACCATGATGCGACCAGGACGATTGATTTGTAACACGAAAATGGTGACGCGGGCAACGGCCGTGAGCGGCATAATTGCGCCCGATTCAACTAAAAAATGCTCATGCCATTGTTGGGTGCGCGGGTTGAACAAAGCGATTAACTGGCCGGTTTCGGGGTCATAGGCCGCTACTTCACTACCTTTGTAACGGTTACACTGAAAGCACGTCCAGGCCAGATTGTCTGTGTCATCGCTCCCCCCATGTTTGCGCGGAACAATATGGTCAAGTTCATGCTTTTTAGCGCCATGTTCCTGGTGTAACAAGCAATGTTCACAACGATAGTTGGCTCATTCGGCGACATATTGCTGTTGGGCTTTGGAAATAGCTATGATCCTTAGAGAGTGTCTAAAAAGTCTTTTTCAGGTCATGCCCGCGCAGGCGGGCATCCAGCCTCCCGATGTATGGATTCCCGCTTTCGCGGGAATGACAGGTCGAAATTGTCGTTTTTAGACACTATTTGTTATTGCACGGGCTTTGGCAAGTTGTAACTGCTCTTCAAGCTGGCTCAGCCTATCCAGTTCCACTTCTTCCGCTTTATTCAACTGGTCTGACCTGTTCTTTTCCAAAAGATCATGGATACGATTTTCCACTTCGTCAGAAAAGCGAAAAGCGATGACTTCATCAGGGGTTGGATTTTGAGTCAGCAGATCAAGCGCTTCCATATATGCCTGAGTGGATACGGGGGCGAGGCGGCTCATGCCCATTTCCAACACCAGGGGCAGTTGATCGCCAACAGTATGTAGCAGAGAAACTAAATGATCGGGCACGTCCAGGGTAATGGTTGTCATTGCCATGTTTGTCTCCTTCGTTAGATTATAACGGAGAGGGTGGGGAATGGGTAACGGCCGTTACCAACAGGTGGGTGGGTTCTTGCTTGAGCAGATGGTGGCCCAGGCGCAGCAGACGGGCGGGTGGGGTGTAATCGGCGGGTAACGGAGCGACGGGGTAGGTGGCAACGGCCGTTTCCCATACATCTTCTTCTTCTTCGACACTGTGCTGCCGTTGGCCGGTGAAAGAATAGACGTGTGTGAGGGTGCGGACAAGGTCGCGTCCTGCCGCCTGCACCATCACCGCCACCGTGTCCGCCCCAAAAGCTACGCCCGCCCTGGCCATATGAGTACCGGGCGGCAGCGGCGGCACTATCAGGTCATAACTGCCCGCACCCGTCTGCACAAAAAAGCGGTATTCCGCAAACACGCGGTGGTATCCGGCAATGGCATCGTTATACGGTGACGCCTGAAACCAGGTCTGCTGTTTGTGCGCAGTGGCGATAGCGTCCTCCACATACTGGCCGTTCTGTACCTGCCCGCGCATGATCCAGTTTCCGGCAATGCGGTAGAGGTGCTGCGGGGTGGCGGCGAACATGGCCGTGTCCCGGAAGACGGCTGTTTCAATCAGACCCACTTTTTGTGGGGCGCTACCGCCCACATCCAGCAGCAATAAATGAGGGCGTTGTGGTGGGTTGACGGCCAAAAATTTGCCGCCGAAGTGGGCAAATTGATACCCGGCTGAGCCGTCAAACAAGGCCATCTCCTCCCACTTGCCGCCCATGCCCAGCCGCACCAGTTTGTAACTCTGCCCGGTGTGCAAGATGACGACGATACGGCCGTTGGGCAGCAGCGCCAGATGTTCAATAAACCCTTCATCTGCCAGCAGTGTGCGCCAGGAACCGGTGGGGATGGGCTGGCGGGTGGGGATGTGTTTGGGTACGGCCGTGCGCAGGGTATTGGTGAGGAGAGCGGCGGGGAAGGACGGCCGTTCTCCTTGTTCAAACACGCGCTGGAGAAAATGTTGGCACTCGTCGCTGAGTGTGTCCAGCGGCAGGCTGTTGGTGGGCCGGGTCACGGCCGTCTGCCAGATGCTCACCCGTGCCTGGGCACGGGCCATGATCGTCTTGTGCTGCGGATGCACCCCGCCATAGGGGTGTACACCCAACAAAGTTTTGACCAGCAACACGGCAAAGGCATACCAATCGGTGCGCGGGGTGAAGGACGGCCGTGCCCCTAAATCGGCCACGCCATACAAGTCCGGGTCTAAAAAAGCAGGCATCGCCACCGGGCAGGGGAAGTTGGCAAACTGGTAGCTGTCGGCGTCAATAAGAGAAGGGGTGAACGGGTGACCTGGTGAAGGGGTGAAAAAGATGTTCGTATCATTCAGATCGCCGATGATGATGTGGTGCTGGTGCAGGTGGGTGAGGATGGCGTGGATTTGGGCCAGCAGGTTGACAATAGCCGGGAGGGGGATATTGTTTTTTTGGCCAAAGAGGGGGTTACTCAGGGCTTTGAGCGGCTGGCTGCCGGGGGGCAGCAGCGGCATTTGGAAACCGATCAGGCTGCCGCCGCTGTCTGTCACCGGGGCGCACGGGGCGAGTACGGCCGTAGGGAACTGCTGCGCCAACCCCGACCCGAACAGGTAAGCCAACTTGGCCTGGTGTTGGGAGGTGGGGTGGTGGTAGAGTTTGACGGCCGTGTCCTGCCACCGAAACACCATACCTTCTCCGCCGGATTGAATAAGCTGCGCGGCGTCTAGTTTGACGGGTTGTTGATTGAGGAAAATAATCTGATTCATGTACGCGCCCTTTTAGTGTGCAAGATACACGAACCATATTAGTTTCTCAATCACACTTTGTCAAGGTGGCAAAAAGAGATATAGTCCTATCACAAAGGACATATGACCAATGACCAAAACCCTTCTCATCATGCGACACGCCAAATCAGATTGGGACAATACGCGGCTGAGTGATCATGCACGGCCGTTAAACAAACGTGGCAAACAAGACGCCCCCCTCATGGGTAAGCTGCTGAAAGATGAAGATCTCACGCCTGACCTCATCATCACCTCTACGGCCGAACGCGCCCTGACCACAGCCGAACTGGTCGCCCTGGCCTGCGACTATGGCGGCGAACTGGTGACGACGGGCCGTTTTTACCACGCCGACCCGGCTACCTATCTGGAACTACTGCAGGGGGTGGATGACCAATACAACCGGGTGATGATTGTGGGGCACAATCCGGGCATGGAGGAGTTGCTGTACGATCTGACCGATCAGGCGGAACATTTCACTACCGCCAACATCGCCCACGTGGAACTGCCCATTAGCAGTTGGGCGCAGCTAAACGAAGATACCACCGGCAACCTGCTCAACCTGTGGCGTCCGAAAGAGCAAATTTAGGTGCAGTCTTCGTAATATGACCCTTAGCAAGAACAAATCGTGACAGAAGTCACCCATGAAGGGTGATAATTGTTACTTTCACCCCATTCTGAAGAGAAGTATCGTGTTTCGTGAGCCACATTTGCTTAACCAGTTTTAGCCCAACCCCTTTGCTGAACTCTATCCGTGCAACAATGATTGTTGGGCAGGTTAAGGCTGCTGTAGGATAGACAGCAACCAGCAAGGGAGCCCTAAAAATGTGTAAGAAAATATTTATACTGATACTCCTTGTCTTGTTGAGTATCGGTTTAGGTATGACTACATCACCGGAGCCGCTATTTTCGGCAAGCACTTTGTTAACTGAAACAAACTTGAGCGAACAACAGGCTATTCCCCTATCGGACGGTGCTTTGCCTGCTGGCTCTCGCTGCAATACCCCAAAGCTCTCCATGAGTTCAGATCCCCAGCCTCGCGTTAATTGGCAAACTTATCAGGATTCTGAGTACGATTTTGTACTGGAGTTCCCCGTGGAGTGGGAGGTAGAAACAACTATTCACCAGTCAATGCCATTTTCCGATTCCTCTGCTATCGTCAAGCGTTTAAGCTTTAGAGGAAATGAGGGTGCAATCGACTTAGACTTGTGGCTTGCCAACGGATACAACCTGGAAGAGTGGTTGACTTGGTATATGGAGACGCGCAGGGAGCTACCAGTAGACGAATTAAATTCTAGTGTAGCTGGTCAATCAGCCGTAGTGTTTGTGGAGAGCAACGTCACGGTTGACTTATTGACCACATTTTTTAGTGATGGAAAATACGTTTATCGTTTGTGGTACACCATAACTCAAAACCCTCAAGGTGTGTACGTTTACTGGCATATGCTAGATACGTTTACTCTTTCCAGACATGAGGCCAGTGCAGCCGAAATTCCCAAAGACATCAAACAAATTGCTGAAGAGGCAGTCGGAATCTCAGGCGTAGAGGCCGGTAACTATTGTTGCAACAACTATTCCCCCTACTGCTCTCTTTACTTTACATGCTGTAATGATCAAGGTAACTGCACTTGGTGGGTTTGTTACAGGTTTGGAGTGGTACCTTTCCGTGGTGATGCGGTAACCTGGTGGGGACAAGTGCCAGACTATCCCGACTGGACTCGCCACACCGCTGCACCAAAGCAAAATCAGGAGAATATTGCCTATTGGAGTGCTGGTCATGTGGCATATATTGCTAACTACACGGGTGGCCCCAATGTAAACATTACCGAAATGTCCAATTGCGCAAGCTGCTTCAATGCCAGGCAAATTTCTATTGACGACCCGTATGGGTTCATTTATGAAAAGTATCCTCCACCCCCGTAAAATTAACCAAAGCATAAAGTGGGCGGGTTTTGTTTAGTGGCTTGGAAACTGGTGAGTTTTCAAACAAAACCCGCCCGACATAAATTGGCGGAACATCCCCTCCAATACCAGAGTAAATAATATTGCCTTTACAGGATAAGTTAAATGATGGATAAAGATTGTTCCAATAATCCTATCCCCGGACTATCGTGGATAGGATTAAAAGTTGGCCTCCTATTGGGGCTACTGGTGTTGAACGCCTGTGGGTATCAAGATAGTTTTAGCCCTCATTTTATGCCCTCTCCTACTACGGCTAATATGCCCCCCGATAATAATGTGGTTCCCCAGGTGATCCCCGCTGACTTGCTCGGCTATGCTTCTCCGACCTCTATGCCAGCTGCTAGCGTTGAACTCTCCCAAACACCTACCCTTACGCCTGCTGCCAATGCCTTTCCTGATTCACTGCCTCTCCCACCGGGATGGATTTGGTACCGAAGCCCTGACCTGCCCTATCTTATGGCTTACCCTCAATCCTGGATGCTGCAAAGAAACCCAAGAGAAACTGGAGTGGGAGTCAGAGAGCGAGTCAGTTTTCGATCACCAGAGACTGGCTCTGAAGTGAATGTGGATATATGGGAAGTAACCACATCGGATTTCGACCTGTTAGATTGGATAAATTCAAACCCGGAAAGGGTACTTTATGACGTTTTGGAAGAGCCTGTTAGTTATAATGCTACCATCTTAGGGCAGCCGGCAGTCTTCCATTCCCATCCGGCCGGATGGGGCACAAGAGATATGGCTTTCCTTCTCTTCGCCGTTGCTGAATACCGTTTCCGTATCTTCTTTAATAGCGCCACAACCCCCGTGACCGAGGCTGAGCCTTACGTCTATCTATACATGTTGGAAAGCCTGTCTTTGTCTGGACACGCAGCGAACGGGATTTCTATTCCTACCGGGTGGGAAAAGGGCGCTGGCCTGATCACTATCATTGACCCTCCAAAACCTGCTCCGGCCGATCTGCCTCTGGATGAACAACAAACGTATCAACATGGATTAACAGGAACAGTAGAGAATTGGAATGACACACCTGGAGTCATTCACTTTACCCTGATCACTAACGGAGGAAACAATTACGCTATTTATGCGGAACCTTTCCGCGTTCACTTTCACGGCCTGCCGATTGACTACAAATATAATGTTTACATACCACGGCCGCGTGATGGGGATCGGGTGTGGGTAGCCGGCCAGCCTCTGGCCAGTGGTGAAATGCTGGCCGAGTATATTGCCGTCGAGGTAAATGGCGAATGGCAAACCTGGTTTCACAAATCACTTTTCAATGTTTTTGCCAATGAGTTTAATCCGGTGTTTCTAGCAAATTACAGCGGTGATGAATCGTTTAATGTATGGTTACAGGGGCAATTTGAGGCAGTTTTGCCGTTTTTGGTAGATGAAACAGGTAGTCCTATTGAACCTGATGACTGGTCACAATATCTAAAGCAGGAGTCCCTTGCCTTCGGAGTACTCCAGGTAAATCAAGAAATGAAAGTCGAATTACACAACCTCTATGTGCAAGATGGCGGTTGCACCCTTTCCCACACAAGGGAATACTGCGATTCCTGGCAGCAACTTTACCCTCCTATCCCCATGCAGAAATTGATTACGGCTACCGTTTTGGAGAGCATACCCGAAACACAAACTATTGTGCTTCAACAGCCTGTGAAAGGCATCATAAGTATTACCCTGTCCCCAAATGGGCATCTCCTGGCTGGGAGTGGCGAAACAATTGCCTGGGAAAGTCTGACTACTGGGATGACAATCCAGGCGAGCGGTGAAATCGGGGCCGGAGGAACATTCATTGCAGAAGAAATACGCGTTCAGTAGTTGACCCCACGGCTGTCAAACCTAAGGTGAAACCCATTGTCAAGACCACAAATCAGGGAAAATAAGGTGGATAGTTTGACATTAAACTATTTTTACGGACACGTTGACACCCATCATATGAAAAGACGAGCCGCATGGCGAACATGCTGCCCGTTGAACAGGGTTGGCCCTTCGTCGAGCAGTTGCTTTTTCCATTGGCTGACCTGGTTGGGATGCAAGCTGTTTTCGCTGGCAATCTGGTTGATCGTTTTGACTCCCTTGGCTGCTTCCAGGGCAATCTTGAACTTGAATTGTTGGTTATATTGCTTTCGTTTTTGCATCATTTTGCCTCCACAAGCTGTTGAAATTATACTTTTTTCCACCTTAGCTTGTGGTCTGGTTTTTGGGGGTCAGTATAGGCTACATGGCTGCGATTTTTCGGGTTAAAATCACCAATAATCCCTACTTTCCAGGAATGTTTCATTTAGCCCTCCGCCATAACTTTTACCCCAGGCGCTTTCCCATTTTTGCCCGCTTTTTGCCGTGCGTTCTGGGATGCTTCCTGTCGTTTGACCGCCGCCGCCACAAATGCTTTGAACAACGGGTGGGGGCGGTTGGGGCGGCTCTTAAATTCGGGGTGGAACTGGCTGCCCAACATGAAGGGGTGGTCGCGCAGTTCGGCAATTTCTACCAGACGGCCGTCGGGCGATAATCCACTCAACACCAGCCCATTTTTCTGCATAATCTCCCGATACTTATTGTTAAACTCCCAGCGGTGGCGGTGCCGCTCATCTACCCGTTCCACCCGGTATGCCTCATATGCCTTTGTGCCCGGCTTTAGCACACACGGGTACGCCCCTAACCGCATCGTGCCGCCCATGTTAGACAGGTCATGCTGGTCAGCCATCAGGCTGATAATGGGCATCTCTGTCTGGCTGTCAAACTCTGTGCTGTTGGCCTCGTCGCTGCCAATGATCTGCCGCGCCAGGTCAATACACATCACCTGCATCCCCAGGCACAGCCCCAGATACGGCACCTTATTTTCCCGCGCCCACCGTGCCGTTTTGATCTTGCCCTCAATACCCCGCTCACCAAAACCACCGGGTACCACCACGCCGTCCAACCCTTCAAACTGCTCCCACCCTTTTCCCTTTTCCAGATCGCCGGAATGAATCCATTCAATCTCCACCTGGCGATTATTGGCCACACCCGCATGGTACAACGCCTCGCGCACACTCATGTAAGCGTCGTGCAATTCCACATATTTGCCCACAATGCCCAGGCGAATGGTCGGTTTGGGCTGGCGGATTTCCTCAATCATCTGCTGCCATTCCAACATATCCGGGCGTGTCACCGTCTCCAGTTTCAGCCGCTCTACCACAAAACTGTCCAGCCCGGCTTGATGCAGCAGCAGCGGGATGCTGTATAAAATATCGCTGGTCGGCGCGGGAATAACCGCCCGCTCTTCTACATTGCAAAACAAGGCAATCTTTTGCAAATGCTCATGGGGAATAGGGTGATCGGCGCGGGCGATAATCACGTCTGGCTGGATGCCAATGCCGCGCAGTTCGCGGACGCTGTGCTGCGTGGGCTTCGTTTTCAATTCACTGCTGGCTCCTACATGCGGCAAGAAGGTAACATGCACATAAAGCGTGTTATCCTGCCCCACGTCAGAGCGCATCTGGCGCAGCGCTTCCATAAAGGGCAGGCTTTCAATATCGCCCACCGTGCCACCCACTTCCACCAGCACCACGTCTGCCTCGCTCTGCCGGGCAATCAGGTGGATGTACCGTTTGATTTCATCGGTGATGTGGGGAATGACCTGAATGGTGCCGCCCAGGTAGTCGCCGCGCCGTTCGCGGGCAATCACTTCGGCATAGACTCGCCCGGTAGTCACGTTGGACGCCTGGCTCAGATTAATGTCAATGAAGCGCTCATAGTGACCCAAGTCCAAATCTGTTTCGGCGCCATCCTCGGTCACAAATACTTCGCCATGTTGGTAGGGGGACATGGTGCCGGGGTCTACATTGATGTAAGGGTCAAGTTTTTGCACGGCCACTTGCAGGCCACGCGCTTTGAGCAAACGGCCGAGGGCCGCAGCCGTCACCCCTTTGCCCACCGAACTGACAACACCACCTGTGAAAAAGATAAATTTGGTCATGGGTTCCTCTTTCTTTGAAAAAGTTAGCAGTAAGCGGTTAGCAGTAAGCAGTAAGCAGTAAGCACTCTCTTAAACCGCTCACTGCCCACCAAAAATAAAGAGGGGCATGTCACTTTGGGCGACATGCCCCTCCCTAGATTAAAATCTTGCGGGCGAATGGTGGATTCGCTTTTGTTTGTGCCTACAGCAATCTTTCCAGATCATCGGCGGCTCGCTGCATATCCAGGAAAATGAGGCCCAACTTGGCCTGCGCCCGCGCCAACACAGTAAGCACGGCATCTTCACCAATAGCGCGGAGGACAATAATACCGGCACTGCCTTTGATGTGTACCTGTTCCAGGTCACCACGCGCCAGTTCGCTAGCAATCCGGTCACCAAGAGAGAGCATGGCGGCGGACATAGCGGAGATACGGTCTTCGTCTACCCCGGCGGGCAGCGATGAGGCCATAATGAGGCCGTCTACACTGACGACGGCGGATGCTTCAATATCTGGTGTGCCAGCTTGCAAGTCTCGCAAACGGTCAACCATCATCTCTGTACGCGATCTCATCCAGACTCTCCTTCTCTGTGATTAGTTGGGGACAATTTTCCTAAACACCTGCTTGAGAAAGTTATTGTGAATTGGGTAATTTTACACATCTTATGTTAGGAAAGAACGAGGGGATAATACCATAAGGGTTAGGGGCTGTCAAACAATGGTAAGGTGGTAAATGGGTAGGAAAAAGGGGGGATGAAGCCGTGAAGAGGGTAAACCGTAAATCGTAATCCTTAATCTGAAGTCCGCTGTTTAATGCCCAACTTCGGGTCATGAATCGCAGATTACGGGTCACGAATCACCGGCGGAGGGGGTGGCCTGCTGTAACTGCCGCCACGCCTGGTGAATGGCTTCCAGTTCAGCCTTGGTTTCGGGAAGTTCGCCGTAGCGCACTTTGATGTAGGCGTCGGTGATGAGGCGGGCTTCGGGGCGGTTTTGTGGCCAGGCCTGGCCCAGTGTAGCCAGGTATTCGTAAGGGGTTTCGGTTTCTAGTTTGGGGTAGCCGTGGGCTTCGGCGAGTTCCATCATTTGTTTGTAGATGCGGCGGATGGACACGGCCGTGTGCCACCCGCGCCACACCCCTAACCGCCCCAACACCTTTTGCAGCAGCCCCATTTCTTCTTCTTTGCCGGCGGTGGTATGCCCAAAGGTGGCCCGCCGGCCAGACACGGTTGGCGGCCGGTAGAGCCGGTACAGCAGCAGCGCCACCACCAGTATCACCGCCACTGCCAGCAAAATGATGATAATCTGTGCGCCGGTACTCATTCCCCCTTCAATGATGACCTCTTCTTCAGGGATTGGGAATAGTTCTTCTGGCTGCCTGATCCCCCGCGCCGCCTGTGATAGCGCCGCCATGAGATTGGTCAACCATTGCCATTCAAAGGGGATGCGGGCCGCCGCCCACTGTATGGCCAGGATAAAGGGTTGCAACATATAGCCAATGGCGGCCACGGCCGTGACCATCGTAGCCACCAATGATATCCACAGCGGCGACAGCAGCCCCACGACTGACGAGGCTGCCTCGCCGCTAACCAAAATGGCAATGACCCCGGTAATAAACACGATCAACAAACCAGCGCACACAATGAGCAGCAGCCAACGCGGCGTGAGCGAGGCGCTGTGCCCTGTTTCATCCTGGGCAATTTCCTCGGCGCGGGTGAGGGCAACGGCCGTTAACCCGGCCAGCAAAAAGAGGAGAATGAAAGGCGTTACACTGTTATAGGTATTGCGGATGCTGATCCAGATCACCAATGGCGCAATGATCAGACCGCCCACCCGCAGGCGCAGCCCAATGCGGTTGATCGTCATTTCTTTATCCACTAACTGAGTGCCACGCGCCCACATCAGTACCACCAGAAAAAAGATGGTCACATCACGTAACCAGAGCAGGTTGCCCGCCTCATTCATGTATTGGAAGAACAAACCGACCCAGCTGATGTCCCACAATGATTGGGGTTCATGCACCAACGTGCGCAGTGAAAAGAAAATGAGCAGCGCCAGCCCCGCCGCCATCACCACCTGCTGGTATTGCGTGGGCACAAACAGGGCGCCCATCAGCCGCGCCAGGTTAAATGCCAGCAGCATGATGAGCAGCAGCCACAGGAAAAAGACGCCAGGCGGCCACAACTGCGCCCAATCCATTATCGCCAGGGCAAAGGGCGCCAGCAGCGCTACATCCATAACCGCCCAACACAAAAACAACAGCTCACGCTGGCACATGGCCCAAATCTTCAGGAGTTTCTCCTGACGTTCCGGGGTGGATGGTGTAAGGATATTGAAACGCATCTCTTTTTGGAGATTGAGAGATCGGGAGATTGAATCTCTTAATCTCCCGATCTCTCAATCTCGTTCAAACGATATTTCCACCGGCTCTGGGGCGGGAATCTGGCTCAGGGCGGCGGCGGTGGCGGTGAAGTGTTTCACCCCTTTTTGGAAGGCGGGCGCATTGGCAGGAATGTGATACGTCAGAAGGCTTCCCAACTCTTTAGGGGGGGGATCGGTAGCCAGTGACACCAGCGTCACCCGCCGCCCGGCCTCTTTCAGCCGGACTAGCGTCACCACGATCTCTTCGGTGACAACGGCCGTGACCAGCACCATCGTACTTGCCCAGGGCAGCCGGGCGCTTTCGCGCAGCATCATCCTGTCAATGGCCGCTGTGCCAAATTCGGTGACGGCAGCTAACGCTTCCAGCACATGCCCCAGTTGGTCAGGCGAACGCCCTGGCGCTACCCGGATCGGTTGGTCAGAGTTGGGCACGGAGCCGTTGGCATAGATGCCTACCCCCCAACCCTGCTGAATGCCATAATTGGCGATGGAGCCGGCGACGCTGACGGCCCGTTCCAGTTGTTCCGGGTCAAAACCCATCCAATGTTTGGCATAGGTCGCCACGTTCAAAAAGATGGCAATCGTCATGCCGGTCGAGGGATCATACACTTTGGTTTGCAGGTGGCCGCGCACGGCCGTAGCCTTCCAATGCACATCCCGAAAGCGGTCGCCCGGCTGGTAATCCCGAATTCCCTGCGTCTTAACGGGGTCAGTGAACAAGCTGCGCCACACCTTTACCTCGCCAAATGGTTCTTTGGGTGGCAGCCCCAATTCTGCCAGTGGGTAAATTTGCGGGTATACCACCAATTGATCCCGGTAATCATGGTCGCGGGTAAGGGTGAACAGCGTAAAAATATCGCCGGAGGCATAAGACACAGGGCCGAGTTTATAAAAGCCCCGCTTAGGAAAACGCAGCGTCACCTCCCGGTCAATTGTTTCATGCCCGGCCATGGAGAGGGTGATCTGCCAGGTGTATTGGCCGATAATCTCGCTGGTGGTTTGCGCCAGCCGGCTTTCTTGTTCAATCGCCACCGGCAGCGTATCCCGAATTTGCACCCAGGTCAGCGGCAGCGGTTTATCATTGATGATGTACATGTGCATTTGCACCGGCTCGCCGGGGAAAACGCGAGTACGGTCAAAACTGCGTTCGTAGGCCACACCCAGCAGGGCCACATCTTTCCAGTAGCGGCTGATACCGGCAATGAGCAGCAGCGCCACCCCCAACGCGATCAGGGGCGCGGAGCGCCCGGCGATCAAACCGACAATGATAAAAAAGACAGCCAGCGGCACCCAGGCGTCGCTGAAAATGCTGTGTTCCCGCTCACGGAAAACCAGGCCGCGCGCCTGGGCAATGGCAGCCACATCCTGCCCTCCGCTGCGCCACATATTGCGCCGCGCTTCCTTTTGAATATCTTTCTGCGTTTCCCGCGCCAGCAGTTGGATATGGTAAAAGTTTTCGGACATGGATTTTAGGGGTCGCAGGTAGCAAGTGGCAGGTGACTTGCTACTTGCCACTTGCTACCGATTTTCCACCGGCACCGCCACCGTGTTCACCACATCGTGGATGATGTCGGCGGGTTGGCGGCCGCGCAGGCGGGTTTGTGGGTTGACGACCAGGCGGTGGGTGAGGACATAAGGTGCTAATTGTTTGACATCATCGGGAATGACGAAGTCACGGCCGTGAATGGCCGCCCGCGCTTTGCTGGTGTGGTACAGCGCCATGGTGGCGCGCGGGCTGGCCCCCAGGTCTATATCTTCGTGGCTGCGTGTGGTTCGGCAGATGTTGACCACGTACTGGCGCACGCTTTCTTCCACGCGCACCGCCCGCACCTCTGTTTGCATCGCCATGACCTCTTCTGGCTCCACCACTTTTTCCAGCGAGTCCAGTGGGTCTTGCTGCTCAAAACGCAGCAGCAGGTCATTTTCTTCGCGGGCTGAGGGGTAGCCGATGGCAATTTTCATCAAGAAGCGATCAAGCTGCGCTTCGGGCAGGGGAAAGGTGCCTTCCAGTTCGATGGGATTTTGCGTGGCCAGAACGAGAAACGGCCGTGGCAGCGCATGGGTAGCAATATCCACCGTCACCTGCCGCTCCTGCATCGCTTCCAGCAGCGCCGATTGGGTGCGCGGCGTGGCCCGGTTGATCTCATCTGCCAGCAAAATCTGGGCAAAAATGGGGCCGGGCCGGAATTCAAAAAGCTGCTCTTTCTGGTTGTAAAAGTAGATGCCGGTCACATCAGAAGGCAGCAGGTCGGGCGTAAACTGGACGCGGTGAAAGGTGCAGCCCAGCGAGGCGGCAATCGTTTTGGCCAGCGTTGTCTTGCCCGTGCCGGGCACATCTTCCAACAGCAGATGGCCGTTGGTGAGCATGGCAATCAGGGCCAGGTCAATCACTTCGTCTTTACCGACGATCACTTTTTGGATATTTTGGCGTAAGCGGGTAGCAATTTCAGCAATCATAGTTTTTTTGTGTTCGGTTTCAGGTTTCAGGTGTCCGGTATAAAGTGTCAGGTGGTGTGTTTTGTTGTACGTTTGTGGCGCTCAATGTTATGAATCAGTGGTCTCACGCATCACGGATTACCGATAACCAATTACGGATTACCGATTACTTCTCCCAACCGGGCCACGGCCGTTTCCAATTCCCCAATCTCGGCGCGGCGGCGTTGGATGAGGGCGGTCAGGTCATCGCGCACTTCTTCCCACCAGACACGGCCGTCCGCTTCCAATTGTCCCGCTTTGCGCCAGAGACGGGTGGTGTTTTCCTGTTGTAAGGCGGCCAACTGCTGCCGGGCGCGCCGTTTGCGCCGTTGCAGCTTCAAAATTTGCTCGCGTAGGCGGCGCAGTTCGCTGCCGTCCAATGTCGCCAGTTCGCGCACGGCCGTGGGGTCCAGTTCATCGGCCAGGTCACGCAAGGCGGCCACGTCCTGCTGCTGGTAGGCCACATTGACGGCCGACATCATGGCCGTCATGTAGGCGCGTTCGATGCCGTTGGCGGCCCGGTCGGGGTGAAAACGGCGTGCCAGCTCGCGGTAGAGCCGCTTTTCGGCGGCGCGGTCGCGGGGGCTGCCCAGGTCGGGCAGGTCGGCGTCGGCGGGCAGGTCATCGTGCAGGGGGATGTCGTCACGGCCGTGCCAAAAAGGATCATCTGGATCATACGGGATGCCAAACTCCTCGGCTTGTTGCAGCAGTTGCAGCCGCGTCCATAGCGCCTGTTTACGGGCGCGCAGTTCCAGGTAATCATCCACCAGATGGCCGATTTTCAGGCGGCACTGCATCCGAAAGGCATTGACCGCCGCCTGTGCCTGGGACAGTTCGGCTTCGGCGGCCAACAATTCCGCCTGAGCGTTTTCCCATTCCATCTGCAACCGGTGGCGTTGTTCGTGGCTGGTGGCGGCTTTTTGTAGGGCCAGTTCGGTCATGGCGGGGAAGTATAAGGGAAGACGGCCGTTTCGTCACCCGACGTCCGTCATCCGTCATTCGTAATCCGACTACGGGTGACGGGTGACGAGTGACGAGTGACGGGTGACGCATCACGGGTCACTCGTCACTCGTCACGGCTCAAGGCCAACAACTGCAAAGCCAGCGCCTCGATCTCGCTGCGCATAGCCAGTTTGTCTAACCAGGTAGAGGGTATCCTCGACTGACCATAAAACGCGCCTGCTAGTTGGCCACAGACGGCGGCGGTGGTGTCGGCGTCGTCACCCAGGTTAGCGGCCATGAGTACGGCCGTGTCAAACGCATCGGTCTGGACAAAACAAAACAGCGCCGCTTCCAAAGAATCCACCACGTACCCGGAGCCGCGAATTTGCGCCGCCGTTTTGTGCTGGTAGTCGCCATCGGCGATGGCCTGAATTTTAGGCAGGGTGGGCTGGTAGAGCGCCTGGCGCAGGATGCTTTCTTTGCTGCTGCCGTTAAGGGCCAGATGGAGCATGACGCCAAAGAGACGGCACGCTTCAATACATTCCGCTGCGCCGTGGGTGGTGCGGGAACTTTCGGCGGCGTAGTGGAGTACGGCCGTGACATCCGGGCTGTAAGCCATAGGGATGGGGGCCAGCCGCATAATGGAACCATTCCCGGCGCTGTACGGGTCGGTGGAACCGCTAAAGGGGTTGCCATCGCGTGCAAAGGTGTGTAGTGCATTACGCACGGTGATACCAATGTCAAAGCAACGGCCGTTGCTGCTCATGTAACCGTGATTCATCCAGTCACAGTACCGCTGCATCTGGTCGGCAGCGTCAAAGCCTCGGCAATGCACCAGGCTGTGCGCCAGGCACAGCGCCATCGAGGTGTCGTCCGTCCACTGACCTGCTTCCAACCCAAACGGCCCGCCGCCCACCATATCCGTCAGCGGCGCAAACGATCCGCGCGGCTTAAACTCCACCGTCGTGCCCACCGCATCGCCGACGGCCAACCCCAACAAACAACCGGCATATTTGTCTTGTAAAAATAGCATCGTCTCACTGCCTGGATAGCATACGCTGTAAAAGCATTTGCATCAAATGTTCGTCACTTATGCCAGGGAAGTTTTCGATAATGGCGGTATACGCATCCATCGTAATGATTATAGCTACAGCAACTTCAAAGGTTGCCTGCTCCTCTTTGAGAGGGTAACCGTTCAGTTCCTCTAGAGACTTGACAAGTTTTTGTGCCTGAATAGCGGCAACCGCCTCTGGTAATAAACTTGTCAAGTCTGAACGCGCTGTTACGTTTGATCTGATTTCAGCGGTAAAAGTCAATCCAATTGATGTGAAAGCTATCCGGGTCTTGGGTGTGGAAGTCGGGGGGCAGGGTGACTTCAATTGTGCCGTTTTCCAGCGGAATTTGCCCGGCGCTGCCATCTTCATTTTTCAGGGAAACGTTCATCCAGTGGGGGCTGCTGCTGTCAATGGGCGCGTCGTTAACGCTCTGGCGAATCTGGCTGTCTGTGCTGCTGATGTTGACGGCCGTAGTCGTCTCTCCATACGTCAGCGTCATCTCTTCCAACCCGCTCAGGTGGAAACGCAATCTCATAGTCCGCCGCCACTCACCGGACGACAACTGCACATTCGCGCCACCGATGCCGCTGGGGCTGGTGATGTCGAAAACGGCCGTGTCCCCTGCCAGCCGCATCACCACTTTTGTCTGCACCCCTTCGGTGGTAATCACCGTTAAAGATGGCAGCGGCGGCGTTTGCGGCTGGCAGCTAACCATGAGGAACGTGATCAATAAAGATAATCCAAGACGAATCATAAATCTCCTGGTGAAGATGGACCCATCTCCAAGATGGAACCAATCTCAAAACCGCTTGCTTACAAGATTATTATAGTTCGCCAAAACCAGTAAAAGATCCGCTACTTTAGCATGTCTACATGCAAAATTCACAATCTTTTGTGGCGGCTGGTTTATAATAGCCAATCATTACCGCTGAAACAAACCTTATGCCATAATCCGTGACCCGTATACCGTTGTCCGATGACGGATTACGGATAACGGATAACGGATGACAAAACGAATGCCCACCAAAGAACTCTACTATAAATGGGAATGGAATTTACAGGCTGAACCACAGGCCATCTGGCCCTTTTTCGCTGATACCAACCGGGTGAACCGGGACACCGGTCTGTTTCCGCTGGCGCAGCTAGACCGGCAGAAAGGCGAACGGCTGCCCGGCGGGCAGCGGCGCTTGCGTTACCATCTGCCCGTGCCTTACCTGTATCTGGATTATGAAGAAGAGCCGTTTGAATGGATTTTCCCACACCGCTACGGCGTGGTGCGCCATTTTCATAATAAGCTGGTTTCCACCTTTCGCGTCAGCGCGGAGATGAATCCCCGGCCCGGCGGCGGCACTCACCTGGTTTATGAGTCGTGGATTCAGCCGCGCAATGTGTTGGGGGCGTGGGGCACGGCCGTAGCCATTGGCAAAATTGCGCCGCGCCGTTTTGATAAGGCCATTCGCGCCTATGACCGGCTGGCCGTGGCTGCGGCCTTGCCCGTGTTTGCAAAGACGGCGCAGTTGGCGGCGGGTGGCTCTGAACGGCTGGCGCAAATGCAGGCGGCGCTGGCGGCCCGGGGCATGGAACCAGACCTGGTGGCGCGGCTGGCGAAATTGATCCAGTGGGGAGATGAGTTTACGCTTTCCCGGCTACGGCCGTACCAGTTTGCCGACCTCTGGAGCGCAGAACGTAAAAAAGTGTTGGAACTCTTTTTAGAAGCCACCCGCATCGGCCTGCTTGATTTTCAATGGGAAGTGCTTTGCCCCATGTGCCGGGGGGCGGAAGACCGTGTCAGCGCCCACCTATCGGACGTGCATACCGAGGCGCATTGCTTCACCTGTAACATTGATTTTCGGGCTAATTTTGAAAACGCGGTGGAACTGACCTTTACCCCCAACCCGGCCATCCGCGATGTGCCCGGGCTGGATTTCTGTGTGGCCGGGCCAGAGGTGACGCCGCATATTGTGATGCAGCAAACCTTACCGCCCGATCACCATCGCCTGGTGATGCCGCTGTTGGAACCGGGGCGGTACCGCCTGCGCACCATGGCCCAGCCGGGCGGCCAATATCTGCGGGTGGTTGACAACGGCCGTGACCAGATCCCCATTGTCCTGGACGGCCGTGGCTGGCCCACTGACGAACTTCCCCTGGCCCCCATGCCCCGCTTAGAACTGGCAAACCGGACGCCAGAAGCCCAAACGGTGATTTTGGAACGCACCACCTGGAGCGACCAGGCCACCACCGCCGCCGAGGTGTTCGCCTTACAGCGTTTCCGCGATCTGTTCGCCAACGAAGCCCTGCGTCCCGGCGAACAGATTGGCGTGGGCAGCCTGACAGTGCTGTTCACCGACCTGGTAGATTCCACCCGCATGTACCGCGAAATTGGCGACGCGCCCGCATTTGGCCTGGTGATGAATCACTTTGACGTACTGCGGGCGGCCATTGATGCGGAGCAGGGCGCTATTGTCAAGACCATTGGCGACGCGGTGATGGCCGTTTTTCGGCGGCCCATTGCCGCTCTACGCGCCATGCAGACGGCCCAGGCGCAGTTATCGAATCCGCCAGAGGGGTTACGGCCGTTGCAGCTCAAAGCCGCCGCCCATACCGGCCATTCTATTGCCGTCACCCTCAACGAACGCCTTGACTATTTTGGCACCACCATCAATATCGCCTCCCGCCTGGAAAAATTCGCCCGCGCCAATGAAATCATCATTTCCGATAACCTGTACCACGACCCCGAAGTGCAGGCGTATTTACAGAACGCGGGCAGCGCCCTGGCAATTGAAGAATTTGACGAGATGCTCAAAGGGTTTGATAATGAAAACTTCCACCTCTGGCGTATAACGGCTAGAGTTTGATTGTTTTGGGTCTTCAGGAATTCAGGGGGTTGACAACCCGTGAAATGTGAAACGTGACCAGAGAGACATCACGTTTCACGCCTCACGTTTCACGCCAAACCCCACGAAATCCCAAAGAGCCATTGTTTTCAGGACAGATGATGGCGCAAGTATACGGCCGTGTAGCCATTTTGTATCCCGCAACCCAGACCACCGGGCAAAAAGCAAAGGTTGATAACGATCTATTTGCCGGACTGTTTCGCGCCCTGGCTGATAGCGGGTTACAGGCTGAACCAACCGCCTACCACGATGATTTTTCCGCCGCAGTGCAGGAACAACTCTTACAAGCAGATGTTGTTCTGGTGTGGGTAAACCCCATTGAAGCCGGGCGCGACCGAACCACGTTGGACGCCTTGCTGCGCGAAGTGGCCGGCGCCGGTATTTTTGTCAGCACCCACCCCGACATTATTTTGAAGATGGGCACAAAGGAAGTGTTGTACCAGACCCGCGCTATGGGATGGGGCTGTGACACCCATCTTTACCACACGGCGGCGCAGATGGACCAGGAACTCCCGTCACGATTGGCTTCCGGGCAGGCGCGGGTATTGAAGCAGTACCGGGGCAACGGCGGGTTGGGCGTCTGGAAAGTGCAGCTTCTTCCGGGCGACTTCTCCCCGCCAAAGCCTGATACCCTCATTCGCGCCCGCCACGCCCTACGCGGCGCGGTGGAAGAAGAGGTCACCTGGGGAGAATTTCTTGGCCACTGCCGGGACTATTTTGTGGGCGACGGCCGTATCATTGACCAGGCGTATCAAGAACGACTGCCCGAAGGCATGATCCGCTGTTATCTGGTACACGACCGGGTGGCCGGTTTTGGGCATCAGGCGATTAATGCTCTCTTTCCCGCTCCGCCTGGCGCACCGCCAACCGAAGCGCCACAGCCAGGGCCGCGTTTATATCATCCCCCGACCAAACCAGAGTTTCAGGCGCTAAAGGGCAAGTTGGAGCAGGAATGGGTACCGGCTATGCAAAAGATTTTGGAAATTGAGACCGGCAGCCTGCCCATCTTGTGGGATTGTGACTTTTTACTTGGCCCCAAAGATGTGACCGGCGAAGATACGTATGTGCTGTGTGAAATCAACGTCAGCAGCGTCTCTCCGTTTCCTGAATCGGCCATCCCTTACATTGCGGAGGCGACGGTCGTGCAGAAAACAAACACGATTACGCCTCAACCGGTCTAGCAGGCTGTCGGAAAAGTAGAAATAGATACACGGATGACGCGGATTTAACAGATTTACACTGATTTTCTACTGATTTATCCGTGAGAATCCGTCTAATCCGTTTAATCCGTGTACCGATCCGGTGTTCTCCAACAAGCTCATAGGCGATGCAGGAGTAAAAGATGTCAGGTGAAATGACAAGTGAGTGGCGAGTGCATTATCTGGCACGATTACATGCGGAGCGGGCCGACCTGCTCTGGCAGTTACGCGGCCTGAGCGCAGAGACGGTGAGCAGCGCCGAGGTGATGCCCGGCTGGACAGTGAAAGACATCCTGGCGCACATCCCCTATTACGATGCCGCTTATGCCGGGCGCATTCAGATGGCGCTAGACGGCCGTACCGCCGCCATTCCCCCCCTGAATGATGACAGCGGCCTGGCCAACCGCAACGGCGGGCTGCTGGCCCAAAACCGGCACATCCCCTACGAGCAAGTCATCGCCATGCTGCTGAAGGAGCGCAGTGGCTTCCTGGCGGCCCTGAATCGTGCGCCGGATGATTTGTTGGCCCGCCGCCTGAAGATGCCCTGGGGCGGGCGCACCAGCATCCAGGTGTGGGCCAACTGGCGCTTTAGACATGATGCCGATCACGGCCGTCAACTGGCAGCCTGGCGCGCCACCTTACCCCGCGGAACCTTGCGCCGCGCCACCCCTGTTTACGTGCTGCGGGCGCTGCTGCACAGCAGCCGTAAGGCGTTTCAGGCGTTATTGCCCCTCATCCCCCAAACAGAATGGAGCACCCGCCCGGTGTGCGGCGTGTGGACAATGAAGGACCTGCTCGGCCATCTAACGGATTGGGAAAAAGTGGCGGTGGAGGGGTTACGGCCGTTGGCCGCCGGCCAGACCCCCGAATTTGACTACACCATAGACGGATTTGATACCTTCAACAACCGGAACGCCGCTGCCCGCGCCGGCCAGAGTTGGGACCAGGTATGGGCCGATTATGAATCCACCCGCGCTACCTTGCTCGACCTGTTGGCGCAGACTCCATCTGCCAACTTGCAGCGTGTGTTTGCCGTGCCCTGGGGCGGTGA
The DNA here is from genome assembly GCA_013112725.1 of Chloroflexota bacterium. Lineage (GTDB taxonomy): Bacteria > Chloroflexota > Anaerolineae > Promineifilales > Promineifilaceae > CAADGU01. Next base: position 25,560 of record JABFFZ010000021.1, read on the forward strand.
ATTGCCCGGTTACGTCTGGCTGCTCATCTGGCCGGGACACGAAATGGAACACGCCATTGACGCGCGGGCGGCGCTGGGGCTGCGCCGCTGGCCACCGCGCTTTGTGAAACATGCCTAGAGAGCGCATATCAGGATATTGAGATATTGGGATATTGTTCGTTCAATATCCCAATATCCTATTATCCCAATAGCAACGACCACAATGGCGCTGTTATCCCCACTCCAATGCCAACAACTGGCCGAAACATTGCCGGATACGCCGGAGACGGTCATTGCCATTTCGCAGTTGCGGCGGGGGTTGGCGCGGGCGTGGGTGGTGGGGGAGATAACAGAGGGGGGTACGGCCGTTTCCCAAACGGCCATCGTCGAAGATACCGGCCAACCGGGTGAACCACTGGTTTTTGGGCATGACGTGGCCCAAATGGCCGGCCTGCTGCGGCAAATTCCCGGCTGGTTTTGTGTCAATGTCAGCCGTGACAGTGCCCCAGGTCTGGTTCCCTTGATCGAGCAAATGATGGGCTGCCCGGTGCGGCTGCTGGAAGATGTGTATCACACGCTCACCCAACCCGCACCTGCCGTCACGCATCCCCACGTGCGCCTGTTGACCCCGGCTGATCTGTCGCTGCTAGAAGCCGCCCCGTTTGAATTGCAAGGGACACAGCCGCGCCGTACCCTGCTGGAAATGGTGGCTGCGGGCGCCGTGGTGGATGGCCAGTTGGTGGCCATTGCCCAAAACTACGCCCGCACCGACCGGTACGGCGAAATTGGGGTACATACTCTACCCGCTTACCGGCAGCAAGGTTACGCGCTGGCCACTGCTGCCGCCGTTGCCCGGTATATCCAGTCTTTGGGGTTGACCCCCGTGTGGAGCTGCGGCGCACACAACCAGGCATCTTTGCGCACGGCCGTGCGGCTCGGTTTTGTGGGGGTTTCCCGGCGGGTGTACCTCATTTTGGATAGATGATTGGGTAGAGATCTGATTTCTCGAAGAAATCGGCTCTCTTTTTGTTAAAGGAAGAAAAAGCCCACGCCCAAAATCACATACACCGTCAGCAGCATAGCCCCTTCCAGCCAGTTGCTTTCGCCATCCAGCGACACCAGCGCGGCCACAAATGCCGCCGCGACCATGGCCGCCACCTCAAACTGGTTAAACTCCAAGGGCATCGGATTGCCCAACAGCAGGCTGATGAAGACCAACAAAGGGGCGACAAAGAGGGCGACTTGCAGGCTGGAACCGATGGCAATGCTCAGGCTCAAATCCATCTTGTTTTTGATGGCTACCTGCACCGCTACCAAATGTTCGGCTACGTTACCTACCAGGGGGATGAGGATGATGCCCAGGAAAAACTCGCTTAACCCCAACTCTTGCGTAACCGGTTCTACCGCCCCTACCAGCACTTCACTGAGATAGACGATCAAAGCGACGGCGATGACCAGGATGATGAGGGCATGGCGGATGCTCCACCCTTCCGGGGCGTGGGCCTCACGAATCAGGGGGTCTCCTTCTTCGCTGGGGGTGGTGAAAGAGTAAATGACGGAAAGCGTATAAACTACCAGCATGGCAACCGCTGCGCCAATGCTCAACCCTTCCACGGCGTAGAAGTCCGGCTCAAGCGACCAGTTGAAAAGCGAGGGGATGCCGATGGCGACGACAGCCAGGATGAGCATGGTGGCGTCTATATTGGCGCTGCGCCGGTTAAATTTCTGCGGGCCGTTTTTCAGGCCCCCTGCCAGCAGGGAAACGCCCAATACCAGCAAGATATTACCCAGAATGGAGCCGGTAATGGATGCCAATACCAGACTGATCAAGCCGGCGCGCAAGGCGGAAAAAGCGATGATGAGTTCGGCCGCGTTACCCAGGGTGGCGTTGAGCAGCCCACCGGCGCGTTGCCCTACTTTGTCGGCCAGGGCTTCGGTGGCGTGCCCGATCATGCCGGCTAATGGAATGATGCCGATGGCGGCCATTAGAAAAACAGCGATGGCATTGCCATGCGTTAATTCCAGAAAAACAGCAATAGGAATGCCTAAACTGAGCAGCAGGAGAACCGGGCCAAGACCCACTGTATGTTGTATTCGTGTAAATGTGTTCAACTTTCCCTTCCTGATTTTTGAGATTTGCTTATTGCCGGATGGGGATTATAAACTTGGTGGAATGGTTAGAAAAATAGCAATTTTTATGGTTTTTTGGTTGTTGGTGGGATGTGGGGCATCCAGGGGCACGGCCGTGCCCCTACCCTTACCCACCCCCACCCCCACAACGCCCCCGCTGCCTGCTGACAGCCCGGCTCTGCCCACCGCTTTGCCGGATGATCTGTTGGCGCCCATTGACGTGGAGGAGCAGTTGGTGACAAACCTGTATGGGCGGGTAGGGCCGTCGGTGGTGCATATTACGGCGCAGGTGGTGACGATGAACTTCTTCTTTGGCCCTATGCCCAGTGAAGGTACCGGTTCGGGGTTTGTGTACGATGAGGCGGGGCACATTATTACCAATTATCATGTCATTCAGGGGGCGACCGGGCTGACGGTGCGCTTTTCGGATGAACGGAGTGTGCCGGCGCAGGTGGTGGGGGTTGACCCGGCTAATGATCTGGCGGTGCTTCAGGTGGATGTGCCGCCGGCGGAGTTGACGCCGCTGGAATTGGGTGATTCGGCCAGTTTGCAGGTAGGGATGCGGGCGGTGGCCATTGGCAATCCGTTTGGCCTCGACCGCACCTTGACGATGGGGGTGATCAGTGCGTTGGGACGGCCGTTGGAAACCGACAACAACAATACCATCTTCAACGTCATCCAGACCGACGCCGCCATCAACCCCGGTAATTCTGGCGGGCCGCTGCTGGATTCACGCGGGCTGGTTATTGGCGTCAATACCGCTATCCGCGAAGGGGCGCAGGGCATTGGTTTTGCCGTGCCGGTAAACACCGTGAAGCGGATCGTCCCAGTGCTGATTGAAAAGGGCGCCTATCCCCACCCCTGGTTAGGGTTTCTGGGCTACGATATTTCGCCGGAACTGGCCCAGGCGTTGGGGCTGCCGGTGACGCGGGGTATTCTGATTGCGCAGTTATACCGGGAGGGGCCGGCCTTGCCGGCAGGCATTCGCGGCGCACAGCAGCAGGTGATTGTGGGTAACCGGCGCTATCTGGTGGGTGGGGATGTGTTGACGGCCGTGAACGATACCCCCGTCACCAGTTGGATGCGCTTGCATGAATACCTGGAGTTGAATACGCAGGCCGGCGAAATGGTTACCCTGACGCTACTGCGGGATAACCAGGAAATCCGTGTAGAACTCATTTTAGGCGTGCAACCCTGAGCCACAAACAGCCATCCTGGCGTTAGCCGCTTCTTAACTGGCCCAGGCTACACTTTCGGAAAAGAAGTAATTGCGTAATTGGGGTAATTGCGTTATGGAGTCACCAATTACCCAATTACCAAATTACCAAATTACCAAATTACTCCCTAAAAAAGGTATATATTTATGAAAATTCTGGTAACTGGCGGCGCCGGGTATATCGGCAGTATTGCGGTGGAATGTTTGATCAAGGCGGGTGAAGAGGTGGTTGTCTTTGACAATCTTTACCAGGGGCATCGGGATGCCGTTCACCCGGAGGCGGTGTTTGTGGAAGGGGATCTGGCGGACAAAACGGCCGTCGAAAACACCATTGCCACCCACAAACCGGACGGCATCATGCACTTTGCCTCCTACACCCTGGTAGGCGAATCCATGGAACGGCCGTTTCTCTACCTGCGTGATAACATTGTCAACGGCCTCAACCTGCTGGAAAGCGCCGTGCAGCATGGCGTGAAGGGATTCATCCTCTCCTCCACCGCTAACTTGTTTGACGACCCGGAGCGGATGCCCATTGACGAAAACGAGCGTATTGTGCCCGGCAGTCCCTATGGCGAATCGAAAAATATCATCGAACGTTACCTGTACTGGATGGATCGGCTGTATGGGATGCGCTACACCTGCCTGCGCTACTTCAACGCCTGCGGCGCCACCGAAGAGCGCGGCGAAGACCATGACCCGGAAACCCACCTGATTCCGCTGGTGCTGGAAGTGGCCCTGGGCAAACGGGACAATATCACCATTTTTGGCGACGATTACAATACCCCCGATGGCTCTTGTGTGCGCGACTACATTCATGTGGTGGATCTGGCTGAGGCACACATTCTGGCCATGCGCGCCTTGCTCAATGGGGGGCCAAGCGGCAAGTATAATCTGGGCAACGGCCGTGGCTACAGCGTCAAAGATGTCATCCAGACTGCCCGCGATGTGACCGGGCATCCCATTCCCGCCGTCGTCGGCGCCCGCCGCCCCGGCGACCCGGACGTGCTGATCGCCAGCAGTGAAAGCATCAATCATGATCTGAACTGGCAGCCTCGCTACGCCAATCTGCGCACCATCATCGAAACCGCCTGGAACTGGCACGTGGCGCACCCGGATGGGTACGGCCGTTAAGTAGATTGGTTCAATCTTTGAGATTGAACCAATCTTCCCCCCCCCTCCTTGACACGGCCGTCCAATTGCATAAAATTAGAACATATGAGCGACAATTGGATTCGGGCAAGCGAAATTTCCACCTATCTCTACTGCCGCCGCGCCTGGTGGCTGAAACGCAAACAGGGCGCACAGCCGCAAAACGTCCACGAGTTACAAAAAGGGACGGCGTATCATCGGCAACACGGCCGTGTCGTCGTCCAATCTATCTGGGCGCGGCGCGTGGCATACCTGCTGCTATTTGTCACGATAGCCCTTTTTGTCTATCAGTTGGTAATTGGGTAATTGGGTAACTAAGTAATTACCCAATTACCCAATTACTTTCTTCTAAAATGGCAATCGGCGTTTTCTCCCTTGCTATTGGTTTACTCCTGCTGGCCCTGGCCTTAGGGCTGTGGCTCTGGTCGCGCAACCTGGAGGAGGAAGCCGGGCTGCCAGATGGCAACGTCATTTACACCGACGCCGGGAGCACCTGGTTTAGCAACAATGACGCCCTGGTCTCCACTCATCTGCGCCTGACGGGGAAGCCGGATTATCTGGTGGAAGAGTCCAACGGCATGATAGTGCCGGTGGAGCTAAAATCCAGCGCCGCTCCCGCCGAACCGCACGAAGGCCACATCCTGCAACTGGCTGCCTACTGCCTGCTGGTGGAAGAAAACTATGGCATCCGCCCCACCTATGGCATTATCCAATACAACGATAAGTCGTTTGCGGTGGATTACACGCCAGAGCTAGAGGATGATTTGCTTGACCTGCTGGCCGATATGCGCGCCGACCTGTTCGCCCCGGACGTAGATCGCGACCACAACGACTGGATACGCTGCACCCGCTGTGGTGTGCGCGGCGCATGTGTGCAGCGGCTTGGGTAATCCGTGATCTGTAATCCGAAGATGGACCGATTACGAATTACGTTTTACGGATTACGAAGTATAATCATCCGCATCCTTAAACCTTTGGAGGGTAGTGTGACCACCATACAACGGGCGAAGGGGATGCAGGATGTTCTCCCCGCTGATCGCCGCTATTGGGATTTAGTGATAGACACGGCCGTGACCCTGGCACAACGGTACGGCTTCCAACGCATAGATTTACCCATTCTGGAATACACCGAACTGTATCACCGGGGGGTGGGTGATGCCTCTGACTTTTTTGTCAAAAAAGAGACCTACGAAGTAGAAGAATCCGAAGGCGTCAGCCTGACACTGCGGCCAGAATTTACGGCCGGTTTTATGCGCGCCTACATTCAAAATGGGATGGCCAGTTGGCCGCAGCCGGTGAAGCTTTACACCATCGGCCCTGCCTTTCGCCGCGAACGGCAGCAGGCCGGCCGTTACCGCCAGCACAGCCAGTTCAACTGCGAAATTTTGGGCGAAATTGATCCCGCCGCTGACCTGGAAGTGATGCTGTTAGCCATGAATTTGTATCGGGAATTGGGTTATAAAGGGTTGACCTTCCAGCTCAACAGCACCGGCTGCCCCACATGCAAACCGGTCTACGTGGACGCGCTCAAAACGTACCTCACCGACTACCTGCCCAACCTGGCCCCCATTGACCAGGAACGGCTGCGGCGCAATCCGCTGCGCATCCTGGATAGCAAAGAGCCGGGCATGGATGAACTTCTGGCAAACGCGCCGCACATTATTGATTACCTGTGTGACGATTGCGAAGATCACTTCAACGAACTGCGTGGGCTGCTGGATGACCTGGATCAGAGCTACACCATCAATTTCCGGCTGGTGCGGGGGATTGATTATTACACCAAGACGGTGTTTGAGGTGTGGGCGGAAGGCATTGGGGCGCAGGCGGCCGTGTGCGGCGGGGGGCGGTATGATGGGCTGGCGGAAAGCATTGGCGGCCCGGCTACGCCTGGCGTCGGTTTTGGCAGCGGCATTGAGCGCATCATTCTCGGTTTGCAGGAGGCCGGCATTGAGCCGCCCACCATACCGGAGCCGGAAATCCTGGTGGCCCATTTTGGCGGCGTCACCAAAACGGTCGCGGTGCAACTGACATTCCGTTTGCGTTCAGCCGGTATTGGCGCCCGGCTGGCCTTTGCCCGTGAGCGGCGCAGCCTGAAAAGCCAGATGCGCGAGGCCAATAAACACAACATCAAGACCGTCCTCATCCTGGGCGAAGAAGAAGTGGCGCAAGGGCTGGTGGTAGTACGGCCGTTAGACGGCGACGAGCAGCATTCCATTCCTTTGGATGAGGTGGTTTCTTTGTTGAAGAAGTAATTGGGTAATTACGTAATGACCCAATTATCTAATTACTCTTCTATGCACACCATCGGCATTCTCCACCACCCACGAATTCCGGCGTCACGGCCGTTGGCCGATGAAGTGTATGGCTGGCTGGCCGGTCAGGGAGTGCGCGCCTGGATTTCTTCTACCTGGGATATGACCGAGATTCGGCCAGAGGTGAAGGAAAGCCAACTGCTGGTGGTCTTGGGCGGTGATGGCTCGTTGTTGCAGGCGTCGCGTATTTCTATTGCCTGTGGCGTGCCTCTCTTTGGCATCAATTTGGGTAAGGTGGGCTTTCTCAGTGAAGCGCAGCCGGAGGAGTGGCAGTCTAAATTGTCACGAGTGTTGGCCGGTGAGTTTTGGATTGAAAAACGATTGATGTTGAATGCGGCGCTGGAGCGCGACGGCCGTATCACCCACACCTTCACCGCCCTCAATGACGTGGTGGTAGGGCGGGGGGCGCAGGCGCGGGTGGTCAATTTTCAACTATCGGTGGATGGCGATCTGGTGACGACCTATGCCGCCGACGCCATGATTGTGGCTACCCCCACCGGTTCCACGGCCTATGCCATGGCGGCGGGTGGCCCGCTGCTGCCGCCGCAGTTACCGAACTTTGTGGTGCTGCCAGTGGCCGCCCATCTCAGTTTTAACCGGGCGCTGATTTTGCATGAAACGGCCGTGATCGCCATTAAAATCAACATGGATCATGAGGCGTACATTACGCCCGATGGACAGCACGGCATTGTGGCCCACAATGATGATGTAGTTATCATCAAACGGGACGCCAATTTTTGTACCTTTGCCCGTGTGGAAAGCACCGGCTACTTTTATCGCCGCCTAATGGCCCGGCTGGGGCATATGCGGCAGGAGTAACTGCTCACTAACAGGAAACATTTATGGATATAAACCAACCAAGAATTCGCTCGCTGATGCGGCAGGCAAGCCGGGTAGAAGAAGCGGGCAAACGGGCTGCCGCTGAACAGCTATACCGGCAAATTTTGGATGAAGCGCCGGAGACGGAGGCGGCCTGGTTAGGGCTGGCGCGCATGGCTGCCAATCCGGCGGCGCAGGCGGAGGCGTATGAGCGGGCGTTGGCACTGAACCCGGAGAATAAAGAAGCCAAAGTGGGGCTGGCCGATTTGCGCGGCGACCCGGTGCCGGGCGCCTGGCGCAAAGAGGTGGAGGCAGCCCGGCTGCCAGAGCCGGAGCCCATGCCGGTTGTGAAGAAGGAAGTGGTTGCGGCTACGGCTACGGCCGTTACCGCCCCCGCCGCCGATGACCACACCGAAACCTACGAGTTCACTTGCTACCGCCATCCCGACCGGGGTACATCGCTGCGCTGTTACAACTGTCACAACCCCATTTGCGCCAGTTGCACCAACAAAACCTCCGTTGGTTATCTCTGCCCGGACTGCAAACGGGATTTGGAAGACAAATTTTTCAACGCCTCCGCCACCGATTACATCATTGCCGCCCTGGTCTCTTTGCCCCTGAGTCTGATTGCCGGGTATCTGGTCTGGCGTTTAGGTGGCGGCTTCTTTTTCATCTTCATTATGATTTTTATCGGCGGCGCGGTGGGTGGTCTGATTGGTCGCTTGACCAAAAAGGCGATTGGTGGGCGGCGCGGCCGTTACCTGCCCCATCTCGTGCTGGTTATGATGGTGATGGGGGTGGTGATACCTGGTCTACCCATTTTACTGTCGGCAATGGCTGGTAGTGGCGGGGCGCTGTTTGCCTTTATTACCCCGGCCGTCTATCTCTTTGTGGCCGGCGGCTCGGCGTTTTATTGGATGAAGTGAGAGTATGCTTACCGAACTTTCCATCCGCAATTTTGCCATTATTGACGAACTGACCATCTCCTTCCAAAAAGGGTTTCATGTGCTGACCGGAGAGACGGGCGCCGGTAAATCCATCATTCTGGACGCGGTGATGCTGGTGCTGGGTGGGCGCGCCGATACGATGATGGTGCGAGCCGGCGCGCCGGAGGCGTATGTGGAGGCTACGTTTACGCTGACGCCGCAATTGCACACGGCCGTGACTCCCATCCTGGAAGCCGAAGGATTAGATGATGAACACGGCAACACCCTGGTGCTAGCGCGGGAGATTCGCAGCAACGGCCGTAACATTTGCCGGGTGAACGGCCGTACCGTCAACCTGGCGATTCTGCGGGACATTGCCGAACCGCTGATTGATATTCACGGGCAGGGTGAACATCTCTCCCTGCTGCGGCCTAAATCTCACCTGCCGCTGCTGGACAATTACGCCCGGCTGGAAGACGAACGCAAAGCGTTGGGTCGGGAAGTGGCGGCCCTGCAAAAGATTCGCAGCGAACTGGCCGACCTGCGCCAGAATGAAAAAGCGCTGGCCCAACGCGCCGACATGCTGCAATACCAGATTGAGGAAATTGGCGCGGCCAAATTGACCTCCGGTGAAGAAGAAGAATTACGCGCCGAACGCACTCGCCTGGCCAATGCCGAACAACTGATGCGGGCGGCCACGGAAGCCGTCGCTCTGCTCACCGGCATGGACGATGAAATGCGTTCGGCGGCCGATTTGCTGGGCCAGGCGGAACGCGCTCTGGTGCAGCTCACGCGCTATGACGATACGCAGTCGCCCCGACTGGAAACATTGCAAGGCTTACTTTTCCAACTCAGCGAGCTGTCCTCTGATTTGCAGAGTTATCTGGATGGATTGGAATTTAACCCCAAGCGGCTTGATTTTTTGGAAGAGCGGTTGGAACTGATCGCCAACCTCAAGCGCAAATATGGCGAGAGCATTGAGGAGATTCTGGCGCTGCGCGAAAAGGCGCTGACGGAAGTGACCTACATCAGCAACAGCGAGTCACGCATTGCCGAACTGGAACTGGAGCAGGAAAAGTATCTGCGAAAGGTGGGGGAGATGGCGGCCAAACTGTCACAAAAACGGCAGGCAGCGGCAGGCAGGCTGGCAACGGCCGTGATCACCCAACTGGCTGACCTGAACATGGAAGGGGCGCAGTTCAGCGTCCACTTTGCCACCGAACCGCAGGCGGACGGCGTGTATGTGGGCGAGCAGCGGTTGGCCTTTGACCAGACGGGCATTGACCGGGCTGAGTTTCTCATCTCCACCAACCCCGGTGAACCGCTCAAGCCGATGGCCAAGGTGGCTTCCGGCGGCGAGACGGCGCGGCTGATGCTGGCGTTGAAAACGGCGCTGGCGGAAGTGGATGCCACGCCGACCCTGATTTTTGACGAGATTGACCAGGGCATTGGCGGGCGTATTGGCGATGTGGTGGGGCGCAAATTGTGGGGGCTGACGGCCGTTGCCGACCACCAGGTTATCGTTGTCACCCATTTACCGCAGTTGGCCGGGTATGGCGATGTGCATTTTCATGTGAGCAAACAGGTGCAAGACGGCCGTACCCTCACCCATGTGGAGAGTTTAGACCGGGACGGCCGTGTGCGGGAACTGGCGGCCATGCTGGGTACACGCGGCGAACATGCTACCGGCGGCGCGGAATCCATTTTACAGCAGGCAGCCCTGGCGAAGGCGAATTCACTACCGTACACTTTTAAGGGAACGATTTGAAATGTGCCACAATAGAAAAAGCAAGGGTACACTTCTTGATTCAGGACAAACCAAAGGAGTGTACCCATGGGTGATAATCACCAAGTCTATCGTCGTAACCGTTCAGTTCCTCTGGAGACTTGACAAGTTTTTGTGCCTGAATAGCGGCAACTGCCTCTGGTAATAAACTTGTCAAGTCTGAACGCTTACTTCCGGACAGACACAATGCCGAAAGTAGTAATTACCCAGAGTATTTATGATCAGACGCTGCAATTGTTAGCACAGGCGGGCATCCCTTATTTCTACCACCAGGGCGATACCTGGTCGCCGGCGGAGTTAAAAGCGCAAATCAGGGGGGCTACGGCCGTTGTCTGCCTGCTCGCCGACAAAATGACCGCCGAGGTCATGGACGCCGCCCCCCGCCTGAAACTCATCGCCAACGTCGCCGTAGGCTATGACAACATAGACATCCCCGCCGCCACCCAACGCGGCATTCTGGTCACCAACACGCCCGACGTCCTCACGGAAACAACAGCCGACCTCGCCTTCGCCCTCATCCTGGCCGTTGCCCGCCGCATCCCCGAAGCCGACGCCTATATGCGGGCGGGCCAATACACCCGCTTCGCCCTCTTCCCGGACATGATAGGCACAGACGTGCATGGCAAAACATTGGGCATTGTGGGGTTGGGGCGGATTGGCACGGCCGTCGCCCGCCGCGCTGCCCTGGGGTTCAACATGAAGGTGCTGTATACGGCCGATACCCCCAAACCCGACGTCGAACGGGAATTGGGCGTCATCCATGTGGCCTTCCCTGACCTGCTGCAAGAATCCGACTTTATCAGCATCCACGTTCCCCTTAGCCCACGCACCCGCCACCTCTTCACCATGAACGAATTCCTCCAAATGCGCGGCAGTGCGTATATCATCAACACCGCCCGCGGCCCGATCATCAAGGAAGCCGACCTGGTTGAGGCATTGCAAAAAGGAATCATTCGCGGCGCGGCGCTGGACGTATTTGAAGAAGAACCGCAGATGTACCCCGGCCTGGCGGACATCAAAGACCGCCTGGTCGTCACCCCCCATGTCGGCAGTGCCACTATCCAGACCCGGCAAAAGATGGCGACTCTGGCCGTGCAAAATGTTGTCGCCTTCCTCACCGGGCAGCCACCCCTCACCCCCGTCAATCCCCAGGTGTACCATTCACGTTCGTAGTAGGCGATTTATTGTCGTCAGCAGGCGATGAATCGCTTACTACGAGCCAGGAGATGCAAATGAATCCTGATGACATGAGTTTTGAAGCCGCTTTGCAAGAGTTAGAAAGCATTGTCGCCCAACTGGAAGCGGGCGACCTGACGTTGGAACAATCATTGGCGCTGTTTGAACGCGGGCAATTGCTGGCCAAACGCTGCCACACACAGCTAGACGCCGCCAGCCTGCGCGTGGAGCAGCTCACAGCCGACGGGGAGATTGTGGAATTGTAACGGCCGTAAAAATTGTTACGGCCGTAAAGCCTGATATACTCGAAGCCACAAAAGACCCTAAGGGTTTCAGAAAACCCTTAGGGTCAAAACCAATATCCCCATATCAACGAGGTATCATTTTGTTTAAAAGCATCCGCGACTCACTCAGCCGTACCCGTAACACCGTTTTTGGGCAAATTGCCAACGTATTGGGCGCGGGCGACATCACCGACGAAACCTGGGAAGATTTAGAAGCGCTGCTCATTCAAGCCGACGTCGGCGTGCCCACCACCCTGGAAATCGTCGAAGCCATGCGCGCCCGCGTCAAACGCGACGGGCTGTACAAAGCCGACCAGCTCTTGCAAGCACTCAAAGACGAACTGCGCGCCATCCTGAACATCAACCCTACCTTTGAACTGGAACAGCCGCGCCAGCTAACGGTGGTCATGATCGTCGGCGTCAACGGCTCCGGCAAAACCACCTCCATTGGCAAACTGGCTCGCCACTACCAAAACAAAGGCAAAAAAGTGATCCTGGCGGCCGCCGACACCTTCCGCGCCGCCGCCATTGAGCAGCTTACCATCTGGGGTGAACGGGCCAACGTGCCCGTGATCGCCGGGCAGCCCGGCGGCGACCCCGGCGCCACCGCCTATGACGGCATCCGGGCGGCGCGAGCGCGTGGTTACAATTTACTCATTGTGGATACGGCCGGGCGCCTGCATACTAAATACAATCTGATGAAAGAACTGGAAAAAGTGTACGGGGTCTGCCGCAAAAGCGTACACGCCGCCCCCCATGAAGTGCTGCTTGTACTCGATGCGCCCACCGGCCAAAATGCGCTCACACAGGCGCAAAAGTTCAAAGAGGCGGTGAAGGTCACCGGCGTCATCCTCACCAAACTAGACAGCACCGCCAAAGGCGGCATGGTCTTTGCCATTTACCGCGAACTGGGACTGCCCGTCCGTTTCATCGGCACCGGCGAGAAGATTGAAGATTTGGCCCCGTTTGATGCGGCGGCCTTTGTGGAGGGATTGTTTGCGTGACGAGTGACGAGTGACGAGTGATTTCACGGGTCACGCATCACGAATAAGGGAACGCTTTGGGATCGCCACAAAACTATATTAAAAAGAGGATTGAGATGGAAACATTAGCGAATGAATTACACAGCTTACAAGAAACAGTGGAACAGCTGGGGAGGCGTCTTTGACGTAGCCGCCAAAGCTGACAAAGCGGCGCAGTTGGAAGAGTTAACGGCCGCGCCCGGTTTTTGGGATAACAGCCAGACCGCACAAAAAACGATGCGGGAATTAAACCGCTTGAGAGAGCAGGTGACGGTGTGGCAGCAGCTTAGCCAACGGCTGGGTGAAACGCTGGAACTGGTGGAACTGGGCGATGCCGAACTGGAGGATGATTTAACGCAGGAAGTGGAACAACTGCGGCAGGAGATTGACAAACGCGCCTTCCAAACCCTGTTTGCCGGGGAATATGACGATGAGGACGCTATCCTGGCGATTCACGCCGGGGCGGGGGGCACGGAAGCGCAGGATTGGGCCTTGATGTTGCAGCGCATGTTTTTACGCTGGGCAGACACGCACCAATTTGTGGTGGATATTCTGGACGAAAGCCCTGGCGATGAAGCGGGTTTGAAGAGTTGTTTGCTGGCGGTGCGTGGGGATTATGTGTACGGCCGTCTCAAATCCGAGCGTGGCGTCCACCGGCTGGTGCGCATCTCGCCGTATGACTCTTCCAGCCGCCGCCACACCTCCTTTGCTAAAGTGGAAGTGTGGCCGGACGTGGCCGAGGAAATTGAGATCGAAATTGATGAGCGTGACCTGCGCATTGACCGGTTTAAGGCTAGCGGCGCCGGCGGGCAGCACGTGCAGAAGAACGAAACGGCCGTGCGCATCACCCATATCCCCACCGGCATCGTCGTCTCTTGCCAGAACCAACGCTCCCACACCCAGAACAAGGAAACCGCGTTACAAATCCTGAAAGCGCAACTGTTTGATCTGGAGCGGCGCAAACAAGATGCCGAAATGGCCGCCCTCAAAGGCGAAAACGTAGACGCCGGCTGGGGCAACCAGATCCGCTCCTACGTGCTGCACCCTTACAAAATGGTCAAAGACCACCGCACTGATTATGAAGTGGGTAATGCCGAGGCGGTATTAGACGGCCGTCTCGATGATTTTATGGAAGCGTATTTGAAGTATCGTTTGGGTGAAACAGTCAGCGCCTAATCCCTGATTAGGCGCTGACTGTTTCCCTCCAGGAGGATTCCCGATGACAAATAAAGATGATGACAAGAAAAAACCGCCCCCGCAACCTGTGAATCGGTACCAGGCAGGTGGGAACAAACCTGAACAGCCGAAACAACCGCCCCAACCGGTGCGACGTGTGGAGGCCGGTGGCGCTAAACCAGAGCCGCCCAAACAGCCACCCCAACCGGTGCGCACAGTGCAGACCGGTGGGCCAAAACAGCCCACTACGCCGGCCCAACCATCCCAACCGGTACGCCGGGTGCAGACGGGTGACACGCCTCCCCCGGCCAAAACACCGGGCCATGATCTGCCGAAACCGCCCGAACGCCGGATTGTACGTCCGGGTACGGCTGTGGCCGGGGCCACGGTAGCCGGCGCGGCGGTGGGGGCGGCTGCCAGTCAGGTTGTGGCCCCAGAAATGCAGGCAAAAGTCACGGCCGTGCAAAGCAAATATGAACGTCTGGAAACGGCCGCCCAACTGAGCGACATTTACAGCGCCATTGGCCGCATTGACGCCAAACTGACCGAACTGCCCTTTGAACTGGAAAAACAGCGCAATCGTGGTTACGTGCATGGTGGTCAGTTGGAAAACAAACTGGTAGCGTTAGATGACAAATGGGACAATAACATTCGCCCCCGTGTAGAAACTACGCTCAAAGAGCAGGTGGCGCGCCTGGACAGTGAATTGAATCAGGCGGAAAGCATGGTCAAGCGTGTCAACCCACGGGTAGAATCAACGGTCAAGCTGGCGGAAACGGCCGTAGACAGCCTGGAACGCCGTGTCACCGCCGCCCAAGACGCCGTCACCAGCCTCTACCGGCCCATCGAAAACGAAGTCAACGAAGCCGAACGCCAAGTCAACAACGCCCGCCAAATGCTCGACCTGCTCGACGGCTCCCAGGCGATCCGGCTGCGCAACGCCGAAGGTCCCTTGCTGGCGGTAGAAACGGAATGGCACCGCAACGGCAAAGAAGGGCCAAAAGGGATTCTTTTCCTCACCGATCAGCGGCTCATCTTTGAACAGCGCGAAGAAGTTGTTACCAAGAAAAAATTCGGCCTTTTCAAAGCCGATTCCGAGATGATTCAAGAAGTCCATGTAGACGTTGAGGTGCATCAGATTGAAAACGTCAGCCACAAAGAAGAAGGCGGCTTTATGGGTATGGGCAAAGCGGACATTCTGGAACTGGTCTTTGCCGCCAGCGCCAATATCTCTCGCGCTCGTTTCCACTTGAAAGGCCAAAACTCTTCCGAATGGGCGGCCATGATCAAACGAGTGCAAACCGGCGATGTGGACAAAGACCGCTCAGGCGCGCATGTGGAAGCCTTAGCTGAGGCCGGAATTACCAGCGCCTCCTTCCCCACAGCCTGCCCCAACTGCTATGCGCCCATCCCGACCCAACCGCGCGGCGTCACCAGTTACACCTGCGAATTTTGCGGGGCGGTGGTGGCCCCACAATCCCCAGGGTAAATTTGCCCTAAACAACCCACCCAACCAAATTAACAAAGAGAGTGGCAGATGAAAAATCTGCCACTTTTTTATTTTTCTTTTTCCAGGCCAGAACTCATTACCCTATGTTTTGTAAACCATAGTTCAATTCTTGCATAACCCTTGTTCAGGCGTTTCTGAACGGGCGACAACTCTACGGTTAACTGTGCCAGTAGATTTGTGCCCGCAGCTTTGTTATCAATGGGCGAAATTCAAGTGACAAGGAAGAGTGCATGAACGACCCTGTTTTATCTTTGGAAACGCCCCCAACGGCCGTTGCCCTCCACAAAGCCACCGCCCAGGTGGAAACAGCCAAAGCGTCACGCTACCTCAAGGCATTGTGTAACCACTTTGCCCGCAAAGTGGAGACGCGTTATGACGATAACAACGGCCGTGTCCAATTCCCCTTTGGCAATTGTCAACTACAGGCATCGGCCAACGCTCTGCTGATCACCGTCACGGCCGTAGACGAAACGATGTTTGTCACGGCCAAAGCGGTGGTGGCCGATCACCTGGTGCGTTTTGGCGAGAAAGAAGAATTGACCGTGAATTGGGTGGATGCCACTCCCTGACCATGACCACACCTGCCGCTTCCGTCTCTCGCTCTGGCAACGGCCGTCTCATTGGCCGCGCTGTCTGGCTACCTGTAGGGCTGTTGGTTGCCATCATCCTGCTGGTGATGGTGCTGGCGATCAGCATCACCCAGGGCGCGGCCGAATTGCGCCTCAGCACCATCTACGAAGCCCTGTTTGCCTATGACGCCACCGTGTTTGACCATCTCATCATCCGCACCGTGCGCCTGCCACGTGTGGTGGCGGGGGTGATTATTGGCGCGGGGCTGGCAGTGGCCGGGGCTCTGATGCAAGGGCTGACCACCAACCCATTGGCCTCGCCGGACATTTTGGGCATCAGCGCGGGGGCCGCCTTTGCCGTCGTCTTGGGCACATTCCTCTTTGGCGGCGCGCCGCTGTTGGTGACGGGGGTTTTAGCGATGAGCGGCGCGGCCGTGGCCGCCATCATCGTTTACGCGCTGGCTTCGGCCGGGCGCGGCGGGGCCACGCCGGCCAAATTGACACTCTCGGGGGTTATCTTTGCCATGTTTACCAGCGCGTTTACCACCGCCATCCTCATCCTCGACCGCAATACCTTTGAGCAGATTCGTTTCTGGACGGTCGGCTCACTGGCCGGGCGGGATTGGGAACAGGTGTTGTGGTTTGGGCCACTTGTGCTGGTTGGGCTAATTGGCGCGCTGTTGCTGAGTCGGCAAATTACGACCATCAGCCTGGGGCAGGATGTGGCCAAGGGATTAGGGCAGAACACGGCCGTCATCAAAGCCTTTGCCGCGCTCATGGTGATCTTGTTGGCCGGTGGTTCCGTGGCCATTGCCGGGCCGGTCGCCTTTGTGGGGCTGATTGTGCCCCACGTGGCGCGGGTGGTTTGTGGTGTGGATTATCGCTGGATTGTGCCGTTTACGGCCGTGATCGGCGCCATTCTGGTGACAGTGGCGGATACGGTGGGGCGGGTGGTGTTACGGCCGCAAGAAATCCCCGTCGGCGTTATGCTCGCCTTTGTTGGCGCGCCCTTTTTCATTTACCTGGCGCGGTGGAAGATAAGATAACTTGCGCGCGTTCAGACCTGACAGGTTTCCGAAACCTGTCAGGTCTTAAAGGCGTGAACATTCATGCAAACGAACGAATTCCCCAAACCAAACTGGATTGCCCTGCGCCCCCGTTTTTTGCCCTTCTCGGCGCGGGTAGATCGGCGCGTCCCAGCCGTATTCCTGGTGTTGTGCGCCGTTTTGCTGCTGGTGCTCGTCCTCAGCGTCAGCTACGGCGCGTACAAAATCGCGCTGCTGGATGTGCTGCGGGCGGCCGTTGGCCTGGAAACGAGCGACCCCAACCACGCCCTGGTGGTACGCAGTTTCCGCCTGCCGCGCATCCTGCTCGCACTGCTCATTGGCATGGCGTTAGCCGCTTCCGGGGCCATCATTCAGGGCCTCACCCGCAATGACCTGGCCGACCCCGGTCTGTTGGGGATCAACAGCGGCGCGGGCGTGGCGGTGGTGGGGTACATCACCTTTGCCGCCATGCCGAACGATGCGCTGCTGCCCTGGCTGGCGCTGGCGGGGGCGTTGGGCGCGTCGGCCGTCATTTATCTGCTGGCCTGGAAAGGGGGCGTCTCTTCTCTGCGGCTGATTTTGGTCGGTGTGGGGCTGGCTTCGCTGGGTGGCGCGCTCATCAGCTACTTCATTACCCGGCTGACGCTGGAAAACGCGCAGCGGGCCTATGCCTGGCTGACGGGCAGTGTGTACGCCAGCACATGGCCGGAAGTGCGCTTGATGGCGTTGTGGCTGTTGGTGCTGCTGCCGCTGGCCTTTTTGTTTGCCCGGCAGTTGAATTTGTTCAACCTGGGCGATGATATTGCTACCAGCCTGGGGACGCGGGTGGAACAGCACCGCCTGACGCTGATTGCCCTGAGCGCGGCGCTGGCGGCGATTACGGTGACGGTGGCGGGCACGATTGCTTTTGTGGGTTTTGTGGCCCCACACATTGCCCGGCGGCTGGTGGGGCCAACACACGAAGGACTGCTGATTTCCACGGTCTTTGTGGGCGGGCTGCTGCTGGTGGTGGCCGACCTGGTGGCGCGTTGGGTGATTGCGCCGGGTGAGCTGCCATTGGGGGTGACAACGGCCGTGATCGGCGCACCCTATTTTGCGTATTTGCTTTATAAGAGAGGGCGGTGATTAATTGAGAGATTAAGAGATTAAGAGATTAAGAGATTGAGGGACTATTAATCTCCTGATCTCTCAATCTCCCAGTCTCATTCGACTTGAAACAGATGGAAACAAAAAACCTTTCGCTGGCTTACGATAGAGAGACCATCATCCAGCAACTCAGCCTGTCTATTGTCACTGGCGAGATTACGACGTTGGTGGGGCCAAATGGGTGCGGCAAATCCACGCTGCTGCGGGGGTTGGCGCGGCTGCTCAAACCGAAGGCGGGCGAAGTGCTGCTGGATGGCAAGGCGATTCATGCGCTGCCGACCAAACAGCTTGCCAAACAGTTGGGCATTTTGCCACAGGGGCCAACCGCGCCGGAAGGTCTCACCGTTTATGAACTGGTGGCGCAGGGGCGATATCCGCACCAGGGGTTTTTCCAGCAGTGGTCGCCGGAGGATGAGGAAACAACGCGGGAGGCGATTGCCATTACGAATATGGTGGAACTGGCGGATCGGCCGTTGGACACGCTCTCTGGCGGGCAGCGGCAGCGGGCGTGGATCGCCATGACGCTGGCGCAAAAGACGCCTATTTTGCTGCTGGATGAGCCGACGACGTTTCTGGATATTGGCTATCAGTTGGAAGTGATGGAGTTGATTGAGCGGTTGAACCGGGAGCGGCAGATGACGATTTTGCTGGTGCTGCATGATTTGAACCAGGCGGCGCGTTATAGCCAGCGAATGGTGGTGCTGAATCAGGGCCGAATTGTGGCCGATGGCACACCGGGCGCGGTATTGACCAAAGAGTTGCTGGCGAATGTGTTTAAGGTGCAGGCGAATATCGTCATTGACCCGGATAGTGGGTCGCCGGTTTGTTTGCCGTATCGCACGGCCGTGCCCACCCCACACAGCAATGGCGCAAACGGACACAAGAAATAGAACACGGACAAACAGTCATAACGCGGATTGAATCTGTGAAATCTGCGGAATCTATGGATTATTTTTGAAGGATTCATTTGATGACCCAAGAACTGTGCAAACTCAAGAAAGAACTCAGGATTGACCTGTCGGCTTACATGCTGTTGGTAAACAAACCAAAACATGTTTGCCAGAAATGTGGCCGGGCCGCTAACGACAAGAAGTTGTTGTGCAGCCCGGTAAAGATCAAAAGTTAGCCCGGCCCGCAGCAATTCGCAATTTGAAATCAGATTATCGTAGAGGTGGGACGGCGCGGGTTCCAGTTGGGCAAACTTGAGTCCCGGCCTCCGCGCTGTCTCACCCAAACCGACCCACCACGAAATCACGATGGCACGGCCGTTTACCCGTCCGTGCCATGATCAACAAACATTACACAAAGAGGAGAATATCTATGTCAATCATTACTGATCTACAAGAAAAAAGGCAGAGCGCGGGTGGCCGCCCGCGCTCTGCCAAAAATGGAAATAACCGTCATGGGGTTGCACACCAAAACGTCATTTTCGGGCGTTATTTTACCCTACTTGTGGCCGTTTTTCTTCTGTTTGGGTTCCTGTTGGTTGGATGTAATACGGGGGATGCCGCGGCGGCCGTCACCCCCACCCCCGCTGCTGATACCCAACCCAACGAGGAAACGGCGACAGACACGGCCGTTGCCGAATCTGCCACCTTTCCCCTCACCATCGAACACAAATTTGGCAGCACCACCATCCCCGCCCCGCCGGAGCGCGTGGTGGTGATTGGCTACAACGACCAGGATGCGGTGGTGGCTCTGGGCGTCACCCCTCTGGCCGTGCGCTACTGGTTTGGCGACACCGAAGACGCCATCTTCCCCTGGGCCGATGACGACCTGGTGGGCGAAAACCCGGCCGTGCTGAACATGCCCTTTGGCGAATTGAATTATGAGTTGATTTTGTCGTTCAACCCCGACCTGATCATCGGCGTTTACTCTGGCATCACCGCCGAAGAGTATGAGTTGCTCACGCAAATTGCCCCCACGCTGGCGCAAACGGCCGACTACAACGATTACGGAATGCCCTGGCAAGAGGCAACCGCGTTGATTGGCGCCGCTCTGGGCAAAACGGCCGTAGCCGCAGAAGTCATTGCCGGAGTAGAAGCCAGCTTTGCCCAAGCCCGCGCCGCCCATCCCGAATTTGAGGGCAAATCCTTTGTTGTGGCTGCCGGGCGCGGGAGCAGCGGTAACTACGCCATCTTCTCCACCCAAGATGCGCGCACCCGCTACTTCACCAATCTCGGCTTTGCGCCCCCCACCGACCTGGATGAGCTAACGGGCGACAGTTTCTACGCGGAATTGAGCCAGGAACGGGTTGATTTGCTCGACCGCGACCTGATCATCTTCACCCAGGCCAGCTATCTGGAAAACGGCGCGGATTCCATCCTCAGCGACCCCCTGCTGGCGCAACTGAACGCGATGAAAGAGGGGCGTTACGTCATCCTCACCGAAGAGTTGGACGGCGCGTTCTCCTTTAGCTCCGTGTTAAGCCTGCCGTATGTGACGGAACAATTGGCCCCACAGTTGGCAGCGGCGTTGGGTGGGGGGGATACGGCCGTGTCCAGCGACACCGCCGACACCCGCACCCTCACCGACGCCCTGGGCCGCGAAGTCACCATCCCCGCCAACCCACAGCGCGTGGTCGCCCTGTCTGAAATTGACCTGGATAGCCTGGTGGCGTTGGGCATCATCCCCGTCGGCGCGCCCAACGGCCGTGGCCAGACCACCTTACCCACCTACCTGCTGCCCCAAATTGAAGGCAAAACCACCTCCATTGGCCCGCTCGGTGAGCCGGATTTTGAGACCATTCTCACCCTCGAACCAGACCTGATCGTCTATTCCGACCCCTATGGCCCGCTGGCGGAGATGATTCCCGAATTGGAGCAAATCGCTCCCGTTGTCGTGCCCTACGTGGATACCGGCGACTGGCATTGGAAATCGGTCCTCCTGGCCATTGCCGAGGCCATGGGCAAGGCCGCAGAAGCAGAGGAGTGGATGGCAACGTATGATGCGCAAACGGCCGTACTCGGCGCCCAACTCTCCGCTGACCTGCGCCAGGTGAGCATTGTGCGCTGGATGGCCGACGGGCCGCGCATTTTGCTCGCTAACGCCTTTTCCAGCCAGGTTTTGTCCGACATTGGTTTTGAACGGCCCGCTTACCAGCTTGATCTGGCCGGTACGCACCCCGTCCACACCGATGTGATCAGCATGGAACAGGTTGACCTGGTGGACGCAGACATCATCTTTGCCGGTGGGCTGAACCCGGAAGGGGATGTGGCCATGCAAGAGGCATTGGAAAATCCGCTGGTGCAAACCCTTTCCGCCGTCCAAAATAACCGCCTCTTCACCGTAGACGGGCTGGCCTGGAGCAGCACCGGCGGGCCAATGGCTGCCATGCAGGTGTTGGCGGATGTGGCTGAGGCGTTGGGAACGGAGACGGCCGTCGCCGAATCTACCACCTTCCCCGTCACCATCGAGCACAAATTTGGCAGTACCACCATTCCCGCCGCGCCCGAACGGGTGATCACCATCGGCTACAGCGAGCAAGACCCGGTGCTGGCGTTAGGCGTGGTACCCATCGCCGTGCGCGACTGGTTCGGCGACCAGCCCTACGGCGTCTGGCCCTGGGGACAAGACGCCCTGGGCAGCGCCACGCCCGAACTGCTGCAAATGCCCCACGGCGAACTGAACTTTGAACTCATCGCCTCACTCGACCCGGACTTGCTGGTTGCCACCCATTCCGGCATCACCGAAGAGGAATACAACATGCTCTCCCAAATTGCCCCCACCCTGGCCCAGCCGGGCGAATACCCTGATTTTGGCGTCCCCTGGCAGATACAAACGCAGTTGATCGGCCGGGCGCTGGGCCGAGAAGAATTGGCAAATGAACTGGTGGCGGCAGTGGAAACACAAATTGCGGCCGCCAATGAAGCCAATGACGGGTTTGGTGGGGCTACCGTCGCCTGGGTAACGCCGGCCGAAGAAGCCGGGCAATACTGGGTGGTGGGCGAAAATACGCCGCCGCTCCGCTTCCTGACCGGGCTGGGACTGACTTATGACCCGGCCATTTCCGAGGTCGTCGGCGATCTGGATTCAGCGCAAATCAGCAGCGAACGGCTGGATTTGCTGGATGTGGATGTGCTGATTGTGCGCGCAGACACACCGGGAGAGCTGGCCGCCATTCTGGATGATCCGCTCTTTTCGCAGTTAGCAGTGGTGCAGGACGGCCGTGTCATCCCTTTTGTGGGCAACGATCCCGTCTACGGCGCGTTGAGCTTTAGCACCGTACTCAGCCTGCCCTATGCGTTGGATGCGTTGGTGGAACAGATAGGGACGGCCGTAAAGTAATCAAGACGTAATTGGGTAATTGGGTAATTGAGTAACTAACTCATGTTACGCACCTGCTCTGGTCGGTGTCCCACCGAGCCAGCGTCGCTCGGTCTGGAAACCGGCGACAGCCCGCGTAACATCAGTAACTAAAGGATCAATTACCCAAAATTACCCAATTACTCAATTACAGCTCATGAAAGCATACTGCAACCTCCTGGCATTGGAAAAAGGGCTGGACCCCGGCGGGCAGGCAACAGCGTTTGAAACGCTGATACTGTTGGAAGCCCCCTTGCCCTGGCGCAGCGACCTGTACACCACCGTTGGCACAATGCCCCAGGAGGTGCTAGACCTGTACGCGCTGTATATGCAGCGTTATCACGAAACAGGCGTCTGGCCACCCATCTACCTTTTGCTCATTGCCCCGGACGAGGCGTATTCACAACCAGGCTGTCGGCGGGTCATTCGGTTTCAGCGGGAGGGGGCACAAATCGCTCACTTTGCCCGCGCCGAATACTTCGTGCCGGAAGCGCAAACGGGGCCGCTGATCTGGACATTGGCCGAGGAACCGGGCAGGTTGGGGGAGTTTGCGGGGTGGCAGACGGCCGTGTCTCCCACCCCCCGCGACCTTCTGGTTTGCACACACGGCACGGTAGACGCCGCCTGCGCCAAATTTGGCTTCCCGCTCTACCACTACCTGCGCCGCCAACATGCCTCAGACCAACTGCGTGTCTGGCGCGTCAGCCACTTTGGCGGCCATGTCTTTGCTCCCACATTGATGGAATTGCCCTCCGGTCACTTTTGGGCGTATGTGGAAGAAGCCCAGGCCGACCAGATCGCCCGGCGCGCCGGGCCAGTGGCTGCTTTGCGCGGCCATTATCGGGGTTGGGCCGGGCTGGCAAACGGCTTTTTGCAGGCGACCGAGCGGGAACTGTGGCTGTGCGCCGGATGGCGTTGGTTTGATTGGCCCAAACGAGGCAAAATTTTAGTGCAAGATGAGGCTGCCCAGCCCACATGGGCTGAGGTTTGTATAGAATTTGACGATGGTGGTGGCACACAGCTTTACCAGGCGCGGGTGGAGGTGAGCGGCCATGTAGAGATGATTCACACCACTGGCGGCACGGGAACCTATGCCTATCCTCAGTACAAAATTGTCTCGTTGGCGCCGGGAGTGTGGGAGACGGCCGTTAACAAAACACTTATGTACCAAGCTTGACATATTGACGGTTGCCGATATAATCGCGGCTACTTATGACATAAACGATTGGCAAAAAAGCAAGAGCGTTGGCCTGAAAAGGTCAAACGCTCTTTTTCCGTGTTTATCCCCATTGTACAAAAGAGCTGACAGGTTTTTGAAAACTTGTCACCTCTAGATAATAAATACTTTATCTTTTTGGGAGGTCACCTGGTGGAGACAACAGAATTCCGCTCTTTACGTATCAGCTTAGCATCCCCCGACCATATGCGCTCCTGGTCATACGGGGAAGTAACCAAACCAGAAACCATCAACTATCGCCGGTTGCGGCCGGAAAAAGATGGGTTGTTTTGCGAGGCCATCTTTGGCCCCACGCGTGATTGGCAATGTTATTGTGGCAAATATAAAAACGTGCGTTACAAGGGCATTGTTTGTGACAAATGTGGCGTAGAAGTTACCCGCTCCTCCGTGCGGCGGGAACGCATGGGACACATTGAACTGGCCGCACCCGTAGCCCACGTCTGGTATACCCGGCGTGTGCCCAGCCATATGGGGCTGTTGTTGAACGTATCCCGGCGTAATCTGGATCGTGTCCTCTATTTTGCCCAATACGTCATTACCCACGTGGACGAAGAAGCCCGGCAGCGGGCGCTCAAGCGTTTGCAGGAAGAGTTAGAAGAAGCCGAATTGCGCTTTGAAGAAGATTTGCAGAGCAACATCGGTCAGGCTACTTCTGATGCCCAGGGGCGTTTGTTAGAGTTGGAAGCGGCGTTGCTGGAGCTAAACGAAACCTTTGATGATCGTTTGTCTGCGGCCACTGACGAGGTGGTGCGCGAGGCAAAGGCTGTTGAGCAGCGGCTTAAAAACGCCAAAGATAAACCGGCCGCGGAAGATATTATGCTGGCCGGGCAGCTTGTAGTAAGCGCTGGCGAAAAAGTAGGCCGCGAACATAGTGTGTTGGTGCAAGAAATCACCACTGAGCGCCTGAATGAGGTGCAGCGTGAATATGAAGAAGATCATCAAAGCAAATTGGCCGCGCTGCAAAAAGAGCTAGACGAACTGCGTGGCGAAACACAGGCGGTGGGCGACGATATGCGTGGTGATTTGTCCGTCAAATTGTCGCGTTTGCGCCAGCAAGCCCAGGCCAACCGGGAACAGTTGGAAAGCCTGGAGGCGATGGTTTTTCTCAATGAGAATGATTACCGGGAGTTAAAGAGCAAGTTTGGCAACGTCTTCCGCGCCGACATGGGCGCGGAGGCGCTGTATGACATTTTGCGGCGTATGGACCTGGATAAACTCTCCCGTGAGTTGTGGCGAGAGGTGCGCACGACCCGCTCCAAGCAGGCAGCCAAACGGGCTACGAAGCGGCTACAAGTGGTGGAGGCGCTGCGCAAGAGCGGCAACCGGCCCGAATGGATGATTTTGACGGTGCTGCCGGTGATCCCGCCTGATTTACGGCCGATGGTGCAGTTGGACGGCGGTCGTTTTGCCACCTCTGACCTGAATGATTTGTACCGCCGGGTGATCAACCGCAACAACCGGTTGAAGCGGCTGCTGGAACTGGGCGCGCCGGATGTCATTGTGCGCAATGAAAAACGTATGTTGCAAGAGGCGGTGGACAGCCTGATTGACAACAGCCAGCGTGGTAAGGCGCTCAGCCGCCGCGGCCGCCGCGAACT
Source organism: Chloroflexota bacterium (assembly GCA_013112725.1). GTDB lineage: Bacteria > Chloroflexota > Anaerolineae > Promineifilales > Promineifilaceae > CAADGU01. The sequence goes on from JABFFZ010000021.1 coordinate 50,946, forward strand.
GAAATCCTTGTCTGATATGCTCAAAGGGAAGAAGGGGCGCTTCCGTCGCAATCTGTTGGGGAAACGTGTGGACTACTCTGGCCGTTCGGTCATTGTAGTCGGGCCAAACTTGAAGTTGGGCCAATGCGGTTTGCCTAAGACGATGGCGTTGGAACTGTTCCGCCCGTTTGTGATTAGTAAGCTGGTGGAATATGGCTATGCCAGCAATGTGAAGGGAGCGCGCCGGGTGATTGAACGGCAGCAGCCGGAGGTTTGGCAGGTGTTGGAAGAGGTTATTGACGGCCGTCCCATCCTCCTGAACCGCGCGCCCACCCTGCACCGCCTGGGTATTCAGGCGTTTATGCCTATGCTGGTGGAAGGTAAAGCCATTCAACTGCATCCGCTGGTCTGCTCGGCGTTTAACGCCGACTTTGACGGCGACCAGATGGCGGTCCATGTGCCCCTGTCCCGCCGGGCAGTGGATGAGGCCATGGATTTGATGATGGCCACCCGCAATTTACTCAAACCGGCCAATGGTGAACCCATTGTGGGGCCGTCTAAAGATATGGTGTTGGGGGTGTATTACCTGACGTTGATGCGTGACGGCCGTAAAGGAGAAGGCCAGGTCTTTGCCAGTCTGGAAGAAGTAGAGACTGCTTATGAACTAGGCTACCTGGACATTCACGCCAAAATCAAGGTGCGTACCTATACCGTCAACAAAGAAGACCATTCCCGTTATAAGGATGGTAAGCCGCGCCAGAAGATCATCGAAACCTCCCCCGGACGTGTCTTGTTTAATCAAGTATTACCGGAGGAATTCCGGTTCGTCAACCAGGTATTGGACAAAGGGGGCGTTACCCGTCTGATCAACCGCGTTTACCGTCACTTGGGTGACGAAGCGACCATTAACCTGGTAGATGCCGTTAAGGCGATTGGCTTCCGCTATGCGACGGTATCTGGAACCACCATCGCCGTATCTGACCTGACCATACCTGAAGAGCGACAGGGTATTTTGGATGGCGCGCTCAAGCGTGTAAACGAAATTGACCGGCAGTATCGCCGCGGTTTGCTCACCGAAGAAGAGCAGTATATGCGCACCATTGAAACCTGGAATGACGCCAAAGATAAGGTCGAAAAGGCGGTGCGCGATGTAATGGATCCGGCCAGCCCCATTGCGGTCATGGCTTTGTCTGGCGCGGGTAAGGGTGGGTTTGGGCCTATCACCCAGTTGGCCGGTATGCGTGGTTTGATGGCGGATCCGCAAGGACGCATCATTCCCGTACCCATTCAGTCCAATTTCCGTCAGGGCCTGGATACCCTGGAGTATTTCATCTCTACGCATGGGGCGCGTAAAGGTCTGGCGGATACGGCTTTGCGTACAGCTGATGCTGGTTATCTGACCCGCCGTCTGGTGGATATTGCCCAGGATATGATTGTCATGGGCGCAGATTGTGGTACGGATAAGGGTATTCATGTGCGGCGTTCCGATAATTTTGGCAAACAAACGTTATCGGAACGGATTCTGGGCCGGGTATCGGCGGAGGAGATTATGGACCCCGACACCAATGAACCGGTGGTGCGTATTGGTGACTACTTTACCGATACGGCGGCGGAACGTGTTGAGGAGTTGGGCGTCGAAGAAGTATATGTCTTTTCACCCATGACATGTGAACTGCGACGTGGTATTTGCACCAAATGTTATGGCCTGGACCTGGCACGAGGCAAACCGGTAGAGCGGGGCACGGCTGTTGGCATTGTGGCCGCACAGTCCATTGGTGAACCTGGTACCCAGTTGACCTTGCGTACTTTCCATACCGGTGGTACCGCTTCGGCTGCTGGTGACATCACCCAGGGTTTGCCTCGTGTGGAAGAACTTTTTGAAGCGCGCCAGAAGCCTAAAGGTGAGGCTGTTATCACCGAGATTGGCGGCCGCGCTGAAGTGCGTATGGTTGACGGTGTGCGCCATGTGTTTGTAACCGACACCAAACTGGTAGACGATGTGTATGAAATCCCCGAAGGCTGGGTGGTAAAAATTGGTGATAATGACACCGTTGAACCAGGTGGGATTTTGGCGGAGAAAGAGGATGAGGTCATCTCGGCCCGCCATGGTGGCCGCGTATCACGCAATGGTGACCGGGTGACGGTTGTCTGGGAAAGCCGTGATGAGCGAGATTATGAAATCCCGGCCGGTATGCGCCTGCTGGTTTCTGATGGCGAGGAAGTGTTTGCCGGTGGCCAGTTAACCGAAGGTTCTAAAAACCCGCACCGCATTCTGGATATTTTGGGTCGTGACGCCGTGACCCAATATCTACTGCAAGAAATGCAACAGGTTTACCGGCCACAAGGCCAGAATATCCATGACAAGCATTTTGAGGTTATCATCCGCAAGATGTTGAGCAAAGTGGTCATTACCAATTCCGGTGATACGGAAATGCTGCCCGGTGAGTTGGTAGAACTGGCGATCTTCATGGAAGCGAACGAAGAAATCATGGAGGAAGGCGGTGAACCGGCGCAGGCGGAACCGGTGTTGTTAGGGATTACGAAAGCCGCATTGAACACCGATAGTTTCCTGTCGGCCAGTTCGTTCCAGCATACCATCAAAGTCCTGGCCAGCGCGGCTATTGCCGGCGCTGAAGATAAGCTGATGGGCTTGAAGGAAAATGTTATCATCGGTAAGCTGATTCCGGCAGGCACGGGATTTGATTTGCACAACCGACCGGCGCCTGAGCCGGCGGATTTGCTGGACGAGGAAGAAGAGGAAGAGACGCCAGCGTTCGACTTCTCGATTCCGTTGATGATTGATGATAATACCGACCCGGCCATTTTAGAAGCTCTGGCGATGGCTAAAGAAAAGCAGTTGGCGGCTTCGGCAGTGGAAGAAGAGTATGAAATGGAATATGAGTATGGGCTGGATGATGATGACCTGGAAGGGTTTAGGGACGAAGAGTAGGCAGTGAGTAGTGAGTAACGGAAACGGCCGTCTGAAATTCCAGACGGCCGTTTTTTATTTTCAATAATCTCTCTTAAGTAGCATATCAGTCAGTTGATTCAGGGCGATATAGGCGGGGCCGCTGGGATGGGCGGCTTCTAAATTGCTGAGGGCGCTTTGAGTATAAGCGGTGGCTTTGGTGGTAGCAAAGTCACGAGCGCCGGTCTGGTCGAGTAGTTCCACTGCCTGATGCACAAACGCGCTGTCGGTTTCTTCCTGGGTGTATAACTGGCGCAAGTCGGCGCTGTGTTCCAGGCCATAGAGGACGGGCAGCGTTTTCTTTTTAGTGGTGATATCGGTGGAGGCGGATTTGCCGATGAGTGTTTCATCGCCCCAGATGCCCAAGATGTCATCAATAACCTGGAAGGCCAGCCCGGCGTCCAGACCGTATTGGGCATAGTGGGCGATGGTGTCGTCATCTTGCCCGGCAACCAGGGCGCCTAATTCGGCACACAGGGAGAGGAGTACGGCCGTTTTCCCCGTGATCATTTCGATATATTCATCCACATTCACCCGGTCTCGTTTTTCAAAGTCCATATCGGTGTGTTGGCCTTGTGTCAGCCGCACACACGTTTCGTCAAAGCGGCGCAGGGCGCGCACCACCCGCTCGGCCGGGACGCCCCGATCATAGAGCCGGTTGAGTGCTAGATGGGCCAGGGCAAACATGGCGTCGCCGGCGTTGATGGCCTGCTCGATGCCCCAAATCTGCCACAGCGTTTCCCGGCCACGCCGGGTGGGGCTGGCGTCTTCAATGTCATCGTGGATGAGTGAGAAGTTGTGCAGCAGTTCGACGGCGGCAGCGGCGGGCACAGCCTGCCGCCAATCGCCGCCGGCCGCCTGGCAGACCAGCAGTAGCAGCACCGGCCGAATCTGTTTACCGGCGTTGACGTCGGCCGGCCGCAAGTCCCGGTCACGCCAGCCCATGTGGTAGTGCATCATGCCGTAATACAGGTCTGGCACTCCCCCATCCGCCTGCAAAACCGCCCGCATTTCCTCATCCAAGGCGATTCGCATTTCCTTTCCTAAACTTTCTAGCTCTCTCATTGATTATCCTTCCATAAGTTTCGCCATAAACTTAGCAAGTCAAGTCAGGCGGCCGCAATATCAATTCGTTCTTGATTTATACCAACAAAGGGCATAATCTGACATTTTAGCCGGCGGTTGAAACCGCGCCTACACGTGCAAAGTCGGCCTTCGCCGACTGGTCTCCAGACCGCGCAGGCGGTCTTTGCCCTTGTTGCCGCGAATTCCATTCGCCGGGCAAAATGACACTTTATGGCCTTTGACAGTATAGCTTGCCCCCTTGAACGCGCACGATCGAGGCAATGTCATCCAGATAGCGCAAGGATTGACTATCTGCATAAGCTCGTAACTTGGCGATCACGGCCGAATCAGGGGGGGGGATGTAAGCAGCGCGACACATCTCATCAAAAGGTAGATAAGTGCGTTCGGCAATCATAGCGCGAAGTTCTGGCTCAATCGGGATATAAAAGTCTATCTTGATATGGTAATACAAGTGAATGACGTTAAAAAAACTGCCACTTAAAGCGCGTTGGACGGCTATTTCATCTACGTGATAATGTGCTTCTTGCAGGCGACGCACAAATAACGATACAGTAAATTTTTCTGGACTGAGCAAAACATCCATATCCTGCGTAAAACGAGGTTCATCATGGGCGACTACAGCAATTCCTCCCCATAGAGCATGAACTGCGCCTATAGCTTCCAAAACATCAATAACACCACCAAATGCCTGGATTTGATCGAACTTTGGAGACATGGCTGGTTTATTCGATTCCTTAAACACCAAAAACAAGTCGGTGTGTCTCGCGGTCAACTCTTTCGGCAGGTCAGTCGGGGTGGTCTTCAGCCAGTATGAGACGCTTTTGGCGTAAAGCAAAATCGGCAGCAGCAAAGGCCATTTCGTTTTTTTTAGCTACCGATAGTTTTCGCAATTGTTTAATCGTAACCGTTCAGTTCCTCTGGAGACTTGACAAGTTTTTGCGCCTGAATAGCGGCAACTGCCTCTGGTAATAAACTTGTCAAGTCTGAACGCTTACGTTCAATCAATCTCCAATTGATGGATTCATATTTATTTCTATGAGTTTCCATACCTGTTGAAAAAGATGAGTTATTCATATTTTGTTGCCTTTCGCACAGATTAGAATTGGGTGTAGAGCGGTGTTTGCGCCAGGGTAGCCAGGTCTTGTGCGCCAGCGCAGAACATGGCGACGCGCAGTTCGGCCGTGATCGTTTCGGCCATTTCGATGACGCCGTCTACGCCGTCTTTATCGGCAGCGCGCAGGAAGTCACCGGCGAAACCAACCAGGTTGGCGCCCAGGGCAATGCACTTGGCCACGTCAATGCCGTTGCGGATGCCGCCGCTGGCGAAAATGGGTAGATGGGGGGCGGTGCGGCGGCAGTATTGGATGGACACGGCCGTGGGAATTCCCCAATCAATAAACGCGCCGGCTACTCGTGCATGGCGGGCGGTCGGGGCGCGGTGCATCTCTACCTGGCTCCAACTGGTGCCGCCGGCGCCGGCCACGTCAATGGCGGCTACACCCGCTTCGGCCAACCGCCGCGCCGTCTCCTCGGCAAAGCCCCAACCTACTTCTTTGGCAATAACGGGCACGGGCAGCTTCTGGCAGATTGCTTCAATTTTGGGCAGCAGGTTGGCAAAGTTACCATCGCCTTCTGGCTGTACGGCCTCTTGCAGGGCATTGAAATGCAAGATGAGGGCATCGGCCTGAATCATTTCTACCAGCAGCAGGCACTCATCCAGTCCGTAGCCATAATTGAACTGCACGGCGCCCAGGTTGGCGAAGAGCAAAATATCGGGGGCTATATCACGCACCCGGTAAGTGTCAGCCAATGATTCGTCTTCGACGGCGGCGCGCATTGAGCCGAGGCCCATGGCGATGCCCGCCGCCTGCGCTCCGGCGGCCAATGTGCGGTTAATGGCGCGGGCTTCGGCCGTGCCGCCGGTCATGGAGGAGATGAGCAAAGGGGTTTTAAGCCTTTTGCCGAAGAGGGCGGTGGTGGTGGTGACGTCGGCCAGGTCAATTTCGGGAAGGGCCTGGTGCATGAAGAAGTATTTTTCCAGACCGGTCGTCACTTTTTTGAAAGCGACGTCTTCTTCCAGGTTGATGCGAATGTGGTCAGCTTTGCGCCTTTCGGTAAGGTCTGGGGGAGGGGATAGGGTCATGTATTTCTCCATTGGTTTGAATTTTACCAGGGGAGTATACCTTACTGCGCCACGCCAGGCACAAGGAACTATTGACGACGGCCGTACCCCGCACCCATAATGCCCGTATGTTTCAAGCTATACGTCAGGTGATTTTTGCATTTATGGCTGTTTGCTGTGGCCTGATTGGGTTGTTCTGGTTCTGGTTTATGTATCAGTTCAGTCTGAAATGGCTGGATGCCGACGGCAACGTTGGGCCAGCGACGGGAGCAACCGTTGTTTTTGGCCGTGAAGGCGCCTATTGGATTGGTGCTATCGCCTTGGGCTGGCTGCTGCTGGCGCTCTTTTTCGGCTTTATGCAGTGGCGGGTATCCCGAACTCCGTAATCCGTGAGGCGTAATCCGTGAGCCGTGGTCTGGTTACGGATTACCGATTACGGATTCGGATTACCGTTTACCATCCGCTCTGTCCATGTCTGGCGATTGGCGTCGAAGTGGGAAACGGCCGTTTCCGCAAACGGCGCCATCTTACGGCTAAAGTAGCTGGGCAGTCCTTCAGCAGATAGATTGTCCAGTGTTTGGGCGTAGCTGCGCAAGATATGTTCATCGAGCAGGCCGCCGCCGGTCCGGCCTACGGCCGTGACTGTCTCTACCCCTTTTTTGCCCCATTCCACCAGGTCTAAAGCCATCAGCCCGCTCACTTTGGCCGGGCTGGTTTCTTCTTCTTTCGCCATTGTTTCCATTTGCGTCCAGAGCGTTTCCAGGCGGGGAAGGAGATTGGTGGTGTTTTGGAAGAGACGGCCGTATTGCTGGCGCAGTTCCTCGGCTGTTTGTTTTATATCATCTGCGGAGAGCGGCGGGATATTGACGGTCTGGGCGCTTTTATCAGAGGCGGCATGTAAGGTATCCAACAATTCATCCAGGCTGTCAATCTGTGTTTCTTCGGCCAGCACACCATTTTCCTTCAATTGGGTCACCAGCCGGTGCAGGAAGACTTTGCTGCCGTTGGCGGCGTCGCTGGCAATAGCAAACATCCACAGCGGCGAGAAGCGGATCCATAGCAGCCCGGCCATATCAACCACCGACCCAGCCATGCGGCGGGGCATAAAGTTGCCTTCCAGGTTACGGGTGGGCACGGCCGTCAGTACACTGCGGTCCATTTGCGCTACCTGCTCAATCAAAAACTGTTGCAAGTCGCCAATGGTGACGCGGTAAAGAGTGGATTGCTGCAGGGTGGGGGGGATGAGGGTTTCGGTGAGCAGCACGGCCGTGCCGCCCCCTACCGCCGCCAGGGAACGGATGGTACGCTCCGGGATGGAAAGCAAAAAGCCAAGCTGTTTACGGGTTTCGGGATTTAGATTGTTGAACATACTTCTCCTCATAAATTGGGCATCCTTGCCCGATTTTGCCATGCCAGGGAGTACGCAGCCAGCAGCCTATGGTTGCACACGGGCCAGAGGTTTCATGTTACAATAACGGCCGTGAAATGTGGTAAAAGAAGGATTGTATGAGCACCATGATGGCCGCACCCATACCCAGAACCGAAGGAAATCCGCTGATTGTACCGGCGCCGTTGCAGCCTGGTGACAGACTGAGCCGGGCAGAGTTTGAACGGCGGTATCGCCAACACCTGGAATTGAAAGCCGAATTGATCGCCGGAGTCGTTTACGTGTCTTCGCCTGTCCATTTTCAAAAACATGCTAATCCACATTTTATTTTTATTGGTTGGTTGGCAGCATATCAGGCGGCGACGCCCGGGGTTATGGGAGCCGATAATGCTGCACTGCGGCTCGATTTCGAGAATCAGCCACAGCCTGATGTTTTATTGCGGCTGGACCCAAACTGGGCGGCCAATCCTGGGTGACGGAAGATGATTATCTGGAAGGATCGCCGGAGTTAATAGTGGAAGTGGCTGCCAGCAGCGCCAATTATGATATACATGACAAGCACAAAGCATACGCTCGCAATGGTGTACGGGAATATCTTGTTTATCTGGCGTATGAACAGCAGGCCGTCTGGTTTAGCTTACAAGAGGGGGTGTATGAGCCGCTTGCGCCGGATATTTCCCGGTTTGTGGTTAGATGTAGCGGCGTTATTACAGGGCAATCTCACGGCCGTCCTCGCCACCTTACAAACCGGCCTCCAATCTCCCGAACACGCTACTTTCCTCAAATGAGAGATTGGGAGATTAAGAGATTCAACCTCCCAATCTTCCAATCTCCCAATTACCGCCCCACCCCCACGCTGCCGCCAAACGCGGCCGACATTTCCTCGTAAATGGCGGCTATGCTGGCCTCGTCTCCTGCAAAAAAGTTGCCGTTCGTCTGGCTGGCTAAGGTGCGCATGGTGTTGACATCGGCGTCGTTGCCATAGGCAATGGTGAAAACAGTTAGATTGTTGGCCTGTACCAAGCCAGTGGCGGAATTGGCGTTGTAGCGATAGCTGCGTGTATCTTGCCCATCGGAAAGGACAACCATGGCGTTGGTGGTTTGTGGCTGCATGGTGCTGTATAGCAGCACGGCGCCATCACCAATAGCGTCAAAAAGCGTGGTATCTCCTTCAGCGCGCAAATTGGTGATGGCATTGATGATTTTTTGCCGGTTGGGGCCAACCTGTACGTGGTTGAGGATCAAATCGGGCTCGGTGCTAAAGGCGATGATGGACAGGTAATCGTCATCGCCCATTTGTTCCACAAACTCGATGGCAGCGGCGCGCATACTTTCCATCTTGCTGCCACGCATACTGCCGGAGGTGTCCAACAGCAGCGCCAGGTTGACATCTTTACGCGCCTCTTGCCATAACTCTTGGGCGGCATACACGGCAGCAACAGAAGGGGGCGCGAACACGGCCGTTGGCTGAGACGGATCTACGCCATGGGTTTCATCCAGAGGAGAGGCCAGGGGCACGGCCGTGTGTACCGGCCTCAATCCCCCTGCCAGCGCCAACTGCTGCCCCGCCTCGCTGAGCAAATAATCCCGGAACAGCCGCGCCGCTTCCTGTTGGGCGGCGCTGGCGGCGCGGTTGATGCAGGCCGGGTGCGTAGCCATAAACGTGCCTTCAAAAGGATAAACAGCCACAAGCTGCCCATTGCCATCGTTCACCACATCACTTTCATACATCACACCGCCGCTAAGGTAATTGAGGCCGCGGCTGCTCATGGCCGTGCTGAGGGCGCGGGTATTGGGGCTGAACCAGGTGACGCCGCCTTCAAAAGCGCTTACCGAAGCCTTGACAATGGGGCGCTGAATGTCTGTTTCCGTGACTGCTTCTGTGGTGGTTTGGGCGGCCTGTACCAGGGAGAGGAGGGTGCTGACGCCGCTGCCGGAAAGGCCGGGATGGGTATGGCTCAGGCGGAACGCATCGCCTAATTCACCGCCGCTGTAGTAATTCCACAAAGCATCATCGGTGGCCAGACTGCCCACGTCCAGCCAACCCAACGGCAGGCCGGGCCAGCCCAACGCTTCAGCCACATCCCGCCACATGCCAATGACTAGTGGGCTTTGGGCTACGCTGACGCAGTCGCTCTGAAAGCTGTTGTTGCCCTGGTCGGCCAGGATGTTTACCCACACCGTGTCGTCGGGAATCCAGAGGGCTGGCTCAGCGCCGGCGCTGATGTCGGTAACGGACTGTCCGGCGTCGGCAGCCGTTATCTGGACAAAGATAGATTTGCCGCCGCTGGTTTGGGTTTCGCTGGCGTTGAATTGGGTCACGGCCGTACTCAACCACGGCTCCAAACTGGTATTCGCCACCACCAGCGCCACTTCCGCATTACGCGGCGGCTCATTTGCCGCCGAATTCCCCAGGCTGCAAGCCAGCGTGGCTAACCCCACCAAAATCAAAAAAGCGAAAATACCGCTGTGTCGGTTCTTTTTCATCTATCACTCCACTCCGATAACCGGTTACCGATTACCGCTCGCTGTTTCCCACTCACCGCCCCGCCGTCACTAACGTCAATTCCACATAGCGGTCCTGCGCCTGCACATTGGGATCATCACTATTGCGATGATCTGGCGGAGGCAATGTGGCTTCCACCACAAAACGGGCCGGGTCAATGCCCTGCGAGACCAGGTAATCCACCACTGATTGCGCCCGTCCTTCGGCCACTTCCAGGATGTCCGCTTCTGTCCAGGGGGGATCATTGGCCGGCCAGGCGGAAGAGCCTTTCACGCGCAAAAACAGGCCAATGCTTTGTGACAACGTAGGCGCCACGCAGTTGTCCAAAATCCGGCGCGATTCCAACGTCAATTCGGTGGATTCGGGCAGGAAGGTAAAGGTGCGGCAGGGCAGCACGGCCAGCGTGGCCGCGTCGCCGGTGCTGATGGTGCTTAAATCCAATTGGGAAGAAATGGAGAAGGTGTCGTTGACGGGACGGCCGTTGGGCTGCAAACTGGCCTGTTCCGCGGCGCGAATCACAAAACCGGGGTTGACCAGTTCTTCTACGTTGTCATTAGGCACAGGCACATCAGACGCTGCCCAAACACGGCGGGCGATAGACAGCCGGTTGACAATGGGGCGGATGTCCCGCATCACAAAGGCATTATCCCCCAGGTCGGCTTGAGCTACGCTCTCCAGCCAGGCGCGCAAATCGTCGCTGGCCGATTCGGGGTAGACAAAGCTCCAATCGTTGTGGCCCCAATTGGCGATGTGGGTGGCGGCGGTATCAAAATTCTCCACCTGGTCCTTGAGGGTGGCAAACCAGGCATTGTGGAAGTTCTGCACCAGATTGGCGTCGTTGGCAATGGTCTCCCGCGAGGTAACAATCACATCCATGACGATGCGCAGTTGGTTGGAACTGAGCAGGGGTTGGCCGCCGCTCTGTTCAGCGTCGTAGATATCTGGTTCCCAGCCGGAGACCACATCTGCCTGGCCGTTGTTGAAGGCGGCTACGGCTTCAGCCACGCCATCCTGGGGTACAAGCGTCACCTGGGAACGGGGGCTGAGTTGGGCAATGGAAAGTACATAATAGACAAAGTATTCACCCACGCTGCCCCGTGAGAAGGCGATCCGTTTGCCTTGCAGATCATTGATGGTAGGTACGTCTCGCCCCCACAACTGATCCGCGCCGGCGCTCTCGTCTACGATCGCCGTAATAACGCCGGGGCTGGTCAGGGCGACAGAGTCTAGCGTGGTCAACAGGCAATCCCAAATACCGGCGTTAAGCAGCGCCGTGCGCTGCTCTTCGGACACATCATAGGCCGGGTCTTCGTCCAGGAAAAAGGGGACGATGCCCAGATGGAAACCGTTGGCGATGTCCTGCCCGGACATTTGCATTTGCTGCAAGATGAAGTAGCTGCCAAAGGCATCAGCGCCACACACGTAGGTGGGACGGCCGTCGCCGGCGTCATAGTTCGGCCCCCAAATCGGCTCCGGGGACTCCAGGTTGACGGTAACAGTGCGGGTGTTGGCGGGGGCGGTAGTGGGCTGAGCTACAGCCGGGGTTACTGTTCCGCCCCCTTGCTCTTGCAACGCATTGTTAACCAGGCTAAACGTGACAAAGCCACAAACAGCTATCAGGGCTACACCCACAATCGCAATAAAAATCAGGCGTGTTCTGTCCATAATCGCTCTCCACTCCTTTTACGATGGAAAAATGGTTAATGGGTAGTACGAGTGTGGCTGATTGCTGGTTGCTGGTATAAACCACCAGCAATCAGCCACTATCACGAAATCACACTGAGGGGGATGAAGCCGACGAGACGTTGATCGCTGTGGGCACGGCCGTCGCCGCCATTCCCACATGCCAATCCCCCCTCGCTTTCCGCAATGCGCACTCCATCCCGCGCTTCCCGTTCAATGCGGCAGCCGCCGCCACACAGCGGCAGATCGGGGCAGTGATGGCATTTGCCGGGCAGACCGGCCCATACCGGGTCATCTTCGCGCTCGCGGAAACTGCGGAACAGTTCACTACGCCAGATGCGTTCCCAGGGATCGCGCAAAATGTTTCCGGCGGCCACATAAAACGATTGGCAAGGCAGCACATCCCCATTGGGTTCAATGCAGATGGAATATTCGCCTGCGTTGCACCGTTTCGCGCCAATCTCCAGTTCCACCGGCGACATGCGGCAGTATTCGGTGGGCGTATACCAGAGGAAACGCATCCCCTTTTCCTGGGCATGGTCACGCACGCGGATGAGCAGCGGCGGCATTTCCGCTTCGGAGATGGCGTTGGGGTCGGCAAAACCGCCGCCGCTGTAGATCATGCCATTCATGGCAAAGGTGCGGATGCCCAGGTCGTAGAGAAAGTCAATAATCTCCTCCACATGATCCATATTGCGGCGCATGAGGGTGGTGTTGGTGATGGTGTGCAGCTTGCTGGCGACGGCGTTTTCAATGCCGCGCACCGTCTGGTGAAACGATTTGGCGTTCATCACAGCGTCATGCACGTCGGGGCGGTTGGAACCGAGGGTGATTTGCACGTGGTTCAGCCCCGCGGCTTCCAGTTCTTGCAGGTAGGGGAGGTGGGCCAGGCGACGGCCGTTTGTATTCATCCCCACCACATGCCCCAGACTATCGGCATACCGGATGATCTCCGGCAAATCCGGGTGCAGCGTCGCCTCACCGCCGGTGATAATTAGATGGGGCACACCCACTTCGTGCAACTTATCAATCACCCGGAACCACTCCATTTTGCCCAGCGAAGGCATGTCAAAACGGGCCGGTTCATTGTAACAATGATTGCAGCCATTGTTACAGCCATAAGTGATGGCCAGGTCGGCTTTATAGGGCGCGTCGGCGCGGTGGCTGAACAGGGCCGTGCGCTGCAAATCTTCCACCGCGCAGGTGGGGCAGCCCGTCTCCGGCTCGCGGAAACGATGCACCATCTCATACATCTGCCCCAACTCTTTGCCCAACTGCGGCCAATCTTCGCGGCGCACCTGGCGGCGCAAATTGGCCTGCACCTGCGGCTGCGGCAGGTCACACAGCGCCAGGTAGGCCATGTGCAGGGCGGTGGGGTTCAGGTGAATGGCGTCGGTGACGTCCACAAAGAGGACGCCGCTGCTATCCGGCTCCACGCGCAAATGGATGCGCTTCTGCCCGCCGGGCAGCGCCACGCGGAAGGTGTGCATACCCGGCGTGGGGCGGGGCAGGTCGCTGAACAAGGCGCGAAAACTGTACCAATCTTGCCGGATACCTTGCAGTAAATTCACCATTTGGGCGCTTCTTCAAACTGGTAGGAGGCGCCGCAGTAGGGGCAGTTGACAAAGATAGCGCCAGCCTTAATCTCAATCGAGTTCTTGTCCAGGGCGCCGCCGCAATTCTGGCATTTAATCTGTTCCAGACTTACGTTGCCGCTCAGGTCTACCTGTTGCACGATGGTAGTTTGGGAGGGTTGTGGCTTTACCCGCACCATGTAAACAAAAACAGCTGCCGCCGCCAGAAAAATGACGCCGACAACAATGCGCAAGGGCACTCCCTGTGATCCGACAATAAAAATCAAACCAAAAAACGCCAACACCGCTGCTACCAGATAAGAGACTATTTTCATCATACCTCCTTTTCGCATTTAGAAAAGTGAAAACGCGCTGAGAGCAACTCAGCGTCTGACTGAACATTAACAATCGAATGAAGGCAACAAATCAGGCCGGTTTGGGTCGGTTTTTATGCTGTTTCTTGTCCCGCCGGT
>JABFFZ010000022.1 GCA_013112725.1 Chloroflexota bacterium
GCCCCTCCCTGATTACATCTACTTCTCTCGCCAGAATGAATCGCTGCACACGAGGGTCAATGCAAATTGATTCGGCCTTTAGCCCTGCCTCTGACAAGGGCAGATGGCTAGACGATACAAGGTTTTTAAGGTTCAGTTTTTATGATTCTGGCTCAATTTCGCCAGAGTCCAGTAAAAAGGTCAAGTTATATGGTTATACGGTTATACGGTCTCAAATTGCAGGAGGCGCAATTTTTCCGGCGAAAAACGAGTGCTTAATGATAGAATCTCAATGCCAACCATGCGACCATTTTCGTCAAAGTCTAAAATAATTCCAGGCTGGACTTCTTCGGATTCAACAATTTCAACATCATCTAACCGAAAATAAAGTGCATCACTTTCTTTGTCAATTTTTAGTTTCATAGTTGTTTGCCTATTTCTTCAAACGGCGGTCAAAAAATACCGTCACAATACGTCGTGGGCTTACGTAGGGATTGATAACGACATGCAAAACACGACCATCTCTTTCTCTGATTGGTTTTGTATAATGCATGTTACCATCATCGCCCCTTTTACTTTTACCAGTTTCAATGGTACGCCAAACCCATTCTTCTGCAATACTCCGCTCATGGAGCATGTCTTCGGCGTGTGTTGAGAATTCGTGGTCTGGCATTAGCTTGCTTTCCTCAAAATGCTGATCAACTCGCTTTTAGCATGGAAAATGCCATCATCCTATCGTTTCTGAATACCGTTTAGTTATAACATTCCAAGATTCTGGCTCGGAGACATTAATGGAAAAATCTGATAAATCGAGTCCATACCGCTTGGCTTCTTCCGTGTAGTTCAAAAATTTGACTTCGTTTGGTTGCAAACTGGAAAAGTCAATATCATCGTAAAGTACGCCTCGTCCATTTATCATAGCAGAGAATAGTACGAGCAGATCGCTGGTTTGTAGTGGAAACTTCACGGTGAAAAACGAAGAATCCAGACAGTCAATACGAATAGCTTTTGGCCCGGTGCGTATAATCCGATAGGGAATGTTATCCGCCCATTTGTAGTTGATCTTGATGTTCAAATCTTCAGGATAGCTCAATGTACGTTCCAAGTATTCTTGGTCAGCTTTATCAAAATATGTGGAAACGAGTTCTTCAAATGTGCTTACAAACGGGGTTATATGACATATCAAGCCCACACGAACTATTCTCGAGTGATCTTGCCCTGTAACGATGTTGAGGGAATGCAAGAAGATAAAATCGTGAACCGTACTTATCTCACACGTATCAAGAAAGGCATAACTCAGGAGAGTGTGAATCAGTCGCGCGGAGCGTCTTAATACTTCCTGCGCCTGATCTTCAGAGGAAATGTCAGTAAGCAGGTCAAATTCTCTGAAAAATGTGGCGATTTTTGAAAGTTGCTTTTTGGGCTGTTGGTGATAAAGCACTGGTGGGGCTGAATAAAGATTATGCAAGACTAACTTTGGGCGTTGTTTGCGAATCGATACGATAAGTTCACCAGTTAGACCGGTACGCTCACAGTAGGCAATTATCTCTCTAGCTTTAGCTTGTTTACTTTGACCATCCAAATCCTCAAACTATATATTCAGGTCAAAACACAAGGTTTGGAGTTCATCCAAGTTAAAAGAGTTGGACAATGTTTCTCTCAGTATAGACCTATCCATGCCAATTATTTTACCTTCAAAACACGTATCATGACACACTGGTATGTGTGATGTTGCCTAACGACTCAGGCATCACCCGCCGCCGCGCCTTTTGCGGCGGTCGGGTGCATGCCTTGGTTAGCCGCTCGGTCGCATATGTCGCGGACACTTCGCTCAAAGTGATAGGGTTGTAAGGCCGACATATTCTTGTTTGAAAGGTTCAAGCCCCACTCCGGTTTGCTCTTGAGCCCGGGATAGTTCCGGCTGACAAACATGGAATCGGGGTTCTCCCAGACCAGAGAGGGAATCAGGTACAGGTCTGGAGGTTGGCCTTCAAAGAGCATTGCGAGTGCGAGATAGAGGCTTTGCCGGAGCTTGAACTTTTCCTTCTGCATGAAGACGTAGCTGAGTGAGCGGACTGACTTTACCTGGACCTCAAGGAATGGGCCGTCTTCATGCCGCGCAACAAAATCGATGCCGCGGTCGTCAACCTCCGTCCTATATACCTGGAAGCCGTACATCGTCAGTTCCATCTTGACGAAGTATTCCGCGTACGCGCCGACCTGCTGCTTGTTCAGGCGCCGCCAGGCGTATCGCTGCATATTCTCTCCCTCCCGACGGCTAACTATTTACTAGACTGCAAAACACAGCCTATTCCTCTTATAAAGCATTTTAGACTGTGCAGCCTATTCTTTCTGTTTCCGCTTTGTTGTCTTGTCGTGGGCTGCATGGATGCAGTATACTATTCTGTATCGGTGAAATAGGTTGTGACGATCTGCTTTTTGGTAGATAGGCTGCAACAAATGCGTATTAAACCACCTCGACCTGCGGCATATGATAGGGCGGTGAAAAGGTCATGTCAAGCAATAGCCAGATAGAAAATCATGAATCAACCGGGCCGAAAAAGAAACTGCTGGATCAGGTGCGCGATGTCTTACGGGTGAAACATTATTCGTATCGTACGGAACAAAGCTACGTCCAGTGGATCCGGCGGTACATCTTGTTCCATGACAAGCGTCATCCCAGTGAAATGGGCGCCAGGGAAATTGAGGCTTTTTTGAACGATCTGGCCGTGAAACAACATGTGGCGGCTTCTACGCAGAATCAGGCGTTGAATGCTTTGTTGTTTCTCTACCGGGAGGTACTCCATTTGCCGGTGGAGGAGCGAATTAACGCCCTGCGAGCCAAAAAATCGGAGCGTTTACCGGTGGTACTGACAAAGGAGGAAGTAGAGGCGGTTTTAAACCAACTGTCCGGACGCAATTTGCTGATTGCCCAGTTGCTATATGGTAGTGGCTTGCGGGTGCTGGAATGTTTGCGGTTGCGCGTGAAGGATGTTGATTTCGGCCAACGGCAAATTGTGGTGCATGAGGGAAAGGGGGACAAAGATCGCGTGACTTTGTTGCCGGCCAGGTTAATCCCCGCTCTGCAATTGCAGTTGAAAGAGGTAAAAGTGCGGCATGAAGCCGATCTGGCGGCGGGCTTTGGCCGGGTGGAACTCCCTCCCTTATGCTTTTGCGCGCAAGTCCCCTGGGGCGGATACGGAATGGGGCTGGCAGTACGTTTTCCCGGCTTCCAATATATCGGTGGATCCGCGGACGGGCATTGAAAGGCGGCGCCATCTGGATGAGAGCGTGATTCAACGAGCAGTTAAAGAGGCGGCGCAAAAGGCAAAGTTGCCCAAACGGGTAAGCCCCCACGTATTCCGGCATAGCTTTGCCACCCATTTGCTGGAAGCAGGGTATGACATCCGCACGGTGCAGGAGTTGTTGGGGCATAAGAACGTGAAGACGACCATGGTGTATACCCATGTGATGAATAAAGGGCCGTTGGGGGTGCGCAGCCCGTTGGATGGTTAATGCCACTCCGGCTTACGGCGCGGCCTTCCTTGATGACTACGGCCGTACCCCCACCACTAACCCATTTCCCACCAGCACCACACTATTTTCCACACAGCCGTACCCCCCACTCCCCCTCTCCCCTAATCTTGTGACTTAGGTAAGGATGCAAATAAGGTAGTTCACTTTATAATCATACAGGTATCCGATCAAAACAATGCCTACGTACACAAAAATACCGCCAACAATTGAACCCTTATTCTCTCCGCGCCTCATTTGCAGGAATTGTCTATGACTGATTCGTTTACAAATTTTGAAGAAACACAGGAATGGTCACTGGCGGAATTATCAACGGCCGTTGTCCAACTCCAGGAACAATACCGCCAACGGGAAGCCGAACTGGCCGCCACCAACCGCATTGGCCTGCTGCTGGCCGAAGCCCCCGACCTGCGCCATGTCTTTGAAGGCGCCCGCCGCGAAATCATGTCCATCGTGCCCGCCACCGGCATGTCCATCTTCCTGTTAAACGAAGAAGGAACCATGCTCCACTGGATTTATGGCTACGAACTGGGGCACGAAGTAGACCTTTCCAACATTCCGCCCCAGCCATTGAGCGTGGGTTACAGCGGCCGGGTCATCCAGACGCGCCAGATGCTCCACGTCACCAACAGAAACGACCCCGTGCGTGATGAAGTCACCACCGTCATCGTAGGCGAAAACGTCTCTGTCTGGTTAGGGCTGCCCCTCATCGCCGCCAACAAAATCATCGGCGTCCTGGCCGTGGAAAACGATAGTTCCTTTAACAAACGCCACATCGAATTTTTGCAAACCATCGCCCTGACCATCGCCGTAGCCATTGAAAACGCCCGCCTCTTTGAAGAAAGCAACCGCCTACTGGCCGAAAGCCACCAGCGCATGGCCGAACTCACCGTCATCAATAAAGTGGTCTCCACCGCCGCCGGCAGCCTGGACTTACACGAAGTCATGCAAGTAGTGGTGACGGAGCTGGCGAAAGCGTTAAACGTCAGCCAGGTGCGCATCGCCCTGCTCAACGAAAGCCGCGAACAGCTGATCATCGTCGCCGAGCATTATGATCCAACCGTCGCCCGCAGCGCTCTGGGCGTGGCGATACCCGTACTCGACAATCCCCTGACCCAAAAAGTAATGTCCTTGCGCCATTCCATTGTCATTGAAGATGCCCAACACGCCCCGGAGACGGCCGTCATTCACCCTCTCATGCGCCTGCAAAAGGTGGAGACGCTGGCCGTTTTGCCCATTTTTGCCGGGCAAGAGGTCATTGGCACATTGGGCATTGATATTTTGGAAAAAGGGCGCACCCTCAGCCAGGGGCAGCTGCGTCTGGCGGAAACCATTGTCTTCCAGGTGGCGGCCACGGCCCAAAATGCCCGTCTCTTTGCCCAGACCCAAACCCTGCTAGAAGAAACCCGCCGCCAGGCCGCCGAACTCACCACCGTCAACAACATCAGCCAGGTATTATCCACCCAACTCGAGTTGGACGCGCTTATTCATCTGGTGGGGGAACAGTTGCGGGTGACGTTTAACGCCGACCTGGCCTATGTGGCCCTGCATGATCAGCGCACCAACATGGTACATTTTGTCTATCAGCATGGGGAGGAGATGGAGTCACGGCCGTTTGGCAAAGGCCTCACCGAACGCATCATCACCACCGGCCAACCGCTGCTCATCAACAAAGACCTGGCCGGGCAGCACCAAAAGCTCAAAACCGAGCGCATCGGCAAACATTCCCGCTCCTACCTGGGGGTGCCCATCACCGTCAACAACCAGGCCCTCGGCGTCGTCAGCGTGCAGAGCGTTACCGAAGAAGGGCGTTTTACCGAAGACGACCTGCGCCTGCTCACCACCATCGCCGCCAACGTAGGCCAGGCCATCCACAACGCCCAACTGTACGAAGAAACCCGCCGCCACGCCGATGAAATGGCCGCCCTGGCCGAAATAGGCAACGAAATCGCCACCACCCAAGATCTGAAACCGGTATTGGAAGAAATTGTGCGCCGCATACAGGAGTTGATGCGCGTGCATGATATTGCCCTGATGCTGTATGACAAAGAAAATGCCGTCTTCCGCACCTACGTCGCCAGGGGTGATTACGTAGACGCTCTGAAAGCGAACCCCATCCGCATGGGCGAAGGCATTACCGGCAGCATCGCCCAAAGCGGCTTGGCCGAAATTGTCAATTATCCCATCAGCGACCCCCGCGCCATCCACATTGAGGGCACGCCCAACCCCGAAGAAGATGACGAAGGCATCATGGCCGCGCCGCTGGTCATTCACGGCGAGGTGATTGGCGTCATTATGCTGTGGCGCAAACATAGCGAAGGGCTATTTATGCAGGCCGAACTGCACTTTCTCAGCAGTGTGGCCCGGCAGGTAGCCAATGCCATTGAAAGTGGCCGCTTCTACCTGGAAACACAGCGCCACGCCAATGAGATGACGGCGCTGGCGGAAGTGAGCCGGGATATTTCGGCCACGCTGGATTTGCAGACGGTGATGGAGCGCATTGCCAGCCACGCCCACAGCCTGCTGCACGGCCATACCAGCGCCGTCTATCTGCTGCGGGGCGACGGCCGTACCCTGCAACCGATCACCGCCGTCGGCGAAATTTCTGCCGCCGTCCTCACCTTTCCCACCCAGATTGGCGTCGGCTTCATCGGCCATGTGGTCAAAACCGGCATCGCCGAAATCATCCCAGACACCTTGCACGACCAACGGCGCGTCCATTTGAAAGGGACAAAGGAAACGGCCGTTGGTGAAAAATTACTCGCCGCCCCCCTCCTGTTCCAGCATAAAGCCGTCGGCGCCATGGTCGTCTGGCGCAGCCCGGATGACCCCCCTTTTACCAATGCCGAACTGGAATTCCTGGTCAACCTGGCGCAGCAAGCGGCCATCGCCATTGAAAATGCCCGCCTTTTTGCCGAAGCACAGCAGGCGCGGGGCGCAGCCGAAGCCGCCAACAAAGCCAAAAGCGCCTTCCTGGCCAACATGAGCCACGAACTACGCACCCCGCTCAACGCCATCATCGGCTTTACCCGGCTGGTGCAGCAGCGCGGCGCCCAATATCTGCCGCAAAAGCAGGTGGACAACCTGGGCAAGGTGCTGATCAGCGCCGAACATTTGCTGGGGCTGATCAACACCATCCTGGACATTGCCAAAATTGAAGCCGGGCGCATGGACGTGCAGCCCGGCGCCTTTGACCTGGAGCCGCTGGTGGATGTTTGCCTGCAAACCACTCGCCCCCTGGTTAAAAGCAGCCAGGTTTTGCTGCAAAAAGAGATCGCCCCAGACATTCCTCGCCTCTTTACCGACCAGGAAAAAGTTAAACAAATATTGCTCAACCTGCTCAGCAACGCCGCCAAATTTACCCATGAAGGGCACATCACCGTGCGCGCCTTCAGCCTGGACAACACGCTCACCGTCTCCGTGGCCGATACCGGCATTGGCATCTCCCCGGATGCCATCGGACGGGTCTTTGAGGAGTTCCAGCAGGCGGACAGCAGCACCACCCGCCAGTACGGCGGTACCGGCCTGGGGCTGCCCATCAGTCTGCATCTGGCGCGATTGCTGGGCGGCGACCTGGCGGTAGAAAGCGAAGAAGGCACCGGCTCCATTTTTACCCTGCGGCTGCCGCTGCATTATGCCAGCCGCGCCGAAACACCGGGCAGAGAGTGGCCGGGCACGGCCATACCCCTACCCTCCACCAAACCGGTCGTTCTCGCTATTGATGACAACCCGGACGTCATCTATCTGCTGCAAGAAAACCTGGCCGAAGCCGGCTATCAGGTGATTGGCGCGCTCAGCGGCGAGGATGGGCTGCGTAAGGCGCGGGCGCTACGGCCGTATGCCATCATCCTGGACATCATCATGCCCTATAAAGACGGCTGGCAGGTACTCCATGAACTCAAAACCGACCCCGCCACTCGCCACATCCCCGTCGTCATGCTGACCATTGTAGATAAGAAAGATTTGGGCTACCGCCTGGGCGCGGCCGACTACCTGGTGAAACCGTTTGACAGCGAAACCGTGCTGGAAGTGCTGAACCGGCTGCCCGCGGCCAACGGCCGTACCGACGCCGCGCGCCTGCTGGTGGTAGATGACGATCCCCAGGTAGCTGACATGGTGACGCAGATGTTGGAGGAACGGCCGTATCACATAGACACCGCTGCCGACGGCCACATCGCCCTGCGCCTGATTGAGCAAAACCCACCCGACATCATCCTGCTCGACCTGATGATGCCCAACCTGGACGGATTTGGCGTCATTGAACAGTTGCGCCAACACCCAGAACACCACAAAATACCCATCATCATCCTGACGGCCAAAACGCTCTCCCACGACGAAGCCCACCATATCCGCCAGAGCGTCAGCCAGATCATGCAAAAACAAGGGCTGAAGGAAGAATCTCTCATCCACGAATTGCAACTGGCCCTACGGAAGTCGGGGAATGAGGTAATTGAGTAATTGGGTAATTGAGTAATTACCAAAATCAAGGAAGCTTATGAAAAAGATCCTCATTGTCGAAGACGTGGAACTGAATACGGAATTACTCGTCCAGCTTTTGGAGGATGAGTATGAACTGCTGGTTGCTACCGACGGGGCGACAGGAGTGGAGATGACCCGCTCCGGTCGGCCCGACCTGGTGCTGATGGATATGTCCCTACCGGTGCTGGATGGCTGGGAAGCCACCCGGCAGATTAAGGCCGACACTGCCCTGCAAGCCATCCCCGTCATTGGCCTCTCTGCCCACGCCATGAGCGGCGACGACGAACGCGCCAAAGAAGCCGGCTGCGACGATTACCTGACCAAGCCGGTGAACTTTGAGGCGTTGTTTGCGGTATTAGATAAGTTCTTGGGAGATTAAGATATTGAGATATTGAGATAATCAGTCTCTCAATATCCCAGTATCTAGCCATCTATGTTTCCCACTTTCCCCGGCTACCAGCTTGAGCAGAAGATATACGAGAGCGGCCGCACGGCCGTATACCGCGCCCAATTGGTACAAAAGAACTGCCCGGTCGTGTTGAAGGTCTTGCAGTCGGGGCAGGATTCGCCAGAGATACACGGCCGTTTCCGCCAGGAATATCATCTCACCACCTCCCTCAACGGCAGCGGCGTCATCCGCGCCCTGGCCCTGGAAGAACAAAATGGGCTGCTGGCTATGGCCCTGGAAGATTTTGGCGGCCAATCGCTGGCCCACTGGCTCAATAGCGGCCGCCTGGAGATGGCCACCTTCCTGCCGCTGGCCATCCAGACCAGCGACGCCCTCGCCGCCATCCACCAACAAAACCTCATTCACAAAGACATCAACCCGGCCAACATCGTCTGGAACCGGGACACGGCCGTGCTCAAAATCATAGACTTTGGTCTGGCAACCACCCTCCCCCGCGAAAACCTGGAACTGCGCAGCCCCCATGTGCTGGAAGGCACGCTGGCCTACATCTCCCCCGAACAAACCGGACGTATGAACCGGGCCATGGATTACCGCTCCGACCTCTACTCCCTGGGTATCACCTTTTACCAGCTTTGCACGGGTGAACTTCCCTTCACGGCCGTAGATCCCCTGGAACTCCTCCACGCCCACATCGCCCGCCCCCCCCGCCCACCGCAGGAAATCGCCCCCCAAATCCCGCAGCGTCTCGCCGACATCATCCTGCGCCTGCTGGCGAAAAACGCCGAAGACCGCTACCAATCCGCCTACGGCCTTAAAGCCGACCTGGAAGAGTGCTGGCGGCAGTGGCAAGAGAACCGCACCATTGCCCTTTTCCCCCTGGCACAGCACGACGTCGGTTTCCGTTTCCAGCTACCGCAAAAGCTGTACGGCCGTGCCGACCCCACCGCTACCCTCCTGCAAGCCTTCCACCAGATGGCCGACCCGCAGCAGGGCGCGGTGCAGTTGGCCCTGGTCGCCGGCCCCGCCGGTATTGGAAAATCCGCCCTGGTGCAAGAACTGTACCGCCCCGTCACCGCCCGGCGCGGTTACTTCATCGCTGGGAAATTTGATCAGCTCCAAAATGCCCCCTACGCCCCCCTCATCGCCGCTTTCAACAATCTGCTCAACCAGATTCTCACCGAGAGCCAGGCCGCCCTGACCGCCTGGCGCGAAAAATTGCAGACAGCGTTAGGGGCTAACGGCCAGGTCATCACTGACGTGCTGCCCAACCTGGAACTGATCATCGGTCCCCAAAGGGCCGTGCCCT
The DNA here is from genome assembly GCA_013112725.1 of Chloroflexota bacterium. Taxonomy (GTDB): domain Bacteria; phylum Chloroflexota; class Anaerolineae; order Promineifilales; family Promineifilaceae; genus CAADGU01. The sequence goes on from JABFFZ010000022.1 coordinate 9,708, forward strand.
ACCTGCCGCCCGCCGAAGCCGAAACCCGCTTCAACCTCACCTTCCAAAACTTCATCCGCGTATTTGCCCAGGCCAGCCACCCGCTGGTTCTCTTTCTGGATGACTGGCAATGGATGGACGGCGCTTCCCGCCAGATCATCCAAAATCTACTTACCAGCGATGGCGATGGTGTCCATTTATTGCTCATTGGCGCATACCGCGACAATGAAATGCCGGCCAACCACCCCATCTGGTTAACCATCGAAAAGGTAAGCGCCCTGGGCACGGCCGTACACACCATCACTCTCAGCCCGCTCACCCTGGCCGACGTATCCGCTTACGTGGCCGACACCCTGCACACCACCGCCGCCGCCGCCCACACCCTGGCCGAACTCGTCCACACCAAAACCGGTGGCAATCCCTTTTTTGTCGGCGAATTTATGAAATCCCTCTACACCGATGGTTACATCACCTTCGACCACGCCCACGGCCGTTGGCAATGGGAATTAGCCCGCGTCCAGGCCGCCGCCATCACCGACAACGTCGTCACCCTAATGACCGCCGCCATCCAAAAATTAGACCTGAAAACGCAAATGGTGCTGACGCTTGCCGCCTGCATTGGCAGCCGGTTTGACCTGCACACCCTGGCACTGGTCTATGGCGCGCCCCCGGCGGACACGGCCGTTACCCTGCGTCCCGCCATCCAAAACGGCCTGCTTATCCCCCTCAGCGACAACTACCGGCTGGCCGAGCAGCCCATTGACCTCAACCCCGCCTACAAATTCGCCCATGACCGCATCCAGCAGGCCGCCTATGACTTGCTGCCCGCCGCCGACCGGCAAAGCATCCACTGGCAAATTGGGCAGCACCTCAAACAGGGCCAACCCACCGGCAGCGCCATTTTTGAGATGGTCAACCACCTCAATCTGGGGCGCAGCCGGCTCACACAGCCCGCCAACCGGCTGGAACTGGCCCGGCTCAATCTGGCCGCCGCCCAAACCGCCAGCGAAGCCAACGCCTTCAGCACTGCGCTGGAGTATGCCCAGATTGGCCGGCAACTGCTGCCGCCCGACGCCTGGCAAACGGAATATGACCTGGCGCTGGGGCTGCACGTCACGGCCGTGTCCGCCGCTGCGTTCAGCGCCAATTTCCCCCTGGTCGAAAGCATCAGTCAGGCCGCCCTGCCCCACACCCGCACCCTGCTCGACCGTGTATCCATCTACCGCCACATCCTCACCGCCCTGCTGGCCCAAAACAAACTGGCCGAAGAGCTAGACATTGCCCTGCCCTTGCTGCAGGAATTAGGCATCAACCTGCCGCGTCATCCCACCCGCCAACACCTGCTGGTAGATGTGCTGAAAACCCGTCTCGCCCTGCGTGGCAAAACCACCACCGACCTGCTGCACCAACCCGTCATCACCGACCCCCAACTCACTGCTACCATTGAGATCATGACCCAATGTGGCGGCCCCGCTTACTTCACTGAGCCACTGCTGTTTGCCCTGGTGGTGCTGCGCCTGATCCGGCTTTACGCCCAACGCGGCAACCACCCCGAAGGCGCGCGCGCCTATGCCGCCTACGGCCTCATGCTCGCTGGCTATCTGAATGACACCGAGGGCGGTTATGCCTTTGGCGAATTGGGGCTAAATCTGGTGGAACGGCTGCACATCCGGGCGCATTATCCGGGCACAGCGCAACTGTTTTATCACTACCTCAACCACTGGAAAAACCACCTGCGCGACTCGGTAGAACCATTAGCCAATGGCTACCAGATTGGGTTGGAAACGGGTGCGCTGGAATTTGCCATGAACTGCGGTTACAGCCTGGCCACGCACAACTTTTATGCCGGCGTTCCCCTCAGCCAGGTGATTCCCCAGATGGAACAGTTTGCGGCAACGATGGAGCAGTTCAACCAACACAAGCTGCATTATGTGTTAACTATGTTCCTACAAACGGCCGTGAACCTGCACACCGCCCCCGAAATCCCCTGGCAGCTAACCGGCGACCACTTCGACGAGGCCACCGGTGAAGCCGCCTATCGCCACGCCGGCGACCAGCCCGCCCTCTGCACCTTTCTGGTGCAAAAAGCCACCCTGCTCACCCTCTTCGGCCATTACCGGGCCGCCCAACCTGTTTTTGCCGAAATTGAAACCGTGCAGGAAAGCATCGCCGCCACCTACATGACCACGATCATCCTCATGCTGGACGCGCTCAACCATCTGGCGCTCTACCCCACCGCCACCGCCGCCGAACAAAAGCAGATCAAAAAACGAGTAGACGCCGCCCTGAAAAAGCTGGCCATCTGGGCCGATATGGCCCCTATGAACTTCCGCCACAAATATGAACTGGTTGCCGCCGAACGGGAACGGGTCTACGGCCGTCCACCCGCCGCCCGCCGCCTCTATGCCCAGGCCATCGCCCACGCCCACGCCAGCGGCTACCTCCAGGAAGAAGCGCTGGCCTATGAACTGGCAGGCAACTACTACGAACAGCGCGGCCTGAACAGCCTGGCGCAGTATCATGTGCAGCAGGCCCACCGCGCCTACCATCGCTGGGGGGCCAGGGCCAAAATGCGCCACCTGGAAAGCCGGTTCCCCGCCTATTTTGCTGCCGCCCCCACCGCCGCCACCATTACCAGCCCCACCACCACCGCCAGCAGCGTCAGCAGCACGGCCGTGCTCGACCTGGGCAGCGTAGTCAAAGCCTCCCAGGCCCTCTCCGGCGAAATCCGCCTGGATTACTTGCTCAACCGGCTGATGGAACTACTCATCGAAAACGCCGGGGCACAGGCCGGTTGGCTGCTGCTCCCCCACGAAGACGAATGGCAAATCGTCGCCACCGGCGGTGATATGGATGGCGATACAACCGTATCGCCATCCATACTGAATTACGTCACCCGCACCCGCGAACACCTGGTGCTGGATGACGCCATTGCTGACAGCCAGTTTGCCGCCGACCCCGTCATTGCCCAGCGCCAATCCCGTTCCGTCTTGTGCCTGCCCCTGCTGCACCATGACAACCTGACCGGCGTCCTCTATCTGGAAAACAATCTCGCCCCCGGCGCCTTCACCGCCGAGCGGCTGAAAGTGCTGAACCTGTTGGCTTCCCAGGCGGCCATTTCCATCGAAAACGCCCGGTTGTATGGCTATTTGCAGGAATACGGCCGTAGCCTGGAACAACAGGTCGAACAGCGCACCGCCGCCCTGGCCCAGGCCAACCTGGAGGCCCAGGCCGCCCGCGCCGCCGCCGAAGCCGCCAACGAAAACAAAAGCATCTTCCTCTCCAACATGAGCCGGGAACTGCGCACCCCGCTCAATACCATCATCGGCTTCACCCGCATCGTCAAACAAAACGGCGCCGCCACCCTGCCGGACAAACAGCTAGACAATCTGGACAAAGTGCTGGTCAGCGCCGACCATTTACTCAGCCTGATCAACACCGTCATAGACATCGCCAAAATTGAAACCGGCCACATGGATGTGCAACCGGCCGAATTTGATGCCGCCGCCCTGACCGCCAGTTGCATCGCCACCGTGCAGCCGCTGCTCAGAGAAAACGTGACCCTGCACACTGAATTTAGCCACAATCTGCCCCTGGTTTACTCCGACCCTGCCAAAGTCAAACAGATCATCATCAACCTGCTCAGCAACGCCGCCAAATTTACCCACCAGGGTCGCATCACCGTGCAACTGACCGCCCGGGGCGATACCCTGACGCTGGCCGTCAGCGATACCGGCATCGGCATCTCACCGCAAGCCCTGCTCCGTATCTTTGAAGAGTTTGAGCAGGCCGAAAGCACCATCCGCCAGCAATACGGCGGCACCGGCCTCGGCCTGCCTATCAGCCGCAGCCTGGCCCGCCTGCTCGGCGGCGACCTCACCGCCGCCAGCACCCTGAGCGCAGGCTCAACGTTTACGTTGACTATACCCGTGTTTTACCGTGATGCGTGAAACGTGACATCGTTCACGCACCTCACGCCTCACGCATCACGTTTATGACACCACCCGGCTACACCATCACCGACAAGTTGTACGAAAGCAGCCACACGGCCGTGTACCGCGCCCAGAGTGACACCGGACAACCCGTCATCCTGAAGGTGTTGCAACCCGCCCAGGCCACACCGCAGGGATTAGCCCGCTTCCAGCGCGAGTATGAAATCACCCGCCAGTTAACCGGCGACGGCATGATCCAGGTCTACGCCCTGGAAAGTTTCCCCAACAGCCAGGCCATCGTCGTCGAAGATTTTGGCGGACAATCGCTGGCGCGGCTGGCCAACAAGCCGCTGCCGCTGGACACCTTCCTCCCCCTGGCACTGCACATCACCGACCAGCTAGACGCCATCCACCAGCAAAACCTGATCCACAAAGACATCAACCCGGCCAACATCATCTGGAATCCGGAAACCGGCGTGGTCAAAATCATTGATTTTGGCCTCTCCACCTCCCTCAGCCGTGAAAACCCGGAAATCCGCAGCCCACGCATCCTGGAAGGCACGCTGGCCTACATCTCGCCGGAGCAGACCGGGCGCATGAACCGGGCCATGGACTACCGCGCCGACTATTACTCGCTGGGGGCAGCGTTTTACCAGTTGCTCACCGGACAGCCTCCCTTCACCGCCCAAGACCCCATCGAACTGGTCCATGCCCACATCGCCCGCCCACCACAGCCGCCGCACACGCTGAACACGGCCGTACCCGCCCCCCTTGGCGACATCATCCTGCGCCTTTTAGCCAAAAACGCCGAAGACCGCTACCAATCCGCCTACGGCCTGAAAGCCGATTTGCAGGAATGTTGGCAGCAGTGGCAGACACACGGCCGTATCACCCCCTTCCCCCTGGCCCAACACGATATATCCGCCCGCTTCCAACTGCCGCAAAAGCTGTACGGCCGTGAAGCCGAACTACAAACCCTGCTCGCCGCCTTCAGCCGCACCGCCGCTCCCGCACAGGGGCACGTGGAACTGCTGCTCGTTACCGGGGCAGCCGGCGTGGGCAAATCCTCCCTGGTGCGCGAACTGCACCGGGCGACCACCATCCAGCGCGGCGCATTCATCAGCGGCAAATTTGACCAACTGCACCACACCCCCTACGCCGCCCTCATCCACGCCTTCCAGGAGTTGGTCAACCAGCTTCTCAGCGAAAACGAGGCACGCATTGCCGCCTGGCGCAGCCAATTGTTGACCGCGTTGGGTGGCAACGGACAGGTGATCATTGATGTAATCCCGGCCGTGGAATGGATCATCGGCCCCCAGCCCACCCCGCCGCCGCTACCCCCCAGCGAGGCCGAAGCCCGCTTCACCCTGGCCTTCCAAAACTTCATCCGCGTCTTTGCCCAGGCCGACCATCCGCTGGTGCTGTTTCTGGATGACTGGCAGTGGATGGACGCCGGATCGCGCCAGCTTTTGCAACGGCTCATCAGCGCGCCGCATACCCGCCATCTGCTGCTCATCGGCGCGTACCGCGACGCCGAAGTGGGCCAAACCCATCCCGTCTGGCAGATGGTCAACAACCTGCGCCAGAGCGGTATCCCCGTCAGCGATATTGCCCTGACGCCGCTCACGTTACCGGTTATCAACCAGTATGTGGCCGACGCACTGCATACGACCCCCGACGAAACCCGGCTGTTGGCCGAACTAGTGCTGGCCAAGACAGGCGGCAATCCCTTTTTTACTGGCGAATTTTTGAAATCGCTGGTGGCTGCCAACCTGATCACCTTTGATTACGAGACCGGGCGCTGGCGTTGGGACCTGCCCGGCATCCAGGCCACCGACATCACCGATAACGTGGTGGAATTGATCACCGGGCACATCCAGCAGCTATCCGCCGCCGAGCAAACGGTGCTCAAACTGGCCGCCTGCATTGGCGCGCGGTTTGATCTGGCGACGCTGGCATTGGTCTATAACCAATCCGCACAGGACACGGCCGTTGCCCTTTGGGAAAGCATCGTCGCCGGCCTCATCACCCCCCTCAACGACGAATACCGGCTGGCCATTTTTGACGTGCCCACCAATGCCGCCTACAAATTCGCCCATGACCGCATCCAGCAGGCTGCCTACGCCTTGCTGAATGAAGCCGAAAAACAGGCCACCCACCGGCAAATTGGCAACTATTTATTGCAAGCCGCCGGGCCAGACAGGCCCCACGACTACGCTCAGGGCAAGCATGATACCACGATCTTTACCATTCTCAACCACCTCAATCTGGCCCAACCGCTGCTCAAGAGCCAGACAGAACAGGATGAACTGGCCGCCCTCAATCTGGCCGCCGGGCAAAAAGCAATGCAGTCCGCCGCCTTTTTACCGGCGCTGGAATATCTGCACACCGGCATCCGCCTGCTCAATGGCGACACGGCCTGGGCGCGATGTTATGACCTGGCGCTGGCGCTGCACACGCAGGCGGCCGCCGCTGCCAATCTCGGCGGGCAATATGCGGAAATGGGGCAGTGGACGGGCGCGGTGATCCGGCACGGCCGTACCCTGCTGGACAAAACCCCGGTGTACGAGACCATCATCCAGGCGCAAACCCACCAGAACCGGTTGGATGAGGCATTGGACACGGCCGTGGCCGTCCTGCAACAATTTGGCCTCAAACTGCCGCGCCATCCCAGCCGCCGCCACCTGCTGCCCGCCCTGTTGCAAACCCGGCGTGCCCTGCGTGGCAAAAGCCCCGCCGACCTGCTCACCCTGCCGCGCATGACCGACCCGGAACAACTGGCCATCACCAGCATCCTGGCGCGGGCCGGTGTCACCGCCTACTTCGTCTCCACCGAACTGTTTGCCCTGATTGTGCTGCACCTGGCCCAGCGATACGTGCGATACGGCAACACCCCCTTTGCCTGCCGCGCCTTTGCCACCTACGGCCTCATCCTGGTCAGTGTCTTGCGCGATTATGACAGCGGTTATGCCTATTGCCAGATGGCGATCAAACTGCTGGATCAGTTGCAGGCGGCCGAAATGACCGGCTCCACGCACATGGTCTTTAACGTCTTCGTGCGCCACTGGAAAGAGCATTTACGAGAGACGCTGCCCGCCTTGCAAGAAGCATACCAGGCGGCGCTGGCGGCGGGCGACCCGGAATTTGCCACTTACTGCGCCTACGGCTACAGCAAACACGCCCTGCACGTGGGCGAAAATCTGGCGCAGCTCACCCCAGAAATGATCCGCTACAGCGAGGTGATGGCCTACTACAAAAAAGAGAAAATCCATTACGTGCATAATTTTTATGTGCAAACGGCCGTGAACCTCTCCCAACCCACGCCCCTTCCCTACCTGCTGCAAGGAGAGTACTTCGACGAGTCAACCACCGTACCCGCCTACCGCGCCGCCAACGACCGCAGCGCGCTGTGCGCCTTTGACATCCAAAAAGCGATGTTGTGTTACCTGTTTGGGCAGCCGGAACTGGGGTTACCCTTCAGCCAGGAAGCGTCTGAACTGCTGGCGCGTATCCCCGGCTCCAACTCCATCCCGCTGTTTTATTTGTACGATTCGCTCATCCGCCTGGCGCTTTACCCCACCTTCAGCCCGGCGGAACAAAAGGCGGCGCTGAAAAAAGTGGCCGCCAACCAGAAAAAGCTGGCAAAACTCATCCCCTTCGCCCCGGTCAATTTCACCCACAAACAGACGCTGGTGGCGGCCGAACTGGCCCGCGTGCAGGGCGACCCCGTAGCCGCCGCCGACCTGTACGACCAGGCGATCCAGCAAGCCATCACCAACCAGTATCCTCACGAAGCGGCGCTGGCCATGGAACTGGCGGGCAATTTCCACGCTGCGCAAGAAGACGGGCTGGCCGCCTTTTACCACCGCCAGGCGTATGAGACCTACGCCGCCTGGGGAGCGGTGAGCAAAACGGCGGAAATGGCCAGCCGCTTCCCTTACCTGGCCCCGCCGGAGCGAAGCGGCGAGACGATCAGCGTCATCGCTACCACCCGCACGGCTACGATGGCCTCCACGACGGTGAACAGCACGGCCGTGCTCGACCTGACCAGCGTGATTAAAGCGTCCCAGGCTATTGCCAGCGAGATTGTGCTGCCGCGCCTGACGGAACGGCTGATGCGCATTGTCATTGAAAACGCCGGGGCGCAAACGGGCTGCCTGCTGCTGCCGCCCGCTAACAGCCATGGGCCGGAAGGTGGCTGGCAGCCAGCCGCTTGGGCCGGGGAAGGAGAGGTCGTTTTGCCGCTGTCCCTGATTCAACATGTGGCCCGGTCACAGACGGCCGTATTGCTGGAAAACGCCAGCCAGAGCCAGTTTGCCCAGGACCCGGTCATTCGCAGCCGTCGCCCGCAGTCGGTGCTGTGCCTGCCGCTGCTGCAACAGGGCAATCTGGCCGGTTTGCTCTACCTGGAAAACAATCTGGCAACGGGTGCGTTTACGGCCAACCACCTGGCGGTATTGAACATGTTGGCCTCACAAACGGCTATTTCGCTGCAGAACGCGCAGTTGTACGGCCGTCTGGAAAGCTACAACAGCGCCCTGGAAGAAAAAGTAGGGCAGCGTACGGCCGAACTGGCTCAGGCCACCCAGGATGCGGAAGCTGCCCGCGCCATCGCCATTCAGGCCAACGAAGCCAAAAGCGCCTTCCTGGCGAACATGAGCCATGAACTACGCACACCTCTCAATGCCATCATCGGCTTCACGCGCATTGTGCGTCGCCGCAGCAGCGATGCCCTACCCGACCGCCAACTACATAACCTGGATCGGGTGCTGGTCAGCGCCGAGCAGCTATTGAGCATCATCAACACCATTCTGGACATTGCCAAAATTGAGGCGGGGCGGATGGAGGTGCAGGCCGCCCAGTTTAATCTGGCAACGGTGGTGGATTTGTGCGTCACGGCCGTGCAGCCCAGCCTGAAACCCGGTGTCACCATCATCAGGGAGTTGCCCGCCGATCTGCCGGTCATTTATTCCGACCAGGACAAAATTCGGCAAATTCTGATAAACTTGTTGGGCAATGCGGCCAAGTTTACCGCACACGGCCGTATCACCATTCAAGCCGTTCCAGAAAGTGATACGCTCGCCATTACCATTCAGGACACCGGCATCGGCATTCCCGCCGACGCCCTGCCCCGCATTTTTGAAGAGTTTGAACAGGCCAGCCCGGCCATTCGCCAGCAGTACGACGGCGTGGGGCTGGGCCTGGCGCTCAGCCGCAGCCTGGCCCGTTTGCTTGGTGGCCGCATTACGGCCGTGAGCACACCCGGCCTCGGCTCGGCATTTACCCTGACAATTCCTGTAATGCATGATGGGTGACCCGCAAGGCATTCACGCATCACGCATCAAGCATCACCCATGGAACAACGCCCCAAAATCCTCATCGTTGACGACGAACCGTTCAACGTAGATTACCTGGAACAAGAACTGGAAGACCTGGACTTCGAGACGGTTTCGGCTACCAACGGCCAGGAAGCGCTCATCAAGGTCATGTCCGATTCGCCCGACGTGATTTTGCTGGACATTATGATGCCCATCATGGACGGCTTTGAAGTGTTGGGGCATTTGAAATCTGACCCCTACACCCGCGACATTCCCGTCATCGTCATCAGCGCCGCCAACGATCTGCCCAGTGTGGTCAGAGGGATAGAGATGGGCGCAGAAGATTTCCTGCCCAAGCCATTTGATCCGGTGCTGCTGCGCGCCCGGCTGAACGCCAGCCTGGAAAAGAAAGAGTGGCATGACCGAGAAAAGATGTACATTCAACAAATTGAGCGCGAAAAGGCGCGCGCCGACGAACTGCTGCGCGTCATCCTGCCCGAAGCGATCATTGATGAACTGAAACGCACCAACCGGGTACGGCCGCGTCTCTTTGAAAATGTGGCCGTGTTATTTACCGACGTGGTGGGGTTCACGCCTTACTGCGACACCCACCCGCTGGTGGATGTGGTGCGCAATTTGCAGGAGATGATCGGCGTCTACGAAAACGCCGCCCTGAAATATGGCCTGCAAAAAATCAAGACGGATGGGGATGCGTTTATGGCCGTCGCCGGCCTGTTTGACAAGCTGGAAAATCCGGTGCTGCGTTCGGTGCAATGTGGTTGGGAGATGGTGGAATTGGCGCGGCAGTTGCCTGACCCCTGGCAGGTGCGGGTGGGCATTCATGTGGGGCCGGTGCTGGGGGCCATTTTGGGGCGGCGGCAGTATTTGTTTGATGTCTGGGGGGACACGGTGAATACGGCGCAGCGCATTGAAAGTCACGGCACAGCGGACAGCGTCAATTTGAGCCAGGCCGCCTGGGACAAGGTGATTGGGCTGGTAGATGGGGAGTCATCCCGTATGATTGAGGTAAAAGGCAAAGGGGCGATGGAGATTTACCGGGTACGGCCGTTGTAAAAGTAATTACCTCTTTCACCACATCCGGCACAAAAACCCTTTCAGGTATGCGGACTCAGGAAAGGAAAGCAGTACCGGGTGATCGGCTCCCTGGTGTAAAAAACGTATGATTTGGACGTTTCGCCCGGCATCTACAGCCGCGCCAAACAGCACCTTCTGGAACAACTCCGCCGAGACCAGCCCGGAACAGGAGAAGGTGGCTAACAGGCCGCCGGGATTCAGCAGCCGCAGCGCCAGCCAGTTCAAATCCTTATACCCACGACAGGCGTGTTCTACATCCTGCTGGCTATGCGCAAACTTTGGCGGATCGAGGATGACCACATCAAAGGTTTGCCCGCCGTCGCGGTAATAACGTAGTACCTCAAAGGCATCACCGGCAATGTATTCGTCCAACGGCCGTGTCCACCCATTCAGGGCCACATTGGCCTCCGCCTGCTCTAACGCCTCCACGGAACTGTCAATGTGGGTGATGGCCGCCGCGCCCGCTGCCACCGCATAAATGCCAAAACCACCGGTATAGGCAAAAACGTTCAGCACCGTTTTCCCGGCAACCAGATGGGGCTGGCACACCGCGGCGCGGTTCTCCCGCTGATCCAGGTAAAAGCCCGTCTTGTGTCCCGCGGCCAACTGCACCTGAAAACGCAGACCATTTTCTAAAACCTCCATCGTGGTTGGCGGGTTAGCGCCCCACAACAGGCCGGTGGTCAACGGCAGCCCTTCTTTACGGCGCACATCTACGTCGGAGCGTTCGATGATGCCATCCGGCTGCGCCAGATCGGCCAGCAGTTCGGCCAGCAGCATTTTACGCCGATCAATGCCCAGCGTGAGACATTGCATCACCAGGCTACTGCCGTACCGATCCACCACCAGCCCCGGCAGCCCATCGGCTTCTGCATTCACCAGCCGGTAGGCGGTGGTGTGTGGCTCCAGGGCCAAAAGCTGCCGCGCCGCGATGGCCCGCGCCAGGTGACGCTGCCAAAAGGCGGCGTCAATCGCTTCGTCTACATCCCAACTGAGGATGCGGGCGCGAATTTGGGAATGGGGGTTGTAGTAGCCGGTAGCCAGGGCACGGCCGTGGCTATCGGCCACCAACACCAGATCGCCCGGTTTGGGCTGCCCTTCCACTCTGGTAATCGCCCCGGAAAATATCCAGGGATGGCGCTGCCGCACCGGTTTCTCCCGCCCTGCCTTCAAGATAATTTTGCCGTTGATTGGTTCCATAAGGAGTGACTATAGCGGCAATGAGCGGGTGGGGCAAAAGAGGGGAGATTGGGAGATTAAGAGATAAAGAAATTGGCAATCGCTCAATCTCCCAATCTCTTAATCTCTGATCTCTCCCCTCACCCCATTTTCACCGCTTCTTGATAGCCGCTGCCAGGGGGCGGGGGTAAGCTTGGGCTGGCTGTGGCCCGGTTAGCAACCGGCCACAGCCAGTATCTAGCACACAGGGAAGCACATGAATCGTAGAGCCATTTGGATCATTATTTGTCTGGTTGTTCTCAATTTAGTTTTTGTTTCGGCCGCCGTGGCCGGTTTGCGTTTTTTTGCGCCGCGACCAAACCGGGAAGCGCCGGCGTCGCTTCAGGGAAATGGGGCAGACACGGCCGTTTACCAATTTCCCAATCGTCTGCCCCAGGGCAGCGGCGGTGGCGAGTACTTCTTTCCCGATGACCATATGTCCGACGCCCAGCGGCAGCAAATTGAAAGCCAACTGCAAGCCAGCATACAGCAGCTGCAGGACAAAGGGACACTACCATTGACCTTTAGCCCAAAAGCCGTTTCCTTCGGTTGGCCGGTGCAAGCGGCGCCGCATCTGGATGATTTTGGCTACCATGGCATGTCCAATTTTGTGGACCACAATCCCAACTACCCTTACCAAAGACTCGACTATGCCTGCGGGCAGCGCACCTACGACACCTATTCCGGCTATAACCATCCCGGTTCAGATATCTTCTCCTGGCCTTTCCCCTGGAGCCGCATGGACAACAATGAAATCATGGTGGTAGCCGCCGCCGCCGGCGTCATCGTCCTGCGGCAAGACGGCAATTATGACCGCAACTGCTCCTTCACCGGCCTCCCCTGGAACGCCATCCACATCCAGCACAGCGATGGCAGCATTGCCTGGTACGGCCATATGAAAAACGGCTCATTAACACCCAAACAAGTCGGCCAATGGGTGACTCAGGGTGAATACCTGGGTGTGGTCGGCAGTTCTGGCAGTTCCACCGGTCCCCATTTGCACTTTGAAGTGCAAGCTGTCACCGGTCAGACGTTAGACCCTTATGCCGGGACTTGCAACAACATGAACCCCAATACGCTGTGGATAGAGCAGCCGGCTTATTTTGACACGGCCGTGAACAAAATCACCACCGGTTATGCCGCCCCGCTGATCACCGAATGTTCCACACCCGAACAAAGCCACGAAGCCGACAGCTTTAACCCCGGCGATACCATCTACTTCACCACCTATTACCGCGATCAGTTAGCCAGCCAGCCCAGCCAATACACCATTTACCGGCCAAACGGTTCAGTCTACCAAAGCTGGCAGCACAGCATCCCTGATCCCCACTATGCCGCCTCCTGGTGGTGGTGGTCGTTTAATCTGCCAACCAATGCGCCGCAAGGCTACTGGCAATTTGCGGTAACGGTGAATAACCAAACATATCATCACACGTTCCTGGTGGGCAGCCCGCCCCCGCCGACACCCACGCCAATGCCCACCCCTGTACCCACACCAGCCCTCATCACCGTGACCGCCCCCAACGGCGGCGAACTGTTTGCCCCTGGTGATGTGGTAAGTGTCACCTGGCAAACGGTATTGACCCCGGCCATGCAGGTGGATTTGCTGCCCAACGCGCAAGTCTCACAAACCTTGACAATAACAGGGTACAACCCCTTCACCTGGACAATCCCGCTGAGTATGAGCACCAACCTGTACACCATTCGCGTCAGCAACACCCTCAGCCCCACCCAATATGACGAGAGCGACCACAGCTTCATCATCGGCATCCTCGACCATCGCCACTACCTGCCCCTCCTCTTAAAACCCAACCCCTGACCACATCCAGAAATTGAATAACTTTCATCTTTGCTGCCGCTGCGGCCTCGACGTTTTAGGCGGTGGCATCGGGAAATTATGGCGCGCTGGCCGGAATTGGTCTCGATTATTTGGGTATTCTGGCGCCGGTGGCTATCTTTCCGTTTCGCCTGGGCGCCAGCAGCGATAACACCGAGATGACTGTTTACGGCGTTGTTTGTGTGCTGGGCGCTTTGTTCGGCCTCTGGCTCTTTCGGTGGAGCCAACGTTTTCCGTTGGATACCACCATCCCCACGCCCCGGCCGACCTGGTGGTCGTTTATCATCTTCATCATTGCCCTGCTCATCGTCAGCACGCGGTTGATTTTGCAGGTTCCCAATGCCATTCCCTGGACAATTACGTCGGAACTCTCGGTGGTGATTGGCTGGATGTTTTTTGGGGCAGCGCTTTACTTTGCCTATGGTCTCTGGAAGCCTTATTGGTCAAATGCCGCCGGACAGTTGGTCGGCTTTCTGGCATATGATGTGGTTTTGATCGTGCCTTTTCTCACCCGCCTACCCGCCGTGCCGGACGAACATCGGCTAGGGCTGACAATTTACACGGCCGTCATCAGTTTCAGCGGCTTACTGGCTATCTACTATCTTTTCATTTATAAACCTACACGCCTGTTAGGATGAGGGGGTACGGCCGTGCCCCCTACCTGCACGCCACCTTCACCCACCTGCGCCAGGAACAGACCACCCTCATCGAAACTATGTGGCAGCCGGGCAAATTCCCGGAAGAATAGCCAGGCATTTAACTTTCGCTTGCCAATCGTATGAATTCCGATCTTGGATAGATGGCATCACGTTGAGTGAACGGCGTGGGATATTTCTTACGCTGGTGGTATGAGAATGCCGGTCTGGCATTCCAAATCCCTGGCAAATGGGAAATATGCACATAAAGATCATGGTTCACTATCGTTTTGTCCTCTTATTGACCCTTCTATTCCTGTTCATTGGCTGCACACCCTCGCGTCCCACCGGCGATGCGGTCATCGTTAACGCGACACGTTCCACAGAAACGGCCGTGCCCCCCACACCAGTTCCACGCACGCCTACCACGCTTGTCGCCCAACCCACGATTGCCACGCCGATCGTGACACCAATGCCAACCGCCACGGCTTCGGCCACGCCGGCAGCATCGCCCACACCCACAGCCGTTTTGCCCGACGCGGCCGAATTAGAGATGCTGACCACCACGACAACTTCGCCGGATGGCCGTTGGCAGGCCATCGCCGCTCAATCGGAATCCATTGTTGTGGGTGATCTGGAAAAACTCTACGTCTCCCTCACCGTGACGGATGGTACGACCACCTGGACGCCCGTGGCTGAATGGCGGGGGTATGGGTTAGGATATATCTGGCCGGCGGTGTATCAATGGTCGGCCGACGGCCGTTACCTCTACTATACCAACCTCAGTTCGCCAGATGGCTGCCTTTACTACAGCAACGGCACAGACCTCCACCGCCTCGATGTCACTGATGGGAGCACCATCAAGATTTTGCCGGATGGCAAAACCCTCAACCTCTCGCTGTCGGCCGATGAATCCACCCCGGCATACCGGCTACAACGGCAGCTTCGTCTCGTTCATTGTCCGGGATTTGGCAACGGGTGACGAACGAAGCGTAGCCATTTCTGAGTTGGGGGAATACGCGCAAACGGGGCAAATTCACTGGTCAGCAGATGGAGGCACGGCCGTCCTCACCCTGATCCACAATACCTGCTTGCCCACCGAAAACAACAGCATTGTGCGCATCAACCTGGAAGAGATGACAGCCACCACCCTCATCGGCAAAGATGACGGCCGTCTGCAAATCCTCGACTGGCCCGAACCCGCGCAGCCAGAAATCCGCCTCATAGATAAAGACGGCAACAGGTGGTGGCTGGAGATCCATTCGGGTGAGTTAACGCAAGAAGAGTAACACTGTTCACCAATCCCGGTGAACGGCTGCTTTTTATGCCCGTTGGCGCGGAGGTTGACCCACCCCTTGACATGCCTTACCCCTGTTGTTAGCGTTTGGTTCTAGAGCCTGTTATGAACTTTAGAGACAGAAAGCCATACATCGAACGAAACGATGGGCCATCAGGATAGCAAAGGCCAGGAAATGCAGACCTTTCAAGGTATCAGGCAAGCGTTCATAGTCGCGTGCCAGACGGCGGAATCAGGCCATCCAGCCAAAACTGCGCTCGACAACCCACCGTCGTGGCAACAACACGAACCCTTTTTTGGCTTCGGGCAACTTAACCACTTCCAACCGCATCCCCTGTTCTTCGGCAGCTCGAGCCGCGTCTTCGCCAGTATAGCCCTGATCAACAAAGGCGACTTCCACCGTTGCACCCGTCGTCTCTTGAACCGCCTGTGCCAACTGTCCGACTTGAGCACGGCCTTGCTCATTAGCTGGTGTCACCAACAGCGCCAACAAATTCCCCAACGTGTCAACGGCCATATGTGTCTTGCTGCCTTTGCGCCACTTGGCCCCATCGTAACCGGCGTGCTCACCCGCTCGCCGGGCTGGATTGCAGCGTTCGACTGTCAAAAATGGCCGCCGTCGGTTGTGTCTCACGTCCCACCGCCAGACGCAGCAATGCCCGCAAGTCGTGTACCATCGCTTCAAACACACCAGCCTGCAACCAGCGTTGGGTTTGTTGATAGACGGTATACCAGGGCGGCAGGTCATTGGGCATCATGCGCCAGGGGATACCGCCACGCACAATATAGCGCAGGCCGTTGAAAACCTCGCGCAGTGGATAATCCCGCTGCGGTGCATCTTCGCTCATCAACGTCAGGTAGGGGGCGACAAACGCCCACTCCTCATCACTTACATCACTGGGGTATGCTTTTCTGTCCATACCCAACAGTATAACAATCTCACTTTGGAAAGTTCATAACACGCTCTACAAATGATGCAGTTGAACCAGCTTGCCGGGCAGCAAAAGCTAACCGCACACGGTATCTAGGCGCAATTTGGCTTGCATCCACTTTAAGCCCCCTGTCTGCTCACCGCTTCACCTTAATGTCAAATCCGCGATCATCGTCAGGAAAACGGTATTGGCCAGGTGGTTGTAACTGGCCGAGGGGGCTTCCGCCCAGGCCACCACCTCCTGCCCGTCCTGCACCCGCGCCATGATGAAGCCCCAAACCGTGCCCAGCCCGGCCACATCATAGCTAAACTCCACCCGATGCCAGACATACCCGGCTAACGGGAACAGCGCCGGTTCGCTGGCGCGAAAGTTGTCCACGCCCGTGCCCGCATCCCGCACCAGGGCAGAAACGACAGCGGCCGTGTCCCGGCTGGCGGGCTGGGTGCGCAGGGCGACAAAGGTGTACTGCCCGGCGTTGAACCGCTCCCACCCATTGGCCGGCTGGTAGACAAAGTTCGACGGCTGGGCCACGCTAAACGCATCCAGGTCAATGGTGGCCCACTGCCCGGGCTGCAAATCCAACGCCGCCTGCCCAAATTCCCAGGTGGTGGCAATGACGTACATGTGGGCGATGGTGTTGGCTTCGTCGGTTGTACGGCCGTCCACATCCACTACATACCCATTGCGGTTGGCGTCAATAAAGGTCAGGAAAATGCCGGTATGGGCAATGCCCTCGGCGTTGGTGTAGCCATACGCCGTGCTGAGCGCCTGCCGCCCGTCCACCACCCGCGATTCTTCGAAAAGCACGTCCACCGCGCCAAATTGTTGCAGCGTTTGTTGTTTGAGCGTCTGCGCCGTTGCGTCACCGGCCAGATTAGGGTAGATGGTGATCAGCAGCTGCGTATCCGTGATCTGGCTGGCGGTGTACAGCAGTGTCTCCTGGTAGCGGGGTTCGTGCCAGCTTTGCGGGTAGAGGAAGCGGAAACCCAGGTACGGGTCCAGATACGCCTGGAAATCGGCCAGTTCTGCCCGGTTGGTCACGGTGAGGTCGAGGAATTGCACGGCCGTATCCCCCGCCACATTTTCCGCCGCCATACCCAGGCTGTAACGGCCGTCTGGCAGCGGCAGCCACTCATAATACAGCCGCCCATCGCCATCAAATATCAGGCTAATGCCCGGCTCGCGGCTAAAGGCGGCGTCCGCCTCATAAAAGTCATAAAGCTGAAATTCGTCACCCGGCTGCGGCAAAATCTCCGCCGGCGCCCCGCTCTCATTCGATTGCACCGCCCATATTTTGACCAACGCGCCGGTCGCATGGTCAAAAACCAGGTTCGTATCCACATATCCCTCTTCATTGGCGCGGCGCAGCCGTCCCTGCACAGTAAATTGGGTGCTGCCCAGCACGGTCGGCCACATGACCACATAATCGCCATTGCCGCCAGCATCATACAGATAGGTCACTTCCGTATCCCAGATGAAAAAGTCGTCATGCACCCCATCCCGCCATTCGATAATCTGACTGCCGTCGGGCAAATAGGTCGGTTCGGGGATGAGATCATCATACTCCACCAGGCGGCGACGGCCGTCGGCCCCATTTTGGGTCACCAGCAGCCGCACCACCTCCACATCCCGCCCGGCCACCTGAAACTGGATGAAGGCCGGGTCTTGCACCCCCACCACGTCATTCAATTTATTATGCAGGCTGATGGTGGGCGGTGACAGCGCCGCCTGCCCCACCTGATGGTAACTCTGCAAAAAGGCATTCCAATTGGGCAGCCCGGTCACGCCCCCATACATCTCATCATAAAATTCGGCGCGGCGGGGAAAGTAAACGGCTATGCCCTGGCTGTTCTTGAAGCCGGCGCCGCGCCCTTGCGACAGGATGGCATTGGACACGGCCGTCATCACCCCTTCCGCCGCCGTCCGCACCGCCGCATCCGGGCTGCGCTGCGCCAGAATGGCCGCAAAATGGTGCAGGTCAACAGCAGCAAAGTGATCTACCTGATCCGGGTAAACGCGGGCAAACGTTTCCGCGCCGCTGCGGGCATCGCCAATGGCGCTGGCCACAAAGGCCGGTTCCTGCGCCAGCGCCGCCGCCAACTGCTCCACCTGGTACGTCAGCGCCGGTAGCTGCGCCAGGTCAACGGCGGCCAGAGTAACAAAATCTTCTCTGGCCACGGCCGTGTAATGGCTGATGAAACTATCCACCATTTGCCCGGCCAGTGTACGGCCGTCCATTTGCGGCCGGGCATACAAGGCGCGCAGCAGGCTTTCATAATTCCAGCCCAGGCCGGGGGTTAGTTCGGCGGAAGCGACGGCGACTTGGGCATACGGCCGTAACACATGCAGCACATCCAACTGCCCCATCAGGCAGGCATCAAAAGCCACAATATCCAATGGCCCCATACCCGCCTGCGCCAGCGCCCCATCCAGATCGGCCAGACTGAGGTGATCCGGCGCGCCGAAGTCGGCGGTGTCACTGTCAAAGGCAAAACCTTGCCAGCCCAGGCCATGATTCCACAAAATGAGGGCGTAGCGGTTGGCCGGGTAATTAGCTGCCCCCCAGCGCAAAAAGTCGGCCAGCACCGCCGGGTCGCCCATGTTTTGCTCGCCCAGCGTCAGCAGCGGTTCGGCGGTAATGGTGAACGGGTCGGCGTCGCCCAGAATGCGGTAACGGCGCGTATCCGTCCAATCCCCCCACGCTGCCGATTCTCCTACCGCCCGGTCAATCTGCACCAGCACCTGCACCCGCTCCGAACTACCCGCCGCTTCCATCTCGTTGATGTCCAGCAGCGCCGCCTGTTCCAGGTTATTGTCGGCGGCCATGTAAACCAGGATTGTCCAATCGGCCAGCGCACCGTCATAGGTGGCGGTGGGCAGGGGTGATGACGGGGTGAGGGGTGTAGGGGTAGCCAGGGCAGGGGTGGGGGTAGGGACGCTTACATCCGGCATAGCCAGCGCCAGCGTGGCTGCCGGCTGGATGGCGGTGGGAATCACCCTCTCCTCCCCCGGCATCTCGCAAGCCGCCAGCAGCCATAACAAAGTGATCGCCAGCATAAAAATAGACATCCGATTTCGGCGGCTGGCAGCCGCTAGAGAAATCGGATGTCTGGCAATCAAACGAATCAAACAGGTATGGGCGTTCTTCGGCATCATCTTCTCCTACCCAAATGGTAACAGGCAGGAAAAGGAAGGGCAATTTTCACATCACAAGGTGGCGTGAAAAATGGGGCGGAGGGCGGGATACAGTTCACGGTAACGAGGGTATAGCGTCTGGTAAACGGCCGTCTGCGCCCCCGGCGCTGTGGAACCGGTAATCTGGATGGTGGCCCGGCACGCTTCTGCCACACTGGCAAACGCGCCGGCGCCGGTGGCCGCCAGCAGCGCCGCGCCATAAGCCGCGCCTTCGGCTGTGTTTACCGTCACCAATTCAGCGTTAAACACGTCGGCCAGGATTTGCCGCCAGAGGGGGCTTCTAGCCCCACCCCCGGCAATGCGCACCTGGCTCACGGCCGTCAGGCCCGCCCCCTTCATCAATTCAAAACTATCGCGCAGTCCAAAGGCCACCCCTTCCAACACAGCGCGGGTCATATGGGCACGGCCGTGCCGCACCGTCAGCCCCACAAATGCCGCCCGCGCCAACGGGTCAGGATGGGGGGTGCGTTCGCCCGTCAGGTAGGGCAAAAAGAGTAGGCCATCACTGCCGGGGGGGATCGTTTCGGCCTCCTGCACCAGATCACCAAACTCCACACCGGGGGCCAGGGCATCGCGGAACCAGCGCAGGCTGCCCGCCGCCGAGAGCATGACGCCCATAAAGTGCCATTTGCCGGGCACGGCATGGCAAAAAGCATGCAGACGGCCGTCCGGTTCAATCGCCGGTATGTTGGTGGCTGCAAAAACCACACCGGACGTGCCCAGGCTAAGGGCCACAATACCCTCCTCCACTGCGCCCACGCCCACACCGTTGGCGGCCTGATCGCCGCCGCCGCCCACGACGGGGATGCCCGCAGGCAATCCGGTAGATTCTGCGGCGACGGCTGAGAGATGGCCGGTCACGGCCGTGCCCTCAAACGTCGGCGGCAGCCAGGCGGGCTTGATCTCCAGCGCCGCCAGCACCTCCGGCGACCAGTCACGCTGTTTCAGGTCAAACAGAATGGTGCCCGCGCCGTCAGCTTTGTCAATGGCAAACGCGCCGGTCAACCGGTAGCGGACGTAATCTTTAGGCAGCAGGATGTGGGCAATTTGGGCGTAAATGTGTGGCTCTTCCTGCTGCACCCACAGGATTTTGGGGGCGGTGAAGCCGGTGAGGGCGTCATTGCCGGTAATCTGGATGAGCCGCTCCTTGCCCAGGCGGGCGCGGATGTCGTCACATTGGGCGGCGGTACGCTGGTCGTTCCAGAGGATGGCCAGGCGCAGCACGGCCCCGTGTTTGTCCAGCAAGACCAGCCCGTGCATCTGCCCGGTGAGGCCAATGGCGCGGATGTGGTGGGGAGGTACGGCCGTGTCTGCCATCACCTGCCGGATAGCGGCCACCGTGCCCTGCCACCACAACGCCGGGTCCTGTTCGCTCCACAACGGCCGTGGCGTCTCATAGCCATACTCCGCTGCCGCCACGCCCACCACCGCACCAGATTCATCCATCAACAACGCCTTCGTGGCCGTGGTTGAGCTGTCAATGCCTAGAAAATAGTCCATGATTACCGCTCTAAAATGATTTCCAAGTGGGTCACTCTACTTCAAATAGCGCGCGGGGCAGCCCTGATTGACGGATGATAGAACGTAACGTCCCCTGGCGTATTTCTTTATGGTTGGGAACGGGCACGGTGGTCGTCGAATTCGCTATTCGCCTCTGCATGATGATGTGACTGCCCTGTTGTCGCACCTGGACAAAACCCTGTTCTTCGAGAATTTTGCATACTTCTCGCCCGGATAGATTGCGTAATTTACCCAACGGGAACCATCACCTGGGTGATAAAGATTTCAGACTGCAACCGTCGGTCTACTTCCGATGGATCAGCTTCTTCAAGAAACAGTTCAATAGCTTCAACCAGGTTTTGCCGGGCTTGCTCGACGGTATCACCCTGGCTGGCAATATCCAGTTCAGGGCAGAGAGCGACAAAACCATCATCTTCTCGTTCAATCACGGCCGTAAATTGCTGAAATTGTCTCATAACCTTTCCTTCACGTTAATAGGCAGCTTATGTTACCGCACACCCAATAACAGTTCAACCGTCAGCTGATCCAGCCGTTCGTAGGGCTGGCCTTTGGCGGCAATGGCCTGGCGGTCAAAGTGGTGTGCTTTGAGCGCGGCCGCCTTGGCGCGGGAGTAGTCGCCTTTGAAGCCGTCCATGCTGCCATCATCGGCCGTGATTTCAGCGATGAGGTCTTGAATTTCGGCGTCCTCATTCCACTGCACCGCTTTTTCCTTCAGGATGAGATAAGTGCGCATACAGCCCCGGGCAAACGCCTTCACGTCTTCATAATCGGAGGAGCGGTAGGCGTGGGCGTCAAAGTGACGGCTGCCGGCGTAGCCCACATCTTCCAGAAACTTGACCAGGAAGAAGGCGGATTTGAGATTGGCCGCACCAAAGCGGAAATCCTGGTCATAACGGCCGATCATCTGGTCGTTCAGGTCAATGTGGAACAGCTTACCCGCGTCCCACGCCTGGGCGACGGCATGGACGAAATTTAGCCCGGCCATGGTGTCATGGGCCACTTCCGGGTTGAGGCCGACCATTTCCGGGTGATCGAGCGTTTCAATGAAGGCCAGCATGGCGCCCACGTTGGGCAGGTAAATGTCGCCGCGTGGTTCATTGGGTTTGGGTTCCAGAGCAAATTTCAGGTCATACCCCTGGTCGAGGACGTATTCGCAGAGGAAGTTGAGCGAATCGCGGAACCATTTGGCGGCGTCCAACGGATTTTTCCCGGCGTCTGTTTCTGTGCCTTCGCGCCCGCCCCAAAAGACGTAAGTGGTGGCGCCAAACTCCACACCCAGGTCAATGGCGTTCATGGTTTTTTGCAGGGCGTAGGCGCGCACTTTTGCGTCGTTGCTGGTGAATGCGCCGTCACGAAAAATGGCGCTGCGGAATAAATCGGTGGTGGCCATGGGCACCACAATGCCCGTGTCATCCAGGGCTTTGCGGAACGATTTTTTAATCTCGGCCGCCTCGCCAGGGGTGGCGTCAAGTGGAATGAGGTCGTTATCGTGAAAGTTGACGCCATATGCGCCCACTTCGCTCAGGAGGTGGACAATATCGGCCGGGGATAATGCCGGGCGCACCGGTTCACCAAATGGGTCGCCGCCCATATTGCCGACCGTCCACAGGCCAAAGGTAAATTTGTGTTCAGGTTGGGGGGTGTACATATTTTTCTCCATATTGTGGTGCTAAAGAGATTAGGAGATCGGGAGATTGGGAGATTGGGAGATTGATTAGGCAATCTCTCAATCTCCCAATCTCATTCTTCCAATCCAACATACTCAAACCAATCAAAAGCGGCAACGTTGGCGCTGTCACGGCCGTTGCTGCTGGCATACAGACCCATATACGCGCCCACAAAGCCGCCCGCTACCGGGGTGCTGAGGATACGGCCGTCTACGTCGCCAGCCACCAGTTCCCATCTATCCGGTTCTGAAGCCACATAAAAGCGGTAATCCTGCTCATGCCCTTCCACTTTCAGATAAAAGGTTCCTGCCTGAATGGGCTGTTGGGCAATGACCTCTTCCTCACCGTGTGCGCGTTTGATCAGTCTAATAATCGGTTCTTCGGCCTGGGTGACAACAAAACAGAAGTGAAAGTTGTCATTTTGCAGCAGCACCAGACCGGCGCATTCGTGTTCATTTTGGGGGGTGAAGGTGACGGCCGTTGCCGCCCTGAAATGGATATGCTGCTGCCGCCGACCCACAAAACTGGGGTTCGCCCATTCGCTGAGCCGCTCCGGGCGTAATTGTAACAGTAAATGGCCGGGATGCTGGTGCAAATTCCAAAACTCGTCACGCGGTGTGCGTAAAAAATTCCATTCGTCAGCCAGCGCCGGCGCATCAAAATCATCACGCGCCGGGTGGATCTCGCTCCGCGAGCGAGACGGCCAGGGATGGGGCGGCAAGTTGGGCAGCGGGTAAGCCATTTCCACGCGCCCGGTTCCGGGGCTGACAATAGGCCAGCCTTCTTCCCAGCGCACCGGAACCAGGAATGTCTCCCGACCCAGATTGTAAAAATAGCCGCCATACGGCCGCATCGCCAGCAGCACCATCCACCACTCCCCGTTTTGCGTTTGCACCAGATCGCCGTGCCCCGCGCCGACGATGGGATAATTCAGCCCCAGGTGGCGGTGGGTCAGGATGGGATTGCCGGGATTACCTTCATACGGGCCAGTAATGTGATCGCTGCGGGCGATGACAATGGCATGATGATGGGCGGTGCCGCCTTCGGCCGTGAGCAAATAGTAACGGCCGTTTATCTTATAAATGTGCGGCGCTTCTGACCAGATAGCGCCTTTCAGTGCGCCATCCCAAATGACGACCGGTTCACCGACTAACTGCATCTGTTCCAGGTCTAATTCCCGGACGTACACTTCGGTATGGCCACGATAATGCCCTTCTTCTACAAGGTTGGTACCGCAATACCAGGCACGGCCGTCATCGTCAAAAAGCAGCGATGGGTCAATGCCGGGTGTGGCGTCCAACCAGTACGGTTCAGACCAGGGGCCGGCGGGGTCGGTGGCGGTGACGATGAAGTTGCCGGAGGTGGTACGGCCGTCTACCAGCGTATTGATAACGTAAAACAGCCCATTGGCATACCGAATGGTGGGAGCGTATAGACCGGCCGACGGCCGTATGCCATCCAGTTCCAACTGCGACGGCCGATCCAGCACGTGCCCAATCTGCCGCCAATGCACCAGGTCACGGCTGTGGAAAATGGGCAGGCCGGGGAAATACTCAAACGTGGACGTGACCAGGTAATAATCTTCACCCACCCGGCAGATGGATGGGTCGGGATAACAACCACTGAGAATAGGATTTTGATACATCACATTTTCACAACTCCCGTCCGGTTGGCTGACAGATCTTGTTTTCAAAGGCCAAGGTGCCTGAATCCGAGTTTTGTCAATCAACCAGCAACTCCCGCTTCGCTAAAGAATTTTGGGTTCGCTGAAACTTCTTGTGTCTCGCCCACAATTTCAATTTCCGCGCGCAGGTGAATATCGGCCGAGGACGTGCCCACCATCAACTGAATGGTACCTGGTTCCACGATTTGCCGCATGGCGCCATCATAAAAGCGCAACTGATCGGCATGGAGGGTGAAAGTAACGGTGCGGCAGTCCCCTGCCGGTACGCTGATGCGCTGGAAACCCTGGAGTTCTTTTAACGGCCGTGTCACACACGCCACCTTATCCCACACATACAACTGCACCACCTCATCGCCGTCCCGCGCCCCCTTGTTGGCCACCGTCAGGCTGATTTGCACGGCTTCATCGGCTTTCATGGCGCGTTTGTCCACCTGCAAATTGCTCAACTCAAACCGGGTGTAGCTCAGCCCAAAACCAAATGGCCAGAGCGGTTTGTTGCTCAAGTCCACATATTCCCCTTTCCAATGGGAACGGCCGCCGGACGGTTTGTGGCCATAATAGATGGGAATTTGGCCTACGGCGCGGGGGAAGGTGATGGGCAGTTTGCCGCCGGGGTTAGCATCGCCAAACAGCACGTCAGCCACAGCTTCCGCCCCTTCTTCGCCGGGCAGCCAGGCTTCGACAATGGCGGGGATGTTTTCGGCGATCCAGTTGATGCTCAGGGGACGGCCGTTCAACAGCACCACGATCACCGGTTTACCCGTCGCCGCCACCGCCTGCACCAGTTCCTCTTGTACACCGGGCAAATTGATGCCCGCCCGATCCCGCGATTCGCCGCAGGTGCAATCATTCGTCAGGCCAGACTTTTCACCAACAAACACCAGGGCTACGTCTGACTGCGCCGCCGCCGCCACTGCTTCGGCAAAACCGGAGCGGTCGTCGCCGATCAATTCACAACCGGGGGCATAGTGTACGGCCGTGCCTGCCGTCACTTTCTCTTTGATCGCTGCCAGGATGGGGCGAATGGCCACAAAGTTATCCACCAGTTCCACGCTGTCCGGCACAGGTATATTAAAGTTGTTCTGTCCTGCCTTTGTCATTTCCTGCAAGGATTCAATGTGGCAGGGGTAGGCATAGTCGCCCAGCAAGTGACGGGCATTGTTGGCCTGCGGCCCGATAACGGCGATGGCGTTCAGGTTCTGGGGCAGCGGCAGCAGGTCGCCTTCATTTTTGAGCAGGACAATGGATTTTTGGGCAATGGTGCGCGCCAGTTGGCGTTGGGCCGGGGTGTCGAACACGGCCGTTGCCGCCGCCGCGTCTACATACGGATTTTCAAACAGGCCCAGCTTAAATTTCATCTCCAAAACGCGGCTCACGCTCTGATCCACCAATGCCTCGTCAATCTTGCCTTCACGCACGGCCGTGAACAACGGTGCGCCATAACAATCGGTGCTGGGCAGTTCCATATCAATCCCGGCGCTCAGCGCCAGCCTGGCCGAATCTTGCTTGTTGTCGCTTATCCCATGCGCCCGTTCCAGTTGTTCCACCGCAAAATAGTCAGAAACGACAACACCGTCAAAACCCCACTCATCCCGCAAAATATCGGTCAGCAGTTCCTTCGAGGCGGCACAAGGCACACCATCCAATTCATGGTAAGCGTTCATCAGCGATTGCAGATTGGCTTCTTTGACAGCAGCTTCAAACGGCCGTAAAAAGACCTCACGCAGTTCACGCGGCGGAATATGGGCCGGCGTCCAGTTCATCCCCCCTTCCGTCAGGCCATAGCCCACAAAATGTTTGGCGGTGGCAATCACCCCTTCCTGCCAGTTCGCCCCTTGCAACCCGCGCACAAAATGCACCCCCATTTGCGATACCAGATAGGGGTCTTCGCCAAACGTCTCCTCCACCCGTCCCCACCGGGGGTCGCGGGTCACGTCCAGCACCGGCGACAGGCCCTGGTGCGCGCCCGCCGCCCGCATTTGCTGCCGCACCACATCCGCCATCGCTTCCACCAGGTCTGGCGCCCATGTGCTGGCCACGCCAATGATTTGTGGGAAACAGGTGGCGTCTCGCGCCATGTACCCGCTGCAACATTCTTCATGCACCAGCGCCGGAATGCCCAGGCGGGTTTGCTCCACCAGATAGCGCTGGATGGCGTTGGCCGCATTGGCCGCTTCCGCCGGATTCAGGCTGCTGGCCCCGGCCACGCGCGTGATCTGGCCAATGCCTTCTTTGAACAGACCATCCGCTTTTTGCGGGTCAAAGCGCCCCTCTTTTAATACCTGATAAACCCAAACGCTACCCAACTGGGCCACCTTTTCCGCAAGCGTCATCCGGGTTAATAAATCACGCGCGCGCACGGCCGTTGGCTGGCTGGCGTCACGGTATAAAGCATCATTCTCAATTGCTACTGGCATGCGTATTTCTCCAAGAAAAGTGATGCATGATGCGTGAGGGATCACAGATCACGCGCCACCAGGGGCATAAATGTCAAACTTACCACTCACCTGTAAAAGGGCCATCATGTACAACAATCCATCATAATAGCGCCAGCGCCCGGACGGAACTTCCAGGTCCCAAAGCGCCTGCACAAATTCGGCGCGCTGCGGATGGTCCGCCGCCAGCGCCACCACCGCATTCATGGCAATCAGACCGGGTGAACGGTCGGTGGACAGCGGTTCGCCATCCAGGCTGTATTGATTGACGTAGCTGTCAATGCCCTGATCGAGAAAGAAGCTGAGCCAGCGGTTGCTTTGTTCCACTGCCCACTCGTCTTCGCCAAACCAGATGTAATCAACGGCAATGTTCATGCCGGTGCGCCAGGCGTCAAAACGAAAATCCTTGTGCGATGCACCGCCGCCAAAATGCAGCGGCGTGCCGTCAAATTCAGCATAATCCGGGAAGAGGCCGGTTTGGGGGTGTAGGGCCGTTTGCCAGAATACCCGGCTCTTTACGGCCGCATCTGCCCACGCCTCATTGTCCTGCGCCGCCCATTCCGCCCACAGTTGGTAATAGTGCGGCACATGGTAAGACGGGTCAGTAAACTGGCTCACCCGTCCCCGCGTGGGCACAAAGACAATCAAATTCGTCTCCTTATCAAACATATTCGTCGCCAGGGCGCTGTTGCCTGTGGTGTGGCGCATGGTGTGTAAAATCTCGTTGGCCTGCTGGCTGTAATTAAAAATGCCCTTGCCATCACCCCATCGGTGAGAAGCAAAAAACAAAGCCATAGCCATCCACACCTCGCCGTCGCTGGCCGGGTTGGCGTCAATCTGGCTGCCATCGTCCCGATTATGCCAGGAAAAATACCCCTTATATGGCTCCTCTTCGTGGTACATGTAGGTTTTGGCCCACTGCCAGATACGGTTAAATTCTTCTTGTTTGTTCAACTGCACGGCAATCATCATGCCGTAGGAAATGCCCTCGGAGCGGATGTCGTCGTTGCCAATGTCTTTGACATAGGCCATATCCGGCCCTACCGGATAATAGACCGACTGCGTCTCCGGGTCGCCATAAAATAGCTGCTGCCAGGCGGCGTCAATTTTGGCGTCCACTTCCGCCTCCGATTTGCCCAACAGTTCGGTAAACAGGTTGGGCGCCTGGCCGCCGGTAAAGACGGGTGTAAGCGCAATAGGGGTGGGTACGGCCGTCGTCACCACCGCCTCTCTCCTTGCGCACCCCACCAGGAAAACGAGCAGCAGCACGCCCCAAAACAACAAAAAACGAATATCAATCTTCACCTCTTCACCTCTTCACCCCATCATCCTTTCAACTCCCCACCCGTCAGACCCGTCACAATGTACCGCTCCGCCAGCAAGTAAAAAATAACCGCCGGAATAATCAACAGCGTGATATACGCCATCACCCTGGCCCACTCCGTGCCATACTGGCCCTGAAATTGCATAATGCCCA
Source organism: Chloroflexota bacterium (assembly GCA_013112725.1). Lineage (GTDB taxonomy): Bacteria > Chloroflexota > Anaerolineae > Promineifilales > Promineifilaceae > CAADGU01. The sequence continues at coordinate 37,930 of JABFFZ010000022.1, forward strand.
GCGTCAGCGGCCACTTCTTGGAATCTCCCAGCACCACCAGAGACAGAAAATACTCGTTCCAGGCATTCACCACCGTCAGCGTGGCGATGGCCGCAATCGCCGGCCGCGCCAGTGGAAACAACACGTGCCGGAAAAACCCAAACGTCGTACACCCGTCAATATACGAAGCATCCTCTAATTCAGCCGGTATCGCCCGGAAAAAGCCAATCAAAATCACGGTACTGCCCGGCAGCGAAAACGTCACCAACGGCAAGATAACACCCCAAAAACTGTTGATCAGATTCAAATTCCGAATTTGCAGAAAGACCGGCAAAATAGCCACCACCAATGGAAAAAGCAGTCCAATCGAAAGAATATTGAAGAGGACAGAGCGACCCTTAAAACTCACCCGCGCAAAGATCGCCGCCAGCGGGGCGGCTGCCAGAATCACCAAAAAAGTAGTTGTTAGCGTAATGCGTAAACTATTGCCCACCGACCGCCAAAACTCCGGTTTTGTTAAAATATCGGTGTAGTTTTCCCACTTAATACCAGTTTTGGGTAGCGCCACCGGGTTAGACATAAACTCCCCCGTCGTGCGGATGCTGCCCAAGATCACCACCACCACCGGGCTAAACATCAGCAAAGCCACCACAATGACAAACAAATACATCAAAAATCGGCTAAACGTCATTTTAGGCGCTGATACACTGGTCATCTCTCTGCCTCAATCTGCCATCGTTCGGTGTAAGACCAAACGCTGATATCCAATAGAAAACAACAACGTCATCGCAAACAAAATAACCGCCAGCGCACTGCCATACCCTAATTGCATTCGCTGAATACCAAACTTATACAGGTACGTGACGATCAACTCGCTGCGGAAAGCCGGTCCTCCGCCGGTTAAAATCCACACCACAATAAATTGTTGAAAAGACCCCAGAATAGACAAAAACACGGTCAGGGCAATCGTATCCCGCATCATCGGCAGGGTAACAAAACGCAACACCTGATATTCATTCGCGCCCGCCACCCGCGCCGAATCTTCCACCTCTCTGGAAATGTTTTGCAAACCGGCCATGTATAGCAACATGTGAAAGCCAAAAAACTTCCAGGTCAGCACCACAAAAATCGCTACCAGCACCGTATCCAGGTCTGTTAACCAGGCAGTGCCCGCATAGGCCGGGTTAAAAATTTCCAAAAATCTGTTCAGCAGCCCGCCTCTGGGATTGTAAACATATAACCAGATATAAGCGGCGATAATTTCCGAAAACACATAGGGCAGAAAAAATATGGTGCGGAAAAACCGCTGAAATCGCAATTGTCCCCGCACCAAAATAAGCGCCAGCGTCATTGCCAACGGCAGTTGGATAGCCAGCGATAGCCCCATGATGATGAACGAGTGCTTAATCGCCCCCCGAAATACCGACTCGGAAAAGGCGCGCCGATAATTGCTCAGGCCGACAAAGTTATCGAGTGGCCCCAAACCGTTCCAATTATAGGCGCTGTAGTACATTGCCTGAGCGATGGGAATCAACAAAAATGTGGTCAGCAGCACAAAACCTGGCAGCAAACAAGCCACAATCAATACAGTCTTGTTCCACTGCGCCCGCCTTTTATCCGTGTTCGCCTGTATTCGGGAAGCCGTGCCCGTCAGCATCCTGGTCTCGTCCATTAGACCCTCACCTGTGGGTAGCAGGCTGCAAGTAGCAGGTTGCCTGTGACTTGCCACTTGCAACCTGCAACTTGCTACCAACAAATAAGCCAATAGCTGTGGCCGGTCTCTGACCGTGCCATCTTCGGTCTAGTTACCCAACTCCATAGCAGCAGAATCTTCAATTTGCTGCGCCAGTTGTGCCGGCGTGATGACGCCCGCAAATAACTGCTCCACAGCATCATTGACAGCGCCGCCAACGGCTGGCGGCAAGAATTGATCATAATAAAGTTGGAAGTAGGCGGCATTATTTCGCGCTTCCACAATGGCCCGCTGAATGGGATCGGTAATGGCGCTTTCTGTACCCACCATGGTCGGCGGCCCAAAACCAACGTCGTTTAATGCCTGTATCTGATTTTCGGGCAAGGTGAGGAAACGCAAGAAGGCTACTGCTTCCTCTGGTGCGTCTTTGCCGACGGCAATCCCATCACCGCCACCTAAAACATCGCTGGGATTACCGGCGCCACCTTCCACCATGGGGAATGGGAACCAGCCAAGATTAGCCACACCCTCGCCGCTTTCGCTGTTGCTGCGCTGCACGCTCTGGTGCCATTGCCCCATCAACTCCATAGCTGCTTCGCCATTACCAAAAGCAGACGCCGAATCACCATAGGAAAAGCCGAGAGCGCCTTCGGGGAACGGTTCCATATTAATCAACTCCAGCAAATCTTCACCGGCCTTCACAAATGGGGCATCGGTAAATGAGCCTTCGCGGGTAAAGGCTTTCAGGAAGGCATCTTCACCGCCATTGCGAATGGCCAGATAGACCCACCAGAAATGCGCCGGCCATTTGTCACCCACACCGACCGTGATGGGGGTAATACCCGCGTCTTTTAAGGTCTGCACGGCATCCAGAAACTCCGACCAGGTCTTGGGCGGATTTTCGGGATCAAGCCCGGCTTGCTCAAAGAGGTCTTTATTGTAATACATACCGACAGCGCCCCACTGCCAGGGCACGCCATAGTATGCGCCATCTTTGCTATACAAGTCCAACGCCGCTTTGGCGGCGACGGAATCTTGCCAGTCGCCACGCAGCGCCGGCGAAATATCTTTCAGCAACCCGGCATCCGCGTAAGCCCAGAGAACGCCGCCGCCCCAGCTTTGGAAGAGGTCGGGCGGTTGGCCTGATTGCATGACGGTCGTCAGGCGTGATTTGAAGGCCTCATTTTCCAGGACGGTGATGTTGATCTTGACGCAGGGGTTTTCGGCTATGAATTCGTCGGCTTTGGATTGCCAGTAAGCCTGTTCGGCTTCGGCCGTGGAGATGTGCCACCACTCAATTTCCACCGTTTCACTACAGGTGTCGGCTGCCTGAGCCGGGGCTTCCGCTGGTTCTTCTGCCACCTGTTCCTGGGCGGTTGCGGCGGTGGGCACGGGGGTGGGTTCGGCCGTGCTGCCCCCACCACAGGCTACCAGGATCATGCCTGATGCCAATAAACACAGCAATAATGCAACTTTTATCTTGTTCATGGTTCTCCTCGCTTATGGGTTAACTATCGTTTTCAGAAGTTCAACTCTTTGGAAAAGGTAAACTTCTGCACTGAAAATGGATGAAGGTATCAACAGGTGCATCTGATCAATAATCGCCTCCTCTTTTGCTGAAGTTCTACAAGCGTTTTGCAAACGTTTGCAAGAATAATGATAAAAAATCGTCCTTACCCATTCTTTATGACTGAGGCAAGGACGTTGATTCACGGTGGATTAGCTCGGTGGGCAAGATAACGCTGGCCGGTTTTTGCTCAGGGTCGCTGATCCAGTCAAGTAACATCTGGGTGGCCAGCCGCCCCATCTCGACCATCGGCTGGCGCAGGGTGGTTAACGGCGGGTTTAAGATGGCGGCTATGGGAATATCGTCAAAGCCCACCAGCGATATATCCTGGGGAACCTGTAAGCTGCGCTCCCGAAACAGTTCCAGTGCGCCCTGGGCCATTACGTCATTGGAGGCGAACACGGCCGTTGGCGGCGCCGCCAGATCAAGTAAAGTGGCCGCTCCCTGATAGCCGCTGATCTTCTCAAAATCGCCAATGACGATCAATTCAGGGTCTACGGGGATACCATGATCGGACAACGCGGCTTTGTAGCCTTCCAACCGGTCGCGGGCGCTGACCATATCCATCCAACCGGTGATCTTGCCAATGCGCCGGTGGCCCAATTCGATGAGATGGGTGGTGGCGTCATACCCCCCCTGGAAATTGGCGGCGGTCACCGATACATCATGCTCATCAATGCCCACCTGATCAATGAGAACATAGGGGAAATCGCGGGCTCGCAAGGATTCGATGTAGGCCTCTGGCTGGCGAGGCAGCACGATGAGCAGGCCATCGGCCAGGCCGCGCGCCATCATATTGACATACGCTGATTCTTTGGTGCGGCGGCGGTGGGTGGTATAGAGCATGACTTCGTAATTGTGCGTGGCGAGTACGTCGTCAATACCCCGGAATATCTCCCCCATGTATTGGGTGGACATGTTGTGTACCAGTAAACCAATGACGTGGGAATGGCCGCCAGCCAGGGAACGCGCCTGCAAATTAGCCTGGTAACCCAGGCGGTGCATGGCCTGGGTGACTCGTTCGCGGGTTTCAGGTTTGACGTAACTTTTGTTGTTGACCACACGGGAAACAGTGGAATAGGAAACGCCCGCTTCTCTGGCGACATCAATAATGGTAATATCGGTGAGCGTTTTTTTGTGTGCCATCTTCCCTACAGGTGTTACGGAACAGCGGATGGAAAACTGATAAGCAGGATGTGGGCCGGTTTATGCGCTTACTTGCCTCTTTCCGCTGTCGTAAAAATCTGCCGCATCAACGCTGTTCCGCCTGTTTCTTGAATGCAGATCCAACCATTTTGCAAGCGTTTGCAAAAAGATAACAAAAATGCACCGGGTTGTCAATGCTTTTTGCAAGCGTTTGCATAATTGGGGGAAATGATAACATGTAGTGGGTTCGGGGAGGCCATGATGCGTGATTAGCAACCAAAAGGGGAACACGCATTACGGGTCACGAACAAAGCCCCGCACCATCATTGCGGCTGTTCAAGATCAGGCCAGGAGAGTCTGGGCGAGCTGCTTGATCTGTGTGGCGATGAAGTGGTCGGGATAGGCCAGGACAAATACTTTCTGGCTGCCGAGGGCCATCATGGAGTCGGAATGGGGCAGCAGGGCGCCGACGGGGCAGGCGTATTGGCTTTGCAGTTGGCTGCGCAGATCGCTGAGGGGGATGGATTTGGGGACTTTGTTGGCGACGAGGACCAGATTGGGCACACCGAGTTTGCGGGAGATGCTGACGATCACGGCCGTGCCTTGATAATCCTGGTAGTCCGGGCGCAAAATAATCGCTTCCGCGTCGGACACGCTGACAGACATGAGCGTCTCGTTGTTCAGGCCGGGATGGGTATCAATGAGAAGCACATCCAGATTCAGGCTGTCTACCAGACGCTCGTAGCCATCTACCAGCAAGCCCACATCGTAGCCCCGGATCACTTTGGCGATTTCGCTGGCCTGGGTACGCGAGGGTATCAGGTACAATTTGCCGGTGAGGTTGGGATTAAGTTGGGCGGTGATGTCCATAGCCGCCTGCTCGATGTCACAATTGCCGTGCAGGTAGTCGTTGAGGGCATAAACAGGCGGGGGGGCATCTTCGCCCAGGCCCAAAATCATGTGGATACCGGGGGATTGGATGTCGGTATCTACGACAGCAACTCGTTTGCCCAGGGCGGCATAGGTAGCCGCCAGGTTGGCGGTGGTATTAGATTTTCCGGTACCGCCACGATAGGAGTGGATGGAGATGATTTTTCCCATAATGTTTTCCAAAGTAATTGGGTAATTGAGAAATTGGGTAATTACCCAATTACTCGATTTCTACGGTACTTGACTCTACTCAAGGATTCCTGCGCTTTTGAACGTCTTGAGCAGTTTTTGATGAATCCCTTTGCTTAATTGTTTGTTGCCATAAACGGGTACTGAAATTGAACTACTATCATCAAACTCAATGATGACGTGTGAGCCTTTTGCTTCCCTGATTGCCCGAACCCTATCCGATTTACGGGCAAGGTTGACAAAATCCTTGCTTGTTTTAGGCTCCTTCTCCCCCATTTACTGCCTCACTGTCATCTATTTCGTTTTCTTCATATTTTCTATGCTTCATGCCCAAAGCCGCATAACCTTCGTGTTGTTCAACATAGTCAATGATGACATCGAGTAAGCCCTCAAAAAAATCGTCAGCTACGCAATTCGCAGAGAGTTCAACCACACCATCTATCATCACATAATGCTCAATGGTTTTGGTTTCTGTTAATTCAGCAGGTTTGGTTGCCAGTTCAACGGTCATTACTTACTCTCCTTAGAGGAAGGTATCTACCAATGCTTTGATTTCCTGGCTGATGCGGTGGTCGGGGTGGCGGAGGACGAAGATGTCCTGGCTGGCCAGGGTCATCATTTCGTCGGCGTGGGGCAGGATGGCGGCGACCTGGCAGCGGTATTTGCTCTCAACCAGGGTGCGTACCTGGTTGAAGTTGTACACTTCGGGCATTTTGTTGATGACCAGGCGCATGTCTGGCACCTGTAATTTGCGGGCGACTTCGACGGTCACGGCCGTGCCCTGGTAATCTTGGTGGTCGGGCCGCAGCGTGATCAACAAGATGTCGGTGATGGCAATGGAGAGCAGCGTTTCATTGCTCAGGCCAGGATGTGTATCCACCAGCAGCGCATCTAACTGTAATTTCTCAATCAGGTCATCAAAGCCGTCATTCAGCAGCCCCACGTCATACCCTTCACGCAGCAGCCGGGAGATTTCGGCCGTTTTGATGCTGCCCGGCAGCAAATAAACCTGACCGGGGATGTTGGGGCCTAAATTAGCGGTCACGTCATAGGCTGCTTCTTGAATCTCGCAATCGCCCCACAAAAAATGGTTGAGGACAAAACCCAGATCAGGACTTTCCAGGTCAAAATTAAATAACATATGGATGCCGGGCGAGTTCAAGTCGGTATCTACCACGGCGATGCGTTTCCCTTTCATCGCCAGCGCCGCCGCCACATTGGCGGTGGTGTTGGACTTGCCCGTCCCCCCCCGAAATGAGTGTATGGATATGATTCGAGACATAATGCTCCTATCAGTTTGTAGTAAGCGATTTATGGCTGTTAATTGGCGATAAATCGCCTACTACGAACCGGTTTCTTCTCCCTTGCTCGATTGGCGGCGGCGGCGAATATCGGCGGCGCGGGCCTGTAAATCCTGGAAGAAGTCAGAATCCACCGTTTCGCTGACCGTCTTTTGTAATTTTGCCTCATCAATTTCAATGCGCAACTGTTGGATTTCCTGGCGCAAGGCCTGTTCACGGATGTAGGCTTCCAGGGCGGCGACGGCGAGTGAGGAAAAGGACTCCATCATCTGCTGCAAGTTGGGGTCGAAGGGGATGATTTGCCCGGTGTGGGCATCGGTGGCATTCAGCAGTTGCAGCACCCCTTTCACGTCGCCCAGGCTGTTTTTGAGGGGGATGGTGAGCATGGATTGGGTGCGGTAGCCGGTTTGCTCGTCAAAGCGGCGCGGGCCGCTAAAGTCAAATTCGGTGGCGGCGTAGACATCGGGGATGTTGATGGCCTGGCCGGTGTGGGTGACGTGGGCGGCGACGTTTTGGTGGTTGGCACGGCCGTGTTCATCAAACAGGTTCAGCGACGGAAAAGTAACCGCGTTGCCGGTCGTGCCACCTAAGGCGATGTCTAACGAATTGTTGCGCATGATGACAAATTGCAGTTTTTCATCTTCGGTGCGCAGGTAGAGGCTGCCGGCGTCGGCGTGGCAAAAGGTCTTGGCCTCCACCAGCATCTTTTCCAACATGCGGTCAAAATCCTGTTCGGATGACAGTTCCACGCCAATGGGGATGACCACATGCAGCAGATTGTCGGCGCGGTCCCGTTCCTGGCGCACCTGGCCCAGGGTGGCCCGCAGCTGCCCGGTCATGCGGTTAAAGGTGACGGCCAGGATGCCAATTTCGTCGGCCGATTCCACCGCGGCTTGCGCCTGCAAATCGCCGCCACGAATGCGTTCGGACACGGCCGTGAGCCGCCCCACCGGCCCCACGATATTACGCCGGAACAGATACGCCAGCATCAGCCCAATCACAATAGCAATTGCCCCAATCGTCAACGTCAACTGCCGCGACTGCAACAGGCTGAGTGTGCCCGCGCCCAGTTCCCGCTGCAACTCTAGCTGCTGGCTGGCGGTGATATTCTCCAGCAGCCGCAGCATATCATCGGCCAGCGGCAGCGCTTGTTCCCGGAACAACAGTAAATCCTGCCGCCATTGTTCGCTCTCTAATACAGGAAAAACCTGCTCTTCGGGCAGCAGCAGAAACGCCGCCCGGTTTTCGCCCATCGCCGCCAGCAAGGCCACCTGCTCCTCATTAAATTCCTCCCGCCCCACCCGCTCTTGCAGCGCCGCCCACGCCTGGTCATTGAGCAAACTGTTGGCAATATATTCGCTGCGGTAACTACGGTTGCGAGTGGTGGTGTAACTGCGTAAGCCGGACAACATGGCCAGGAAGGAGCTTTGAAACCGGGCCAGGTCTCTTAAGACGGCCACATCTTCCACGGCCGCTTCACGGGCCACGCTGTCAATCACTTTTTGAGTATCCAGCAGCACATTACCGGCCAACGTCGTGCCCTCAGTCGCCACAATTTTATAAGCCGGTTCCCGCGCCAATTGATCATCACGCAGCACAAACGATTCTTCGGCCCACTCATCATAGGTCAGCAGCGCCGTGCGCAGTTGCCCCAACATGGCTAACTGCTCCTGGCTGCCGCCACCGGTAGCCGCCAGCAGCGGCTCCAGATTATCCAGATTAGACTCAAAGGCGATTTGCGCCGCCAGATAATCAAGCAAGAAGCGTTCATCTCCCAGCGCCAGATAGCCGCGTGTATTGGAGAGCATCCGCAGCAGATTGGATTCGGCGGCAGCCGCTTCCAGGGCAATGGGCACCCGTAGCTGGTTGGTGTCTTCAATCTTCTGGCTGGCGTCATCACTGCTGAAGTAGCTGAGCGCCGCCACCAACAGCGTCAGCAGCACCAGGATAGAAAAGCCAATGGTCAGCTTGCGGCTGATGGGAATGCGACGAAAGATAGAAAAGGTTTGCGGGCTGGTTGTTTCCGTATGCACCTCTGCCGCCATCACTTCCAAAACCGGCGTATCGGGCGTCATCTGTTGTTCGCTCATGGTTTACGCCTCCATTCGTGTATGTTCCACAGGTGCGAATCCCAGTCGGTGAGTTCCACCCCCTCAATCTGGTTGCTAACGCCGGAAACCCGCGCCCGGCTGATGAGGGGGATGACAATGCCGTTTTGCACCAGCATATCATTCATTTGCTTAAAAAGTTGTTCGCGTATGGCCGGGTCTGTTTCCGCCACCACCTGGGCATAGAGAGCATCATACGTCTCATTGCACCAGCGGGCCACGTTTAGGCCCACCCAGGCGCCATCGGTGGCCTGCGGAATGCGGGCGCAGGTCCATTCGCGCATGTAGGAGGTAGGGTCAGGCGTCTGGTTGCCGTTGGTGAACATGGGCATGTCGGCCGTGCCCGCCCACAGGCTGTTGGGAATGGCGGTGCTGGTGCTGAAAAATTGGCCGCTCACATCCAGTTTTAGCTCAATGCCGATCTGGCCGAGCGACTGCTGGATGAGGCGCTGCGTGGCCTGACGCAGGGCGTTGGGGCCGGTGCGCAGGGAGAGAGAGAGGTCACGGCCGTTCCGGTCCACAATCCCATTGCCATTACTATCCGCCCAGCCGGCCTGCGCCAGCAATTGTCTGGCTCTGTCTAAATCGTAGGGGTAAAAATCCTGCGCAGAACGGAAATTGGCCGGGGCAAACAAGATGGCGTTGGCTACCGCCCCGGTCGGCCCATACAAAGCGGCAATCGTTTTCTTGTCAATGGCGTGGGCGATGGCCTGGGCCACCAACAGGTTGGTCTCGTCGGCGGCCACGTTCAGGATGGGATGGGGGGTGTTGAAGGTGGTATCATTGGGGTCATTCTGGATGAGGGAAAGGAATTCCACCCGGCCACCCAGGCTGTTCATCAGCCGCCCCACCCCATTGCCCTCGGCCACCATCCTATCCAGCACGTCTCCTTCCAACTGCAAGTTGTAGGCAAAGTCTACGTCGCCAAATTGCAAAACAGCGCCGGCCGCTTCTACGGCCGTACCGCCGCCCTGCATCTCTACCCGCTGAAAATACAAATCCGCCTTGCCCCGGTAATACGGATTCACCTCATAAATCAGCTTCACCGTCGTCACCAGTTCACTGCCCAGGAATAACACCTCTTCTGTGTTGGCCGAGAGCAACTGGTATGGCCCGCTGCCCACCGAAGGCATGGGCGCTTCACTCGTTTCAGAATAGATGTGCCCCGGTATGATCATGCCTTCCGTACCCACAAACGGCAGCGCCCAGGCCGGATTGGTGTCCTTAAAATTGACCTGCACCGTTTGCATATCCACCACGTCCACGCTCTCAACAGCATTGTAGGTGCTGGCCGTGACTGCGCCTTCACTCTTGATAAAGTCGTAGGTGAATTTAATATCGTGGGCGGTAAAGGCTTTGCCGTCTGACCAACGCAGCCCTGCCGGAATTGTCCAGCGCACCCATTTCAAATCGGGGTCAAGCAGGCCATTATCAAAGCTGGGGATTTCGGCCGCCAGCACCGGTACCAGTTCACCGTCGGCGTTAAAGCTGGCCAGGGGTTCATAAATCAGGCGCGCCGCGTCCCGGTCGGCAGTGGCGCTGGTCAGGTGCGGATTGACAACCTGGGGCGCCTGCCACCAAAAGAGCCGCAGCGTGCGATCTCGCAGTTCCGACGTGGGAATGATGATGGGTGTTGGTGTGGGGCGGATGGTGGGTTCCTGTACGGCCGTGCAGCCGACCAGAAAGAGTAGCAATAGTCCTAAAATACATTTATGTGTCATGGTTCACATACAAATGATGCGTGACGTGTGATGCGTGAGGGTTCTCTCTCACGCATCACACGTCACACGTCACGCATCACGCCGCCTTCTCTCCCCAAATCAACAAATAATACGAATGGCACAACATCGGGCCATTCTGTAAATCCGCTTCCAGGTGGGCCAGGCCGCGCCGCCAGACCGCTTCGTCAATCAGATGCAGCGACGAGTACGCTTTCTGGCGATACCCAGCCGGGTCATACAACATATAAGGGTATTCGGCCATCTTTTCCACAATGTTCACAAAGCCCGCCGCCGCTTTCTCTGCCAATAATTCGTGGGTGGTGGGATAGCGCGCCAGGTTGACGGCTATCGTCTCCGGGAAATAGGTAGCCAGCGGTTCGCGGTGGCTGATGATCCATTCCGAATCGGTGACGGTGCAAACCTTCCCACCCGGTTTCAATACCCGCATCGCCTCTTGATAATAGGTCAGGCGGTGCTGGATGTGGTGGCTGACGTCCACCGTATACACCAGGTCAAACATTTCATCAGGAAAATCCAGGTGGCGTGCGTATCCCATGCGCCACTGAATGCCATTGGCGTGGGGATTCGCTCTGGCCTGAGACAGCATCTTCTCCGCCGGGTCAAGGCCATAACAGGCGGCGTGGGTGCGGGCAGAAATCTCCGTCAGGTAATTGCCTGTGCCGCAGCCCACTTCCAACACCACGCTCTCGGCATTGACGTTACCGCGCACCAACAAATCCTCCAACACCGGCGGGTCAATTTTGCGAAATTGCGCATACTCGTCCGCAAAGGTGTTGAAGTCTTGTCTTGGCTTTTCGTTCTCTTCTCGTTCGGTCAGGTTTGCAGTTACCATTATTCACGTAAAGCGATTTGGCAAATCGCCTTACAGGTTGCCCGGTGGCTTCATATGCTGTACCAGATACACATCCAGCCACTCATCAAACTTGTAACCGACTTCTTTCAGTAGGCCCACCGTACGGAAGCCGATGGATTCCACCATACGGCGGCTGACTTCATTGCCGGCATACACGTTGCCCATGACGGTATGATACCCGGCGGCGTAGGCAGCTTCCAGTAATGCTACCAGCAGCGCCTTGCCAATCCCCTGACCGCGATAATCCTGGCGGATGTATTCAGAGGCGATGACGGTACGGCCGTAGGCCGGCCGATCCGACCATTTACTCACTGACGCAAACCCCACCACCTCGCCGTTATCCTCCACTACCAAAATGGGGTAGGCGGGCATATGCTGGTGGTACCACTCTTCCCGGTCAGCCACCGTCTTGGGTACCGTATCAAACGTATTGCGCGTGTAAATAATGGCCTCGTTGTAAATTTCCGTAATGGCCGGGATGTCGTTTGGGGTGGCGGGGCGGATGGTGGGCATGGGTAATTGGGTAATTGGGTAATTGGGTAATTACCCAATTACAACTATTCAAGCTGGTCAAATACCTTATGCAGGGCGCGGGGGTGGGATTTGGTCAGGCTGGCCACCTGGTCGGTGGTTTCACGCAGGCGTTGGCTGAGGACGTTGATCAGTTCCAACGACAGGTCGGGATATTGGCGCGCCAGGGCAATGAGCGGTTCGCGGCGCAGGGTGAGGGTGACGGTGTCTTGCAGGGCTACGGCCGTATCCGTGCGCGGGCTGGCGTCAAACAAATTCATCTCGCCAAAATAGGCGTAAGCCTCAATGGTGGCCAGGCGGGCCACCACCCCTTTGCGTGATTCCCGCTCAATGCTGACCCGCCCCTGCACCACCACATACAATTGGCCGCCGGGGTCGCCTTCTTTATAAATCAGCGCATCTTCCGTGTAAAACGCCTCTTCACACACCGAAGCCAAAACCTTCAGTTGATCCACCGTCATCTCCCGGAAAAAGAGGACTTCCTTCAAGAAAATAATACGTTCAATGGTAGATAACATCGTCACCTCCTGTGGCTGTGCGCGCCGCCGCGACAAAGCATCTCCCTTGCCGGCCATACGTTCATTGGCCCGCTGCACCGCCAGCCGCACCTCTTCTTCTGGGGCCAGATTGGCCATCTGCAACCAGGCCATCACCCGCGTCACGGGAATGCTCTTGGCAACGGACGGCGGGGGATAATAAACTGTCTCCAGAGCAGATGGCGCGGGTGTTGTTGCTGGTTTACCCGTCGGTCTGTCCGCCGCCAGGTCATCCAGCAGGTCGCTGGCGCGGGCGGCCCGTTCGCGGCGCGCCTGGCGGGTATCGGTTGGTTTGTTCTCCGCCGGCGGCGCATTTTTACCAACAGGCGTTTCCCCTTCGTCCACGAGCATGTCCAACAAATCGGCGCTGCGGCGGGGGCGGCGGGCCGCACGGCCGTCGGCGGCCGCATCATCTGGTTTGGGTGACGGGGCTGTTTGTTGCGGCGCTGGTTGTTGCGGGGCTGTTTGTTGCGGGGCAACAATGGCCTGCCCAATTTCGCCCAGCGCATGAACGGCTATCGAACGCGGCCAGGGGTCTACGGCCATATCGGTGGCCAGCTTTTCCATGGCTTCGGCCGTATTGGGGAACTTCAACTCCCACAACTCCTGACTGATTTGTTTGATCTCCACCAGCGACGGTTCCGGCTGGACCAGCGGGGCGATCATCTCCGCCGTTTGCGTCGAAGTGAGCGACTCTAACGCTTCCACCGCATTGACACGCACCCGTTCCACATCGCTGGCTAACGATTCGCGGATAACGGCTACTGACTCTGGCCTTTGCACGGCCGTGAGCAAAAAGAATATCTCGTCCAGCAAACGGCCGTTTTCGTTCCGAAACAGCGTCAACAACACATTCACCGTGGCATAACTTTGGATGGCGGTCAACGCCTCAATGTAACCCACATTCTCGGCGATTTGCAACAGGTTGGCCTGAATTTGCGCCGTCACCAGGGGGCCATATTCACGCCGGTTGATGCGCCCCAGAATGACGGTTGCCATTTTGCGCAATTGCGGATCAGGTGAATCGAGCAGGGGGTGAATGGTGGGAATCACCTTTTTGCCCAGACCGGCCAGGACGGTCACGGCCGTAGCCCGCAATTGGGGACTGGTGTCACTAAGCGTCTCCACCAACAAGGGATAAACACGCTGGTCGCCCAGCCGGGCCAACGTCACCAGCGACGCCTCACGGGTACGCTCCACCGGATCATGCAGACGGTCGCTCATCGCTTGCGTTACCTGCTCCACCACTGGCGGCGGTATTTTCTGCGTGGAGAACCGTTCCAAAATCAGCGCCGCTTCCAGGCGCACCCGGTCGGAAGCATCAGGCAGCATCCCGGTGACGTTACCCACAAAACCCATATCTTCCGTTTGCCCCAAGGCCCGCAGCGCCGCTGCCCGCTCGGCCGATTCTTCGCTGGCCAGCATCGTCTGCACCAGCCGTAAGGCCTGTTCGCGCTGCGCCAGGTCACCAAAGCGCAGCAGACCGGGAAGCGCTTGCAGGCGCACGGCCGTGTCTGCATCAGCCAACATGCGCGCCGCCGCCGCCAGATAATGGGTATCTTGCGCCCCATCCACCCGCTCCAGCCCGGCCAGCGCCGAACGGCGCACCTGCGGATCGCCATCGCCCAAAAATTCGGCAAAAAAGTCATGCACCGCCGGGACCGGGGCGGCCGCCGCTGCCAGAATATCCAACACCGCCGCCCGCATATGGGCGTCCCGGCTGCGGGCCACGTCGGCCAGAATGGGCACAGCCTTTTCTCCACCCACCTCGCTGATGAGCGTCACCATAAACAGGGTCATTTCGTCGCTCTGGCTCTGGTTCAGCCGCTCGCGCAGCCACTCCAGCGCCGCCGGGTCTGTCACCGTCACATCCGCCGCCTCCTGCCCTAATAAAAAGGAGTAATCTTCCTGCTCTAACATGGTCACCAACGCATTGGTATATTGCCGGCTCACCCGCCAGGCGGCCCCCAGATAAACGATAGCCACCAGCAGCAGCAGCACGGGCAATACCCAATCCACACGGGTGATAAAAGGCAGCAGCAGCAGCAACCCACCAAGCAGCGACGCTGTAGGCACGAGCAGCCCATTGACAAACGCGCGCGCCCGCCCCTTCATGCGCAGGGGCACAGCGTTGTAGAGCAGGTTGTCAATGGGGTTACGGAAGGTGGTGTTCAGCACATTGGCGGAGAGGTAGGCCAGCGACCCCAGAATGACGATGCCGGGCGTGAGGGAAAGGAAGATGACAATGAGCAGCCCGCTGGCAATACTGGCTGTACCCACGGGAAAGATGAGGTTGGCATTGTGCAGGCCAATTTTGTTAATGAGACGGCTGAGCAGAAAGATTTGCACCGGCAGCAGCAGCAGGTTGGCCCACCCTTCCAGATTGCCCAGGAAGTTGGTGGCGGCCACATGGCTGCCAAAAGCGCCGTCAATGATGCGGCTGCTTTCAAATTTCATCAGGATGAGCAGCAGGGAGACGAGCAGGGTTGCCAGCGCCAGCCAGCGCAGATAGAGCGAATCCATAACGTAGCGGTAGCCTTCGCGCAGACTTTGGGTGAAGGGAACGGCGGTGGATGGGACGACTTCCGCCGCAACTGTCCCCTTCTCGCGCAATATCACCGGCGACAGCCACACCAACCCGGCCATCACCAGCAAACTGAACGCCCACAACGCAATCACGGCCTCGGACGACCCCAACCAGCGGGTGAGAAAGCCGACGCTGAAACCGGCAAATGCGCCGGCCAGCCGGGCATTGGAAGCCAGCACGGGCACGATGCGTTTGGCGGCGCGGGCGTCATAAAAGCCGGTGACATACGTCCACCAGTGCAGGTTGAGGATAAAAGGGATAACGGTGAAGAGGGGATAGAGCAAAAACGCGCCGGCCGCCTGATAATCGGCGATGAGCAGATACCAGCCAATGAGTACGGCCGTAGCGCTGCCCAAGGCGATAATCCAGAGCAGACGGCCGTGATTCAACCGGTCGGCAAAGGGGGAGTACACCATCACCAGCAGGATGGCCGCCACCCCTTCCACGATGAAACTAAAACCGAGCCGGTCTACCCCCACCACCTGCCAGAACAGCGGCTGCACCGTCAGCTTGCCCCAGGTGATGCCTGTGACCGCCAGGAAGGCCATGCCAAAGAGCAATAAAACACGCGGCCACTCTTGGCGGCGGATGTTAAAGAGGCGGCTAATGAAGGCGAGCATGGCGCGTAGTATACACGAAAGAACTGAAGCAGGTAAGGGGGGGGGAGAGGGGGTGTACGGCCGTCAAACAAACAGTAGTGCGTTGGTTTGGGCACTGCCGTACAGCAATAATCAGATTGATGTTATACTCTCCTCAATTGGAGGTGCAAAAGTGGACGTGCAAACAAATAAACAAAAGAATTTAGAACGAGAGTTAATAACAACAATCAGGAAGCTACAGCCACACCGTGCCTGGCAGGTTCTGGACTTTGCCCGATGGTTGCAAACACAACCCATACGCGACGGTTTACCTGGCGAGGAAATCACGGCGGAAGAATTAGAAGTTGAGGAACAGGCCTGGGAAACGTTTTATCTGGCGAACCAGGCAGAGTTTCGAGAGATGGCCCAACAGGCAATTAACGAATTGGAAAGCGGTGATACGCTGGAGATGGTCATAGAGAATGGCAAAATCACTGCCCGATGAAATCACGAACCACCAGACAGTTTTGGGAACTCTATCACGCCTTACCGAGGGAAATCCAGGACCTTGCAGATAAGGCTTATGAACTGTGGCAGCAGAATCCCCACCATCCTGGCCTACAATTCAAACGGGTAGACCCAGAAAAACCCATTTACTCCGTGCGCGTGGGACAAAATTATCGTGCTTTGGGTGTGCGGCAAGGGGACACGATCACATGGTTCTGGATCGGCAAACACGAAGTCTATGATCGAATTTTGCGGTAGGTAATAGCGAGGAAAGGGGGCGGAGGCACGGCCGTACACCCCTCCTTACCCATCCCCCACAGGCTGATACCGCCGCAAAAACACATCCTCCGCATTGGCCGCGCCAATCAGCACCATCTCCATTTGCGAAAATAACAGCGTTTGGGGATCAGGATTGATGATGGTGTCATCATGATGTTTCAGGGCAATGACCGTACAGCCCGTCTCCTGACGGATGGCCGCCGCCGCAATGCTCTTACCATGTAACGCTTTGGGCGTTTTCACTTTGAAAATGCCCAACCCCTCGGCAACCATAAAAA
This sequence comes from Chloroflexota bacterium, assembly GCA_013112725.1. Lineage (GTDB taxonomy): Bacteria > Chloroflexota > Anaerolineae > Promineifilales > Promineifilaceae > CAADGU01. The sequence continues at coordinate 54,734 of JABFFZ010000022.1, forward strand.
TATCTCCCCGATCCAGGAAACGCATAATCTCATTGGTGCCCATCGAGGCATAAGACATCACAAAATCGGCCCCGGCACGATGCAGCGTTTCCACGTTTCTTTCCAACGTCGCCCGGCTGATAATCTGAATATCGGGCCGCAGCCGGCGGCAGTAAATGGTCAGGTAAATGTTGGTGTTATCGTCATTTGTGGTCACCACCACCGTCTCCGTTTCCCAGATACCTGCCTTTTCCAGGACGGACAAATCGGCCGCGTCACCCAGCACATATTTCTCCGGGTCACGGATGCGCTCCGGCAATTTGTCCACGATCCGGTAATCCAGGCCACGCTCCAGCAAGGCGCGCGCCGTAGCCCGCCCCACCCGGCCGCCACCCAAAATGACCACCGGCTTTTCGTAGTTGCGCTGATGGTAATACAGCTCGTTATACCGCTGCATCTGCGCCGCCGTGCCGGCCAGCACCAAAATTGTATCGGCCGTGATCAGCGTATCCGGGCCGGCATTCTCATATTGGCCACGCACCCATACCCCTAAGACCAAAATACCGGTGTCTTCGCGCAGGCGGCTGTGGCGCAACTGTTTCCCCACCAATGGCGTGTCCCGCACGGCCGCTTCCGCAATCACCAGACTTTCAAACTCACCAATCACATGCGCCAGCGTATCCCCTCCCGAAACCCGCCGCGACAATGCCTGGCCCATCATTTCCCCCAAACGAAACACGTAGTTACAACCGGCCAGATACAAAATATCTATCGAGGCGGAGGCATTCGCTGTACTCACAATGGGTACACTTTCCGACACTTCCCGCACAGTGAAAGCGACGTTGGTATTCATCATATCGTTGTTGCTGGTGGCTACCAGGGCCGCCTGCTCTACCTGGATGCGGCGGTACGTCTCCGGGTTATCCAGGTCGCCGCGCACCACCGCGTATCCCAAATCGTGCAGCCGCAACGCCTCTTCCAGATCAGCCACCAGCAGCACATAGGGGTAATGGAATAACTCCAGCCGCTTAATCAGCGTCCTGGTGACGGCATCGAGCGATGCAATGATGACATGGCCGTGACTTTTTTCCGGCAATCGCGTCGGGGCGCGGGCTTCCGATTGGGCTTTGACCCAGGGGGCGTAGAAAAACTCAATGAAGGTGAACGGCAGCAGCACCAGCAGCAGGACGATGCCCGTCAGCAGCACAATAATGGAAAACAGCCGCCCCAGGTCTGAATAAAAGGTGATGTCACCAAAACCCAGGGTAGACATGACGGTCAGCGTCCAATAAAAGCCGGTGATCCAGCTAAAACTGCGCCCCTCCCAGGCCATGATGTAGTGGAACACAATGCTGTAGAGGGCAATCACCCCGGTCAGGATAAGCAGAAAACGAAACAGGCTCAACAGCTGCACCCGGCTGGGCCGGTGACGTAAAAAGTAATAGAGTTGGGAGGGTAAGAATTTCATAATGTGAACCGTATTTTATCGGGCATATTCTGTATTATTTTGTGCAACACGGCTATTTTACCTCACTTGTTCGTGCGCACTGGGATACAATGTAATCTATGGAACGACACATTTATCTGGAAGACATACCGTTGGATGAGGCGTGGGCGGCCTGGCGTGGCGCGTTGGTGGATGCTGGCCTGTGGCGGCCATTGGGCATGGAAAAAGTACCGCTGGCGGAAGCCAACGGCCGTACCACCGCCACCGCCATTTGGGCCAGACTCTCCTCCCCCCATTACCACGCCAGCGCCATGGATGGTTTCGCCGTGCGCGCCCAGGATACCCATTCTGCCACCGAAACCAACCCCGTCCGCTTGACATTGGCAGATGATTTCGACGCAACCGCCACTGACTTGCACCCGGCCAAAGCGGTCAATACCGGCCATCCCCTGCCCGCCTGGGCTAACAGTGTGGTGATGATTGAACACACGCAGCTAGTAACAGACGAACACGGCCGTACCGCCATCGAAATTCGCGCTTCCCTACCACCCTGGCAGCATGTGCGGGCCATGGGCGAAGACATGGTAGCTACCGAACTGGTGCTGCCCGCCAACCACACCTTGCGCCCGGTAGATTTGGGGGCGCTGGCCGGGTCGGGGCACACGGCCGTACCCGTCTACCGCCGCCCGCGTGTGGCCATCATCCCCACCGGCTCCGAACTCATCTCCCCCGAAGACGCCGCCCGCGACGGCGTCCGCCCCGGCCAGATCATCGAGTACAACAGCCTGGTGCTGGCCGCGCAGGTGGAAAATTGGGGCGGCCAAGCCACCCGCTGGCCGATTGTGCCCGATGAATTGGAAGCCATTCAAACGGCCGTGCGCGCCGCCGCTGCCACCCACGACCTCATCCTGCTCAACGCCGGCTCCTCCGCCGGTTCCGAAGATTACACCGCCCACGTGGTGCAATCGTTAGGGCAATTGCTCGTTCACGGCGTCGCCGTCCGCCCCGGCCACCCGGTTATTTTGGGTATGATCCAATCTGACATGGTGACACGGTGGCAAGGTGACACGGTAACGGCCGGTTCTTCTGTCACCTCGTCACCCCTTCACCCTGTCACCCCTTCACCCTCTCATCCCCTCATCCCCATCATTGGCGTGCCCGGCTACCCGGTTAGCGCCGCCCTCACCGGCGAGATTTTTGTGGAGCCGCTGCTGGCGCGGTGGCGGGGGCAGCCGCCCTACCAACCGCAAACGCTCACGGCCGTACTCACCCGCAAAGTAGTTTCCCATACCGGTGATGATGATTTTGTGCGCGTGGCGGTAGGCAATGTGGGCGGGCGCACGCTGGCGACGCCCATCAGCCGGGGAGCGGGGGTCATCTCCTCGCTGGTGCGGGCGGATGGCATTGTGCGAATTCCCCGGTTTAGCGAAGGAGCGGATGCGGGCACGGCCGTCACCGTCCACCTCTACCGTCCCACTCACGAGATTGAAAACAGCATCCTGGTCATTGGCAGCCACGACCTGACGCTTGATTTGCTGGCCCAATTTCTGGCCGAACGCAGCCAGCGCCGGTTGGTTTCCGCCAATGTGGGCAGCCTGGGGGGATTGGTGGCGCTGCGGCGCGGCGAAGCCCATCTGGCTGGTTCCCACCTGCTCGATCCCGAAACGGGTGAATATAACATCAGCGCCATTCACCAATATCTGCCCGGCCAGACCATGGCCCTGGTGACGCTGGTAGGCCGTGAGCAGGGGTGGATCGTGCCCAAAGGCAATCCCAAAGGTTTGAGCGGATGGGGCGACGCCGCCAACCCGGATGTGCAGATTGTGAACCGGCAGCGGGGGGCGGGCACGCGGGTGCTGCTTGATTATGAGTTGGGCAAACTGGGAATTACGCCGGAGCAGGTAAAGGGTTACGGCCGTGAAGAATACACCCATCTGGCTGTCGCTGCCGCCGTCGCCTCCGGCACAGCCGATGCCGGGCCGGGCATTCGCGCCGCCGCCCGCGCCCTGGAATTAGACTTCGTGCCCCTGGCCCATGAGCAATATGACCTGGTGATCCCGCAAGCCTATTTTGAAAGTGACCTGTTACGGCCGTTGCTAGATTTATTGCACGATGGGGATTTTCGCACGGCCGTAGCCGCCATGCCCGGATACGACGTGACACCGATGGGACAAGTTCGTAATTCGTAACCCGTAATCGGATTACGGATTACGGATTACGGATGACTGGTCGTAATAAACCCTGACAATTTTATCGAGGGCGTAAATGGCCTGCGACGGCCGTATCCCCATCTCTGGCATTCCCATCTTGGCTAACGCCCGTTTGAGAATCTGGTTTGCCAGCGGCGTGGGATCGCTCATACTCTTCTGGCGCTCCAAAAATTCCACAATCAACTGCACATCTTCACTGCTCAGCCGGTCTACGGGCCATTGTTCGGCCAGGTTTTCAGTTTCACCGGGGGCGCGCAGCGACGGCCGTGCCTGCGCCATGCGGCTGCTTTTGTCCAGCGCCGCCAGCGTCACCTCTGCCTCTTCGCGCACCACCAATGTGCCTGCCGCCAGGTCGCCCAACCGGCGCGCCTGCCCATCCACAAACATGGTGATGACTCCCAGGCCATAGGCAAACGGCAAAAAATCCACCAGCCGCACCAGATTGCGGATAATAGATTCGCTCAGGGTAATGGGCGTGCCATCACGCCGGATGACCCGCAGCTTCACCGCCCGCTTGCCGGGGCTGCTGCCATTCCAGCGCATCTCAAAAAAGATGTAATAACTGCCCAACAAGACAAACGCCAGCAAAATATAAATGGCGAGAAAAACATTACCAATTTGTTCATCCAGGATTCGGAAAAAAATCTGCATGCCAAACAAAACCAGCAGTTCCAGGATGATAATAATCAACGAATCTAACAGGGCAGCCATAAAGCGGGAGCCAATGCCCACCACTTCATAACCAAATATCACATTTTCCGGGGTATCAATGTTGAGAAATTCGTCCGATGAACTCATGCGATAATTGTACCCATGCTGGTAAGAAACATATAATTGCAGTTGAATGGTGATGCGTGATGCGTGAGATCAGGTCACGTATCACGCATCACGCATCAAAAAAGTATCAACCCTATGAATGCTGATCAATTCTACCAATCCCGCCGCGCCGATTGGCAGCGGTTATCTACCTTGTTAGACCGCAGCCAGGCCAATATCGGCCAGTTGTCCCCGGACGAAGTGAAGCAAATGGGGCAGTTGTACCGGGCGGTGACGTCTGATCTGGCGGTGGCACAGCGCGAATTCCCGCGCCACCAGGTCACAACGTATTTGAACCAGTTGGTGGCGCGCGGTCATGCCGTCCTTTACCGCAGCGAACCGCTGGCGCTGCGCCAGATTACGCGCTTCGTGAGGGTGACGTTCCCACGCATGTTCCGGGCGACGTGGCGCTTTCAACTCACGGCCGTACTCCTCCTCCTCGTCCCCGCTTTGCTGGCAGGTCTGTGGCTGAACTGGCGCATAGGGGCGGCGGATTGGCTGCTGCCCACGGCCGTGCAATCCCTGTTACCGATGATTGAGGAGCAAGAGTTGTGGGTGGACATTCCGGTGGCGGAACGGCCGTATACCTCTACCTTCATTATGACTAACAACATCCGCGTGGCGGTAACAGCTTTTGCCGGGGGGTTGACCGCCGGGCTGCTGACCATCTACGTGCTGCTTTTTAACGGGCTGTTGCTGGGGGCCGTTACCGGCGTCACCGCCCATTATGATGTGGGCTTTGAACTGTGGACGTTTGTCATCGGGCACGGCGTCATTGAATTGACCACCATTTACATTGCCGGGGCCTCCGGGTTGATGATGGGGTGGGCCATCATTCACCCCGGCCTGCACCGCCGCCGTGACGCATTGACCCAGGCCGCGCGGCGGGCCGTCGTGTTAATTGGTGGCTGCATCCCCTTGCTGGTCATCGCCGGGATCATCGAAGGCTTCATTTCGCCCAATGAAAACATCCCCGTTGCCGTCAAATGGGCGGTGGGCATCGGCACAGGCATTGTGCTGTACGCTTACCTGTTGTTAGCAAGTCGGAATGCGCCTGGCGAATAAATTCGCGGCTACACAAGGCAAAGACCGCCTGCGTGGTCTGGCAGCCAGCCGACGAAGGTCGGCTTTGCTTTCTGTCACCGCGGTTTCAACCGCCGGGTATATTACAATGGTCATGTGTCTTGTTTAAGAATTCCCCCCATGTGCGGGCGGCGCTGCAAGCGCTGTTTGTCACCTTTCTCTGGTCAACTTCCTAGGTACTGATCAAGTTTGGCCTGGAAGAGATTCCGCCGCTGACCTTTGCCGGGCTGCGGTATATGCTGGCCTTTCTGGTGCTGGCGCCGCTTCTGTGGCGGCCATTTTTGTGGCGGCAGCCGGTGGGGGTCGTAGCCGGAAAACGGCCGTCCCCCTTCCCCACCGCCATCACCGCCCTCACCAAGACGGATTGGCTGCGCCTGATCCTGTTGGGCATCATCTTTTACGCCATCACCCAGGGGGCGCAGTTTGTGGCCCTGGCCTATGCGCCGGCAGTGAGCGTGACCTTGATCTGGAGTTTCACGGCCGTCGCCGTGGCCGTCCTCGGTATCTTCACTTTAGGCGAACGGCCGAACGGGGCGCAGTGGGCGGGTATGCTGCTGGCGTTGGCGGGAGCGGTGGTTTATTTTTACCCCTTTGGTCTGGCCGAAGCGCAGTTCATTGGCCTGTTGGCGGCGCTGGTGGGCATGTTGTCTAATTCGGTGGCGGCGGTGTTGGGGCGGTATGTGAACCGGGGCGGGGGGTTACGGCCGTTGACCGTCACCGTCATCAGTATGGGTGTGGGCGCGCTGATTTTGCTGGCGGCAGGCATCATGAACCAGGGCATTCCGGTGCTGCGCTGGCAAAGTTGGGCCATCATCATCTGGCTGGCGGTGGTGAACACGGCCGTGGCCTTCACCCTCTGGAACCACACCCTGCGCACCCTCTCGGCGATGGAGTCCACTGTCATTAACAACACCATGACGGTACAGATTGCGCTGTTGGCGGTGCTATTTTTGGGGGAAACGCTGGACGGCCGTGAACTATGGGGGCTGACGGCCGTTGTCGCCGGCACGTTGATAGTGCAGATACGCCGCAACAAATAGATACACGGATTAGACGGATAAGACGGATGTTCACGGATAAATCAAAAAAAATCCGCGCCAATCCGTCAAATCCGCGTTATCCGCGTATCTATTTCTTGTCAGAGCATGGTTTTGGCTTTGAGTTCCAGGTAGCGGTTGATGACGGCGATGGAGAGTTGATTGGCGGGCACGTCCAGCGTCAGCACACCGCGATTGCGCAGGGTATCCAGGGCTACTTTGCGTTCGTCCAGCAGTTGGGCGGCGGCGGCGCGTTGGTAGACAGTTTGGGAGTCAAACGGCCGTTGCCGGGCGGCCTGCACCACATCGGGATCGCTAATTGTCACCACCAGCGGCAGGCTGCGCCGCGCCAGCACCGACACATGAGAGACCAATGCGTCCATGCTTACCCCGCCGCTCAAATCGGTGAATATGACGATGAGGGCGCGTTTGCGTTGTTTGGTCGCCAGGTAGCTGAGGGCGCGGCGGTAATCGGACTCCACCGGCTCTGCTTCCACGGCATAGAGCAGTTCCAACATGCGGTAAAACTGGCCGCGCCCTTGCCGGGGCGCCAGATATTGGCGCACGTCCTGGGCAAAACTCATCATGCCCACTTTGTCCCCCTTGCCGCTGGCGACGTAACCGAGCAGGAGGACGGCGTTGATGACGTAGTCGAGTTTGGCCATGTGGGCCACGGGGCTTTGCATCAGGCGGCCCACGTCCAGCAGGGCGACGACGTTTTGGCTGCGTTCGGTCTGGTATTCGACGGTGACGGGGCGGTGGCGGCGGGCAGTGGCTTTCCAATCTATGCGACGGTATTCGTCGTCGGGCAGATATTCCCGCAGGCGTTCAAATTCGGTGCCTTCGCCGAACTGGCGGGTGCTGCGCAGCCCCAACTCTTGCAGCCGGTTGCGCCGCAGCAGCAGGTCGTAACGGCGCACGTCCAGCAGGTTGGGGTACACCTTGACCGCTTCGTCCAGGTCGGCGCGGCCCTGGCGCATGATGAGACCCATCGGGCCGGGCCAGCGCAGGTTGAGCTTGCCAAAGGCGTAATCACCGCGCCGCAAGGGGTGGACGTGGTAGGTAGTTTGCCATTGCTGGCGGGGGAGGACACGGCCGTATACCACCCGCACATCCACGCCAAACTCATCCGGCGGCTCGTCCCGCGCGGCAATGGCGATGGGGCGCGGGCTGCGGTTGCGCACGGTCAGGGTAATGGGGTTGTCTGCGCCCAGGCTGAGTTTGTCATCATGGTCGCGGCGGAGTTCAAAACGGTGCGTGAGGGGCTGCGCCAGCCGCCAATCCAGCGCCAGCAGCAGCAGCAGCAGGATGACGTAGGCCAGCCCCACCCATTGCAGCAGAGGCGCCCAGGTTCCCGCCGCGATGATGGGTGCAGCCAGCAGGAGCATGAGAATTCCGCGATTGGTGATGTGCATGATCTGGGCGTAACACGATTTGGCAAATCGTGTTACCGCGGCACTTCCACCTGCCGTAACAGGCGGCGCACGACGGCGTCGGGGTTTAGCCCTTCAATTTCCGCTTCCGGTTTGAGCAGGATGCGGTGGCGGTAAACGGGTAAGGTGACGTATTTCACGTCGTCGGGGGTGACGTAATCGCGGCCTTGCATGGCGGCGTAGGTTTTGGAAGCCAGCAGCACATGGGTAGCGGCACGGGTGCTGGCCCCCAGGGTCAGGTCGGGCGATTGGCGGGAGGCGGCGGCAACCTGGGCGATGTACGTCAGGATGCCGTCTTCCACAATGACGTGGTTGATGGCCTGGCGGGCGGCCACAATATCGGCAGCGGGCAGGCTCACTTGCAGCCCGGCGGCGGCCAGATCGTGGGCGTCGAAACCGTGATGGTAGCGACGCAGCACTTCAATGTCGTTGTCCAGCGTGCCGTAGGGGGTGAGGACTTTGAAGAGGAAACGATCCAGTTGGGCTTCGGGCAGGGGGTAGGTGCCTTCGTATTCGATGGGGTTTTGGGTGGCGATGACCATGAAGGGGGGCGGCAGCAAGTGGCGTTCGCCTTCCAGGTTGATTTGCCGCTCTTCCATGGCTTCCAGCAGGGCGGATTGGGTTTTAGCGGGGGCGCGGTTGATCTCGTCAGCGAGCAGGATTTGGGTGAAGATAGGGCCTTTTTTGAGGAAGAATTGGCCGCTGGTGATGTCGAAGACGCTGGTGCCCAGGATGTCTGAGGGCATGAGGTCGGGGGTGAACTGGATGCGGGTGAATTGGGCCTGCACCAGGTGGGCCAGGGTCTTGGCCATGAGGGTTTTGGCGGTGCCGGGCACACCTTCGAGCAGGACGTGGCCGCCGGTGAGCAGGGCGATGGTGAGTAGTTCAAACGGTTCTTCCAGGCCAACCAAGACTTTGTCGGCCTCCTGGCGCAGGTTTTGGGCGATGGGTTGGAGGGCTGTTGGGTTCATATGCGGCAAGAGTATAGCTGACGGGAGGAGGGGTGGGCAAGGTGAGGGGGTGAGCGGTGGGCGGGGAGCAGGGCGATTGCATGGACTTGACAAGTTTGTTACCAAAGGCGGTTGCTGCAATTCCGGTGCAAAAACTTGTCAAGTCTCCAGAAGAACTGAACGGTTACCTGTGGCAGATAAATCTGCGCCAACAGAAGGTGAAGCTCACCTTCGTAGGCTGGGGCCCAGTCGGCGAAGGCCGACTGGGCCCTCTGTAGCCGCGATTTTAATCGCCGGGAATTGAGTATGCGATTGTCCTAGCCAAGATGCAGCAATTCTCAATTTGGCTGGCGGCGGCAGATAAATCTGCACCTTCACTACCGTACATTTTTAATGTGATGCCTGCGGCATAGAGAAAGCCACAGGAATTTCCATGGATTCATTAAGAAAATGCTCCAACAAGTCAAGACCCAATTGAAACAGGCTCAAGTCGCACCGGTCTGGA
>JABFFZ010000023.1 GCA_013112725.1 Chloroflexota bacterium
GCGGTTCAATGAAATCCGGTGCGGAGTTCTTGGATTTCTCGCTTAAGTTTCTTGTTTTCTGCTCGCAGTTGTTCTACTTCGTCCATGCTTATCATTTATACCACAGGCTTTAGACCTGTATAGATACTAATGTCAAACTATCCGCCTTGTTTTCCCTGATTTGTGGTCTTGACAATGGGGTTCACCTTAATGGTTTAAACCCATCCCGAAAGATGGAACGAGTTTTGACTAGCAAAAATAGCCCTGTTCCCCGTTTGGAAAAACAAATTTACAAGATTCCTAAAAAGACTTTGCAACTAGAAGTTAAACGAGTTGCTGGAGAAATTGGCCATATCCCGTCACGAGATGAACTTACACAATTTGGTAAATATCCTATTGAGTATTACGATAAATATTTTGTAAGTTGGGGCGGAGTCACCGCCGCCGCCCGCACTACTGGCATGACTGAAAAACGAAATGGCAATAACGGTCACGAAGTTACTCAGCAGTTGCGTTTACTTGAAAGCAAGGCTGAGTTAAAAACCTGAAACATCTGCAACCCTAAGAGCGGCACAACATTGCGTGCAGCGGACAAGGGCGGGCTTTGCCCTCCCTTCCAGAGATTCAGCGCCATCGGCGGATTCTACTTTTGGGTTTTTTCTGCCAAATCCCGCCCTTGCCGCTAACGCTTGCCGTTAGACTCGTAATAGATATTGAAATTTCACGGCCGTACCCCCCCTCCCTCCCTCTCCCATCTCCACACCCAAACGCCTCAAATCCCGGCAGGTATTGAAATTCTAAACGGATTCTCTATAAGACGGCCGTCACATTGCCAACTCATCCCCCATCCGGTAGAATTCCCCCAGATTATTTAACTTACACAATCCACTACCCGGCCCATCCAGGCCGGGTATTTTTATGCCGTGAAACGTGATGCGTGAACCGTGAACCAACGGATGACGCATCACGCATCACGCATCACGGATTTATGACACAACAACTCAGAAACGATATTCGCAACATCGCCATCATCGCCCACGTGGATCACGGCAAGACCACCCTCGTAGATGGCATGTTGAAACAAACCAACGTCTTCCGCCAAAACCAGACCGTCAGCGAGCGTATACTCGACTCCAACGACCTGGAACGCGAGCGAGGCATCACCATCCTGGCCAAAAACACCAGCATCCTCTACGAAGGCATCACCATCAACCTGGTGGACACCCCCGGCCACGCCGACTTTGGCGGCGAAGTAGAACGCATCGTGAACATGGTAGATGGCGTGCTGTTGCTGGTAGACGCCGTGGAAGGCCCGATGCCCCAAACCCGCTTTGTGCTGCGCCAGGCCTTGCAGGCCGGCTGCAAGGTGATTGTGGTGGTCAACAAAATTGACCGCCCCGCCGCCCGCCCGGACTACGCCGTCAATGCCACCTTCGACCTCTTTGTAGACCTGGGCGCATCGGAAGAACAGGCCGACTTCCAGGTGATCTATACACGGGCATTGGAAGGGCGGGCCGGGTTTGCCCCGGATGTGATGGCGGATGATTTACGGCCGTTGTTCAACACCATTATCAACTACCTCCCCCCACCCCTGGTAAACCCCGATGGGCCAACCCAACTGCTCGTCACCACCCTCGAATACAGCAGCTACGTCGGCAAAATTGCCATCGGCCGCCTCACCAGCGGCATCCTGCGCGCCGGGCAGCCCATCATGCACATTACCGCCGAAGGGGAGATGAAACCGGGCAAAGTCACCAAACTGTACACCTACCGCGACCTGAAACGGCAGGAACAAAACGAAGTCACCGCCGGGGATATTGCCGCCGTTGCCGGCATTGCCGATGTGGGCATTGGCGACACCATTGCCGATATGAATGAGCCACGGCCGTTGCCCCCCATCAAGGTTGAAGAACCCACTGTGCGCATGACCTTCAGCATCAACGACAGCCCCTTTGCCGGGCGTGAGGGCAAATTTGTCACCAGCCGCCAGATTCGGGAACGGCTGCAAAACGAATTGGAAAGCAATGTGGCCCTGCGGGTGCAAGAAACAGACAAAGCGGGCGAATTTGTGGTCTCCGGGCGCGGCGAACTGCACCTGGCCATCCTCATTGAGACGATGCGCCGCGAAGGGTACGAATTTGCCGTCAGCCGCCCGGAAGTCATCTTCCATGAAACAGATGACGGCCGTGCCGAACCCATCGAACACGTTTTCCTGGAAGTGCATCAAGATTACTGGGGGGCCGTCGCCGAAATGTTGGGGCGGCGGCGCGGCCGGGCCATCAACATGCAGTATGGCGACGATGGCACCGTCTACGCCGAATATCTGGTGCCCACGCGCGGCATGTTGGGGCTGCGCCAGCCCTTCCTCACCGCCACGCGCGGCACCGGCATCTTCAACACCCTCTTCCACGCCTACGAACCGTACCAGGGCGAAATTGAACACAACGAACTGGCTTCCATGGTCTCATTGGAAACCGGCAAGGTCAGCGCCTACGCCTTGCAGCATCTTACTTCACGCGGCGTCTTCTTCGTAGACCCCACCGAGGAAGTGTATGCCGGGCAGGTAGTGGGTGAACATATCCGCGATGACGAACTGGTGGTCAACGTCTGCCGCACCAAAAACCTGACCGGCCATCGCGCCGTGCCCAAAGCGATTGTGGAAGCGCTGCCCGCCGCCACCAAATTCTCGCTGGACGAAGCAATTGAATACCTGCACGAAGACGAACTGCTGGAAGTGACCCCCACCTCCCTACGCATCCGCAAAAGAGAACTCCGCCACGCCGAACGCCAAAAAGAGACGAAACGCGCTAAATTCGCCGTATAGGTGCGACGCACTTCGTAAGTGCGTCGCACCTCTATTGGATCATTTGTGCCAACACCTGGTTCTTGCGTTTGGCGTCGAAAATGGCAACGACGGGAATGGTGAATCCGGTCACGGCCGTGCTCGTCAAACTCCCCTCCTGAATCTTAAACAACAACTCATACCCCCCCTGGCGCAGCACATATTGTTCCACCGTCTGCTTCTCAGGATCAAGGATCCAATACTCCCCCACCCCATGTGCCGCATAATCTTCAAATTTGATGCCCCGATCCACATGCTCCGTACCCGGCGACAACACCTCGGCCACAAAATCAGGCGCGGGGTATTTCACCTGTTGTGGTGATAGATTTTTTGACTTTTCAACCCCATAAAAGGCAACATCTGGCAGATAATCATTACGTGTCAGCGCCACCAAAACCGTTTCTGAACCCAGAAAACCTAAATCATGCTCATCAACAAATGTACGCAGCAGCGATGTCAAATTGACAACCGCATCCGTATGTTGCTTTTTAGCAGGGGTTTGCACAACAACTTCTCCATTAATAAATTCAGCTTTGATATCCTCTGTGAGCCAATCGTAAAATGACTCCCGCTTGTAATGCTCCTCATCAAGATAGCTTTGCAGCGCCCTGGCATACAAAGGGAGCTTAGGAGACTTAAGTATCGGTTCCAATGGCGTCAACATCATCTCACTCATCATGCCACCTCATGCCCACATTATATACAGAGTGACCAAGCCAGTCACGTTACTATTAGGAAAAAGAAGGGAGGGGAGGCCTCCCTTTACGATTTAACTTGATCAATGAGAGAGGCCGCGCGACGGCCGATCTCGACAGCATAGTTGGTGCCGCGATCCCAGGGGTAGACCTGGCTCATGCTGGCAAAGTAGAGGCCGGGGATGGGAGTGCAAATGTCGGGGATGGCCTGCGAATGGTTGAGCAGGGGCACAGGCTGGGCATACTTTTCGCGGAAGAGCCAGCTTTGGCGAATCCATTCGGGGCAAAATTCGGGGTTAATTTTGCTCAGGGCGGCCACAAACTTGTTTTGCAGTTTCTCTTTGTCCATGCTCATGTAGGGGTGGTCGGGGGTGACGTAATCGCCACAGTAGAGGATGTGGTCGCCGCCGTAATGCTGCCGGTCAATGTAGTTGGTATGCTCTACCAGCGCCAGGAAGGGGTATTGGCCGTCACTTTTTTCCGGGGAGCTGGCGGGGATGTTCAGCCAGTAGGTGAGGCGGTCGGGCATAAACGGCCGTACCAACGCCAACGTCAGCACCACCGCCCCCATGCTCTTCAGCGACAACAACTGCCCCAGGTAGGTGGCCGGTAAATCGGGGGCCAGTTTGCTCAACAAACCGGGGGATGTCGTCGCCAGGCAGGCGTCAAAATGGTGCGTCTCACCGGCGATGTACAGGGTCAGGCCGCCGTCCGCCGGTTCAAGGCGCTGCACCGGGCTGTTCAGTTGTAGGCAGCCGCCTTTTTGCTGGACTACGGCCGTTAACCTATCCACAAACGCCTGAAACCCGCCCACAAAATAACCCAGCCGGGGGCTGCGCACATGCACCCGCGCCCACATCCAGGCCATGTTCACGTCCTGGTAATACGGCCCAAACTTGCCAATGAGCAGCGGCCGCCACACCGTCTCGTAAATTTTGTCGCCATACCAATGGCGCAGCCAGCTATCGGCCGTTTGTTTTTCTAGCTCTTTCCAGGGTTTGGTGAAGCGCAAATAGGCGCTGACCAGCCCAAAGCGGAACGTGTCCAGCAAGTTGAAGCCGGAAAAGGTAAACCAACGCAGAGGAGAGTCAAAGGGTTCGATACGGCCGTTGACGATCACCGATGTCGTGGGGCGCGGGAAAAACAGGTGGTCGCTAAACCCAATTTCTTCCACCAACCCAATAATCGCTTTATCCGACTTAAACAGGTGGTGGTAAAACTTCTCCAGCGGCCATTCCCACGTTTCGTCGCGGAAGCCGCCCGCCAGCCCACCGGGCCGGTCGCTGGCCTCAAACAGGGTCACGTCGTGCCCCGCGTTCAATAAGTCATATGCTGCTGAAAGCCCGGCAATGCCGGCGCCGATGATTGCTATTTTCATAGAGTAATTGGGTGATTGGGTAATTGGGTAATTGGGTAATTACACAATTACATCAAACTGCCTCTTTCTCCTGCACTTCCACCGCCTTGCCAAACGTAGACCAGCGCATCCCGGCGCGAATCATGTAATACGCGCCGAGCAGGGTGATGGGCAGCCACAGGGCGGCGTGCAGGACCAATGTGTAAGCAGTGGCGATTTCTTTGGACACGCCATACAGTTGCAGCACAGCAATACCCGGCGCGTCAAACGTGCCCACATAACCCGGCGCGGCGGGAAAGGTGGTCATCAAATTGACCACGCCGTTCATTAACATCAGGGCAAAAAAGCTCACCTGAAAATCAAACGCCTGCATCACAAACCAGTATTTGACCGTTTCCAACAACCAGATGATGACCGAGGTGAAAAATATCATCAACACGCTGCGGAAACTGCGCAGCGATTCCAGCCCTGTCAGAAACCGCTGCAAAAAGGTGAGCAGGGAATGGTGAATGCGGTGCGGGAAAATTTTATAGCTGATCGCCTCGGCCACTTTGTAAAACCAATCGGGAAAGGCAGCCATTACAAAGAAGAGCAGCAGCGCCAGGAAAAAGGCGGCGCTGGCATAGTTGACCAGGACGCGCACAAAGTCACCGCCAACGGGCAAGGGGGTAAACGGCAGGGCCACAAAGACGAAGATGAGCATGACCAGCCCATCAAATACCCGTTCCACCACCACCGTGGCCAGGCTGGCGCTCATGGGAATGGCTTCCCGTTCACGCAGCACAAAGGAACGCAGCACTTCGCCCGCCCGCGCCGGGTAGACGTTATTGCCCATGTAGCCAATGACGACGACGGGGAAGAGACGGATGAGGGGGACGTGTTTCAACGGCCGTAACATAGTGTCCCACCGCCACGTCCGCGCCCACACCGCCAAAAAGTAGACCACAATGCCCGGCGCCAACCAACCAAGCCGCGCCGAGTGCATATAGTCCCAAACATCGCCCAACTTCAGGCCACGCAGCGCCAGCCACATAAAAAAGGCGCTCACCAGCAGCCCCAGCCACAATTTCCAGTTTTTCAATACCCAATCCTTGTGGGTAATTGGGTAATTGAGTAATTGGGTAATTTGCTGCTTCAATTACCCAATTACCCAATTACTCAATTACCATTTCTTCCAAAATATACACCCCTTGCCAGGGCAAAGCGCAATTGTATCAGTTCTTGCCAAAGGATGAATGGGTATTATTGGCTTGCCCGCAGTATGTGTAAAAAAGAACTACAAGACGTGTTTGTGGCGGCTCCGCCCAAAAACCCTCTGCCTCCGTCTATAAACAAAAACGCCGCAAGTTTCTAAAAC
The DNA here is from genome assembly GCA_013112725.1 of Chloroflexota bacterium. Classification (GTDB taxonomy): domain Bacteria; phylum Chloroflexota; class Anaerolineae; order Promineifilales; family Promineifilaceae; genus CAADGU01. Next base: position 6,231 of record JABFFZ010000023.1, read on the forward strand.
CTTACGGCGTTTGTTGACATCGGGTTAATGACTTGCTAGGCCAAATTGAGGCTATCTCCTCGCCCGCCTTACAACTCTGCTGTAAATCCAACCGGCTTTGACAAATCAGATGTACATCAGATTCTCACACACTGCTCAAGGCCTCCATTTGAGAGAGGATGTTTTTTTGAACATGTAACCCATGTATTCACAGGTACTTCCCATATTACAAGTGATAGATGTGCCGCTGTAATTTGTGTGTTCGAAATGAATGAACTGGCTACAACCGCTGTAACTTCGTGAAGAACCTATGCCATCTCCCCAACCAAATTGATGAATATCTGGATATTGGAACTGATCACCATCTAAACAACCATCACTATCACCTATCCAGCTGACACTACTGCCAGAGAAACCACTTGCCCACCAGCTTTGCCCAATTATGGCATTAAGAAGAGTCTCACCTTCAATACTAGCATCTCCATTTAACATTTCATCAGTGACCGCACCTGGTTCTACATCAGCAGGTAGGTGGACACGGCCGTTTGTGGCTACCGCAACAGCTTCCTGATAGGTAGGGTAGCAGCCTAATTCTTGGGCCTTGGATGCTGTTTCGCCCTCTTGCAATGGCTCTAAATGCACAACACAATGTTGTTCTTCTCCAACCTGACTAAATTGGGATACACTATCTTCCCGTGCATCAGACGAGAGGATGGCTTCCACTTCTTCCATCGAATCATAGCAGCCTAAGTCGGTGGCTTCAGACGATTCGGCCCCTGCCTGCAAGGGCTCCAACAAAACCGCACAATGGCGCTCCAACTCATTTTGCGCCGTTTGCGCCGATAGGTCGGTAAAGAAGTTGACTGCAAGCAACCCTACTGCAATCATCAACACAAACAAAGCAATTACTAACCTCGTATTTTGATGTATCATTATTGTCTTCTCCTTATTTTCAGAATCACTATAATCAGGTGCCTTATCAATCTCAGATCTAGTCATGAATCATGTCTAGTCATGAATCATGGCGAACCTGAAACCATTACGCTGAATGCCGAAAATGGGTAGAAGCGCTATCCCCTACGCCCAAAAGAACATATTGAAACTTATATTATATATGGTGACTCTCCTTTTGTACTGATAAAGGATTCAGGCAGAAGTATAAACGTTCAACTCGCAGGGGAAAGAGAAAAAGTTCCTGATTTGCCAGGAAGAATTTCCCGACTTTTAGGGAAATTTTCCCTTTTTTGTTGTAAACAAACACGCCGCGCGTTTTTTAGAAACACGCGGCGTTTGCTGCTGTTACAGAAAAGCTTACCAAGAAAGAGAATCAGATTGCAGGCTACTCCAGCAATTTTTCCAGGTACATGCTGAACGTTTCGTGAATGGCGGAAGTGGGTTCTGGTAATCCATTGACAACCAATAAAATCAACACGTTCTCTTTGACACCAATAAACCAGTAGGTTATATCCCCTTGTTCGCTGGCTATGGCTATTGTTTGTCCAGAGATACCAGATTTTGCCCCGGGCGCGATCGTATCCAGGTTTGTGCCACCGGAGTTCGCCACGTCTTCGGACATAACAGTGGTCACTATTTTGGCCTGTTCTGCGGTTGCATACCTATACAAATAATTACCCACGTAAACCACACCATCTCCACTGGGAACAATACCCTCACTGTTGTAACCAGTCTGATACTCACTCACCATAGGCACTTTTTCTACGAGCGATGTTTTCATGTTCAGTGGGTGGCTCATATCACTCTTTGTTAAGATACCAGATTCTTGAGATTCACTACCCTCTGGAAAATCATCTGCTTGCAATGCTAACCTGGTTAAGTATGGGTCTGGTTGGTACTTATTAAATCTTGAAGCAAATACCGAGCCTGTGACCGCCACGAGGGACAATAAGACGATAACAAGGGAAAACAGCCGGATTTGTTTTTTTATGTTCATGTTGACTTCTCCAGATTTTCTATTAGACGATGGATATAAGGCTTGAGCCACCTTAATTCATAAACACTTGCGCCTGATAATTTGCCGGATTCCTACGATCTGCACCAGACCAATACCAGGTACCATCAAGCAACAGGGTGCTTAAAGCCGGCCCCCACCAATGCCACGTGCTAATACAACCAGATCCTGTCCCGCAGGTTGCGGCATCTCCACCTGCCCAAGATAATGCTGATTTTTACCTGTGCTGCCAATGAAAAAAGCCCCGTAATGAGGTCTCCACCAGGGGTCATAAAAAGCTGCGCCGGTAGTATAGGCTGTGGTTGTTAACCAGTAGCCTTGTACTTCTTCACCTGGATGAGCCAGGGCGGAACCTGTTGAAAAAACGAACAAAACCCCAATGCCCACCAGGGCTACAAAAATGGAAAGTTTGTATTTCATATTTACCTCCAAGTTGTTATAGTGAAAATCAGTGCTGAGTATAAACATACCGGGAAGATTGTATAGAGAAAAAGTTCCTGAGTTGCCGGGAAGAATTTCCCGACTTTTCAGGAAATTTTCCTTTTTCGTTGTGCCAGAGTCCTGTTTTGACATATTTCTAGCCAGTGATATATTTTGTCGTCAGGGCATGATTGCGTGATGAAGTAGATGGGGCGACTGGCAACAGGCGTGGTACCCATACCAGGAGGAGCATCCATGGCAGATCCATTACGTGTTTTGGTGGTAGATACCATTTCCCTGACAGCTTATGGGTTGTCTTATCTTCTTGATGAGAACCAATTTATTATCTTGCCAGAACAGGCGAGGTCTTGCACTGAGGCCAGAGCGCATTGTGGTCACTATGCGCCTGACATATTGGTGCTGCCCCGGGAACTGGCAAATCCTTATCCTGAAGCGGTGATCGGCCGTTTCTACCAGGACTTCCCCAACATACGCATTATTCTGGTTGATGGTAATGGTGACGATATACAATGGTCACATCTGGTATCTCTGGGCATCGCCGGTTATTTGCGGCGCAGTGATTCGCCTGAAATATGGCAACGTTGCTTTCGGGTGCTGGCGGAGGGCGGCGTTTATGTAGGCGAGTCGGCTGCCAACCGACTACCTGTCAATCAGGCCATTGCTGATAACCATACACCGGGTCAACTGGCAGAACGGGATGTAAAACTGTTACAGTTGCTGGCAATTGGTCTAAACAACGAAGAAATTGCATCTGAATTGAGTTTGAGCAAACACACGGTGAAAAATAGTCTGACCACGCTTTACAAACAATTGGGGGTGCAAACTCGTTCTCAGGCCATTGCCTGGGGCATTCAAGCCGGGATTTTAGAAGAGTGACCGACCTGCTTCCCCTGTGGTATTCCCCTCGGCTCGTAGCTAAAACTGATGGATGATCTGGCAACGGCCGTAACCCAAAAAGCACATACGCTCGGCTTCAACCTGGTCGGGTTTGTGCCGGCCCAACCAGCGCGGCGGCTGGACGCTTATTTGCGTTGGCTGGAGGTGGGGATGCACGGCCGTATGGCATACCTGGCCCGACCTGACCGCATCGCCCGCCGCCGGGACCTCAACATTATCCTGCCCGGCGTACAGACCATCATTTGCGTGGGGCTGGATTATGCCACGCCGCCCCTGCCACCCGCCATCGCCAACGATCCATCACGCGGCCGTATCTCCAACTACGCCTGGGGGCCAGATTATCACGAGGTGATGACGCCCCGGTTGGCGGAGTTGGCCGATTGGTTGATAGCACAGGTGGAGGGTGTATCTACGCTGACTACGCGCAATTTAGCACCGCTCAGCGCCAGCGTACAAAGCCGCGTTTACGTGGATACCGGGGCCATCCTGGAACGCGATCACGCTGAAAGCGCCGGCCTCGGCTTCACCGGCAAAAACACCATGTTGATTCATCCCCGGCGCGGGTCATTCTTTTTTTTGGGTGAAATTTTGACAACTTTGGAGATTGGAGATTGGAGATTGGAGATTGGGTCAATCCCCAATCTCCAATCTCCAATCTCTTGTGGCAATTGCCACCGCTGCCTGGACGCCTGCCCTACCAACGCCTTCCCGCAACCTTATGTGCTGGACGCCCGGCGCTGCATCTCGTATTTGACGATTGAGTTGAAGGAGTGGATACCGGTAGAGCTACGGCCGTTGCTGGGCAACTGGATTTATGGCTGTGATATTTGCCAGGAGGTGTGCCCGTTTAATCGTTTTGCCACGCCGGGAGGAGATTGGAGACTAGAGATTGGAGATTGGTCAGGAGAATCTCCAATCTCTCATCCGCAATCTCTCAATCTCATTTGCCCACCCTTACTGGATTTGCTTTCTCTCACTGAAAATGATTTTGAGCAACGTTTTGCCCACAGCCCCATCAAGCGCCTGAAGCGGGCGCGGTTTTTGCGGAATGTGTGTGTGGCGGTGGGAAATTGGGGGAGTAGTACGGCCCCTTCGGTAGTGGACGGCAGCCGTCCACACGCAGGGCAAGCCGTGTCCGCCCTCATCCCCCTTCTGTCCGACCCCCACCCGCTGGTGCGTGGTCACGCGGCCTGGGCGCTGCACCAGATTGGCGGCCCCGCCGCTCAAACTGCCCTGGTCACTGCACTGGAAACGGAAACGGACGAAACAGTACGCATGGAACTGGCTGGACTATAACTCCTGTTGTTCAAACACGGCCGTACTCACCACAAACAGCACCACAATCAGCACAACCGTCATCACCAGCGCGCCGCCGTTGGCCGGGGGGTCCACTGTACTCAGTCCCAACTGGCTGGCCCAGGCCACCAGGCCACCGGGCATGAGCGGGCCGATGTGCGGCAGGCTGCCCGCGATCAGCAAAATGACCGCCCCCACAAAAGCAATGCCCGCCCCCGCCACCGTGCTGTCGGCAATGGTGCTGCCCAGCAGCGTCATCGCCGCCAGCGCCATCAGCCACAGCCAGAGCAGCAGATTTCCCAGCAGGAACGGGCCAAACGCCAGCCCGCCAAACAAGACGTCGGTGTAATAATACGCCCCCACCGCTGCCAGCAGCAGCGCCAGCAAAAAGACCGCCCCCTGCGCCACCAGTTTGCTCAACAAAAACGACCAGCGGGTGAGCGGTTTGCTGAGGACCATCACGGCCGTGCCCTTTTCCTTTTCGCCCGCCACTGCCCCCATGCCCAAGACAATTACCAGGATGAAGCCAAACTGAGTGATGTTTTCGATGTATTGGGCTATCGCATGAACGGTTGTCGGTTCAGGAATGAGGGCGGCAAACTGCTCGGCCCCTTCAATGCTGGTCAGCAGTTGCGGCGTGAATTTTGCCAGCAGGGGGGACGTCAGGCCAAAGACCAGGAAGATGGCGGCCACTACCAACACCCGTTTTGTCCGCCACTGCTGCCCCATCTCTTTGGCTACGGCCGTGCCCAACAAGGCCAGGTCGGTGCGCGGTGAATTCAACTGGCGCGCCGGCTGCGGCTCACGCGGCCAGATGCGCCATAACCAGAGCAGCCCCAGCCCCGCCAGCAGCACAAAAATCGCTTCTATCAGCCACACGCTGTCCAGGTATGGCGGCAACAGCACGGCCAACATATCAAAAAAGGTGTGGAATACGATAGCAACCACCACATACAACGGGTTGCGCCGCTTAAAGGCCAGCCAGACCAGCACGGAGGCCACCACATGCAGACTCATCGCCGCGCACCGCTCCACAAAAGGGGCGAACCCGATCAGCGGCGAACCCTGGAACATCGCTAGTTGTTTAGTCACGGCCGTGAACTGCTCCGCCGTCAATCCCAATGTACTCAGGTCTACCCCATCCAGCGCCAGCAGCGACGTCAGCCCGGCGGCAGTCAGCACCGCGCCAATTAACATCGCCTCAATGCCGCCATGCCCCAGCCCCACCATCACACCATCGCTAAACTGTTCTGCCCGGTGGTAGCGGAACAAAATCCAGAAGGCGACCACCCGCGCCACCGTCTCGCTTAGCGCCGCCGACAGTCCCAGGACAACGGCCGTGCGCCACAAATCCGGCGCATGGGCGCCAATGGGGCCAATCAGCCCCACATCGGCCAGCCACTCATTCAACGGCAAATGGTACACCTGCGAGGCCACAAACGCGGCCATGCCCACACAAAACAAAAACCAGGCCACCACAACCCGCCGCCGCAGCCACGCCGCCAACGCCACCGGCAGGAAGATCATACCGAAAATGGAGAGGGAATAGATAAATAGAGTCATAGCTAAATGGGTTGCAAATGGCAAGTGGCAGGTTGCAGGTCGTTACTTGCCACCTGCCACCTGCCACTTGCCACAAAATCACTCGCTTAGCGCCAGGAATATCTCCTCCAAGGACGGCCGTACCCATTCATACCGCTCCAAGACCGCCCCGTGCGGCGCCAGCAGCGGCAGCAGGGCGTGTTTGGCGGTGTTTACGTCATTCACGCGCAGGCGAAGACGGCCGTTGGCCGGTGTTACATCTATCACCCAGGGCTGTTCGGCCAACAAAGCCGCCAGTTCCGCCGTCCGGGCCGCATCGCTCAAGTCCAGTTCCACCACATCGGCCGCATACTGGTTGAGCAGTTCATCCCGCGCCATCACCAGCAGCAGTTCACCCTGGCGAATGATGGCTATGGTGTCACAGATGCGCTCCACATCGCCCAAAATATGGCTGGAAAAAAAGACCGTCACCCGGCCGCGCAAACTTTCAATCAGCGTCAGCAGTTCGTAGCGCCCGGCAGGGTCGAGCGCGCTGGTGGGTTCATCCAGCAGCAGCACCGGCGGGTTATGCAGCAAGGCCTGGGCCACCCCCAACCGCTGCACCATACCGCCCGAATACCCACGAATCGGCCGTTTGGCCGCGTCCGTCAGCCCAGCCAGCGCCAATACCTCATCGGCGCGCCGCTGCCGGGTGGCCTTGTCTATTTGGAACAATTTGCCCACATAATTCAGGTATTCGTGGGCACTCATCCAGGGGTAAAAGGCGGGGTCTTGGGGCAGGTAGCCAAATGTGGCGCGGGCGGCGCTGTCGGCCTGGGTGGTCTCTATCCCGTCAATCCAGGCGCGCCCGGTAGACGGCCGTGCCAGACCCGCCAGCAGCCGCATCGTCGTCGTCTTGCCCGCCCCATTGCGCCCCAAAAAGCCAAAAATCGAGCCGGCAGGCACGTCCAGATTCAGCGGCTTCAGCGCCTGCACCTCCCCATAGCGGCGGCTCAAATTCTCGCAGCGAATGGCAATCTCACTCATCGCGCCCCACCACAAAGTAAACGATGGGGCCGATCATGTTGAAAAAGAGGATGATCAGCACCCACAGCCACTTGGGGCCTTTGGTTTTTTCACGCCGGAGCAGGTCTACCAACGCGGCAATCACCAGCGCCAATTGAATGAGCAAAATGGGAATCAGCAGGGGGATATACGGCCGTAGCTGCGCCAACTCTTCCATACCAAAACTCCTTTTGGGGCAAGAGACCCCTGGCGGTAATTATACTGTAAGCATAAAGCACTTTGGTCACGCATCACTCGTCACTCGTCACGCATCACAGCCTGCCCTGAGCTTGTCGAAGGGGCCTGTCCCCCCTGAATTCCCCAAAAGCCAAGATGTTCACCCAGTGGTGCGCAGGTCTAAAATCTCTTCGACTACCGGGGCTAAAGCCTGACGCACCTGTGTTTCATCCAGCCGCCGAACCTTGAAAGTGAGAATGCGGCTGCCGGTGTCGTCACCCATAAACTGGCCAAAAGCCAGAAAACTGCTACCAGCCTCCGCCACCGCTTTGGTCACGGCCGCTAACCGGCCCGGTTCATCTGGTATAACGGCCGTCACCCGCACCCCCGGTTCACGCGCCCCATCAATTCCAGCAGCAGCTTAAACAGGTCTGTCTCGGTAATCAGCCCGACGACATTGCCATTATTCACCACCGGCAGCCCGCCAATTTTGTTATCCACCATCAGGCGCGCCGCATCCTCCACCGGCGTATCCTCGTGGATAGTCAACACCTGGGTGGTCATCACATCCTTTACCTGAATCCTGCTCACCAGATAATTCAGTTCCCACACGCTCAATGAGGTGGCGTCTGAGGGGGCCGCGTGCAGCAAATCTTTATCGGAAACAATGCCTACCAGACGGCCGTTTTCTATCACCGGCAAGCGCCGGATATGCTTGCGCTGCATCAATTGCAGGGCATCGCCAATCGGCATCTCTGGCGGCGCTGTAATCACCGGTTATGACATACGTCGTTTTACAAACATCTTTTATCCCTCCATAGGTTCAACTTTTCCAAAAACTCCAAAAGTTCAACTTTTATATCACCATTACCAGATTTCAGGCACAAACGTTTGTTCATGAATCGGGGGACGAATGTAACCTTTGCCCTGTTCTCGCGGCGGCAGTTCCACCGGGGCGGGGGTAATATCTTCATACGGGATCATGCTCAAAATGTGAGTGATGCAGTTCAGGCGGGCGCGCCGTTTATCATCGGCGTTGACCACAAACCAGGGGCACTGCTTGATGTCCGTGTACTCAAACATCGTGTCCTTGGCGCGTGAATACTCCACCCAACGCCGCCGATCTTCCAGATCCATGGGGCTGAGTTTCCAGCGTTTGAAAGGGGTGTAGGCCCGCGCCTGGAAGCGGCGTTCCTGTTCCTCATCGCTGACCGAAAACCAGTATTTGAGTAAAATGATGCCGGAACGCACCAACATGCGTTCAAATTGGGGGCAGGAGCGCAAAAATTCCCGGTACTCTTCTTCGGTGCAGAAGCCCATCACCGGCTCCACCAGGGCACGGTTGTACCAACTGCGGTCAAAGAGGACAATTTCGCCGCCGGCAGGCAGGTGGGCGACGTAACGCTGGAACCACCATTGGGTGTGTTCCCGGTCGCTAGGGACGGGCAGCGCGACGACACGCACAATGCGAGGGTTGGTACGTTCCTGGATTCTTTTGATAACGCCCCCTTTGCCCGCGCCACTGCGCCCCTCAAACAGGATGATGACCCGCAGCCCTTTTTCGGCAACCCAATACTGCAACTTCACCAGCTCTTCTTGCAGCCGCACCAATTCTTTCTCGTAATATTTTCTTTCTAATTTGCCTCTGCCGGTAAACTTGGGTGGAGATTGGGGCAGCAGGTGGCTGGGGATAACATATTTGTCGCCGTGAACGGTGACGTAGGTGGCCGGTGGGGTGGGTACATCCTGGGCAGCAGCGTCAAGGACGGAAGCGCCGCCATCATCAGGGGGTGCAGGTTCGGCTACGGCCGTACCAACCTCATCTACTTTTGCGCTCTCCTTCTTCTTTTTCCTGGCCATGGCATGTGCCCTCTTTTTTGTGGAGCCAGCGTGATGCGTGACGTATGCTGCGCGAGGTCTTTGGGCTCACGCCCCACAGCTTGCCAACCTCCTGAAATCCCAAAGAACTATACACCGATTACTGATTACCGATCACCAATAACCGCCCCTATCCGATCATCGCCAACGGAATGGCATGAGCGGGCGCAAAATCGGCGGTGGGTAGGCGCAGCTGGTCTACGGCCGTGCCGGACATGCTCCACGGCCCCGTGTGTTTAATTTGCACGTTGACCAGGTCACCTTTGCGGTCACGGCCGTCGCTGAAAAAGACCAGCTTATTTTGTGGGGTACGGCCGCGCCAGCGCCCCTTATGCAAATCTTCCACCAGCACCTCCACCGTTTCACCAAGATAGCGGCGGTTAATATCCTGCGACACTTGCTTATGCAGCTCTTCCAACAGGTGAAAGCGGCGGCGCTTTTCCTCGTCCGGCACATCATCTTCCAGGCGGCGGGCGCTAACCGTGCCAGGGCGCGGGCTGTAACGTGCCAGATGCACCTTATCCAGCTTCAACTCTGCCAGAATATCATAGGTATCCATGAACTGCGCCTCCGTCTCGCCGGGAAAGCCGACAATAATGTCACAGTGCACGGCCGCGTCAGGGATAATATCCCGGATTTTATAGACCAGGTCGCGGTACTGCTCGCGGCTGTATTCCCGCTTCATGTTCGCCAACACCTGGTTATTGCCCGCCTGAATGGGCACTTCAATCTGGGGCATCACCTTGGGCAAATCGCGCACCGCATATAGAATTTTATCCGTCATGTAATTGGGGTGACTGGTCAGAAAACGAATGCGCTGCAAGCCATCCACATCATTGATCACCGTCAGCAAGTCGGCCAGATCAGGGCCATCGGGCACATCGTAGCCGTAGCGATCTACAATCTGGCCCAGCAGCACCACTTCTTTCACCCCTTGCGCCACCAACGAGCGCACCTCGGCGGCAATTTCACCCACCGGGCGGCTGCGCTCCTTGCCCCGCTTCTGGGGGATGATACAAAAGGTGCAGGCGTGGGAACAGCCATACACAATGGAAACAGGCGCAGAGACGAGCTGCCCCCGCTGTTCTGCGGGCAAAATGACGGCGCCATCCATCAGGGCGTGGCGGCGGCTGGTGGCTTCTAAATCCAACGCCAACCCCTCGTCTTGCTTCAAATGGTTCACCAGCGGCAGCCCATCGGTAGCCGGTTCCATAAACACATCCACAAAGGGGAATTGGCTCTCTAACTGCTCATTGCCGCGCACGCCGACCACGCAGCCCATGACGGCAATGGTTTTGTCCGGGTGTTTTTCTTTGAGCGGGCGTAAATTGTGCAGCTTGCCATACGCTTTGTCTTCCGACTGTTGGCGCACGGTGCAGGTTTCCAGCACGATCACGTCGGCATCTTCGGCACGGGGTGTGGCCGCATAGCCGAGCTTTTCCAGTTCGGTGGCTACCCGTCGGGCATCGGCATAATTCATCTGGCAGCCGGTAATCCAAAAGTGATATTTTTTCGTCATCTATCTCTATCAGACCAGACCCTAAGGGTTTTAAGCACCCTTAAGGTCTACTTCTTACCCACCATCCACAGTTCGTGTAAATGAAAAGCGATTCTATCCCCGGCAAAATGGGGCGTCAAATAATCTATGACAGGGGCGGGCGCCTGTTTAAGGAGGACGTGCAGGCGCAAGCGGGCAGGCGGCGGCAAATGAAGCGCCCAATCATGAAAAGTGTAGGACACGGCCGTGACCCGCACAAACACCACTGCCAACCCACAGTCACGCAAACGGTCTTCCCATCCAACCTGGCTCCACGCCGGCTGCCACCCGCTCATCTGCAAAAAAGCATTGACATAGCCGCCCGCCTGCCGCTGTAAATCCGCCTTTTTGCCGCGCAGCCGGCTGCCAGGCACAACCACATCTCGCACCGACAGCAGACCGCCCGGCTTGAGTTCGGTCACGGCCGTTGGCAACCACCCCGGCAAATCAGCCACCGTTTGCGAAGGGTAGTAGTGGGTGAGACAGTCGTACATAGTGGGGGGCAATTGGGTAATTGAGAAACTGGCGGGAAAAAATCACCCGATTACCCAATTACATAGTTACACCATTACTTCCTATTCACCCAGGCCAACGATGAGCAGTTGCCCTTTTCATGCACAATGAGGGTCTGGTAGTCATAATCAGGGGCGATCAGGTTAATGACGCCATTGTTCATAATTTGCGCCAGCCAACGGCCGTCGGCCGACCAGTCAAACGGGAATGCCGGAGTAGTGTTATAAACGCCGGCCATAAAGGTTTCGGTCACATTGGCGGCAATGTCGTGCAGCAAATAGACAAAAACGTTTTGGGGGGCAAAGAAGCTGTCTGCGGGCGCGCCGGTAACAATCAGGTAACGGCCGTCTGGCGAAAAGCCAGCATGGTGCGGGCTGCTAGACACAAAACGCAGCCGGTATTCGATGGCGTTTTCGCGCCAGTTCACCAGAAAGATAAAGTGTTCAGCGCGTGACGTGGCCATCACCACCAGCCAGTCCGGTTGGGTGGGATGGGGCAGCACGTAACGGATCGCCAGGCGAAACGGCCGTGACGCTTCTGGTATTGCCTGGAGCAAATCCTGGGTATTCAAAACAGGTTGGGGCGCATCATCAGCCGTCGTCGCCAGGACAATTTGCTGGACGGTTTCCACGCCAGATGGACTGCTCGCCTGGATATAACCATATGTCTGTTCATCCACCCAAAACGGGGCTGTGCCCCCGGAAGCCGGCAGCGCCACTTCACTGGCAGGATCACCCGTCTGATTGGCGCGGCTGAGGGGGACATTTTCCATCTGAAAATCGCTACTAAATAGCATGATACGGCCGTCGGCGCCCATTAACAGCCCATTGCCCAGAAAACCCATCGCCTCCAAAATCGTTTGCGCGCCATCAGGCGACCAGGCAGGATTCCCGCTCAAGGGAATGGTAGCGCAACCATCTTCATCACAGGCAGCCATATCCACCAACATGGGGTGCGGGTCCATGCCGTTGGCCGGCACCCCATATACCAGCAAATAGCGGCCTGTTGCATCCATCTTCCCCCAGGAAAGTGATACGGGATAATCCTGGCTAACCGCCGGCAGACCATTGCCATCCTGCCACAGCAGCGTTTTAAACGAATCAATGCTCAGGGGAAAGGTTTGTAAAATGACAGCCTCGTCACCAGGCAGTGGGCTGCTAAACAACAGCCCGTCTAAAGAGTATTCAGCCTGCCAGGTTTTAGTTGCCAATTGGTAACGGTATAAGGTGGTTGTCACCATTTCAGGCAAATCGGTGCTGCACGTCAGCAATAAATCCTGGTCTGGCAAGGGAATAGGCAGCGGCCCCTGGTTGGCCATCAATTGGGTATGGGCAAATAGCCACCAGTCCCGCAGTAGCAACTCTTGCACCATATTGCCTTCTTCTGGCTGCGCCCCCGCCAGGCCGGCCAACCATTGCGACAACGTTTGCGGTTTATTGAAACTGATCAAAATGGCCATAGGGTGCGGCGCAGCCGGTTGGCGCATAAAGAAATCTACAAAAGCGTATAATTGCCAGCCATCAGCGGCGAGTAAGGGTTGGAATGAGGATTCGCGCCAAAACTGGAAGATGGTATCCAGGTTAGCGCCGCTGTTGATAATTTGGGCATGGATGGCAGGGGTGACGGGCCACGGCCGTAATCCCATCTGGCTCAATTGATATTCCAAAAATGCCTGGTAAACAGGCGCGTGGGCGCAGCATTCCCATTCGGCCAGATAAGTAAGGAGAGTGGCGGCCACGGCCGCGCCATATCCTTTAGCCAATGCCTGGTAGCCGGTCTCATCTATAGGCAGGCCCACCAGCGTCGGCGCGGGTAAATTTAGCCGCAAGTTGCCATCGTATAAATTGGCGGGATCGGCCATGGCCAGCAGGGTGGCAGGGTCGGTATCCAGCCGCAGGGACAAGCGCAGATCGGCCGGGCATGCCTGAGGGGTGATCTGGCGGCAGACGTCGTCCAACACGGCCGTGACATCTTCGGCCAGTTGTTGGGCAACGGCCGCGTCGCGTTGGGGATAGATGAGCGTTAGCCGGTCCAATTCAGTGGTTTGCCAGTCACCCCAAAAGTCGGCGTCCGGCGGCGCCAGCAACCAACGAGTACGCCCACGCCGGTAGACGGCCGTGTGTTCCAGCATCACCGACTCCTCACCCAAACCCAGCGTGTGTTCCTGTAAAAAATGAAGTTCGGCGGCATTCATGTCCGGCGCTACTTCCATGCGAATATACGCTTCATCGGCCACCGACAAATCGGCATAGGGCTCATTGGCCGCTGCCAGCGGCAAATAAAAGGGCGCACGATCATAAAACAACCCCTGAGTCAGAAGTTTTTCATAGGTGTTGGTCCAGCCCGGATCCCGCGCGGAAAGCAAAGGAGCCAACAACTCCATATCTTGCCTGGCAACGGCCCGGTTTACCAGATTGTGCGAGGACAAAACGTCGGCCTCTATCGTCGCCGTGAGCGTTTCAATGCGGCGGTTAAACTGCCAATAAATCACCAGGGCCGCCGTTGCCAACAATACCAGCGCCACCAGCAGCGCCGGCCACGGCCGTTTGGGTGGCGGGGTAGTACGCTGCGGCTGCGCCTCTACCGTATCCCAATCACCATCATCTTCCGTTTTCCAATCAAAGTTATCCGTCATAGGTATGTGCTTAGTCCAGATAGGTCTATGAAGACCTATCAGCTCTTCTGCTATTTACCCAGCAATTCTCAATTTGCCCGGCGGCGGCAGATAAATCTGCACCTACAAAAGACAAAATTGGCCTTCGCCGACTGGCGCCCAGCCCACAAAGGTGGGCTTTGCTCTCTGTAGACGCGATTTTAATCGCTGGCTCACGGTAAATTGAGAATTGCGGCTATTTACCGCACCCAGGCAACAAAATCACAGGAGCCGCCTGGCGTCATCAGCAATTGATCGTAGCCGACGGCGGGGGCGCTGACATGAACAAACCCATCATCTACACGCAGCAACCAACGGCCGTCGGCCGACCAATCATACCCCGGCAGAGCAATGTTTTGTGCCGAACGATACCGTTCATGCTGGCCTGTGTCCAGGTGCAAAATGTCTAGCTGCCAGTCAAATTCCCGGCTGCTATAGGTCTGCATGTTTAACCAACGGCCGTCCGGCGAAAAAGCGAGCGGGTGGTATGGCCCAAATCGTTCCGCCCCTGCAAAAAGCGGCTCCACCGTTTCCTCGGCCAGATCATAGCGCAGCAGCAATGTGCCGGAAACCAGGTCGCCTGACGGCACGGCCGTGTAGCTGACAGCCATGAACACTGCCTGACCGCCCGGCTCAACGGCCGTAGCAAAAACCTGCCAGTTTTGAAGGTGAGCTAATGCTGCTTTCAGCGCCGCCAGAGAGTAACGACGCGGCGAAACAGATTCAGCCAGCGTAGCCAGAATCAGGTCGTCGTCACCAACGTAACCGTATTGAATGGTGTTCAGCCAGAAGGGGGCACGGCCGTGCCGTTCCTGCACCACCCGCCCGGCCGCGTCGCGCAGCCAGATGGTATCTTCTTCACTCACACCCAATTGCCAGCTTCCGTCCGGCGACCACAGCGGCGGATAGGCATAGCCGGCCAGGCCACAGCCATCCGGCCGGCAATTATCCATCTCCACCCGGTTAAATTCCGCGGCCTGCTCATCAAATTTGTAAACGTAAAGCAGCACATCCTCTCCCACCGGGTCAACACGAAAGATGGTAGATTGGGCCGGATAGAGGGCGATGGATTGTTCACGGCCATCTTGCCAGCCAAAAACATGCACCAATCGCTCTCGCCCAATCTGTTCTTGCAGCAGCACCCCGGCATCACCGGGCAACCCGGCCATAAATTGCAGACGACGGCCGTCCATGACCAATGACCAGCTATCATCCCGCCACGAATAACGCATCAATCGCGGGAAACCCCCACCCCGTTCCCGGCAAAGCGCCATTAAGTCCTGGGCCGGCAGGGGCAAATCAGCCGCGGGCGTCGCCAGATTTGCCTGCACATGCGCCAACCACGCCTCCTGGAAATAACCCTGATTCACAAAACTAAAACCGGTGTGGTTGGCAATCCAATACTGGTAACTTTCTGCTACTGTCAGGCGATGTTGCAGGGCATAAGGATTGAGCGCCGGCTTCTGGCGCAGCAGCACCGCGATCATGGTGTAAATCTGGGGTTGGGCGATGCCGCTGAGGGGACGAACCGGAGGTTCATGCCAGTAGCGGCCCAGAGCGGCCACGCCCACCAGAGGATCATGTACCATTGTTTGATAGTGGCTGGCGTGCAACGGCCAGGGGCGCAGGTCTAGCTGCGCCAGTTGGTAATCTATCAGGGCTTGATGAAAAAGGCCCTGTTCACAGCAGCGCCAACCGGTGTTGTACACCAGCACGGCCGTGATGAAATGGGCGGCATAGGCGCGTAGCAGCGCCCGCTCGCCAGCGGCGTCAATGGGGCGGCCCACCAGCGTGGGCGCGGGCAGGCTGAGAATGGGCTGGCGGGTGAGCATGGCCACGGGATCGGCGGCTTGCAGCAGGCTGGCGGGGTCGGTGTCCAGGCGGATGGTATAGCTGTTGGCTGCCGGGCAGGGCAGGTCTAATTGGCGGCAGGCGCGGGCCAGTTCGGCTTCTAAACCGGGCAGCAGTTTTTCGGCCGCTTCTTGATCACGCTGGGGGTAGATGAGGGTGAGGGCACGGCCGTTCAACACCTGCCACTCCCCCCAAAACCCGGTATGCGGGGCCGCCACCAGCCAGCGGTCAACCCCTTGCCGCAAGAGAGTGGTGGTTTCCAGGGTAACGGTTTCGCTACGGCCGTCGGCATGAACAACGGTAAACGGCTGCCGGGCTATCACTTCCGCCTGGCTCAGATCGGCAGCAGGAATAATGTCTACAATTTCGGGGGCACGGCCGTTTTTAGGGGACAGCAGTCCCATGGACCACCGCCCCAGCAGTAAATCTTCAGAGAGCAGGGCTAACTGACCCTCCCACCAGACCGGCGATGAGCCGGAAATAACAGTTTTGATCAAATCGGCGTCCTGGTTTTGGGCGGCGCGGGTGTACAGCGAATACACGGCGCGCACATCCTGGATAACGGCCGTAGTCGCCGCCTCTACCCGCCGCTGCATCTGCCCCGCCAGCCAGAGGCCACTCACAGCCACAACCAGCAGCAGGATCAGCAGCCAGCGCCAGGGAATGGCCCGACGCGGTCGGGGTGGCGGCGGCAGCGACGGTTCTGGCCAATCACCCTCGTCTTCCGTCACCCATTCAAAATCAGCCGGCATGTGTGAATCCTTTGATGCGTGATGCGTGACCAGAGTGACCTCACGCATCACGCATCACGATCTCTATTTCCAAAAAACCTGATCACAGGCGCCATAGTCGTGAAAAATGTACCGCTCATAGTTGGCGTCGGGCGCGCCTAGCGCCAGCAAACCATCACCAGCGCGTATATACCACCGGCCATCCGGCGACCAGGAGAGGTTGAAAGAATTAGACGAGATAAACGGCAGCGCCCGTGAGTCACCGGTTTGCAGATTTTGCAGCGCCACAGCCACGCCGCCAAATCTAAGGCTCTCATACGCTACCAGCCAACGGCCGTCTGGTGAAATATCTTGCCAACCCTCCAGCCCACTTTCGGATAGCAGGTTGATGGTTTGCACCTGGGACAGGTCTGGCGTGAGTGTCAGCGCAAAGAGATACGCGATCTGCCCTGGTCCTGAATGGGAGTTAACTCGTACCAGTAATTGGCCTGGCTGGCCCGGCGCGGCAATAGGGCTGCCAATAGCCAATGATTGAGGGCGCTGCGCCTGGGGCATAACCGCTAATAAATCCTCGACCGTAAACAGGCGGCGCGGCGTATTTTCACCAATCACGGCCGTGACCCATTCCTCCAACCGTTGATACCCATACGTACTCTCATCCAGCCAAAACGGCCCCAGACCAACCCCCACCGCCTGCCGGTTTGCGCCCGTGGCGTCACCCAACCAGATAACGGGTGGGTCAGAAGGAGTGGACGTTTCTGCCTCTTCTGAGAGTATGGCAAGGGTGTGACGGCCGTCTGGCGACCAGATCAACGGCCCATCTACCGGCCACGGCCGGCACGCCCCCTGGCGGCAGGCGGCCACGTCCAACAGGCGGAAATCCGGCGGCGTGTCCCCCACATCCCAACGGGCCAGCAGCAGGTAACGGCCGTGTGGATCGCCGCCCCACAGGAAATAATTGCTCCTTCCCGCTCCCATTTCGAGCGTAAAAGAAGCCATCCGTTGACCATTTTCCAGTAAGGTGTACGTGATGGCATCCCCATGTTCGTCAGGAAATTCCACAAAAAAGATCAAGTCTGGCGCGGTGGGCACGGGTTGGGCAACGGCCCAAAACAGAGAACCTTCCTCATAAAATAGCGCCTGCCAGATCTCAGCGGCAAGCATATATTCATACACCCCCATACTGGCGTCATTGAGGGTCGCTGCATTACACAGCAATTGAATGTGAGCGTCTGACAGAGGAAAAGGGGGTTGGCGTGCCTGGGCATAAGTGGTTTGCTGCAGCATATACCGGAATAATGCCTGGTCAAGGGTGATGGCATCCCCGAAAGGGGTATCCACGTATTGATTGACCCAGGCGGTCATGCTGCGGGCGTCGGCCAATGTGCCCTGCATCTCGGCCAACGTCACCTGCGGGGAAACGACGGACTCTAAGAACTCGACAAAGGCATCAATCTGTTTCCGCTCCACCGCCGAAAAATCAGGGCGATTGACCAGCAGCCGCGCCAAACCGCCGGGAACAGGCTGCGCCAACAACTGGTCATACGTGGCCGGGTCTAGCGGCCAGGCTTTCAACCCCAGGCGGTGCAACTGCCGGTCTAACAAGGCCTCATACAACAACTGCCAGCGGCAGCATTCATAGCTGACCTGTTGGGTAATCAGGGTTGTGGCCACCACGGTTCCATAAGCCCGGAACAAGGCCTGATATCCGGCCTCATCTACCGGCAGCCCCATCAGGGATGGCGTGGGCAAACTCAAAATGTGCAGGGAAAAGCCGGTATCTGCACCGGATAATAGAGTGGCCGGCTCTTTGCTGAAGCGCACCTGCACCAACGCCCGCTGCAAACAACGGCGCATGGCTAATTCCCGGCAAACCGCCTGTGCCAGATCGTCCAGGTCTTGCGCCAGTCGTTGCACGACAGCTTCGTCCCGTTCCGGGTACAGCACGGAAATATACGCACCGCTGTGAAAAACCATGCCCCCCCAAAATTCATCATCGGGCGGGGCATAGAGCCAGCGGCTTTCGCCTTTGCGGTACACGGCCGTTTGCCGCAGCGTCACCGTTTCCGTCATGCCTTGGGGGTTGAGCAGTTGGTAGTCCTGTTCGCTTTGCACTTCAGCGGTGAAAAAATCGGGGGAGAGGGTGATGGTGAGGGGAACGGTGGCCGTAACTGTCTGGCCTGCGTCTGTTGCCGGGGGCACGGCCGTCCAGCCCAACAATGGTGGGTTACCAAACCAACCTTCCGCCACCAACGTTTTTTGCACTTCTGTCCAGGCCATATCCCGCCCCGACAACAAGGACCTGAATAAATCTTCATCCTGTCTACCGGCAACTTGATGCAAAAACCGGTGGGCCGCACGCACCTCATTTTCCACGTTGGCAGTGGCGGCGCTCACCTGCCGGTTTAGCTGCCAGCGCGCCCCACCCACTACCACCAGGGCCACTACCAGCACCAGCGCCAACAGTTTCCAGGGAAAAGGGCGAGACGGCCGTGTCTCTGGCACAGCAATTTCATCTTCCCAGCCAGCCTCTTCTTCGGTTTTCCACTCAAACTCGTTGGACATGCCCTCAAGTGTAAGCCATTTTCAGCAAATGTTTTCTACGACTTCCTGACGATTTAGAAAGTGTTCAGGTATCAGGTGTTTGGGTGTCAGGTGTCAGGTGTTTGGGTGTCAAGTGTTCAAGTGAATCGGAATTCATCACGCATCATGGCTTCCCCCCACCGCCTCCAACCCATGCGCCTCCAACAACGCCACGTCTGGCAGCAGCACGGCCGTTGGCCCATCGGCCACAATCCGTCCCTCATCCATAATGACCATTCGGGGGAACAGTTCCTGCACCAGCAGCATGTCGTGGGTGGAGACCAACATCGTCAGCGGCAGGTCGCGCAGCAGGTTTATGAGCTGCCGCCGCCCGCGCGGGTCCAAACCGGCAGACGGCTCATCCAGCACCAAAATTTCCGGGTTCATCGCCAGCACGGTGGCAATGGCTACCCGCTTTTTCTGGCCAATGCTCAGATGATGGGATAGACGACTGCTGTGGGCGGCCATACCCACGGCCGTCAGCGCCGCCGCCACCCGCTGCCGCACTTCCGCCTCCGGGTAGCCCATATGCAGCGGGCCAAAGGCCACATCCTCAAACACCGTTGGCGAAAAAAGCTGGTCGTCCGGGTTTTGAAAGACCATACCCACTTTAGCGCGGATGACGGGGAAATTGGCTTTTACCACCGGCAGACCGGCCACAACAATCTCCCCTTCACCGTGCAGCAGGCCATTTAGATGCAGCATCAGCGTACTTTTGCCCGCCCCATTTGGCCCCACCAGCGCCACCTTTTCGCCGGCAGCGATATGCAGCGAGACGTTTTGCAACGCCTGCTGGCCATCCGGGTAGGCAAACTGTAAACCACTCACCTGCAAAGTAGGACGGCCGTCGGCGACAGGGGCGGCATTATCTGGTTCTGAGCGGGACGCGTTGACCATACACGCAAATAACTACCGCGTTCCCCCACTTTCGTCAACCCCTCTTCCAAATTGATAATCTCTACCCTGCCGCCCCATCTTGCCGCCCCCCCACGCTTACGCTAAACTAGCCCCATGTCCCAGGCACTCTACCGCAAATGGCGGCCGCAAACCTTTGCCGATGTCATCGGCCAGGAACACATCACCCGCACCCTGCAAAACAGCGTGGCGGCGGATCGGGTGGGGCATGCCTACCTTTTTTGCGGGCCGCGCGGCACCGGCAAAACCACCTCGGCGCGGCTGCTGGCTAAGGCCGTCAACTGCCTGCACGACGACCCGGCGCAACGGCCGTGTGGTCACTGCCGCATCTGCCAATCGGTGGCCGACGGCCGTTTCCTTGACCTGATCGAAATTGACGCCGCTTCCAACACCGGCGTGGACGATATTCGGGATTTGCGGGACAGGATCAACTTTGCGCCCAGCGACGGCCGTTTCAAAGTGTACATCATTGACGAAGTGCATATGCTCTCCACCGCCGCCTTCAACGCCTTGCTGAAAACGCTGGAAGAGCCGCCGCCGCACGTCAAATTTGTGCTGGCCACCACCGAAGAACACAAAGTGCCCATCACCATAAAATCTCGCTGCCAGCAGTTCAACTTCCGCCTGCTTACCGAAACGGAAATCACCGCCCGGCTGCAATGGCTGGCCGTCCAGGAAGATTTCACCATCGAACCAGAAGCGCTGACGATGATCGCCCGCCAGGGCGCGGGCAGCCTGCGCGATGCGGAAAGCCTGCTGGATCAACTGGTGGTCTCACCCGGCGACGTGATTACGGCCGAACGCACCCAAAGTGTATTAGGGGTGGCCTCGGACACGGCCGTGATGGAACTGGTAAACGCCTGGCTCAACCGTGACGGCGCCGCTGGACTGGGCCTCATTCACCAGGCGTTGGGAGTGGGCACGGATGCCCGCCAGTTTTGCCGCCAGATGGTGGCCTATTTGCGCCAGCTTTTGCTGCTGCAAGCGGCCGGCGCGGAGATTGTGCTGGAAGCTACGCCGGAAGAAAAAGCGGCTATGCTGGCCCAGGCCCAACGCGCCCCCCGCCAGGGGCTCATCGAAGCGGTTAAAAAGTTTAACGACGCGGCGCTGACACCCGCTTCAAGCTGGCAGCCGCAGCTGCCGTTGGAACTGGCCTTTATAGAAATGCTGCCCGGCGAGCCGGCCCCGGCGGCTGCCATCATGCCACCACAAGCAGCACCGGTCATCACCGCCGCCGCCCCAACACCGGTCATCCAGAGTGCGCCCGTCGCTCCTCCACCCCAACCTGCCCCCGTTGGGCCGCCCAAAGCCCAAGAGAGCAAAGCAAAAACGGATGGGGCGAGTACGGCCGTGCCCACCCTCACCTTAGCCGTCATCCAATCACACTGGCGGGAGATGGTAAACCGCGCCGGGGCCGAGAACAAGAATATGCCCGCCCTGTTGAACATGGGCAAACCGCTGGCTGTAGAGGGGAGTACGGCCGTGATCGGCTTTGATTATCCCATCTTCAAAATGAAATTCGACGATACACGTGGCGCGGCGCAGCTGCTAGGGGCCATCCTCAGCGATCTCACCGGGCAGCCCTGCACCATCCGCGCCGTCAACACCAGCGAGTACACCGTCACTGTAGACAAAAAGGATTTTGAAGCCCTGGCCCATGAATTGGGCGGGGTAGTGAGTGAAGAATAACCCGTGTTCCGTGAACCGTAACCCGTAACCCGTGAGCCGTGAACCAAAGTCGGTTTACGAATTACGGATTACCGATAACGGGCAACGCCAAGAGGAGAACCTATGTCCAAACGATCATTCAGCCGCCGCAGTTCAACTGCAAAAAAAAGTGGCGGCAAACCAAAAACAAATAACCCCAACGCCATGATGGCCCAGGTGCAGCAGATGCAGGCGGAAATGGCCGCCGCCCAGGCCAACCTGGAAAACGAATTTATCACCGTCACGGCCGGCGGCGGCGCTATCAGCATCGTCATTTCCGGCCACCAACGGGTACAGTCCATCCAGATTGAACCTGACTTGTTGCAGCCTTCTGAAGTGGAGATGCTGCAAGACATGCTGACGGCAGCCGTCAACTCGGCCATCGAACAGTCACAGGCCATGTCTGCCCAGAAAATGGAGAGCATCACCGGCGGATTAGGCGGTGGGCTGGAAGATATATTGGGTGGATTGGGATTGGGGTAATTAAGTAATTGTGTAATTGTGTAATTACCCAGTTACTCAATTACCCAATAACTTAATATCCCCTTGGGGATATTTCATGGCAAACGCACTTCCCAAACCGGTACAACGCTTGATCAACGAATTTGCCCGGCTGCCGGGCATTGGCCCCAAGTCGGCGGCGCGGCTGACGTTTTACCTGCTGCGGGTGGGAGATGAGCAGGCGTTGGAACTGGCGGACGCGCTGCGAGACCTGGTGGAACGCACCCGCTTCTGCTCGGTCTGCTTCAACATCACCGAAGCCGACCCCTGCGAATTGTGCAGCGACCCGAACCGGGATGACCATCTGCTGTGTGTGGTGGAAGAGCCGCTGGATGTCTTGGCGATTGAGCGGTCACGGGCGTTTCACGGCCGTTACCACGTCCTACATGGCGCCATCTCCCCGGTGGAAGGGGTTGGCCCCGAAGATTTGCGCATCGAAGAACTGCTGGCGCGGGTGGCGCAAAACAGACTCCAGGAAATCATCCTGGCTACCAACCCCACGCTGGAAGGGGAATCCACTGCCCTCTATTTGCAGCGGCGGCTGGGCGATGCCGTGCCCAAACTGACACGACTGGCGCGTGGCCTGCCCGTCGGCGGCGACCTGGAATATACCGACGAAATTACCCTGGGCCGCGCCCTGGAAGGGCGGCAAGAATTGTAGTGTCAGGCAAAAGGCAGCACCCCTTTGGGTCTGACCAGCGCATTACCCCTCTTGGCTGGCACTGCCCAAAAAAACGGAACTGCCCTTGCCTGGCGCTACCTGATTGTGTTAATATCCGCCTTCGTTACTGCGGTGTCGCCAAGTGGTAAGGCAGCGGGCTTTGAACCCGCCATTCCTAGGTTCGAATCCTAGCACCGCAGCTTGGGGACTAATGCCAAAGAGGTTATTTTTATAGCCTCTTTTTTGTTTCTACGGCTTATGCCCCTCTCTGATTAACTGGACACTGGCGTTTTTTATATCACCAGAGAGAGTTGTCAAATTTCACATGTTGTTTTCTTGTTCGCTACTCGTGAGAAAAATTTGACAACTCTAGAATTCGCCAGACTCCAGTGATTGATTCGCCACGCCACTATCAGATGTTTAAGAGAATTTCCGATGGAGATGATCACCTGTAACCATTGCTCGAAAACCAAAAACGAGTCTGAATTTAACTGGCGGTGGAAGAATCTGGGAGTCAGACAAAGAACTTGTCGTGAGTGCCAAAAGATTTAAAAAAACGACAGGTGTGCAAATTGCCATCGCAAGAAGCATAAAGAAGCAGGATGGCCGAAAGAAAGATAACCGATACAGCAGGCTCACCAAGACTACTGGTCGAGGAGAAGAAATGGCTTTAGCAACTATCCTGCTCGCCGCCGGGCAGGGGACGCGGATGAACTCTAAATATCAGAAGATTTTGCATGAGGTCGGCGGCAAGCCGATGGTGCAGCATATCTTTGAAGCAGCGGCACAGGTGGCCGACCTGCCGCCGGTGCTGGTGGTTGGCCCTGGGGCGAATGGCGTGCGGGCGCTGCTGGGCAGCCGGGCGGTATATGTGGTGCAGGCAGAGCAATTAGGCACGGGCCATGCCACGCTGATGGCCGAAGCTGCTTTGAAGGGCAAGGCAACCCAGGTGATTGTCACCTACGGCGATATGCCACTGCTGCGGGCGGAGACGCTGCGGCGGCTGGCAGCCATGCAGGCAGAAAGCAACGCTGCCCTCACCATGCTCACGGTGATGGGCGATCCGGGTAGTGCTTACGGCCGTATTATACGCGGCGCAGGCGGGTCGGTGCTGGAGATTGTAGAGGCTGCTGAGGTTCATAACCGGCCCAATCGTGAGGAGCTGCTGACGATACGCGAGCAAAACGTGGGGGCATACTGCTTCGACGCCAATTTCCTGTGGAGCCATCTCCACGACTTGCCGCTACGCCAGGCGCGCCGGGGGCCGGAGTATTATCTGACGGATCTGGTGGACACGGCCGTGCGCCAAAATTTGCGCGTAGAAGCTGTTATTACGGATGACCCGGACGAAGGGCTGGGGGCGGGCACACGAGCGGAACTGGTTGCGGTGGAAAAGGCGTTTCGCCGCCGCACCACCAATTACTGGCTGGCGCATGGCGTGACGCTGATAGACCCAGATAGCACCTATATTGACACCGATGTGGAAATTGGGCAGGATACCATTATCTGGCCCAACAGTTATTTGCAAGGGCACACGGCCGTTGGCGCAGACTGCATCATTGGCCCCCATACGATCTTACGGGATGCGCAGGTGGGCGACGGCTGTCGGGTGGAAATGTCTATGGTAGTGGAGGCAGCGGTGGCGGTGGGCACGGCCGTAGCGCCGTTTTCGGTAATCGGTAATCCGAGGGCCGACGTTTGGGAGACCATTACATGATCAGCGACAATCAACGAGAGGCATTGATTCAGGCAGCGATGGCGGCGCGGAGGCAGGCGTATGCACCCTATTCAAAGTACCCGGTGGGGGCGGCACTGCTGACGCCGGACGGCCGTATCTTCACCGGCGTCAACGTGGAGAATGCCTCTTACGGGCTGACCATTTGCGCGGAGCGCACGGCCGTTTTCAAGGCCGTGTCCGAAGGCTGCCGCGAGTTTGTGGCGGTAGCCGTGGCCACAGAAAATGCCGGTTCGCCCTGCGGCGCCTGCCGCCAGGTGTTGGCTGAATTTGCCGGCGATATACCGGTATGGCTGGCGAATGCCGCGGGACACGGCCGTGAAACCACCCTTTACACCTTACTGCCCGACCACTTTGGCCCAGAGCATTTGCCGTAATCCGTTATCCGTCATCCGTTGACAGTTGACGGTTGACGGGTTACGGGTTACGGATTACGAAAGATGACACTTTGCCCATCAACAGATGACAACTGATACATGACAGCACGGCCGTGCCTGTCTACCCTATGAGCGGATGCCTCTTCTCATCGCATCCGCATCCTTCCCCAAGAGCATCCAGCTTACCAAATCCCCTAGTTTGACAAGGAGAAAAGATCATGCTTAACAAAGTTGCCGATCTGGCCGGGCCAGGCATTGGTAATTATGATGATTTGTGGCACATTTTGCCGGATGATTACCATTCCTTGCTTTCGCCCAAAGAGACCCAACAAGCGATATTCGCCGCCAAGCAATATATCGAAGAGAACCTGTGCAAAGAGTTAAACCTGATGATGGTGACGGTGCCGTTGATCGTGGATGTGGACAGCGGCGTCAACGATTATCTGGACCGGGATGGCTCGCGCACGCCGGTGCGTTTCCACATCAGCAATGATTACGACAAACACCCGGTTGACGCGGAAGTGGTGCAGGCGGCAACCAAGTGGAAGCGCATGGCGCTGAAGCAGTTTGACATGCAGCCGGGCGAAGGACTGCTGACCGATATGCGCGCCGTGCGCAAGGATTATTTCCTGGATCACGACCACAGTGCCTATGTAGACCAGTGGGATTGGGAGCGCACCATTACGGAAGACCAGCGTAATCTGGAATTCCTGACGGCCGTTGTCACCAAAATCTGGAAGGTGATCAAAGGCGCGGAAAGTTATGTGCATGGCCTGTTCCCTAAACTGCGTGATGACCGTTACCCCAACCTGCCTGATGAACTGACCTTTTTGCACGCGGAGGATATTTTGGACATGTTCCCCAATTTGCCGCGCAAACAGCGGGAAACGGCCGTACTGCAAGAATTCCCCGCCGTCTTCATCTATGGCATTGGTTGGACGCTGCGTGATGGCTATCCACACGAACTGCGCGCCGCCGATTATGATGATTGGGTGACACCGACGATCTCAGAAGACGGCCGTCCCATGCATGGACTAAACGGCGACATCCTGGTCTGGAACCCGGTCACGCGCCGCCGCCACGAACTTTCTTCCATGGGCATCCGCGTCAACAAACACACCATGGTACAACAGCTAGAAATGACCGGGCAGCTTGAATTCTTAAACCTGCCCTACCACAAAGCCATTCTCAACGACGAGATTCCGCTGAGCATTGGCGGCGGCATTGGGCAGTCGCGCACTGTCATGCTGCTGCTTCGCAAAGCGCACCTGGGCGAAGTCAGCGTCACCGTCTGGCCCAAAATTTTGAAAGAGATGGGGGCAAAGAAGAACATCTTTGTGTTGGAATAGGGTAGAATGCAGGAAATCAAGAGATTGGGAGATTAGGAGATTAGATCTCTCAATCTCAACAAACAGGATCCGCCTGATGACCAACCACGCCCCCACCCAACGTTTTTCTGACCGTGTGACCCATTACGCCAGATACCGGCCCAGCTACCCTACGGCCGTACTCGCCTGCCTGCGTGATGAATGGGGGTTGGCGGAGACGGCCGTCGTCGCCGACATCGGTTCCGGCACCGGCCTGCTCACCCGCCTCTTTCTGGACAATGGCAACCCTGTTTACGGCGTGGAACCCAATGCCGAGATGCGGACGGCGGGTGAAGGGTTTTTGGCCGATTACCCCCACTTCACCAGCGTCAACGGCACGGCCGAAGCCACCACCCTGCCCGATCACAGCGTAGATTTTGTGGTGGCCGGGCAGGCCGCCCACTGGTTTGCGCCTGAACCCACCCGCGCCGAATGGCAGCGCATCTTGAAGCCGGGCGGCCACATCGCCCTGGTCTGGAACACGCGGCACGTAGATGGCTCTGATTTTATGCGAGCGTATGAGCGGATTCTGGTGGCGTATGCACGGGATGACACGGGACGGCCCCGCCGCGAAGGTGGGCACGAACGCGGGCCGGAGTTTATTCTGGGTGATTCTCACCAATTTCGCTCTTTTGTGAATGTGCAGCAGTTTGATTATGCCGGGCTGGAAGGGCGCACCCTCTCCTCTTCAATGATGCCGTTGACTGGACATCCCCACTATGAACCGATGCTGGCGGCTCTACGCGAATTGTTTAATGAATATCAGGTGGACGGCCGTGTCACCGTCCTCTATACCACCGAACTATATATGAGCCACAAACTCAGCCTCTAGCCGGGAAAGCCCACATCAGGAATTTGGGCAGCGCCCGCGCCCAGGTGTCGTAATTGTGACGGCCGCCGGGCATTTCCACATAGACCACATCTTTGCCCCGCCGGTAGCCCAGCTTTTCCAGTTCATCTATCAATTCTAGTGTGTCTTGAATGGCATCTATGACGCCGTTCTGGTCACGGTCTTCAAATTCATCTTGCGTAGCCGCTTCAAACCAAAAACGCTGCCCATCTCGTTTTGGTCCCTGCCGCACCAGGCTGTGGGCAATGCGTTTGCCCGGTTCAATGCTGGTTTCATCATCGGCCGCCTGCCACCAAAAGGAACCGGACATCACGCCCACCAGGCCAAACTCGTCAGGGAAATTCCAGACTATATCAAACGCCGATAAACCACCCAAAGAAGCGCCTAAAATGGCCGTATCGGCCGCCCGCTCACTCACCCGGAAATTTTCGCGCACAAAGGGCAGTAGTTCTTCGGTCACAAACAGTGCATACAGCGCCGCTTTGCTGCCCAGGCCACGCGCATTGGCGGCAACGGCCGTGCCATACTCCTCCAACCGCTCCTCATTCGTGGGAATGGCTACCACGACCAGCGGTTCCATCTGGCGGCGGGCACAGAGCGTGGCTACTGTTTGCCGCAAATGAAGCGGCTCCATATCCTGGCCGTCATTGACGAGCAGCAGTTTGTAGGTCTGGTCGGTGTGGTGGTAATGGGGCGGCAGGCAAATGTATAATGGCCGTGCATTCTCCAGATAATGTGAATAAAAGTCCGGCACGGTGACAACTTCAATGGTGGCAAGAAGGGTATGTAACTGCCGCCGGCGCCGCCACCAGGCCACACTCACCCCCAGCAGCAGGACGGCCGTTAATGACAATGGGGAAATCCAATCCATACAGCATCTGGGGACGTGATGCGTGACGAGTGATGCGTGAAAAGGTCACGCATCACTCGTCACGCATCACTCGTCACTCGTCACGCATCACGCCAGTCATAATTCAATAACAAATATGGACCCACGCGGGGTATTGGGCGTCATGTAAATACGGCCGTCGTGCGCCTCCACCACCATCCGGCAAAAAGCCAGCCCCAACCCCACCTGGGACACATCGCGCCTTTTGGCAGCCACGATCTTAAACTTGTCAAAAATCGTTTCCCGATGCTCCTCAGGAATACCCGGCCCCTCATCCATCACTTCCAGCCGCAGCCGCGCACCGGCCAGCGTGTCCGATTCCGCCTCCTGTTCCGGGTAGCTGAGACGCAGGGTGATTCGTCCACCGGTCGGCGAAAATTTAATGGCGTTAGCGAACAAATTGTCCAACACCCGCCGCCACAGGCTGGCATCCACCGTCAATTTACACGTCTGCGCCGGCAAATTTGTGACAAACGAAATGTCTTTCAACTGGGCCATCGGTACAAAACTATCACGCACGGCCGTAACCGATTCATTCATATCCACTTCCGAACGGGCCAGCATGAGACGGCCGTGTTCCATCTTGGCCATCATCAGCATATCCGTCAGAAAACCACTCAGCCGCGCTGCTTCGCCGCGAATGGTAGACAGGGGCATGGAAGCAGCGCCCACTTCCATTTCCAACAAATCACAAGAAATCAGAATCGCCGAGAGCGGGCTGCGAATATCATGCACAATCATATTGGAGAGGTCTTGCCGCAGTTGCAACGCCGTTTGCAGCGCATCGTGCCGCTGTTTAATGCGCAGCATCGAACGCACCCGCGCCCGCAGTTCCAGCCCGTTATATGGCTTATGCAAAAAGTCATCGGCGCCCGCCTCCAACCCCCGCGCCAAATCTTGTTTGCTGTCCAGCGCCGTCACCAAAATAATGGGCACATCCTGCCATTTGGGATTACGGCGCAGCCGTTCACACAGTTCAAAACCATCCATGCCCGGCATCATCACATCCAGCAAAATAACGTCAGCCGACTCTTCATCCAGATGCGCCAGCGCCTCATAGCCATCGGCGGCAAACGCCAGGTCATACCCTTCACGCAGCAGCAACATTTCCATCGTCTGCCGCGCACTGGGTTCATCATCCACAATGAGAATTTGGGGTATCTCGTTAATGGCAACCTCTCCTATTCACACGTCACGCATCACTCGTCACATATCACGTAATGCGTCACGCTTGAGTACCTGCCAACTGCAACTCAATGCGTTCCAACAACTCTTTCAAACTGACCGGTTTACTCAGGTAATCATTGGCGCCGGCGGCCAGACACTTTTCCTGGTCGCCGGGCATCGCCAGCGCCGTCACGGCAATAATGGGCACCTGTCGCAAGCCGG
Source organism: Chloroflexota bacterium (assembly GCA_013112725.1). Taxonomy (GTDB): domain Bacteria; phylum Chloroflexota; class Anaerolineae; order Promineifilales; family Promineifilaceae; genus CAADGU01. Next base: position 35,713 of record JABFFZ010000023.1, read on the forward strand.
CCTCAGCCCGAATTTCGCGAATCGCATCCAGACCATTCATGTGGGGCATTTGAATGTCCATCAGGATAAGGTCCGGGATTTCCTGTTTAGCCCGGTCAACGGCGTCACGGCCGTTATGCACCACGATCATATCATACCCTTTGGCCGCCAGGTAATTTGAAAAGGCATGAATGTTGGCCGCATTGTCCTCGGCCAACAAAATACGGCGGCGGGTGGCGGGCAAATCCGAAGTAATTGGGGAGGGGAACGACCGTGTCTGCACCCGGTTCACCTGCATCATCAATCGCTGCAAAGCCTGGCGCAGTTGTGGGCGGGTTACCGGCTTCAGCAAACAATCAGCCGCCCCTAGCGCCAGCGCATTTTCCCGCTCATCAATCACCGAAGCAATAATCACCGGCAGCTGCCGCGTCTGAGGGTTGGCCTTCAAGCGGGACAGCACCTCCCAACCAGAAATATCCGGCAGCAAAATGTCCAGCACAATGACATCTGGCCAGATGAGCGCCGCCTTCTCCACCACCTGCTCCCCGGCTGGCAGCGATACCACATCCACATGCAACTCATGGAAATAGCGCTTCAACTGCGCTACCATCGCCGGGGAATCATCCACCACCAGCGCCAGCCGAAAGCGCCAGCCTAAACCGCCATCTGCCTGCTGCGCCTGCGCCAATGGCAATACCTGGTGTTCCCCCTGCTGCCAGGGGAAAGAAATGGTAAACCGGCTGCCTTTGCCCACTTCGCTTTCAACAGTAACGGTTCCCCCATGCAAATCCATCATCCGCTGCACCAGAGACAGGCCCAGGCCCGTGCCGCCATACTCCCGCGCCAGGCGACTGTCTAGCTGCACAAACGGCTGGAACAGCCGCACCATATCCTCGTCGGCAATGCCAATACCCGTATCCCACACCGTGATATGCACCGCGCCAACGGCCGTGTCGCCCACCACCTCCAGGCCAATTTCGCCCCCTTCTGGCGTGAACTTCACCGCATTGGCCAACAAATTGACCAATATCTGCTTTAAGCGCCGTTCATCCGCCTGAATGGTCGTCACCGCGCCATCAAAAGTAGAATGAATCGTCAACCGTTTCTTGTGGGCATTTTGTTTGATAATGCGCAAACTGGCCTGGCAAATCATCTCCACTGGCGCCGGCGTCAATTCTAGCTCCAACTTGCCCGCTTCAATTTTGGACAGATCCAAAATATCGTTAATTAGCGCCAGCAAATGCCGCCCACTCTCTTCAATGCTGCGCAGCGACATGATCTGGTTTTCATTCAGCGGCCCATACACCTCTTCTTGAAGAGCTTCCGAAATACCCAGAACGGCGTTCAGCGGCGTGCGCAGTTCATGGCTCATGCTGGCCAGGAATTCATCCTTGAGGCGGGCGGCATGGGCCAGTTCGGCATTGGCGGCGCTGAGATCGGCGGTGCGCTCGGCTACACGCCGCGCCAACAATGAGCGTTCAGCTTCCAGAGCCATTTCCACCCGCGCCCGTTCGGCAATTTCCTGCTGCGCCTGGGCAAAAAGCCGGGCATTTTCAATGGCGGTGGCGGCCGGCGCGGCCAGGCGCATGAGTAGTTTCAAATCTTCTTCGGCAAAGAAACCATCTTTTTTGTTAATAGCTTCCAGGGCGCCAATTGTTTGCCCTTTGGCCTGTAAGGGCACGCACAAAATTGAGCGGGCCACGAACCCGCTTTTTTCATCAAAATCACTAAAGTAACGGGTGTCATGTTCGGTATCTGGCACCAACACCGGTTCACCATTTTGCACCACCCAACCTATGACCCCTTGCCCAAAAGCCAGCCGCTGTCCTTTGACAAAGGTGGCTGCCTCACCGGAAGCGGCGGCAAACATCAGGTCACCCGCCGCCGGGTCTAGCAAAACCAACGAGGCAGCTTCCACCCGCAGCAGACGCACGGTGCTTTCGGTAATCACCGTCAACGTTTCCGGCAAATCCAGGGTGGAGGAGATGGCCTGGCTGATGGTGTTGAGGGTGGCCAGTTCGGCGACACGCTGCCGCACCTGCTCGTAGAGACGGGCGTTTTCAAAGGCAACGCCGGCCTGCCCGGCAAAAGCAGCGAGGCGGGCCGCTGCTTCGGGCTGGTAAAAACCGGGGTGGCTGTTATTGAGGGCCAGGATGGCAATAACATTACCTTTGATGCTGATGGGCGCACCGGCCCAGGAACGGACGTGTGGCGATTCATGGGGATTCACCCAGAGGTCAGACACGGCCGTGTCCGGCACAATGACCGGCTCTCCTGTCTGTAACAACTGCTGCAAGCTGGGCATACGCCCCACATGGAACCGCTGCGGCGCGCCGGGGCGGATATCCTTCCCATAACCGCGGGTGACGCCAATTTCAATTTCCTCGCCATGCACCAACATGACATTGGCCGTATCGTAGGGCAGCACCCGCGCCATCTGGTCGAGCAAAATATCCAGCAGGCGGTCAAAATCCAGCACCGAACTTAATGCAATGCCTACTTCACGCAAGGCTTCGGCCAGTTGGCGTTGTTCTTGCTCGGCGGCTTCAATGCGCTTGCGTTCGGCGATTTCGTGTTGCAAGGTTTCGTTGACCTCTGCCTGGGCAACCGCCATCATTTCTGCCTGGCGAAAAATAGAGATAATGCTGAAGAGCAGCCCCAACAGCACAACCAGGTAACTGACAGCCTGGGCCATGAGGGCGACCACAGCCAGGGCATCAAAGAAACTATCAGCAAAGGCCAGAAACAAAACCTGGCTGGCATAGATGATGACCAGCGCCAGGATGAGGGAATGTTCAAAGGCGTCGGTACGCCAGTGGTTTTTTTGTAGATAACCCAGGAGGGCGATGAGGAAAAAGGTGGCGGCTACGGCCGTTGCCAGATGCCCACCGGCAAATCTGGTAATACCCGCCAATTCGGGAACGATGGCAAAATAGGCCACATGAAACAGCAGAACGGCCGTGCCCCCCGCCCACACCGGCCATTTCACCCGCTGCCATTTTTCGCCGCGCAACCATATCAGCCAGCTTCCTGCCAAAAATATCGCCAGAAAAACAGCTGCTGTCTGCCATACACCCAGTTGTAGTGTGGCCGTGCCCCCGGTTAGTGACTGCCACAACAACGCCAGATAATACGCGCCCAACAAACCAACACCCACATAACCAATGCCGATAAACAAATAAACCGCATCCCGGCGGGTGTAAAAACGGGCTAAGGCCAACACGGCCACAAACAAGGCCAGATTGACGCTGGCAAAAGCCCACAACACATGCATCGCCGCCGGTGGCTGCCGGGCCGCCACCACCAGCAGCAATCGAACTATCAACATCAAAAACGCCGCCGCCACATAGGTAAACAGTTTAGAACGCGCCGAATGATTCATCAGGCTAAATGGGTTAGAATCCGTGCCCATGCACAAGAGTATACCGTTACTCATCATTCTCATCACTTATTTAGGGGTGGGCATTTTGTTTGCCCGGCAAACCCCGGCCTGGCAAAGCCCCGATGAACCGGCGCATTATAACTATGTGCGGCAGTTGGCCGACGGCCGTTTACCCGTCATGACATGGGGCGATTACAACGAAGCGTACCGCAACGAAGTGGTCAGTTCCCGCTTTGCGCCTGAATATGACATCGCCCCCATCACCTATGAAGATTGGCAACCGCCGCTGTATTACCTGCTGCAAACACCTGTTTTCCTGCTTACGGGTGGGTCGCTGATGGCTATGCGGCTGCTGTCGCTGGTGTTAGGGGCCGGCGTGGTGGTACTCGCTTACGCTATTGCCCGGCTGCTGCTGCCACAGCAGGCGTGGGTGGGTTGGAGTACGGCCGTGCTGGTCGCCTTCCTCCCCCAACATCTACACATGATGGCTTCCGCCAATAATGACGCCCTGGCCGAACTGCTGATCGCCGCCTTGCTGCTGCTGCTGCTTAAATGGACACAGCAGCCGGAAACGTCCCGTTTGCTCTGGTGGCTGGGGCTGCTGCTGGGGCTAGGCTTCCTCACCAAAGGAACGGTTTATTTGATGGCCCCGGTCATTGCCGCGGCCATTGTCTGGCAAAAGTGGCGGCAATGGGAACAAATTGCTTGGGATGGGCTGCGTGTGTTTGCCCCGGCGTTTTTGTTGGGGGCGCTGTGGTGGGGACGGAATGTAGCTGTTTATGGCGGCCTGGACATTCTGGGCAAGACCCAGCATGATGCAGTGGTAGTAGGTCAGATTCGCACCGCCGAATGGATGGCACAGTATGGTCTGGGCGGCACAGTGACGCGCTTTTTGCAGACGACGTTTAACAGTTTTTGGGGGCAGTTTGGTTGGATGGCCGTGCCCATGCCGGCGCGAATGTATGGGCTGTTGCTACTGTTGGTAGCCATGGCCGTGACCGGCTTCATGTTAGCGCCCTTTGTCTGGCCCGCCCCCCCCGGTGCATCACAACGCTGGCTGCGCCGCCTGCCCATTTCCAATCTGCAATGCACCATTCTAGCGCTGCTGACCTTGTTAACGGTGGCCTTGCATGTGGGCTACAATCTGACCTTTGTACAGCACCAGGGGCGGTATCTGTTTCCGGCGCTTATTCCTTTGATGTTGGGCACGGCCGTTGGCCTGGGCGCTTGGGTCATCATTATGGCCGAAAAAGTACGCCAGCCGCACCTGCCTTATCTGCTGCCCGTCGGGTTAGGAGTGGCCTTTGTCCTGCTCGATCTGGCGGCGCTTTACCGGTATATGCTTCCCAATTTGTAGCGCGATTTTCCAAATCGCCCGACACCATAACACGATATGACACAATCAACAAACGAATCTGACCTTCCTTTTGACGAAGAAACATGGGCGCAGTTACCGGCGCTGCTGGCCCATTTGCCGGAACCGGTTCACCTGGTGGCCTGGGGAGATGAAAGCAACCCCAGAGAAGCGGAAGCGATCCGGCTGTGCCGGACGTTGGCCGACCATTTTGACCCTATTTCCAGCGAGCAGCGCCCTCGCCAGCCAAATTATGATTACTGGCCCGTTATTGGCGTGATGCGCGGCACGGCCGTCACCCACCAGGATTGTGGTATTCGACTGATTGGCCTGCCGCATGGTTATGCCCTGACGGTTCTGATTGCCGCCATTCAGGCGGCTTCTTTTCGCGGCATGACCTCGGAGGCGCTGACCCGCATCCAACTGAGTAAACTGGAAAAAGAAGTTCGCGCCGAATTGATCACCGCCCCGGACAATGAAGCCGGGGTGATGATGGCTCACCCGCTGACGAATATGGCCGCCGCCAGCCCCCAGGTGCGCGTTTTTATGATTATGGCCGACCAGTTCCCAGTGATTGTGGAGCGGTATTCGGTACACTACCTGCCCCATACGGTGCTGAACGGCCGTGTTCACATCGAAGGCGTCGTCGGTGAAAAAGAGATTTTGGAACATATGGCGACGGCCGTGATGCATGATGCGTGATGCGTTAGAATAGGTAGAGTATAACCTGGAGGAAAAAGCAATTGGGTAAGTACGTAATTACCCAATTACCTTACAGCACAACCCATGCGCGCAAAAGTCATCTTAAATCCCTATGCAGACAATGGCCGGGGGCGGCCGTATCAGGCGTTGATTGAAACGGCCGCACGGCCGTTTGGTGGCATTGAAATTGCCCTGACGGAATATCCGGGACACGGCCGTGAACTGGCCCGCCAATTCGCCAATGAAGGCTACGACCTGGTCGTCGCCGCCGGCGGCGACGGCACCATCAGCGATGTGGTTAATGGGTTGGTATTGGGCGACAGGGCCACCACGCGCCTGGGAATTATCCCCATTGGCTCCGGCAATGATCTGGCCTGGTCATTGGGCATATCCAGTGAGGTAAACACGGCCGTGAAAACCCTCTTCACCGGCCAGCCCCGCACCCTTGATCTGGCGCGGGTGGAGGATGATCACGGCCGTTACCGCATCTTCGACAACAACATGGGCATCGGCTTCGACGCCACCATCGTCGTCGAAGCCGAGAACATCACCCGCGTTCATGGCTTTGCCATGTACCTGCTGGCCACCCTGCGCACCATCGCCTTTTACTATGATAAGCCCTTTTTAGAAATGCGTTTTGACGAAGAAGTAGTGCAGCAAGAATCACTGTTTCTGGCCTTTGGCGTGGGGCCACGCGGCGGTGGTGGCTTTCTGCTCACCCCCAATGCCCGCCACGACGATAACCTGATTGACACCTGTCTGGTCAGCCCGGTTGGCCGCCTGACAATGCTGCTAATGCTGCTGCGCGTAAAAAAGGGCACACACGGCAGCCACAAAGCCATTACAATGCGCCAAAACCGGCGCATCACCGTCCGCGCCGACCGCCCCATACCCATCCACACCGATGGTGAAGTGTTCGCCTACACCAAAGACAACGTGCGCCAGGTGACGGTAGTCAGCCTGCCGGCCGCTATTGATGTGATGGTATAGAGAAACCGTTTGTAGTAGGCGATTTATCGCCATAAATAGGCGATAAATCGCCTACTATAAACAAATCATCAAGCTATGCATTCGTTAACTCAGGCTTTACAAGAACACGAACTGATTGTCCTGCGCGTGATTGGCGAATGGTGGGACCTGGATTTAACCGGGTCGGGCAAAGCCGCCTGCGTGAAGGAATTGGCGGCGACTTTGGGCCAGTTGAATTTCCCGGAGGAAGTGGGCTACTTGCCGCCGGAGGAAGCGGCCGGTATTCAGGCATTGGTGCAGGCCGGCGGACGGATGCCGGTAGCCGCTTTTGCCCGTGATTTTGGCGATGTGCGCCTGATGGGGCCGGGGCGGCTGGAGCGGGAAGAACCCTGGTTTGACCCGACCAATGCCGCCGAAGCGTTATGGTATCGTGGCTTTTTGTACCGGGGCTTTGACGAAACGGCCGAGGGTCTCATCGAATTTTACTACCTGCCGGATGAACTCATGGCGCAATTCCCCAAACCGACGCAAAAGGGTGCAACCTCTTTGGCCGGTTCAGCTCAGGCGGTTGCCATCCCCACCACGCCCGCTGAATCTACCCCAACCCCGCTGCCCCTATCGCTCAGCCTCACCCCACCGCCCGATGTCACCGATGCCGTAGATGACATGACCACGCTCATCACTTTGGCGCAGCAAGATGGTTTGCAGTCTGGCTTTTTGGGCGAGACAACCCCATTTTTACTGAACCCCAACCCAGAGCGCCGCTCATTGCTGCTCAACCTGGCTACGGAGATGGGGCTGCTGGCGCTGCAAGAGAACCGGCTACGGCCGTTGCCAACGGCCGTGGCCTGGCTCAAAAACAGTCGCGAGGCCCAACTCCGTGCCCTGGCCGAAGCGTGGAGCAGCAGCAATTGGAACGAACTGCTCCGCACCCCAGGCCTGCGCTGCGAAGGCGACCAATGGCACAATGAGCCCATCCTGGCCCGCACTGCCCTGCTAGACGCTCTACCACGTGACCCTGCCTGGTATCGCCTGGATGATCTGGTGGCCTTCATCAAAGCCAATGACCCTGATTTTCAACGCCCCGATGGGAATTACGACACCTGGTATGTGCGTGACCTGGCCAGCAACCAATACCTGAACGGTTTTGAAAGTTGGGAGCGGGTGGAAGGGCGGCTACTGCGCTATCTGGTGCAAGGCCCGCTGGTGTGGCTGGGGTTGGCCGTTACCGCTGTGCCCGAAAACCACCCCGCCTTTGCCCTCACCGACCGCGCCATCGAATGGCTCAACGGCGTACCCGCCGAAAACCACGAAGTCCCCGCCCCCCTGATTGTGCAGCCAGACGCCATCATCCTGGCCCCGGCCAACGCCAACCGCTACCATCGTTTCCAGGTGGGGCGCATCAGCGAGATGCTGCCCGCGCAGCCGGGCAAACCGTACCAATACCGGCTGACGCCCACGTCATTGGCGCGGGCACAAAAACAGGGCATCTCCCCGGAGCGCATTGTGCAGTTTTTAGAGGATGTGGCCGGTGGATTGCCCGCCAGCATCAAACGGGGCATTGGGCGCTGGGGCGAAAAGGGGATGGAAGGGCGGCTGGAAACGGCCGTGATCCTCCGTGTGCGTGAGGCCGCCATCCTGGAAACCCTACGCGCCAACCCTAAAACCTGCGATTACCTGGGCGAAAGCCTGGGCGATCTGGCGGTGGCTGTGCCCGCCGCTCATTGGGAACCCTTGCGCGCCGCCGTGGCCCAATTGGGTCTATTGCTGGATGTAATCGGTAATCCATAACCGGTTATCAGACATATAACTTCGGGCTTGAACAGTATGCAACTCTTCAAATCAAAGGCGACGCCGGATGCAGAGGGTTATTTTGAGACGGTGGCGGGTACGGCCGTGCCAGAGGGGGAACTAACGGCCGTGACCATCAACGGCCGTAAACTACTGCTCGCCCGCTACGAAGGGCGCGTGTATGCCTTCAGCGCCCAATGCCCCCACGCCGCCGCCAACCTGGGTGATGGCTGGCTGAGCCGCTTCAAAATTACCTGCCCCGATCACGAATACTGTTTTGATGTGCGCAACGGCCGTATCCTCTGGCCGACCGACGAAAACTACCGCCTCAAACTATTTGCCGCTAAAGAGGATGACGGCATCGTCAGAGTTAAATTGTAATTGAGCAATTGGGTAATTACCCAATTACTCAATTACTCAATTACACCCCGGCGGCTCACTGGTTGCCGTTGGTGTCAACGTAGCCGTTGGCGTAAAGGTAGCGGTGGGGGTGGCGGTGTTGGTGGCGGTCGCCGTCATGGTTGCCGTCGCGGTGATGGTCGCCGTAGCCGTCAGCGTGCTAGTGGCGGTCGGCGTTGCAGGAAAAGGGGTACCTTCCTCCTTCAGCACCAACGGCAGATAGTTTAATTGGTCGCCGCCGCCCAATGGGGATTGCCTGACGGCCGTTGCCCCCACTTTATAAACTGCCCCACTGCCGTTGCTGTAATGCGCCACATATAATTCCCCATCACACCCCTCGCCAAAAGTGCTGGGGGTATTAACATTGGGCACAGTACCCACCAGGGTTGTGTCCCAGCCGCCACCGCCGTCTGGATACGACAACCACAAGCGCGCCGTGCCATAATCGGCAAACAGGTAATAGCCCTGCAAAGCCGGATAATCCGTGCCCCGATAAACAAAACCGCCGGTCACGGCAATACCCAGACTGTGTGAATACTCAAAAAATGGGAAGTCATACGCCGCCGGCGGCTGGCAGCCGGTGGTATTATATTCATGGTTGCCCTCATAACAGCGCCAACCCCAATTTTCACCGCCGCTGCTGCCGGCCGGTTGGAAATTTACTTCTTCCCACAAACCCTGTCCCACATCGCCAATAAACATATCCTGGGTTTGCCGGTCAAAGCTGAAACGCCAGGGATTCCGCAGCCCCAGGTGCCAGATTTCGTCACAGCTTCCACCCGCGCCATCTACAAACGGGTTGTCAGCCGGAACCGTGTAATTACCGGCACTATCGCAATCGGGCGCGCCGCCGCCGCCGTCCACATCAATGCGCAGCATCTTGCCCAACAGCTGCGCTGGATTTTGGGCCCGGTTTTGCGGATCACCACTACTGCCGCCATCACCCAACCCGATGTACAAGTACCCATCGGCGCCAAAATTAAGGTCGCCGCCGTTGTGATTCCAATCTGGTTGAGCGACATGCATGATCACCAGGCGGCTGGCAGGATCAGCCACATTGGGGTTGGCGCTAACGGTGAAACGAGCCACGATGGTATCGCCCAGGGAATACCCATCCATGGCTACCGTTGTGTAGTTGACATAGAAATAGGGCGTCGCCGGATAGTCCGGGTGAAAAGCCAGGCCCAACAGCCCGCGTTCATTGGGGGAAGAAGCCACCAGATTGGTGATATTGAGAAAGGGGGTGGGTAACACAGACCCATCGGTATCAATAATTTTGATCACGCCGGCCCGCTCCACGACGAACAGGCGATTGTCACCCGCGTTGGCAATATCCACCGGGTAGGTAAAATTGCCGGCAACCAGGGAGGTGGTAATCATGGGCACACCCCCTTGTGCGGATTCAGGCCCGGTGGCGGCCGACACGGCCGTCTGCCCACCCCCATTCATCATCACTACCAACGCCGCCAAACCCACCAACAACAGGCCCACACCCACTATTTTCAACAACTTCATCATATCTGCTCCTTTGTACGTGTAGGGCGATTTAGAAAATCACCCCACAACTTATTAATCGTCAACTTTGCTTGCCACAGCGGGGGCAGGCGGCTTGCGGATTTAGAAAATCACCCCACAACTTATTAATCATCAACCGACTGAATCTGGTAAACGCCGCCGTTGTGATCCACCACATACAATTCGCCGTTGGCATCTTCACCAAAGCTGGAAATAATCCGGCCACTTTCCAACACGCTGTCGCTTTGCCAACGGCCGTCCGCCATTGGAAATAACCGCCAGATATACCCGGTGCAATAATCGGCCACAAAATAGTTGCCACGCAGCGCCGGGAACTGCTGCCCGCGATACACATATCCCCCGGTCACAGAACAGCCCTGGCTGTGATCATATTCAAAGATCGGCAAAACCAACCCGGTCGTATCGCAGGTATCACGCTGGTAGCAATGGCTGCCTTCCATACGATTCCAGCCATAATTTTCCCCACCAGGGGTACCCGCCGGGCGAAAGTTTACCTCCTCCCACTGACTCTGGCCCACATCGGCCAGAAAGAGGTCGCCCGTTTCCCGGTCAAAACTAAAACGCCAGGGATTACGCAGCCCTACCGCCCAAATTTCATTGCGCACGCCATCATCGGCTACAAACGGGTTGCTCGCCGGAATGCCATAAGGCGCTTCCCCGGCTACATCCACGTCTATGCGCAGGATTTTGCCCAGTAAATCATTGCCTTTCTGTGCCCGATTTTGCGGATCGCCCTGGCTGCCACCATCGCCCATGCCAATGTACAGATAGCCGTCCGGGCCAAATTTCACCAGGCCGCCATTATGGTTGGCGTAAGGCTGCTCAATGGTCAGCAAAATTTGTTCACTGGCTGGGTCGGCCAGATTGGGATTGGCCGCGTTCACCTGGAAGCGGGCCACAACGGTGTTGGCAGCCGTGTTGGTATAGTTGACAAAGAAGTAGCCATTTTGGGTATAACGGGGGTGGAAAGCCAGGCTGAGCAGCCCCTGTTCATTGGCATCTTTGCCAACCCGATCCCGAATATCGAGGAAAGGTTCGGCCAGCAGCGCCCCCTCCTGGATGATGCTGATGAGGCCCTCTTGCTGCACCACAAAGAGACGGCCGTCGCCGGCATGGGTGACATAGAGCGGCAAGCTCAAACCCTCGGTAACAACAGGACTGAGTTGTATCTCATCCACCGGTTGCAGCGGCACGGCCGTAGGCGTTGGTGGTAAAGGGGTCGGCGTGTCGGTGGGCACGGCCGTAGGCGCTGCCGGTGCATCCGCCGCGGTGCCGGTTGGTGGTAAGGTAGGGATGGCCGTGCCGGTAGGCACAACGGACGCCGTCGTGGCCGTGGCTGTGTTGGCGGGGACAACGGGTGGAGTCACGGCCGTTTCCGCCTGTCCACAGGCAGCCAGAAGTAAAAGGAAAAGGAAAAGTAGGGGTTTTGTCATATTCACCGTTCTGCCAGGGGCACAAACGGCCGTGGCGCGGGGCCAACATAATTGGCTTTGGGGCGAATCAGGCGGTTATCGGCCAACTGTTCCAGCACATGGGCCAGCCAGCCAGCGATGCGGCTGATGGCAAACACGGCCGTAAACTGGTCTACCGGCAGGCCAATCATATACAGCGCCACCGCCGAATAATAATCCACATTGACAAAAAGCCGTCGCTGCACAAAATAGTCATCCTGCCGCGTCAACTGCTCGATCTGGCTGGCAATTTCATACCATTGGCCCTGCCCGCTGCTGGCAGCCAGCCGTTCGGCCATTGGCCGAAAGACGCGGGCGCGGGGGTCTTCTACTTTGTATTCCCGGTGGCCGATGCCCATAATGCGCTGCCCGGCGGCCCGCTTTTGCCGGTACCAGGCGGTCACATCGCCGGCAACGGCTGCTTCCAAGAATTGTTCCATCGCCTTTTGGTTAGCGCCGCCGTGGGAAATGCCTTTGAGCGTGCCAATGCCGGTGGTAATGACGGAGTAGATGTCCGGCAGCGTGCCGGTGGTAACGCGGCAGGCAAAGGTGGAAGCGTTGAAGTCGTGGTCGGCCAACAGCACCAGGTAGGCGTCTAGTGCCTGCACCGCATCCGGGTTTTGCCATTGGCCATCCAACATGTAAAGGAAGTTGGCGGCATGGCCCAAGTCTGGGCGCGGAGCGATGGGTGATTTGCCCTGGCGGATGCGTTCCCAGGCGGCGACGATGGTGGGAAACACGGCCGTCAACATCATCGCCTTTTCCCACGCCGCCGCCGAACTCAGGTCGTCGGCGGTGGGGTCGGCCATACCCAGCCAGCTGACGGCCGTGCGCAGCACGGCCATGGGGTGTGCCTGACGCGGGAAGCTTTGCAGCGCCGCCAGCACTTCCGGCGGCAGCGCCCGCCGCGCCGCCAAATCACTTTTGAAACTGTCTAGTTGGGTCTGTGTGGGCAATTCGCCATGCCACAACAGATACACCACCTCTTCATAGCTGGCCTGACCGCCCAGGTTCCACACGTTGTAACCACGAAAGATGAGGATGCCATTGTCGCCGTCTACCCGGCTTACGGCCGTATCCGCCGCCGTCACCCCCGCCAATCCTTTGCCGATATTCATATCCAATCTGCTCCTTCCGTGCCTGCTTCACAAACAGGCGGTAGTATACCACGTAATCCGTGAGTCGTTATCCGTGAGTTATCCGTGAGCCGTTATCTAGGGCAATCGCCTACTCAATTCCCGGCGATTAAAATGTCGCTCAGGCGACGCTTTGCCTTGCGGCTACAGAGGGCAAAGTCGGCCTTCGCCGACTGGGCCCCAGCCCACGCAGTGCCTGCCCTGAACCTTGTGAAGGGTGGGCTTCGCCTTCAGTTGGTGCAGATTTATCTGCCACATTGAGGAATAGGCGATTGCCCCACGTTATCCAATGTCGGATTACGGATTACCGGTTACGCCTCTTGCCACCGGTGCCCATACTGCTTTTCGTAATATGCCTTGAATTCACCGCTTTTGATTTTGCGCCACCACCATTCATTGTCGCGGTACCAGCGAGCAGTCTCGATAATGGCCTCGTGGGGAGTGTGATTTGGCTCCCAACCCAGGGCACGGATTTTGTCTACGTTCATACTGTAGCGGCGGTCATGCCCTTCACGGTCTTTCACGTAGCGGATGAGGCTGGTAGGGCGATCGAGCGTTTGCAGCAGCAGTGCGATCATCTCGATATTTTCCATCTCCACGGCCGTGCCCACATTATATGTTTCCCCCAGCACCCCTTTGTGCAATACCAGGTCAATCGCTTCGCAATGGTCGGTCACATATTGATATTCGCGCATCTGACGGCCGTCGCCATACACCGGCAGCGGCTCATGGTCAAGGGCATTGGTGGCAAACAGCGGCACCGCCTTCTCTGGGTACTGGTAGGGGCCAATGTTATTGCTGCCCCGTGTGATCGTCACCGGCAGATCATAGGTAATGAAATACGCATTCACCAGCAGATCGGCGCTGGCTTTACTGGCGGCATAAGGGCTGCGCGGGGCCAGATTATCTGTTTCCTTGCTGGAAAACCCATGCGGAATATGCCCATACACCTCATCCGTGCTGATCTGGTGATACCGTTCCAGCTTCAGCTTACGCGCCGCTTCCAACAGCACATACGTGCCGTACACACTCGTCTGAATAAACGCATCTGGGTTCATAATCGAACGATCCACATGTGTTTCAGCGGCAAAGTTGACAATGGTATCAATCGCCTGCTCCTGTATTGTCCGCTCCACCAGCGCCGCATCACAAATATCACCCTGCACAAAGTGATACCGGGGATCAGCCTGCACTGCCAACAGGTTATCCAGATTACCGGCATACGTCAGTTTGTCATAGACCACAATCCGGTACGCCGGGTATTTCTGCAACATGTACAGAACAAAATTAGCGCCAATAAAGCCGGCGCCGCCTGTCACCATCAAATTTTTCATTTATTCCTCTCTAAAGATTGGTTCAATCTTGGAGATTGGACTAATCTGTATTGTTACTGTCCACAAGCCAGGCGGCATTTTAGCCAAATGACCTTGCACAGCCAATAAACGCCTGTGCTATACTTGCCCTACGCTTATAGTATAGGCATTGTAAGATGAGACAATTCGGAGACCTACTCTTCCAATCTCCTAATCTCTCTAATGAAAACAATCTTTTTATCGGTGCCTGTGTAGCACGATTTGGCAAATCGTGTGACATCACCACTCAATCTCCAAAACCACATGGACAGTACCCACAACTACCTCATTGTTAGTGATTTTCATTTGAGCGAAGGGTGTAATCCCATCACCGGCCTGATTCACCCCAATGAAGATTTCTTCCAAGACGTGCCTTTTGCGCAGCTGATTGCCCATCATGTGCGCCTCAGCCGTGACCCGGAAGCCGCGCACTTTTACCAGAAACCGTGGCGGCTGGTCATCAACGGCGATTTGTTTGACTTTTTGCAGGTCACATCGTTGCCGCCAGAAGGGGAGGCGCTCACGGCCGTGACCGGCAAAAAATACCACAAAGAGCTGAGCAGTAACGAACAGCTGTATGGGTTGGGCACGGAAGAAAAGGCCATCGTCTGGAAGCTGGAAACAATTGCCAGTGGGCATCCGCTCTTTTTCCAGGCGCTCGGCTGGTTCCTGGCGCATCCGGGCAACCAGATCATTTTGATGCGCGGCAACCATGACGTGGAAATTGCCTGGGAAGGGGTGCAGGCGCGGCTGCGGTCACTGCTGGCAGAAGCCTATGAAACGTGGGCAAAAAGCCACAACAGCGAACACCCATTGCCCCATCTGGACGACATGCCCCAGACGCTGGCAACCGATATAGTCGCCGGCCAGGTGCGTTTCCCTAAAAAATTTCTTTACCAGCGCGACCTGTTTTATATTGAACACGGCTGCCAGTATGACCCGGTCAACTTTTTTAACGACTTTGCTGACCCGCGCCTGATTGATGAACAAGGACAGGTGCAGGAGATGATCGAACTGCCAGAAGGCTCTTTGTTTGTACGCTACTTTTTTAATGAGGTCGAAGCCATTCATCCTTTTGCTGACAATTTCAAGCCAATCACCCGCTATTTTTTCTGGTTGTTGGCCAACGCACCGGGCCAACTGGCGGATTTTGTTCAGGTTATGCTGCGCTACCGGGAAGCGCGCAAACAGGTAAACGTGAAGGTCAAAAAGAGAGTGAAATACCAGCAGCAGGCAAACGGCCGTACCATCCCCGATCCCTTTCTGGCCCCGCTGCAAGACATTCAGGAAGGCATCCGGGAGATGATGGCGGCTGATTCCAAACGGACGACCCGGCGCATGATCGGCAGTATCTTGCTGGCGCTGTTGGCGCTGCTGCTGTTGGCTGGCGCGGTACGCGCCCTGGCTGTAGGGGAATATGGGTTGGTGGTGGCGGTATTGTTCTTTACGGCCGTTTGCCTTTTTGCCAGCGGCGCCCTCTTTCAATCGCTCAACCAGTTGCTGGACAGCCCCTACCTGTACACAGCGGCACAAGAAGTAGCGGCACTGCTCAACAGCCGTCCCGCCCCCTACATCGGCCCTGTGCGCTACTTCATCTTCGGCCACGACCACGCTGCCCGCCTGATGCTGCTAGACAATACCGCCGACCCACACCGACCCGATTACCGCCAATGGTACGCTAACACCGGTTCCTGGATCCCCGTTTTCAGCCAAGCGGAGCAGCTCACCCGCCCCGCTGCTCACCTCACTTTTCTGCGGTTGGCACCATCGCGTCTGGCAGACGGCAACGACATGCCGGAACTGCTGCGCTGGTCAGAAGAGGCCAACGCCCCCCGCCCCGTCCGTCTTTTTGGATGATGGGGTTCACCGTGATGCGCGATGTGCGACCAAAGAAATCACGTGTAAAGTAACTGGCAGTGGCTACCAACACCAGCCGTCGGCTCCCCCATCTCACGCCTTATCAGCCATTTCTTCGCCGAAGTCGAGCAGGGCTTTGACACGGCCGTCATCCGGCGCTTCCGCATACACCCGCAAGACCGGTTCGGTGCCGGACGGCCGTATCAACAACCAACTGCCATCATTCAGATAATACTTCACGCCATCCACCGTTTGCACATCATCCACCACCACCCCGGCAATCGCGTAGGGGGCCGCATCCAGTAATAATTGCACCATCTGCTTCTTTTCCACCGGGCGCGTCAATTTCATGTCCGTTCGCGCATACTGAGCCGGGCCATACTGCGCCAGTAGCTCCTCCACCAACTTATGCAGCGGCATTCTGGCCGCCGCCATCACTTCCAACAGCAGCAGCCCCAGCAGCACGCCGTCTCCTTCCGGTATGTGCCCTTTAATGCTCATGCCCCCCGATTCTTCACCACCCATCACCACGCCATTAGCGATCATCAAATCGGCAATGTGGTTGAAGCCAACCGGCGTTTCCACCAGTTCCAACCCATGTTTGGCGGCAATGCGGTCAATCATGCGTGTGGTGGAAACGGTACGCACCACCTTGCCCCGCCAACCGCGATTTTCCAGCAAATATCGCAGCACCAGCGCAAAAATGCGGTGCGGGTCTACAAAGTTGCCCTGGTTATCCACCGCGCCAATGCGGTCGGCGTCACCATCGGTTGCCAGCCCCACATCCCAATGCCCGGCCTGAATGGTGGACATGAGCAGCCCCAAATGGCGGGCAATCGGCTCTGGGTGGATGCCGCCAAACCCAGGATTCATCTCATGGCGAATGTTGTGGACGTAGGTAC
The DNA here is from genome assembly GCA_013112725.1 of Chloroflexota bacterium. Classification (GTDB taxonomy): domain Bacteria; phylum Chloroflexota; class Anaerolineae; order Promineifilales; family Promineifilaceae; genus CAADGU01. The sequence goes on from JABFFZ010000023.1 coordinate 52,523, forward strand.
GGCCGCGCGCCAGCACTTCGCCAATCACCCCTCGCCCCGCGCCATACATACCGTCCGCCACCACGCGCAGTTCACCACCGGAAATAATGTCCAGATCAACCAGCGTGCTGAGATGTTCGTAATAAGCCCAGGCCGGGTCAAATTTTTTGATGCGGTCGGTGCGAATGGCTTCCTGCAAGTCCATTAGATTGGGGCCACGCGCCTCGGCCAGGGCGCTTTCCAGCAGATATTCCACCCGCTTGTGGGCCGCCGGGCTGGCCGAACCGCCGTAGCTGGCCTTGAGCTTGACGCCATTGTAACGTGGTGGGTTGTGGCTGGCGGTGATCATCACACCGGCGGTGGCCTGCTTGTGCAAAACGGCATAGCTGATGGCCGGCGTGGGCGTGTCGGCGCGGGCCAGCCAGGTATCAATGCGGTTGGCGGCCATAACACGGGCCACTTCGGCCGCGTACCGGTCAGAAAGGAAACGGGTATCAAAACCAATGACCACACTGGGGTTTTGCCCGTTTTCTTCCAACACATAATCGGCAATGGCCTGGGCCACCAGCCGTAAATTGGCAAAGGTAAAGGTTTCACTAATGACGGCGCGCCAGCCGTCAGTGCCGAATTTGATAGTCATGTTGCTCCTGATGCGTGATGCGTGATGCGTGATTGTTTCACGTATCACGCATCACGAGTTATGGGCTACGAAAAATTAAAGTAAGATCATTTACATTTGTGCCGGTGGGGCCGGTAATGAGCAGGTGGGGGCCATAACCGGCGGCGTCCAGCTTTTGGAAATAGGAATAACTGTCATTATTGTCTATAAATTGGGGTGCGTTCAGGTGAAGGTTACGGCCGTAACCCACCGTTTCCCCTGTGACCACCGCCCCGGCTGCACCGGTAGGGCCGTCGTCGCCATCGGTGGCAAAGGCAGCCACGGCCACATCCGGCCAACCATCCAGGGCAATGGCCGCCGCTAAGGCCAGTTCCAGATTACGGCCACCCCACCCGCTGCCGCGCACAGTCACTGTTGTTTCGCCGCCGAGGATGGCGCAGTGGCCGGGCGGCAGCTCTTTGGCAATGGCGGCGGCAAATTTACCCACTTCTCGCGCTTCCCCCTCTAAATGCGCCGTGAGGATGGTGGCCGTGAATCCTGAATTTTCGGCTGACTGCCGGGCCGCAAGGGCAGCCTGGCGCACACTGCCGATAATGTGGTTAGTGGGCGCTGGCAACTGGTAATCAGTGTTCGGTAATTGGCAATCGGTAAGGGTGGTGTGGACGGTTTGCCACACGGCCGTGCCCACCACATCAGCAATGCCATACCGCGCCAGCACCGCCAGCGCATCGTCGGGCGTCTCGTCGGTGAGTACGGTGAGGCCGCTGCCGATGGCCGCCAGGTCATTGCCGATTACGTCGCTGAGAATGAGGCTGACCACCGGAGCGGGCGCGGCCAGCCGGGCCAGCCCGCCGCCCTTAACGGCATCTAGCTGGCGGCGCACGGTGTTGAACTCCTGAATGGTGCAGCCGGAGGCAAGCAGCGCCTGGTTCAACGTTTGCCATGCAGGTAAGGGGATGCGAGGTTGGGTAAGTAGAGCTGAAGCGCCGCCGGAAATCAGGCACAACACCAGATCATCGGCGCGGGTTTGCGCCAGCAGGTTAACAACGGCCGTTGTCGCCTGCACACTCCTTTCCCCCGCCGTTGGATGGTCGCCAATAAAAAAATAGTAATCGGTAATCGGTAATCGGTGATCGGGGGACAGATGTTTGCTGATGACAATGGCAGCATCAAGCGCGTCGCCCAAAATGGCAGCGGCGGCCTGAGCCATGGGCACGGCCGCCTTGCCCACACTGATAAGGAAGAGACGGCCGTCGTTCAACTCATAGGTAGTGGCGCCAATGGCGATGTGCCGTCCCTGCAGGTGCAGAAAATAAGGGAGCAGGCGGTTGGGTTGCACGGCCGTGAGCGCCGCCTGGATCATGGGACCCATCACGTTATCAGCTGTTATAGAAGACAATCTCCCCGTCTCCAAAGCGGCCATTCCGTCTCAGGGATTCAGCGAGGCAATCGCTTCTTCAGCTGCCAACCGGGGCGACTTTGACAACGTGACCACATCAAACACCGCATCCGCCAACGTCACCATGATCTGATTGCTGGCGGGAAAGGGGTGGGCATCAGCCAGCAGAAGATGCTCGCTGATGAAAGGCACATAGGTGTCATCGGTCGGCCAGTAAAAGAACGCACCTTGCCGGGCCGGTAAGAAATTGCTGCGGTAACTCCACTCGCCCAAATTTTCATTGTCAATGAGAAAGATGAGCAGGTTGGTGGCTAACTGTCGTTTGGCGGCATCCTGAGAACTAATAGCCCAGGCCCAACCGTTAACCAGCGGCGCTAATGGGCCCTCCCGGCCGGGGATAGCAGCCGCGCGGAAGGGTTGGCCTGCCTGCCGCTGCCGCAAGAATTGGGTGGCCGATGTTTGGACAAAGGAACTTTGGCCCGCCTGGAATACCTGCCAGGAATCTTCCAATGTTTGCATTGTACTGCTTTGCGGCAAGATAAAACTGTTGGCACGGCCGTCGCTCAATTCTTGCAACGCCGCCGCCAGTGGTTCAATTTGCAGTTCCACCTGACCGGCCTCATTCACCAACTGCCCGCCATTATCCAGGTACATCTGCAACAGCAGCGTCGCTCCAGGCGTGCCCGCCGCCGGAAATACCAGGTGTTGGTTGGGCATGGCGATAAATTGTGTCCAGGTCAGGGGCACCGTTGTAGTCACCAGGGTAGCATCATAAGCCAACTGCGGCGCTTGCGTCAGAACAAAAGGGTACCCCATCAACTTACCGCCCACCGAGGCCAGCTTCAGCCCGGCGGGGTACAAATCTTCCAGATAAGTAGCAGGGATACTATCGTCCAGGGTAAAGATCAACGAGTCGGTTGTAGCCGAAAACAATTGATCGGCGGGCAGCGCCACCAGGTCAGGCAAAATGGTGGGAGCAATGGTACGACCGGTCAGCAAATAACTAAGGATGCCACCTTGCCCGGTGGCAGCTTTGGTTTCCACGCGAATGTCCAACTCAGGATGATCGGCGCGGTAGGCATTCAGATGAGCGTTTAACGTGGCCTGCCCTGATTCAGAGGCGGCCCAGATTTCCGGGGGCAACCAGACGGTGAGCGTAGTTTTGGTTTGGGTGACGGGGGTAGCTACGGCAGCATCGGGCGTTAACAAGGGGCCGGGGGTCACGGTGGGGGTGGCTGCGGGGGGGGAAGTGGGCGTGACGGCCGTGCCTGCCCCCTCTTGCCCCCATAACGAACAGCCGGCCAACACCACCAACCCGGCCAGAATAACCAGTAACGTAATCAGGCTTCGCATGAGGCCAAGTATAGTGGAATTGGCACGGCCGTCGAATAAAGTACGCCCCCTCCCAGTCCTCTCAGCCCCTCTCAGCGCCGGGCATTTGCCTGGTCAAAGTATTCTTGCGTCATAGCCGCGGCCGTTGCGGCCGCTTCGGCCACTGTAGCCTGGCCGTAATAGGCGCGCTCCACCTCTTTACCGGCGGTCTCTTCAATGGCTACCCAGGTGGTCATAATGGGCACCTGCCCCAACACCGGAATGGTATCCAGGAACACCTGACTGCTGGCCGGCAGTTTGGTCGGGTCTAAAAAGGCGGCCGATTGGGCTACCGCTACCAGTGAAGGCACAGTGCGCCCGGTTTGGGCAATAATCGTCTGGCCGGGTGCGCTGTTGGCATATTCAATAAACGTCCAGGCCGCCTCTTTATCTTTGGTCAGATTTGCCATGCAGTAGGCATCGCTGTGCAAAATGCCACTTTCCCGCTCGCCACGCGGCAGCGGCGCAATGTCCCAGGTGAAGCCGGTGATGGTGCGGAACGTGGGTGTGGCCCGGCGACTGTCAAAAATCATGGCCAGACGGCCGTTCAAAAAACGGGTCTCGCTATCTTCAGCCGACTCCGCCACCGCATCTGGCGTCACGCCTTCCTTCAGCCGCAAATCCACCAGCCATTGAAATGCCGCCAGCGATTCCGGACTGTCCAGCGTTAGCCGGGTAGGCCGCTCCCGATCATCCACAATATCGCCGCCATTCTGCCAGACAAACGGCGCCAGCCGAAAAAGGTTGGGGTCAATACTGGCGCCATATTGGTCAATAACGCCATCACCATCCAAATCTTTAGTCAACGCCCGCGCCGCCGCCAGAAAATCATCTCGCGTCCAACCGGGCGCGGGGTAGGGCACAGCTGCGGCATCAAACAAATCTTTGTTGTAATAGACCACCAGGCTGGAGATATTTTGCGGAATACACCATAGCTGGCCGCCCCACTCAAAAGCGTCAATCGTCTGTTCATAAAAATCCGACGCCTGAATGATTTTGCTCTTATCCAAGTAAGGCCCAAGCGGTTCCAGACCGCCCTGGGAAGCAAACGAAGCAAACCGGCGATAGTTGATGAGCATCACATCGGGCGGCTGACCGCCGGAAAAATCGGTGGCTAATCGTTGACGATATTCGCTCTGGCTAGGAATATGGCCTAGCTGAATATCAATTTCCGGGTGTTCGGCTTCAAAAGCCGCCACCAACTGCTCGTAGGCAGCATACTCTTCGGGGGCGCCAAACACCAGAAAAGTAACAGTGTGCTTTTCAGCTTGTCGGCTGCAAGCAGCAAATAAGCAGATCAAAACGAAGGTGAACAGCAATTTTTTCATCGGACTCCTCATGCAGATTGTATGGATTATGTAACGTTCAGACTTGACAAGTTTATTACTAGAGGCGGTTGCCGCAATTCAGGCATAAAAACTTGTCAAGTCTCCAGAAGAACTGAACGGTTACCGGTTTATGGCGATTACTCGCCTTAATGAGGCCCTAAAATTACATCAATTCTGGACTTCAGACAAAAAACCAGACTATCCTCAACTCCCGGCAATTAAAATATCGCTCAGGCCACGCTTCGCCCTACGGCTACAGGGGACAAAGCCGGCCTTCGTGGGCCGGGTTTCAGTCGGCGAAGACCGGCCTTACCTTCTGTTGAGCCTGCACTGAGGTTGCCGAAGTGTGCAGATTTATCTGCCGCATTAAGGAATATGCGATTGCCCTGGCCTTCTGTTATTGAGGTATAAATTTCTCCCAGGCGCTATGTTCGGGAAAGAGATGCCAGATGTCCGCATCCAGGGCGCGGATGTAGGTGTGGTTGTAGCGGGCGTAAGAGGTGCGCTGCACGGCCGTGTCACCCCCCACCTCCTCCACCACCGCCCACCCTAAACGGTCGCGCACAAACGGCTGCTCGCGCCACACCAGCCCAAAGCCACGCAATGGCTGGTAAAAACCGTCGGGGGGAATAATAGTGGTATCGCTGACAGGATCACCCGGATCCCATTCATCGGTGAACGCCTGCCATTTCGGGGAAAACACGTCATCCTCATACAGCACATAAATGAGGTCTTCTTCCCCCACCCAGATCAGCCAGCCATGCTCAAACTGCTGCTCGGCGGCTGGAGATAACAGCGCGGCATCCTGAGCGCAAATATCAGGCGCGGGCGCAAAGAACCAGGGATGTGGGCAGGTCAAGATAATCTCCACCGTGGCGCTGGCATACGGTTCGTTTTCGCCGGCCGCAAACAGCATAAAACGCTCCACATTACGCGCCGCTTCGCTGATTGTATACGGCATGGAACCAACGGCAGCTACATCCCAAAACTGGCCTAATTGCCCGGTAGGCAGCAAATGGTAGAGGGTCACAGTGACGGCATTGGCCGTAACCCAACTCAACTCAATGGTATCACCAGGATCGGCAATGTCGACGTTAGCCGTAAAGGAAAGAATTTGGGGCGCGGGGTCGGCTTTGGCAATCAGAGGCAGGTAAACGTACCTATTATCGCTCTGGGATTTGGGCAGTGCAGACACCCAATGAAACCAGATCAGAACGAAAAAAGTGACTAAAAACAGGTGACCGACTGTTTGCTTTTTCATGCCTACAGCATATGCAAACGGCCATACTCCCACCATAGACGCCCCGTTAATTCGCCCCCACTTAATCCGGGAAGACCACATCCTCCCGCCCCGCTAGTTTCGCCTGAATCCGATCTACCACAATGTCCAGATGCTGTGGCCGGTTGACAAAATCCAGGTTCTCGCTGGGAATCACCAGCACCGGGCACAAATCAAAGCGGTGCAGCCACTCCTCATAGAACGATTCCAGCAGCGACAGATAATCGGCTGTGATGCCGCTTTCCATGGCCCGCCCCCGCTGCTGAATGCGTACCATCAGCGCCGGTACCGGGCAGTTCAGATAAAGCAGCAAATCCGGTTTTGGTAATCCGTTGGCTACCAGATCAAAGGTGTGGCGATAGGCATGGAAGTCACGCTCCGCCAAAGCGCCCAGGTGGTGCAGCGCCCGCGCGAAGATGTGGGCATCCTCATAGATGCTGCGGTCGGCAATGGCCGAGCGGGGGTCGTGGTATAGTTCCAGATGCTGCGCCGCCCGATGGCCGATAAAAAACACCTGCAAATGAAAGGCCCACCGGGCCATGTCCGCATAGAAATCGGGCAAATAGGGATTGTCGCTGACCGATTCGTACCCCACCCGCCACCCCAGGCGCGCCCCCACTCGCTCCGCCAGCGACGTTTTACCCGCACCAATGTTACCTGCCACTAACACAAAATGCTTTGCACTCATACGACAATTTTACCCTGAATCCTCAATCATAATTCTACAGGCACTTATTCATCCGGCGGTTCAGTTGTTTCTGTTGGCGCGGGATCAATATCTGGAACGGGTGTATTCGTAGGCGGCACAGGGGTATCCGTAGGTGGCATCGGTGTACTCGTCGGGGGTTGCGGCGTGTTCGTAGGCGGTACAGGGGTATTGGTAGGCGGTACAGGGGTATTGGTAGGCGGTTGCGGCGTGTTCGTAGGCGGTACAGGGGTATTGGTAGGCGGCGGTGTGTTGGTGGCAGTCGTGTCAGGACGTGGGGTATTTGTCAACGTGGGTGGTGGTGGGTTGGTCGCCGTTGCGTCTGGCGGTGGAGGTGGGGCCGGGGAATCGGCCGTAGCGGAAGCAACGGCCGTGTTCGTAGCCGTGGCGGTTGGTTCACCTGGGCGCGGGGTAGTGGGCCGGCGCGTATGGGTGGCCGTGGGGGAAGCTGTTTCCGTTTCGGTGGGCACGGCCGTAGGCAGTACCAATAATCCCGGCGCTAAATAAGCATACTGGCCAACGTCAACGGGCTGAATCGCCCCCACCACCGGGCAGCCCCGGCCAAAACAAATATGCTGCCCGGCTACCAGGTCATAGGGCCGATCCTCATAGGTCAACCGGCAATAACCCGCTGTTTCCAGGCAGGCGACCATGAAGATAAAAGGGGCATCCTGGTACTGCACCACCATCAGCCCCGGCTCTTCCAACCAGGCTTCATCACCAAAAGAGTTAGCTACCACCACACGGGTTGCATCCCCCTCCGGCATCTGCACCAACAGCAGGCCGTTTTCCAGCTTCACGCGTGTTTCGGCGCTGTCCTGGACGCCCTGCACGGCCGTCAGCTGCACCTCCGCCTCCCCATCCAAAAACAACTGCACCTGGGCCGGCAGGATGAGATTGGTGATATTGGGGCGGTCGGCGGCAGCGGTACGGCCGTTCGCCAGCGTCAGCAAATTATTGGACGCAAAGTGAATCATGGCCTCCTCTTTTGCCGGCTGCGTCTCGCCATCAGCCAGATACCACATCACTCCTTCCGGGCCAGGCCGCAACAACAGGTCGGCGCCGGTTTCGGACACCTCCAATTCGGGCACGGCCGTTGCCGTGGGCACAATCACAACGGGTATATCGGTGGGGGGCACGGCCGTGGGCACCACCACCACCGTTTGCCGCCCGGACAGGAGCACCAGTGCGCCCGCGCCGATTGCCAGTAAAAGCAGCAAAACAGCCACCCCCACCAAAACGCCACGCGGCAGCCCCGCCGCCACCTGGCTGCCCGGCATCTCCAGCACAATGGCGCTGACGTTATCATCCGCCTGGCGGGAGACCGCCTTTTTTACCAACGCCTGCGCCGCCTTCTCAGCGTGATGGCGGCCGATAATCTGCCCAATCTCGTCCACTTCCACATAATGGCCGCTGGCCTTGTAGCGATCCTTCACCAGCCCATCCGAGCAGAGCAGCAGCCGGTCATTGGTTTGCAAGGGGAAACCCTGGCGGGTGCGCGCTTGCCGCTCTTCTTCATCACCGTTGGGATAAATGCCCAGGTCTATCTCTAGCCGCTCGCTGTAGCCAATGGAACGCACCAGCGCCTCGCCTTTGGGATGCGCCGCCGCATCCTCTTTGGACAAATGCCCCAGGCGCACCATCTCCCGCGCCCAGGTGTGGTCAACGGTCAACTGTTGGACACGGCCGTCACGCACCAGATACGCCCGGCTGTCCCCTACATTCGCCAGATAGAGCTTATTTTTGTGAATAGCCACCAGGGTGGCTGTGGTGCCCATGCCTTCCTTCGTCTTGTCGGCTTTGGCCGCCCGGTAAACGGCTTCGTTGGCCTGTTTCAGGGCATAGGCCAGCAGTTGCGGAATTTGCTCCGGGTTTTCCACCGCCGCTTTTTCCATCTCGCTAAAGACGGTTTCAATCGCCAGTTGCGAGGCCACCTCGCCACAGTTATTGCCGCCAATGCCGTCGGCCACCATCGCCACTAACAAGGGCAAACCCAACGCCGTGCGCAACGGCCGTACCTCAATGGTATCTTCCATATTGGGTCGCCCACCCATGTCTTGCATCTTGCCAATGAGCATCTGGCCGTTTGTTTGCGCCGCCATAGTCGTCTCCGAAAAAGGTAATTACTCAATTACTCAATTACTCAATTACTTAATGACTTCTTCATTCCCTCACTCACCACCATAGGTATTCAAAATCGCCCGCACCGCTGGTAAATGGGCGTCCAGGCCGGCTGTGCTATTCAGCAGGACAAAGATGGAGGGTACGCCCATGTCGGCAATGGAATCGGTCGCATCGCCGGAAATACGCTGGCCGGTGTCCGCCTGATCGGACGAATAACCATCTACCGCCCCGGCGTACAAATCGGCCAATGCACGGGAGGCGGCCGTCTGCGCCTGAGCGCACCGGCCCGGCGACACCTTGCCGGCGTTGCCTGCCGAAGCTGGCGTATTCCAGAAAACAGCGGCAACCGGCTCGATCAGGCTAATGAATTCGGACAACGCCCGCGACTCTGGTTCAGAGAGGGCCGCAGAACCAGCCCGGTTGTTATCCAATGCCTGCCAGCCGCAGCTCCAATTTCGGTTCAGGTCCACGCCATTGGCATTCAAACGACCGCCGCTCCCCCTGGCGCTGTCCGGGTTCCATTCAGGCACAATATACACGGTCACGTTAGCCGGGATCAGTTCCGGGCTGGCCGCCAACCGCACCCGCAATGACTCAGCCAGAGCAATGGAATCAGGCGAAAATCCGGCATACAACCCACCCACAAACAAAAGGCGGGTAGCGCCATCGCCGATTTTCCAGGCCACAATATCTTCACCATTCACCGATTTGCCGATCACCAACCGCTCGGCGCCAGCCGGGGGAGCCGTAGGCGGGACAACAATCGTTTCTGGCGTGTTCACCACGGCCAACACGGTTGGCGTGGGCGGCGCCTCAATGGTCGCGGTAGCGGTAGGCACGGCCGTGGCGGCCACCGCCGCTTGCGGCCCCAATTCACATGCTTCTTGGAGATCTCCTTCCCGGAAAATGCCGGTACAGGGATCGGCATAATCCTGCCCGCCGGTATAAGAGAGGAACAACAAGATGAACAGCAGCGGCAGCAAAATCGCCAGCAGCAACCAGATAGAGAGGATGGGTGGGGCCAACAGGCGACCCACCTGCGGCGCGGCCGTTGGCCCGCCCGCCACCCGCAGCTCAAAGGGGATGAGGCGCGCCCGTAAAAAGAACGGCCGTTTGCGCGCCCGCCCTATCAACCGCATGGTATGTGCCTCACCGGGCATACTCTCCACCTCCGTCGGTGACATTTCAAACACAATTTCGTTGTCCACATCAGACACAGTGGCCGAAAAACGGTTACGGCCGTTGCCCTCATTCACCAGCTTCACCTCACCTGCCTTGCCATGCCGCAGCGGGGAAGGCTGTATCTCGGCAAAAACCTGGCTAAAGGGGTGGATGGTGAGTTGGCCGTTGGTGACGGCCGTTTCCGCTCCTTTGTCTGCGCGCGCCTCCATTTTGAACTGGTGCAGCCCGGCGGCGGCGCTGTGGTGGCGCGGCGGCTGGATGGTAAAGGGCACAACCACCTTTTGCTGTGGCGACAGATGAATCAATCCCGGTTCCACCGCCACCCACTGCGGCGGAATGCCCATCACGCCCAACGTGACGCTCAATCCGCGCCCCGTCTGATTTTCAATTTCCAACACCGCCTGCGCCGGTAACCCGGCATGGGTTGTCAACTGCGTCGGCTGCATACGCATATAAAGCCGCCCCGTGTCCACCACCGGCGGCGGCATGGCAGCCTTCGGCGCTTTCTGCGCCAGACCCGATCTCCACTCCAATGTGTACTCGCCCAACTTCACCAATTGTCCCGGTTTCCACGGCTCCGGCATGTCGGCTAATAATTGGCTGCCCTCCAGATAAGTGCCATTCAAGCTGCCCATGTCAATCAAATTCCAGCCGGTATCGGTACGTTCCAGGCGGGCATGTTTGGCTGCCACCCCCTCGCCGGTCAGCACCAGGTCATTATCGCGCTGCAAACCGATAGTGATCAACCATTTGTGCAGCAAAAAGGTCTGTGGCTCCAGGCGGGGATGGCGAATGATCAGATAGTCGGCGTCTGAAGAAGAAGCGGGCGCGGGCACAGCCACCGCTGGGGCGGGGGCTGCCATGGCAGCCCCCGCTATGGCTGGCGC
>JABFFZ010000024.1 GCA_013112725.1 Chloroflexota bacterium
CGCCCAGGCCGAGCAGCGCCAGCGCCGCCAGCGCCAGCCAGAAAACGGTCAGGATGCGTGCTTGTTTGATGGTCATAGGCTGTTATTCTAGGCCAATTGGCGGCAGGCGAAAAACGACGTTTTGCCTATGACCGGCGGTTAGGGGAGGGAGTACGGCCGTGTGTTATAATTGACCGCAATCAACCTGTCCCTGAACATTGTGAAGTAATGGAAGGACGAGGCGTTCAGACTTGACAAGTTTTTTACCAGAGGCAGTTGCCGCAATTCAGGTGTAAAAACTTGTCAAGTCTCCAGACTACATTTCTACAGGAGACTTCATGGGCAGCAGCCCACTACAATGAATGAAAACAGGACGCCTATTCACAACAGTTTGTCCGCGTCATCCACGAGAATCTGCGTCCCATTTACGAAGGAGCAAAGAATATGCCATCACCATTTCCCGGCATGGACCCTTATCTGGAAGGTTCTGAGTGGCAAAGTTTTCATGCCGAACTCAGCGCCGAGGGGGCGCGCCAGTTGGGGCCAAAATTGCGCCCCAACTACATTGCCAGGACGGTACGCCGGTTTGTCATGGATATGCCGGATGAGATAGGTGTCGTGGTTTCCCGGCAGACGATCATACCGGATACCGGTGTTTACACAGCCAGAGAACCCCAGGTGGCGTACACGGCCGTACTCCCCCCACTTCTAAAAATGGCAACCATCATGCCGGAAAAAGTTCCTGTTTATTCCATTGAGATTCGGGATGTGGCTAACCGCCAGTTAGCAACGGCAATTCAGATTGTTTCCCCCACCAATAAACGGGGAGAGGGGTATCGGGAATATGTGGAGAAACGGAACCGCATTTTGGGCAGCGCCACGCACCTGTTGGAAATTGACCTGTTGCGCCAGGGTAGACGAGTTCCCATGCAGCAGCCCTTGCCGGAAGCGCCTTATTTCATTTTCTTGAGCCGGGCAGAACAGCGACCCCTGACTGATGTGTGGCCGATCCAGTTGACTACGCCCTTGCCGGCTGTACCTGTGCCCTTGTTGCCGGGGGATGAGGATGTGACCCTGGATCTGCAACAGGCATTCACGGCCGTGTATGATGATTTTGGCTACGATTTGTCGGTGGACTATACCCAACCGCCGGAGATACCGTTGGCCGAGGAGACGGCCGTGTGGGCTGATAAACTCCTGCAACAAGTTGGTTTCAAAAAGGTAACGACGCAGCCGTAAACGGCGTGTTTCCCTAGCTCTCCCTTTCAACAAAAGACCGCGTATCCTAACCTGATTTGTCAGTTTACACTTCCCCACGAATGAGAGATAATACCCTCGCACCAGGTAGTACAACAACTGAAAAAGTGGCGCACCTGGCAGTTAGCTGAACAGAGCATGGGCAATGATGAATGGATGAACATGACCCGTTATTTTACGCCACCCAATATACCATCAGTGATCTCAAGACGATTGCCCGCACCCAACGGGTGCAGGAGTTGTCTTCGCTGTCCTTACCGGAAATAGATGAAATCGTTCACAAAATTGCCCGCCATGCCCCCGCCGGTAACGTGCCCGGCGCCATCCTCAGCGGTTTGCTGCGCCTGCCGCAGCGCATCCCACCCGCCGATATGGTGCGGCGTGATATTACCTTGCTCTTTAAGGGAGTAGAACAAACCTTGTTAGATAAGGCCGTTTACAGCGCGTTTTATGCTACCCCCGCTGCCATTTTAGGCACGTACCAAAATTTGCTTAAGCTGGCGGGTAAAGACCCCGACCAATCCTTTCCTGAAGGCATCTGGCAGTTTTATATTGATTATGCTTTGCGGGATGACACGGCCCGCCACACCTGCGAAACGCACGGTTTTGACACCACCCTGTCCCAACACAAAATTCAGTTAGCGCCTGTAGACCGGGTGGCGGCCTGGGCCATGGCCGCCGCTTCTTGCCTGCACCAGTATTATGACTTGCTGGAAAATGAGTGGCGGGAGCGGGTCTACATTTACGTGCTGCAAGAGCTAACGGCCGACCGCCCCGACGCCGCCCATTTTAAGCGGATGTACCGGTTGTGGGATGGTAAACGGCCGTATGCCCGCCACCATGACGCCCAACCCCACGAAAATTATCCCGCTTACCGCCGCCGTAAATTTGACGAATTTCTGGCCACCGCCATGGACGGCCTGCCCAAGCCATTAAAAGCTGAATGGGCTACGCGCATCCAGGAAGCTGAGCAACAGGATTTGGCTGCTTACCAGCGGCAAATGAGCATTCGCTCTTACCTGGAACCCGGCGTATACGGTGAGGTGCGCAAGCCAGTCCCTCTGGAATCGGCGCATATCGGCCTCATTCATCAGGGACGGTATTACCTACTGCCTATCTGTGTGGGAAATTCTACCTCGCCGGTGGATGTGGCTGCCATGCGTACCCGCATCGCCACCCTGATGACCTACCCCGCTGAAAACCCACCGGCGCAACTGCAAAAACTAACCTATGTGCGCCGGGCGGCTATGCCGGAAATACGGACGCAACTGCCGGAAGTGTTAAACAATGAACTGGACGGCTTGCGGCTGGCCCCCATCTGGATTAATACCGACAGACGCTCCCGCCACCTGCCGCTGTCCGCCATTCGCCAGGGTGAGCGGGCGGTGGGCGACCACCCCTTAACTATTTTTGACACCGGTGAGACTTTTGTTTTTGATTTATCACACATCTACTTTGATGGCGTCTGGGGGGTGGCGTTGGCCGAAATTTTGACCAATGAAGCCCTGGCCTGGGCCGTGCATTTAGACGGGCTACCGCCAGCCCAACCAGGACAGAAACGGCCGTACTCGCCTGCCCTCCACCTGCATCCCGCCGACCATCAACGGTTGGAAGCCGCGCCTCAGGTTGCCATGGAAGCCAGCGCCGAAACGCAGTCCGTAGATATGTCTGCAATTCTGTCCCTGCGTGAATTGTTCAAACGGCGCAACGATTTGCTTGAACTCACCGTCAACGACTTGCTCATCTTGTATCGGGCCATCCATGCCGTTATTTATCGCCCGTCGCCAGAACTGGTGCAGATGTTGGAGCGGCTGCGCCAAGAAGACCCGGAAGCCAGAGACGCTGTTGCTTCGGCGCTGGTAGCCATCAGCCCAGACAGCGAACGAAACCCGGCCATCCTGGTGCCGGTGGACGCCAGTAAACGCTCCCCTCGTGATCGGGTGTACCCGATGACCTTTGGCGGGGGTGTGGTCAGTCTGGAATATATCAGCCTGCATCAGAAGGCGTTAGCCGCCTTGAACACCTATGAACGCGCCTCGCGCAACCGGGAACATGCCTATAACCAGTTTGAAAAAGTGCAAAAAGAGTATATGGCCATGCTGGCCGGTTTTGGCGCCGGCCTGTTCGCCTATAAGCAGCGCGCCGCTGCCGGCGAAAGCATGAGTATGACCACCATCCGCTTATTGGCTAACCTGCCGGTACCGATGCAGCGATTTTTAGACCGTATCCCGGCCCAGTTTGACGTTTTGAATGATATGCTCAAGGGGCGGGAAGTATTTTCCAACGTCGGGCAGGTGGCGTCTACCAGTTCGCTTACCCGGTTTATGACGGCAAAGGATGATAATGAGAAGAAGGAACTGGTGTGGGGTCTAATGACGGATGCTGACCAGATCATGCGCATTACACTGCGGGATTTTCGGCCTCATGTGCGGCTGCTCACGGCCGTTGGCCGCCCCGACCTTTGCCTCTTTATTGCCGCCGATTTGCTGGAATCTTATGCTGCCAGTTTGAACCAATACGTGCGCGATGTGCAGCGCATTGCCGGCGCGCAGTTCAAACAGCGGGGATTGTTTTCACGTGGATAAGTGTCAGGTGTCAAGTATCGGGCAAATGTGATACCTGGCGCCTGACACCTGACGCTATATGGAGAGTTTATTGATTCGGGAACCATTGATTGGTCGTAAATTAGCCAGTTATCGCCTGGAACGTTTGCTGGGGCGGGGTGGTATGGGCCAGGTGTATTATGCCTGGGATGAGGCATTGGATCGGCCGGCGGCTATTAAAATGCTGGACGAGCGATACCGCAGCCATCCCACGTATGCTCAACGCTTTGTGCAAGAGGCCAAAGCGCTGGCCCGCTGGCGACACGAACATATCGTCCAGATTTATTATGCCGGTGTGGAGGAGATTGAGGGTGAGTCACTCTATTTTTACGCGATGGAGTATGTGCAGGGGGTAAACCTGGCGCAGGCGATGGCCAAATATACGGCTGAAGGCCGCCTGATGCCCCATGATGATGTGCTGTGGGTGGGCACGGCCGTCGCTGCTGCCCTCGATTACGCCCACAGCGGCGGCATTATCCACCGCGATGTGAAACCGGCCAATGTGTTGATTGATACACACGGCCGTGTCATCCTCTCTGACTTTGGCCTGGCCATGGATGTGGCCGAATCAGAAACCGGGCATGTCGTGGGGTCGCCCCGTTACACTGCCCCCGAACAGGCGCGGAAATCGGCTGCCGCTGTAGCCCAATCAGACCTTTACTCTTTGGGTATTATGCTCTATGAAATGCTGGTGGGGCGGGTGCCCTTTGACGACCCATCGCCCACCAGCGTGGCCGTGCAGCACGTGACGCAGCCGCCGCCGCCGCCACGCAGCTTGAATCCGGCATTGAACACGGCCGTATCCGACGTCCTGCTCAAAGCCCTCAGCAAAGCGCCTGAAGATCGTTACCGCACCGGCCATGAACTAATGGAAAATCTGGAACGCGCCCTCAAAGGGACACGCCGCCAGTCGGATGAACTGCTGGGCCAGCAGTTAGACGAATACCAGTTGGCCGAACTGTTGGGGCAGGGCGGCATGGCCCGCATTTATCGCGGTTACGATGTGCGCCTGAAGCGCAATGTAGCCATCAAGGTGATTGACGCCACCTACCGCGCCGATGTGGAGTACCGCGCCCGCTTTGAACGGGAAGCCCAGGCCATTGCTCAACTGGAACATCCCCACATCGTTAGCCTGTATCGCTATGGCGAACTGTCCGGCTTGTTTTACATGGCTATGCAATACGTAGACGGCCGTGACCTGAAAACGGTGCTGGCCGACTACCGGGCGCGTGGCGAGTTTATGCCGGTTGCTGACGTCAGCCGTCTCATTCACGAAGTTTGCCAGGCGGTGGATTACGCCCACAGTAAAGGCATCATTCATCGGGACATTAAGCCCTCGAACATCATGATTGGGCAGGACGGCCATGCCTACTTGACCGATTTTGGCCTGGCGCTGCTGGCCGACACCGAAACCAAAGGGGAGATTTTTGGCACACCCCATTACATGGCCCCGGAGCAGGCTGTTTCTTCTAAAGGGGCTGTGCCCCAAAGCGATTTGTACGCAGTGGGCGTGATTCTCTATGAGATTTTTACCGGGCAGTTGCCATTTCAGGATGCCGAGCCGCTGGAAGTGGCTATGAAACACCTGAGCGAAGAGCCGCCGCTGCCCCATGAGATCCGGCCAGACATTGACCAATCGCTGGAAGCGGTAATCATGATGGCCTTGGAAAAGAAACCTTCAAAGCGCCCCGCCAATGGCGCGGAACTGGCGGCGGCGCTAGATCGGGCGTTGAAATTAACCCCAGAAACGCCATCCATCCTGGGGCTGCAAGTAACAAAGTTGGGTGCGGATGGCCTGCCGCCAACGCCCATGATTGCCATCTCCACCAAAAAACGGGAATTGCCACCCGTCCCGGCAGCCGTGAACATCTCGCCAGGACAAATGGTAGCCAAACCCACCACCAGCGCCCCGGAATCGGCCATGCAGAAATCCAACGGTAGCAGCTGTCTGGGAGTTTTGTTATTGGCGCTGGCTATTATGGGGGTCATAGCCGCCAGCACCTTTGGGTTTTATCTGGTGACGATTGAAAAACGGGATATGGATGATTGGACGTATCTGGCCGCCAATGGGAGTTGGCCGCCGACAGCCACCCCCACACCCAGCGCCACCCCGACCGCTAGCGCCACACCCACCGTGACCACCGCGCCGACTAACACCAGTCGCCCGACACAGCCGCCTACGACCACAGCCACGGCGGCCGCGCCCACCCACACCGTTACCATAGAAACGGCCACTGCGGTCGGCGCCGGGCCCCTTGCTACGCCAACGGCAACTTCAACTGCATCCCCGTCGCCGTCGCCTACCGCCACCCCTTCCCCCATGCCAACCCCCGGCCCCACGCCGCCCGTTTTTGTTACCCGTGAAGCCGATGGCGCCGTCATGGCCTTCATCCCGGCGGCCACTTTCTGGATGGGCGCGACCGATGACGACCCTCTGGCCGAAGGGGACGAATTTTCGCGGCATGAAGTGACGCTGGACAGCTATTACATGGACGTGTATGAGGTGACGGTGGCCCAATATGCCGTTTTTATCAATGAATTGGGTGGGTATGTCAGCCGCTGTAATGGTTTTCTCTGCCTGGCTACCCATTTTGAAACGTTGAACAGCTATCTGACCGACGATCTGACGGGTTATATTGCCCGCGCTGGATATGAAAATTACCCCATCAACAACGTGACCTGGCATGGGGCCGATGCCTATTGCCATTGGGTGGGCGGACGGCTGCCCACGGAGGCGGAGTGGGAATATGCGGCGGGCGGGGGCGACGGCCGTCGTTACCCTTGGGGCGACGCGGAACCAGATGAGACGCTCGCCGTTTTTGGCAGCCCGCTTTTTGCTACCTTGCAGGCGGTAGATAGTCACCCCGACGGCCGTAGCCCCTTTGGCCTGTACCACATGGCCGGCAATGTGCGCGAATGGGTGCAGGATGGCTACGACCCCATCTATTACGACCGGGGTGAAACGGTGAACCCCTCGGCTCCCCGGCAAAACAATTACAGCTCGCGTGTCATTCGCGGCGGCGGTTACCGCAGCCCCATTGCCGACCTGCGCCTCACCAACCGCGACAATATCCGCGCCGTCGAATTCCAGGGCATCCCCGATGTCGGTTTCCGCTGCATCATACCGGCAACTGAAACCCCTTAATTGGATGTCTATAAAATTGGGGGAAGTTCACCCAGAAGCGAAGACGGGGTACGGATTACGGGATTAACGCCGTTTGATCAGGAAGACGGCTGTACCGGCTGCCAGGAGCAGCGCCGCCCCAACCAGGAGCAGCCCGGAATAGTCAGTTTCGGTTGTATCAAGACTGGTTTCAATTGGGGTAGAGGGCAAGGTTGGTTGGGGCACGGCGGCGATGCTGGTGGGCAGGATGATGGCGGTAGCAGTCGCCGTGGGGGTGACGGCCTCGCTCAAGACGCTGGTCTGGGTAGTGGGTCCGGCGGTGGCCGCAGGATAGGCATCGCTGGCGGCGGTTGCCAATGGGACGACAACAATGGCCTCGCTGACAGGCGATGGCGGCGGGGACGCCGTGGCGGTGGGGGTGGCTGTGGACGGGGTGGCGCATGGGGGTGGTGTTGTGGGCTGCCAGGGTATACCCGGCGTCACCGTAGTGCCATCGAGCGGCGGCGCGGTTACAATGGGGACGGCCGTTGTGTTTCCCTGTACCTCTACCACGGCATCGGCGACCCAGCCGGTCTGCCGGTCGTTTAATTGGATGAACCACCAGGGGGCGCTGGCATCCCGGCCGATGATGGGGCGCACTTCACGGAAAAGCAAACTGCCGACGACAGGGTAGCGTGTGTCTGGCCCGCTGCGCACATTGATGAGGTTAGCGTTAAGGGCGAGGATGGTCGGTTGGTTGCTGCAGGGTACGGCCGTTGGGTAAAAGGCGCTTTCGGTGGCGGCTGCGGCGCCGGCTTCGCCCGCAGGTGTGGCAGTGGCAGCGCCTGGTGGCGGGGGGCTGTCACCGGGTGGTGGTGTGGATACAACGGTAGTTGGCAGCGCTGTTGGTGTCTGGGGGCCAGGTGTTGGGGTGCGTGTGGGGATGGTTGGCACCTGGGCAGCCACAGAAGCGGTCATAAAAACGACCATGAAGCCAAAAAGGGAAAACAGCAGTGCTGCTGATAATAACAACTTCTTCTTCATCGAATCTCCTGAATTAAGCCAATGGCATTGGCCGGTTCAGTATAACCTAATCAGGGCGCGGCTTCAATTATTGGGGAGAATGTAGTTCACAACCAGGGTGGTTATCATGTCATGTTCCAGGGTAAAAGTGACCTGGTTGTCGGTATGGGCGCTTTCGGGCGTGGTGGAGAGTAGTTGCGCGCCGGGGGGCAAGGTGACTGTGACCTGGGCGGTTTGGGGGCGGGCGCCGGCCTGGGGGCGCAGAGTAAGTTGGTAGGTTTGTTCACGGCCGTTCCCCTGCACCACCACCGGCAGCGAATAATTTAGCGATACGGTGACCGTTTCCTGCTGCGGCACCAGGATAAAGTTGGCAAAGGTTGACCAACCGACAAACTCATTCACTGTTTGCGCCGGCCCGCTCCAACCCTGGTGGGCCACAGCCAATGTTTCTAGCGGCACGGTATGGCTGCTGGAACTGGTCAGGGTGCTGTCGCCAGGGGCATAGACGCGCAAATAATTCCAGTAACATTCGTCGGCCAGTTCCTGATAAGCGGGGGCGCGGCCATAATCGAGCAGGGTGTCCTGGTAGCAGCCGGTTTCTTCCCGGTCTGGCGGGGCGTTGTTGGTGTAGTGAATGGTCAGGGCGGCGTCGGCACGGCCGTCGGCGTGCAAATGAACGTTGTAGTCCAATGACCGTGTCACGTGCATATTGACTTTGTTGTAGCCCATGTTGCTGTCTATGACGCTCAGGAAATCCTGACCGGTGGAGTTTTCCAGACGGCCGTCCCAATTGAGCTGATCAAACAGCGCCATCTGCGCCGGGTCGCGCATATAAATTTGCATATGGCCGGTTTCGGCCGCGGTGTGCAGCGATTGAGCCAGTGTGAGCGGGTCTATCTCCCCCAGCCCAGATTCAATTTTAGCATGGATGGCCTGCCCAAATGTTCCCAGAAAGCTCTTGCGTTCGCTGTACCAGTCATGGATGGTCTGATCATTTGTCTTGGCCCAGGCTTCTTGAAAATGGTGAATGACGTTTTGGGCCGTTAACGTCTGCCCCGTTTCGGCGATGGTGACGGGGCCAATGCCTTGCAGCAGCAGCCGGACGAATTGTTGATCTATGGCGATGGCCCCATCTGCTTCTGGGATGCCCTGGCCATAGCTGAAGAGGTGGATGGCATTTTCGGCAGAGGTGGGGAAATCGGGCCAGAAGTTGGCGTCGCGGTAGAAAAATAGTTCCAGGGCCATGAAGTCATACAGGGGTTGGGGCGGGAAGTCATACGGTTTTTCGGCCCAGTTATCTATGTAGTTGCCGTCCTGGAAGTCAAGGCTGACGATACGGCCGTCGGCCACCTGCATCAGCCCGGCGCCGGTGATAAAACCACCGGTTGCCCGCGCTTCGTCTTCATTCTGGATGATGATAAGGTAGGTGCGTGGCCCCTCCATGCCCATTAGTTCGGGCAAAACGAGAGTTGCTTGCAGGCCATCCTGGGCCAATGGCAGCAGAGGGTCTGCCCGTTCCAGCAGTTGGCGTACTCGCCAGGGCAGGCCGGATGGGTTGCCCAATGCCTGGCGAGCGGCAACCAGCCGGGACATGGCGGCATTGGCTAAGATCAGGTATGGTTCGGCCTGGTCTATGACCTGCACCAGGGCGGCCATCTGGCTGCCTTCGTTTTCTGATTGCAGCAGGGCCAGGGCAGGTTTGAGGCCGGTGAAGGCGTGTACGGCCGTTTCCGTGCCGGCGTCAGCCATGGCCATCAGTTCTGGGGCCGCTGCCAACAACGGGCCAACGGTGGGAACCCACCCCAGGTGGGGGGTGATGGGCATGACGAAAGCAGTTTCTCGTTTCAGGGTAACGATGTCCTGGCGCAGTCCCAGGACTAACTCTTCGGCTTCGTCAGGGTCGAGGCTGCTTAGGCCACCTTTGAGCAAGGCTTCTGCCTGTGGTTGGCGCGCCAGAAGGGATTGCACGGCCGTGCTAATGCGATATGCCTTCAACCCCAACCAGAGCAGCAGCAGCGCGACCGCACCGGTGAGCAGCAGCAGGGCGATCCTGCGCCCAGACCGGGCAGCCGGTCTGGTAATTAGGGTTTCTGATTGTGTCGTTGACTGTGTCATAACAAAATTATAACATGACGAGGCGAGGGGTGAGAGGGCAGTAGTTGATCACCGATTACCGCTGCGCGATGCGCCGAAGGTGAAACCCAAACCAAGCGCGAGGGCGCGCACGAACAGCAAAAAGGGTGAGGCCAGGGCCACCAGGCGGTCTTTGGGCCAGGCTTTGTGGCAGAAGGGAAGTGTAGTCAGGATGAAGAAAAGTAGTGCCGCTGCCGGCAACCAGAATAAGGGGGGGAAGAGGAGGGCGCTCACGGCCGTAGCCACCGCCACTGCCGCCAATCCCATTTGCACTTTCAAGATTTGCGGTGTGTGTGAATCTTTGATCATCCGGTCAGGGTAGCGGCGAATGAAGCGAGCCTTCCAATAGCCAATCCAGAATTTTTTGCGGGCGTATTGGTGCAGGCTGGCGCTGTGACGGTGGGCAACGACGGCCGTTGGCTGGAACACCATCACACATCCCTGTGCGGCCAACCGGAAGGAAAGTTCCTGGTCTTCCACATAAAAAATGGATTCGTCAAAACCACCGCTGTCTAGCAATGTCTGGCGGCGGTAAGCGCAGGAATAGGTATCTACAAAATCAATCTGGGCCAGCCCGGCCATGCCGTCATATTTGTCTTCATATTCTAGTTGCACAAAACGGGCTACCAGTTGGGGTTGGTGGCTGATGTAGGCGCCTTTCACGGCCGTGATGCCCTCATTCTCGTGTAACGGCCGTGTGACTTCTTTGATCCAGTTGGGCTGTGGCACACAGTCGGCATCGGTGAAACAGATAATCTCTCCTTGTGCAGCGCGGAGGCCCTGGTTACGGGCCGCCGCCGCGCCCCGGTTTTGGGGGCAGCGAATGACCTGGACGCCGGGACGTTGGGCGCGCACGGCCGTGTCATCCGTTGAGCCATCATCCACCACAATGATCTCATAAGTTTGCCGGTCAACGGTTTGTTTTTGCAGCGCCGTCAGGCAGTCAGAGATAACGGCTGCCGCATGGTAGGCGGGAACAACCACGGAAATCATAACCACTCTTGTCGCAGCGGGGTTTTGGTGTGGGCAGCGGCATAACTACCAAGCAGGATGAGCGGTAGTATCACCACCAGGTGGTAAACAATGGTGTAGCTGGCGATGACCGCCTCATTGCTGTAACCAAATTGCAGTAGCAAAAAAGCGACCACGCCGTCAAAAACGCCAATTTTTCCCGGCGTAGAAGGGGGGGCCAATGCTACCATGATGGCAATGTTGATGATGGCGGCCTCTACCCAACCAAAGGGCAGGTGAAACGCGCGCAGCAGCAGCAAAGGGGTCAGCACAGAACAAGCCGCGATCAGAGCAGAAAGAGCCAGCAGGGACAGCACCAGCTTTCGGCTGCGCAACGCGGCCAGCCCGGCCAGGCCAGAAATTGTCCACCGGGATAGGCGCTGGCCCAACGTCGCCGGCAGGCGGCCAAAAAAGGCTTCCATTACCCGGATTATCCGTTCGGTTTGGGTGGCGATGAGGTAAAGCAGCAGCAAGATGACAAGCGCGGCGGCGCTGACGGTAAGGGTGGTGGTGGTCTGGTTGAGAGCGGGCGGCAGGGTAACGGCCGTGATCACCACCAACACCGTCAGCCCCAGCATCAGCAATTCTAATGTTTTTTCCAGCACTAATGTCGCCAATGTCTGCGTCTTTTTAATGCCGGCGCCGTGATCAATGGCCACAATGCGGGCCAGTTCCCCCAGGCGCAAGAAAGGGACGAGCGTGTTGATATAAGCGCCCAGCAACATGGCCCAAAAGAAAGGCGGCAGCGGCGGCGCCTGGCGGTACGGTGGATACATCAACTGCCAGCGCCAGGCTTTGAGCAGCAGCGTTCCCAGCATCACAGCCAGCGCCGCAGCAATGAGCCAAGGATTAGCGGCCGACAATGCCTGCGCCATTTCCGCCAGGCTTATCCGGCTGAATAGATACCATATGCCGGCCAGCAGCAAGATAATGGTTAACAGGATGCTGACCCCAGCCCATAAGCGTTGGGATGTTGTTGGTTTGAGATGTTGGTTTGGCAATACGTCCGATTGATTCATGGATACAAAAAAAGACCTGGGCATTTCCCAGGTCTTTTCCAGTTGTCCACTGGGGCTACGGCCCGGTAAAGGAATGCTGTGGATCGTAGCGTGTGAAATAATGTTGGGGATCGGAGGTATGCACCCAGACGTATAAATCATTGGGAGCGCCTTCTGACCAGTAAAAGACCCATTCCGCGTCACGGGGGGGCATGTTGACACAGCCATGGCTGTGTTTGTAACCAAAGCGGTCATGCCAGAATGCACCGTGCAGGGCAATATCATTATCAAAGAACATCGTATGGGGCACATCTTCAATGAAGTAGTAGTCAATTTTACCTTCGGCCCCGGACATTTTCGTTTTCAGGTGGCGGTCCCAAACCTGGAATAATCCCTCGTGGGTGGGCCAGCGGTTGAGGCCGCTGGAAACCAGCCCGGCGTACACCATGCGGTCGCCTTCATAGGCGGCGAAGGTTTGTTCGTAGAGGTCAATTTCTACCCAATACGCATCTGCGCCTACACCTTCGGGGCGCTGGTTGGGGTCAACCAGGCTGACGTAGGTCTGGCGCATCCAGCGACCACCGCCGATGTTGTACCAGAGCCAGCCTTCATCATCTTCAACCGCATCATACACTTCCAGGAAGGTATAACGGGGTAGTTTGACGGCGTCGGCTGGCGGTTCAGCGCCGGGTTCCAGACTGTACCAGTAATCGGCAACCATCCAACCAAACGGCCGTTCCAGTGTGTTATGTATTTCCATGCCGGTAAACTCTGAGGCTTTGGTCAACGTCAGGTCTTCGGCGCGCACCCATTCGCCGTAATTCATTTCATACCAGATGCGCCCTTCACTTTCTACGCTGTAATTGAGCGTGGAAAACAGAAACCCATCCCCCACATTGCGCACAATGGGGCTGTTCATGCTAGGCGTACTGTAGACATCAATCAGGTCTTTGAGGCGCGCATACCGCTGCGAAGGCAAAATGCTGTTGGCAAACGGTTCAGGTTTCAAAAAAGTGGGCGCGGCCGGCTCTGCTTCGCACACATGCCCAATTTCGTCAGAAAAGAGGTAACAGTCGGCAGCCAGCGCGCCGCCAACTGCGATGAATAAACCGGTGAAAATGATGAAAATAGCGGCTGCCCATCGTAAAAGTTGCTTCATTGTTCTCCTTAACTCCCCCAACCTGCCAGATAGATAACCTGTAGTTTAGCACAGAGTAGCGGTTTTGGCTTCACGGCCGTAACCTCAGCCACATCCCCGATAGTACCATCAATAATTCGATGGGTACAAGCCAGAAACCCACCAATTCATTTACGATTCACCATTTTCCGTCTACTATTCCCGGCCATACGCCTCATCGGATGACGATTTACCAATTACGGCTGACGGCTTACGGATCACGAAACATGACAGGAACAATCATCAACGCCATTACGGTTTTTATCGGGGGTTTACTAGGTACCATTTTAGGTAATCGGTTTCCACAGCGCATGCAAGAGACGGTGTTTGCCAGCCTGGGTTTGTTTACCCTGGTCATTGGTCTGCTCAGCGCCCAGGCCACAGGCAACCCCCTGATTGTGTTGGGCAGCCTGCTGGTGGGGGCGCTCATCGGCGAATGGCTGCGCATCGAGGCGGGTTTGGAACGGTTTGGCGGCTGGTTGCAACAGGTGTTAATGCGCGGGCAGGGTGGCGATGCGGCCCGGTTTATTCAGGGTTTTGTCACCGCCAGTCTGGTTTTTTGCGTGGGACCGTTGACCATTCAGGGAGCTATTGAGGATGGGCTGACGGGTGATTACACCAAGCTGGCGATAAAGGCGATGTTGGATGGGTTTGCAGCGCTGGCGTTTGCCAGCACCATGGGCGCGGGTGTCATTGCCTCGGTGATTGTGATTTTGCTGTTTCAAGGGGGTCTCACGCTGTTGGCGAGTTTGGGCGCCAACACATTTACGCCGGCAATGACGGCCGAACTAACGGCTACCGGCGGTGTGGTGCTGCTGGCGATCAGTTTTCGTTTGCTGGAACTCAAACAGATTCGGGCGGCCAACCTGCTGCCTGCGCTCTTTATCGCCCCTCTGGCAGTAGCGGTGATGGATGCGTTGGGGATTGTATATTATCCCGTGCTTTCTTAAATCAAAAGGAGCCACTTAGCCTTTACCTGTCCTGAAAATAGTGGTGGGCCATTGCCCAGGTTTGGCTCTGCTGAAAATGTATCTATACAGGTCAAAAACCTGTGGTATAAATGATGTCCATGGACGAAGTGCAACAACTGCGTGAAGAGGTCAAACGGCTGAAACAGGAGAATCAAGAACTCCGTGAGCGCCTGATGGCTGCCGAGGCTACTATCAAGCAGTTGCTTGAGTTGCTGGGTCAAAACAGCCACAATTCCAATTGGCCGTCTAGCCGGGACAAGAGCCGCCGAAAGACAAAAAGTTTGCGGCCGAAAACGGAGCGAAAAGCAGGTGGACAAGAAGGCCATGAAGGGCATACCCTGGCCTTCAATCCAGAACCGGATGTCATTGAGAAGCATCGCCCCAGCGAATGTGCCCACTGTCAAGCGCCATTGGCCGAAGAGAGTGCGGCCAGTGAAGTAGCCAAACGACAAGTACTCGATTTACCGCCCTTACGGTATATCACCACTGAATACCAGGTGGAAACGGCGCTGTGTCCAAACTGCGGCGAAGCGACAAGCGGCGAATTTCCGGCGGGTGTGAGTAATCCAGTCCAATACGGTTCGCAAGTCAAGCGTCTGGCCGTCTACCTGCATACCGAGCAGTTCCTCCCGTATGAACGGGAACGACAGTTGTTGGCCGATGTGTTTGAATTACCGGTCTCGCCCGGTTCGCTGCCGAATTTTGTAGAGGCGGCGGCCATTACGGTTGTGCCAGCCACCGCGGCAATTAAAGCAGCGGTCATTGGAGCCGAAGTGGGGCACGCTGATGAAACCGGCTTTTACATCAAGGGGCGGCGGCACTGGCTGCACACGGTCAGCACTGAGGAATTGACCTACTACGAACCCCATGCCAGGTGGGGCAAAGAACCCCATGCCAGGCGGGGCAAAAAAGCCACTGACGAGATTGGGATTCTGCCCCGGTTTACGGGAACGCTGGTGCATGATGCCTGGGCGACTTACTTCCGGTATCAACTGCTGCTTCATGCGCTGTGCAACGCCCATCATTTGCGTGACCTGACCGCCATTGTCGAGAACGACCAACAACAGTGGGCGGCTCTGATGATCGCTTGTCTGTTGTCAGCCAAAGAACTGGTTGCCGCCGCCCGGCAGGCGGGTGAAACCGAACTATCGGCTGACTGCCGGGAACGGATTCACCAACTGTATGAGGCCATTGTCTGTTTGGGTCTGGCCGAAAACCCCTTACCCGTTAGCCATTCGCCACCCGGCAAACGCGGGCGGCGCAAAAAGACCAAAGCGCGCAACCTGGTAGAACGATTCGACCAACACAAAGCGGCTATCTTGCGTTTTGTCCATGATTTTAAGGTGCCGTTTGATAATAATCTGGCTGAACGGGACATTAGAATGATGAAGGTTCAGCAGAAAATATCAGGTTGTTTTCGCAGTTGGGATGGTGCTCAGCAGTTCTGTCGGCTGCGCAGCTACATCTCAACCATCCGTAAACAAGGTCTTAATGTCTGGGAGGCACTCGGCTCCCTTTTTGAGGGAGATGTTCTCATGCTCCAGCTCACACCTGAATAGTTACAGAAGTTATTAAGTAATTGGATAAGTGGGGGCATCAATTACTCAATTACCCAATTACCTAATCTCATCATGCCTCAATTCGACTTCTATTTCACAGTTAATGCGCCGCTCACGGCCGTGCATGGCTTCCACCGCGACACCCGCATTCTCAAAAAGCTGACGCCGCCGCCTATGTTTGTGCAGATTCATAGCTTTGAGCCGTTGGCGGAAGGGTCGCGGGCCGAATTTACGCTTTGGTTTGGGCCGCTGCCGCTGCGCTGGACGGCCGTCCATCACCACGTTGGCCCGCAAGGTTTTACTGACCGCCAGGAAAAAGGCCCGCTCAAATTTTGGGAACACACGCACCGGTTTACGGCCGTGAACGACCACACCACCCACGTCCATGAACACATTGCGTATGAACATTTCCCTGGTCGTCGCGGCTGGCTCAGCCGCCTGCTTTTCAACGAGCCGGGGTTGTGGCTGCTCTTTACAGCTCGCAAATGGCTGACGCGCTTCCACCTGCGTTCTGCCGAAAAGATGAAACACGCGCAGGATTCCGGGCGGATTTAGCCTCCTTACCGTTTCTATTCGGCGGGGGCATACACCCGCACATAATCCACCAACATCCGCTGGGGGAAGGTGGTGGTGTCGTCTGGGTAGCCGGGCCAGCGACCGCCCACGGCCACATTCAGCAGCAAATAAAAGGGATGGTCAAACACCCACGTTGCCTCGTCTGGCAAGTCGGTGGGGGTCACGGTGTGGTATAACACCTCATCCACGTACCAACGGATTTCTGCTGGCTCCCACTCAATGGCAAATACGTGAAAATCAGCAGCGACCGGCTTTCCCAAATTGAACGAGTCGCCAATGCCATTGCCGCCAGAGTAACCGGGGCCGTGAACGGTGCCGTACACGGTATTCGGCTCGCGGCCAATATATTCCATGATGTCAATTTCACCCGCCGTCGGCCATGCTTTGCGGAAGATGTTGTTGCCCAACATCCAGAAGGCAGGCCAGATGCCCTGGCCAAAGGGGAGTTGAATCCGAGCTTCTATACGGCCGTACTCCACTTCCACCTTATCCCTGGTAATTAGGCGGGCAGAGGTATACGGCCGTCCGCCATAATCCTCTTTGAGCGCCTGAATGACCAGATTACCATCTTCAATAAACGAGTTGGTGGGCAGGTTGGTGTAATACTCCCACTCCGCATTGCCCCAGCCGTTGCCGCCAGTCTCATGCGTCCAGTAGGCGGCATTGATCTCTGGCCCGTCAAACTCATCCTGCCACACCAGCGTCCAACCCGTTTTCATCCACTCTGGCGTTGGTGTGGGCAATGGTGTGGCCGTAGGTGTTGGTTCCGGCGTGGGCGTCGGTTCTGGCGTCAATGCTTCACAACCAGCCAGCACCAGGACGGGCAAAACCAGAAAAAGAACCAAAAAATGGAGAGGGAGTGTGTTGTATTTCATATCATCATTATGGTAGGGGCGGGACAGGCAGGTGCAGCTTTGCCCTTTCACCAACACCTCGTCTCCCGCCAGTCTCGTCCCGTCTTGCCGTTCATCTATTCGGCGCGGGAGTAAGATGGCGCGGGATGATGTTTTGGGCTGCGGCCACGGTATTACCACGCCATCCTGCCCCTACGGTACGTCATTTGATAATTATCCGCCGCGCCGCATCAGGTCGGCGTTGATGGCTGCCAGTTTTTCGTGGGTGATGATGTTGGGCACAAATCCGGCGATCTGTTCCAGCGTCAAATCCATGGCCATTTGCGCCTGCGGATGGTCGGCCATGCCGCTGAGATGTTTGTTCAGTACCTGCGCGCCAATGTCATCGGCCAGCAGGTCGCGCAAAGTCAGGCCTACGTGCAGCCGGGTGGATTTGTCCAGCGGGTCCAGGACGGGCTCTTCGCCGGTCCAGGTGAAGACGGCCGTCAGGCGAATGTCTTGCGACGAACGGCCGACGTGAATTTCAAATTCGCCCGCTTCGGCCACCCAACCTGGTTTGGCCGGGTCATAGTAAGCCAGGGCGGATTCGCCCAGCGCCAGGGTGATGGTTTGCGTCTGGCCGGGAAGCAGGCTGATTTTGGCGAAGGCTTTCAGTTCTTTGTACGGCCGTGCCAGTTTCGCCGCCACATCGCGCACATACAGTTGCACCACCTCCTGCCCGGCGCGGCTGCCCGTGTTGGTCACATCCAGGCTGACTTCAATGCGGTCGCCCGGTTTGAAAGTGTCGCCATTCAACCGTAAATTGCCATATTCAAAGGTGGTGTAAGACAGCCCATGCCCAAAGGGGAAAAGCGGCGCTACCTCTTTCTTTTCGTAGTAGCGGTAGCCGACAAAGAGGCCTTCGCCATACAACACGTGGCCGTTTTCGCCAGGGTAGTTGATGAAGGTGGGGTTATCTTGCAGGCGTATGGGGAAGGTTTGCGGCAGACGGCCAGAGGGGTCAGCTTCGCCAAACAGCACATCGGCCAGGGCGTTGCCCGCTTCCTGCCCGGCGTACCAGGTTTGCAAAATGGCGGGCGCGTCGGCCACCCAGGGCATACTGACGGGGGAACCGGTGTTGAGGACGACGATGGTGTTGGGGTTGGCGGCAATGACGGCGGCTATGAGTTCATTCTGCTCACCGGGCAAATCCATGTGTGGCCGGTCGTAACTTTCGCTTTCCCATTCACCGGACAGCCCGGCAAACACGATGGCCAGGTCGCAGGTGGCAGCCAACTGCGCCGCCTGGGCAATGGGGTCGACGGGCACGGGCGGCAGGCAGCCCACACGCCAGACGCGCAGCCCGGCGTTGCGGGCGCTGTATTCCACCGCCACTTCGGCCGGCTGCCCTTCTTTGAGTTCTACCTGGCCGCGCACTTCGGTGCTGGCCTGGTGGAAGTACAGTTCGCTCTTGGTTTGCTGCGTCCAGTTGTCAATGAGCAATTCGCCATTGACCAACAGGCGCGTCAGCCCGCCGCTGACCAGGCTGAAGGTGTACACGCCGCTTTCGGGCGGGGTGAAGGTGGTGGTGTAGCGGATGGAAAACTGCTCACCGACGTGGGCGGGCATGTCGTTCATGGGGAAGATTTCCGCTTTGCGCGCCGGTTGGGTGACGGCCGGTTGGTCGGTCAGGTCATAATTGTTGAAAATATCGGCCGTCCGGTTGTTCGTCCAGGAGGTGTCCAGCTTGGGCAGCAGTTTGAAGGTGGTGGGGGTGCCGATGGCGTAGTGGACGGCCGTGCGATCCCCTGCCGCGCCCTTGATCCCCTCCAGATGAGAGATGGTGTAATGGGCGGCCACTTGCGCGCTGCCGCCGCCCATGATGGGCGTCCAGCGAGCGTTCGCGCCAATGACGGCGATGGCATGGACTTTCTCTTTGTTGATGGGCAGGATGTCGTTTTCGTTTTTGAAGAGGACGATGGCTTCGGCCCCGGCGCGGCGAATGAGATCGCGGGTTTCGGGGCGGTCGTCGGCACATTCGGGCTGTAGTTCGGGCCGGTCAAAAACGCTGGTGCGGAACATGGTGCGCAGGATGCGGCGCACTTTGTCATCAATGATCGCTTCGTCCAGTTCCCCCTTTTGCACCATCTCCACCAGGTGTGCGCCCAGGAAACGGGCCGGGCCGGGCATTTCTAAATCCAGCCCACCGGCGGCGGCGTTGTGGCTATAGCTGCCCCACCAGTCCGAGATGACCGCGCCGTCAAAGCCCCACTCGTCTTTGAGGATGTCTTGCAGCAGCCATTTGCTTTCGCTGACATACGTGCCGTTGATCTTGTTGTAGGAGGACATGAGCGTCCAGGTTTGGGCTTCTTGCACGGCCGTTTGGAACGGCCGTAAATATATCTCCCGCAGCGCCCGTTCGCCGATGTCTGAACTCATGCTGTGCCGCTCAAATTCGGAGTCGTTGCCCACATAATGTTTGACGCAGGCAGCCACGCCCCGGCTTTGCAGCCCTTTGATGTAGGCGGCGGCCAGGTCGCCGGAGAGCAGGGGGTCTTCGGCATAACATTCAAAGTTACGGCCGTTCAACACCCCGCGATGAATGTTGACCGTTGGCGCTAACAAGACGTGCGCCCCTTTGGACTTCACCTCATCGGCCAATGCTTGCCCGACTTCATAGAGCAGGTCGGTGTTCCAGGTGGCGCCCAGGGCAATGCCGACGGGGAAACAGGCGGCGGTGATATCCCCGCCCATATCGGCTCCCCGCGCCCCATTTGGCCCGTCCGTCACCTTTATCTGCGGGATGCCGACGCGCTCGATGGGCACGGTCGTCCACATATCCTTCCCCGCCACCAGGGCCACCTTTTCTTCCAGCGTCAACTGGGACAGTAGTTCGTTAATCTTTTCTTCCATTTTTCTCTCCTTCGTCAGAATGAAGTCAATCCAGCATAGGGGTGGGACGGCGCGGGTTCCGTTTGGGCCAAACATGGGGCCTTGCTGCCGCGCCGTCTCACACAGACCTGCCAAACGGGGCGAGACAGGCGGGGATAAGGTGTTTTGTTATGGCCAGGGTGCTGGCCCGCCTGTCCCGCCCCTACGTCTCATCTTAAATCAGGTAGAAGCAAACTCATAGATGGGGGTGGTAATCTGGCGCGCGGGTTTCTTTTGTTCCCAGATAATTTGCTGCAGCTTTTCTACTGTTTCCGGTGAAAAGAGCGGCTCGCCAGTTTCCACATTTGCCCGCGCCGGAACACCCTCGAGATATAAAACCTGTCATCCTTTATTTAATAAGGTGTAGGTCACCTTTTTTTTAACCAACTTTTCTAGGAAAGCCTCTGCTGACATTTTAAGTCACTCTCACTTTGAAGCCGATCCATTCATGTGGATCGGGTTCATAAACCGTTATTACTTTGACAAGGGGCCGAACGGGATAACTGCATTGAACATGTAAGGGCCGGTTTTGGCGCGTCAATCCAAGAATCAAACAGCTTGGCCCATATCTATCCTGGGGATAATCCTCAATGACCTCTCCGTTCCTAATCACCTCTCGAATCTCACTCACCGCCATATGACGCAAGATCATTCGGTCGGCCGCATGT
The DNA here is from genome assembly GCA_013112725.1 of Chloroflexota bacterium. Taxonomy (GTDB): domain Bacteria; phylum Chloroflexota; class Anaerolineae; order Promineifilales; family Promineifilaceae; genus CAADGU01. The sequence continues at coordinate 20,823 of JABFFZ010000024.1, forward strand.
TTGGAAAATTCAAATGAGGAATCCCTACGCGGCGGCCAGGTGAACGGGATTCCTCATTCCGCAGATGTATTCGGAATCAAAATGGATGGATACGCGGATGAACACGGATTTTGCGGATACTCGCGGATTTTAATCTTGAAAATCCGCGTCTATCTGCGTTTATCCGCGTTCTATTTCTCTCCTAAAACCACATACACCTGATGGCTGCGGCCGTCGCCAAAAACAGGCACTATCTGCCCAATGACCAGTTGGCCATCCACCATCATCATCTTCACCCCTTTGCACACATGGGACGGATTTTCCACGGTGATGTGATAGGTGGCGTTGCGGAAATGGCGCACGGCCGTAAAGCCAGCCCACTCCTTTGGCACACAAGGGTCAATGATCAGGCCATCGTAAGACGGCCGTATGCCCAAAATCCACTGCGTAACTGCCACATAATTCCAGGCAGCCGTGCCCGTCAGCCAGGAGTTTTTGGCCTCGCCATGTGTGGCCGCGTCCTTCCCGGCAATCATCTGGGCATATACATACGGCTCGCAGCGATGCACCTCACTGATCGCCTCCCGTGCCGACGGGTTGATACGCAGGTAGTAATCCAACGCCTGTTCGCCGTGCCCCACCAGCGTCTCCGCTATCATAATCCAGGGGTTGGTGTGGCAGAAAATTCCGGCGTTTTCCTTGTAGCCGGGCGGATAGGAGGAAATTTCGCCCAGGTGCAGGTAATACTGTGAATACGCCGGCTGCTGCAAGACGATGCCGTGCGGTGTAGCCAGATGTTCCGCCACCGCAGCCAATGCCTGCGCCGCTTTACCGTCTTCCAGGCCAATCCCGGCCATGACGCACATGCCTTGCGGCTCGATGAAAATTTTACCTTCGGCGCACGCCTGCGAACCGACGGGATTGCTGTAAAAGTCGTAAGCGCGGCGGAACCAGGCGCCGTCCCAGCCATGCGCCAATGTCGTTTGGGTCATGATACTGGCATGCCACAGGTAGGTTTCGGCTTCCTGTTGTTTGCCCAGGTAGCTGGCTAAGGCGGCCATCTCTTTGGCTGCCAGCACAAACAGCCCGGCAATGAAGACAGATTCGGCCGTTTTGCCGTCTTTGTTGGTGGTGGTCTGAAATGATTCACCGGGTTGGTCAGAGAAGGTGTTCAGGTTGAGGCAGTCATTCCAATCGGCGCGGCCAATGAGGGGTAGATTGTGCGGCCCCAGACGATCCAGGGTGTAGCGGATGCTGCGCTGCAAATGCTCATAGAGCGGCTCTTCGGTGCCGGGGGTGTTGTCGTAGGGCACAGGTTCGTCCAGGATGGTGGTATCGGCCGTTTCCTTCACATATGCCGCCGCCGCCAGCACCAGCCACAGCGGGTCATCGTTGAAGTTGCTGCCAACAGCATCATTGCCCCGCTTGGTGAGCGGCTGATATTGGTGATACGCGCCGCCGGTGGGTAACTGCGTGGCCGAAATATCCAGAATCCGTTCGCGGGCGCGTTCGGGAATCATATGCACAAAACCAAGCAAATCCTGGTTGGAATCACGGAAACCCATGCCCCGGCCAATGCCCGATTCGTAAAAGGAGGCAGAGCGAGACATGTTGAAGGTGATCATGTTCTGGTAGGCGTTCCAGATGTTGACCATGCGGTTGACGTGTTCATTGGGCGACTCTACCTTGTAGCTGCCGAGCAGCCGATCCCAATGAGCCTGTAGCTGGTCAAAGGCGGTCTGCACCTGCGCCGGGTCGAGAAACTGCTGCAAAATCGGTTTGACGCGGCGTTTGTTGAGGGTTTGGGCGCCGGGCGGGTCAAATTTCTCATCTTGTGGGTTCTCCTGATAACCCAGGACAAAGATGATACTCTTTGACTCGCCCGGCTGGAGGGAGGAGAGATGAAAGCTGTGGGAACCAACCGGCGCCCAGCCGTGGGCGATGGAGTTGGTGGATTGCCCCTGAGCTACCGCAAGTGGATTGTCGTAACCGCGATAGGGGCCGAGGAATGACTCACGCTGTGTGTCGAAGCCGGCGAGGGGAGCAGAGCAGGCGAAGTAGGCGAAGTGGTCGCGCCGTTCCCGGTATTCGGTTTTGTGGTAGATGACGCCGTCTTCAATTTCCACCTGGCCGATGTTGAAGTTGCGCTGGTAGTTGGTGGCGTCGTCGTTGGCGTCCCAGAGGCAGAATTCGATGTAGGAGAAGGCGGTGAGGTCAACGGCCGTGTCCCGCTCATTTGTCACCGTCAATTCCCACACCTCCAACGTCTGGTCGAGCGGCACGAAGTAGCGTGTCTGCGCGGCGATTCCACCGTACTTCGAGGCGATGATGGTGTAGCCCATACCGTGACGGCAGGTGTATTCATCCAACGGTTTGCGCGTGGGCTGCCAACTGGGCGACCAGAAATCGCTGCTGCCATTATTGCGCAAATAGAGGTAACGACCGCCAAAATCAAAGGGCACGTTGTTGTAACGGTAACGGGTCAGCCGCCGCAGCCGGGCATCTTTGTAGAAGGAATAACCGCCGGCGGTATTGCTGATCAAACCAAAATAATCCTGGCTGCCCAAATAGTTGATCCAGGGCAGCGGTGTATCCGGCCGGGTAATGACGTACTCCCGGTTGGCATCGTCAAAATGTCCGTAACGCATTTTTTCTCCAGTACAGGTTTGTACCAGGCGATTTATCGCCTTTGGACGGCACTAAAGTGCCTACTACAAACGGTGTTAATTGTCTGTGGTTAAGCCGTAGCCGAACGGAAACAGCGGTTCACCACCGGCCTTTAGCGGCAGTTGCGCCATGCTGGCAGGCCAGGTGTAGGGGAGCGTGCCGGTGAAGGGGTGGTTGCCAAAGAGGTTATCGGCCACGCCTTGCCCTTCGCTGCCGGGCAGCCAGGCGGCGACCCAGGCATCGGCCAGGGGGAGGGCGTCGGTGATGATCAACGGCCGTCCCGACAGCAAAATCACCACCACCTTATTCGCCTGTTCACCCATGCGCCGGATCAGTTCCATGTCGCTGGCGCTCAGGTTCAGGTCGGCGGCGTCGCCGCGCCCTTCGGCATAGGGTAGTTCACCCAGGACGACAATGCCCACGTCGGCCGGTGGGTCAAAATTTTCAAAACGGCCGAACCGGTTAAACTGCACTTCGCCGACGGCCGTAGCCTCAATCGCTTCCAGGATGGTTGTGCCTTCGGTGATGTTGCCAGGTTTCCCCTGCCATTCAATCGTCCAGCCACCCGACTGCACGCCAATGTCATCGGCAAACGACCCGGCGACAAAGATGCGGGCGTCTTTGGGCAAGGGCAGCGTTTCATTGTTGTTTTGCAGCAGCACCAGCGATTGGCTGACCGCTTCTTGTGCTAAGGCGCGGTGTTCGGCCGAACCAATCAGACCGATGTTTGTTGTATCGGCGTAGGGGTTTTCAAACAGGCCCAGGTCAAATTTGGCGGTGAGGATGCGGCGCACGGCGTCGTTGATGCGGGTTTCGGTGATGTCGCCATTTTCAACGGCCGTTAGCATCGTATTGATAAACCGCAGGTAATCATACGGCGCCATGTTCATGTCTACGCCGGCGTTGACGGAGGTAACAACCGCTTCGTAATAGTTGGGCGAAATCTGGTCAATGGCCTGCCAATCAGAAACCAGGAAGCCGTCAAAGTCCAGTTCTCCCTTCAACACATCCATCAGCAGATATTTTTGGGCATGCATTTTGACGCCGTTCCAACTGCTAAAGCTGACCATGATGCTTTGCGCGCCGGCGTCTATAGCCGCCTGATAGGGCGGCAAGAACAGTTCGCGCAGGGTGGCTTCGTCCACCTGCATGTCGCCCTGATCGAGCATGTAATTTTCTGTTCTGGATGTGCCCCAGGCCGTGCCGCCGTCGCCGATGTAATGTTTGGGGGTGGCAAGTACGGCCATGACCGCCGCCAAATCCTCTCCCTGTAAACCTTGCATATAGGCCACGCCCAGTTCACTGACCAGTTCCGTGTTTTCGCTGTAGGCTTCATAGGTGCGCCCCCAGCGGATGTCTTGGGGCACAGCGATGACCGGGGCGTAGTTCCAGGGGATGCCGGTGGCGCGGGTTTCGATGGCGGTGATGTGCCCAATTTGCCGCAGTAGTTCCGGGTTGCGGGTGGCCCCCAGGCCGATATTGTGCGGGAAAATGGTGGCCCCTTTCAGATTGTTGTGGCCGTGAACGGCATCTACGCCATAAATGATGGGGATGCCCAGTGGGGTTGCCAGGGCTGCTTCCTGGTAACTATCCACCATGGCGGCCCACTTTTCCGGGGTGTTGCCATCGTGGGGATAACCGCCGCCGCCGCTGAGAATGCCGCCGATGTGGTAAGTGGTTACGGCCGTTGGCTGGATGCTGTTTTTCTCTACCAGTGTCATCTGCCCAATTTTTTCTTCCAGGCTCATGCGCCCTAATAAATCTTCCACCCGTTCGGCGGTGGGCAGTTCGGGGTTGAGATAGGCAGGGATGGGCACGGCCGTTGGCGTGGGTGGTGTGGTTGGTATGGCTTCGGTTACGGCCGTAGCCGGTGGGCTGATGGGGGCGGGATCGGCTGGTTGCTGGCAGGCAACGGCCGTGAGCAACAGAATGGCCCCCAAAAAAATCTTAGATAAACACCGCCTGGCGGTCATGGATACAAATCCTTTTTATGCCTGATCATTTTCGTAGGGGCGGGACAGGCGGGTGGAGCTTTGGCTATGAAGAAGGGCTTTGTCTCCCGCCTGTCTCGCCCACCGGCCAGGTAGGGCGAGACGGCGCGGAGACAAGGCATTGACGCTTCGGCCAGGTTTTCCCGCGCCGTCCCGCCCCTACGATAGATAGATTTCATGGCGATAACACCAGGAGCGAAATAGATGGTCCCGGCAAGGTGATGGCCTCGCCGTTTGTCCAGTCGAGCGCGCCTAAATGTTCGGCATTGTGTTCAGCATCAAACTGCCATCGTTCGGCGCTGCTGCCGGTATACCCGTCTACCTGTAACGGGGCGGTTACATTGCCGTCACCGCGGTTGATGACCATCAACGTGAGCGCGCCATCTTCACGTCGGGCGGCGAAAATGGAGACATCGGCCACGCCAGAATCGGCGTACACCTTCTCGTCGCCAAAATGGTGGTACATCTGGTAGACATAATATGTGGGGCGTGGCCCGCTGCGATCCAGAATGCCGGTACCATCACGCGGATGGAAGAGCATCCAATGATTGACCATAGCCACATCCTGATCGATCATCCGCCCCAGCACATCCGCCCACCAGATGGCGTTATAAAACGAATCCGGCGTGCCCTCGCCGCCCAACGTGTTCGACCAGTTCGAGTTGACTTCGGTAACGGCAATGGGCAGATCGCGCCCCGTTTCTGCCTGAATAAGCTGGCGCAAGTAGGGGATAAGCTGATCCCATTCTGGGCTATTCTGGCGCAGGTCGGCAATGCTGGGGTTGGGGTTTTGTCTGTCGGCAGGGAAAGGGTAGCGGTGTATAGACACCACGTCTACCAGGTCACCATTGGCGCGCAGAAATTCACGCATCCAATCCCGCCCCTGGCTGTCTTTGGGGTTGGTGGCTTCAACGGCCGTATAATCGCCATGAAGATCTGGCCCAACCAATAAGATGGTAGGGTCTTCCGCCTTCATCGCCTCCGCAAATTCCCGCCAGCGGGCATTGTAATAGGGCGTATCCCAATCGCCGGCCGTGATAAACGGCTTGTCGTTATAAAGTGATGGTTCGTTGCCAATGCTCCAATAGCGCACCCCATACCCTTTTTCCTGGTTGGTGTAACGCAGCAGTTCCACCGCTTCTTCCGGCGTGCCGCGCAGCAGGTTGACGTGAATTAAGACTTCGGCGTTAATCATAGCGGCAATGTCCATGAACGAATCTATCTGGGAGGGGCGCAGATTGTTTTCATCCCCCCAGTTGCCGCCGGGAAAACGAATAAAGGTCAGATGGGAGTTTTGGTAATCTCCTAGGCCGTTGGCGGGCAAACCGGCCCAGACGCCGTAGTTGGTGCCATAGACCAGGGGATTGATGACCCCCTGGTTTATGGCGGCGTTGGCGTAAAGTTGGTTGGGTACGGCCGTAGCCGGCAGCGAGGTGGGCGCGGGTACGGTCGTAGCCTCATCCCGCCCTGCCGGCGCCTGAGAACAGGCAACCAAAAATAAAAGCAACCCTGTTACCTGCCAAAATCGTATCATTTTGCAAACCTTTATGGATTAATTGGGTTAGCAGGATTTCGCCAGAGCTAAGGTGATGCGTGATGTGTAACCGGGGGCATCACGCATCACGCATCATTATCAACCCACGAATCCCCCAAAATTGCCTATTTCTCCACACCGGTGATCACAATGCCCCGCACAAAGAAGCGCTGCGCCAGGATAAAAAGAATCAACGGTGCAATCAACGCCATCAACGCCCCGGCCTGAATCAACTGCGGCTGTGCGCCATAAATCCCGTTAAACGTAGACAACGCCACCGAGATAGGCCACTTATTCCGACTCGTCGAAAGATAAATGAGCGGCCCAAAATAATCATTCCAGGCATACACAATGTGGAATACCGTCACCGCCAGCAAAGCCGGGTACGACTGCGGCAAAATGACCGACCACAAAACGCGGAACCGGCTGGCGCCATCCATCATTGCCGCCTCATCCAGTTCCCGCGGAATCGTCATAAAATACTGCCGCAGTAAAAAGACATCAAACGCATTGCCAAAGAAAGTGGGCACAATCAGCGGCAGCCAGGTGCCCACCCAGCCAATCTTTTGAAAAAACGTATAGGTGGGAATCAGCGTCACAAAGGCCGGTAAGAAAATTGTGGCGATTAGAACAATAAACAGAAAATCGCGCCCCGGAAAATCAAAGCGGGAAAAGCCATAGGCCACCAGCGTACACGAGAACAAGACGCCAATGGTAGTCAGCACCGCATACATCGTCGTGTTCCACATCAGGCGCGGGTAATCAATGGTATCCCACACCCGTTTATAATTATCCCAGGTTGGCGCAAATTGCCACGGACGACTCAAAGATCGCCAAGAAACAGCACAAACAAACTCACCCCGATCTGGGTCGTCAGGATCGACGAAAGTGCTTTCCTTTAAGCCCTTTTTTATCAAAGCCAGATTGTTATTAGAGTTGTTATCTTCACTGCCCACGCAGGTGTTCATGGGAACTGTGTACATCTCTACTTGCTTGCCATCATATTCATAAACAGCTGGTTTGGCCGGCCAAATGGGGCCGCCAATAACCGAAATTTGCTCTTGTGTCTTTAGCGAAGTAAAGACCATGAAGGCGAAGGGCGAAAGAAAAAGAAACAGGAGAAGGGCGGTAGACCCAGTAATGGAAAAACTCTTAGCCGTTTCACGTAGATGGCTTCGCCGGGTTGATACATTCATAATAATACCTCCTTAAGACCGCCGTTCTCCGGCATAATAGACCCAGCGTGGGGCTGTGCCAAACAAAAACAACGTGACAATAAGGATAATGAAGAACAACAGCCAGGCCATGGCTGAGCCATAAGACATATTCTGAAAAGTAAAGAATGTCTTATACAAATAGAGATTGAAAAACATCGTGGCCCCACCAGGTCGTCCTGTGCCATTATTGACAACCAACGGTACCAGGAAGTATTGGAACAACCCAATGACAATCAACACCAGGTTAAAGAAAATGACAGGGGAAATCATGGGGAAAGTCACATTACGAAACTGCTGCCAGGTGTTAGCACCATCAACCTTAGAAGCGTCATACAATTCAGTAGGCACCCCTTGTAAGCCGGAGAGCATAATTAGCATGGCGTTACCAATGCCCCAAATACCCATGATAACGTAAGTCGGATAAACCCAATTGACGTCGTTTGCCCAGTTAGGAACCATTGTTCTGGGAACGCCTATGCTCATTAACGCGCGGTTGATCCAGCCGGTTTCGGGGTTGAGCATGCCGCCCCACAGGAAAATGGCAGCTACAAAAGGGATAATGTACGGCATGTAAAACGCGCTGCGGAAAAACATGGAGCCTTTCAAGTAAGGGCTGTTCATCAAGATTGCCAGGCCCAGCGGCAGGAAAAGTCCCACCGGCAGTCCAATCAGCCCAAAGCGAATGGTAATCCACATGGAGCCGCGAGTACCGCCGGTGCCTGTCCATATCTGGGGATCGGTGAATACCTGCTTGTAATTCTGTAACCCCACAAACTGCGGTCTGCCCAAAATGCCATCCGTAATGCGAAGGTCGAGGAAACTAAAGATTAAACTGGCGATAATGGGCAAGAAAGTGAAGATAAAAAAGCCAATGAGCCAGGGTAATATGAACAGCAAGCCATCCCGCATTTCTCGCCGCTTGATTTTTGACATCTGGCGATAAACCCGCGGTGATGGTATTTGAAATTTACTTCTACTTAGTTGTTCAAACATAACCTCTCCTCTCCTTTCAGAACCCGCCTAAGAAATGGGATTAAATTCTGGTAGGGATTGGGGATTCAAAATCCCCAATCCTTACCAGCCTTACAAGTATAACGAGAAAGCCGGGCCTGAGAAAAGGGGGGCGAGTCTGTGAAAACTTACCCCCCATCATACAAACCGTTTATTTGTTGTAAATAACGGTGAGGTCATCCTGTAACTTTTGGAATTCGGCATCAAAGTCCAGATCTTTGGTGTTTTGCAACAAATCACCAAAAGTTTGAATGCGGGCGAAAGCCTCATTCCAGTTGGGCAGGTATTGTTCTGCGCTTGGGGTATCGGGGTAAGCCAGACCTTGCACAAACACGTCCCAGCTTTCCGGGGTCACAAACGGATAATCGTTTGATTTGACTTCGAAGAAAGCTTCTGTTTTGTCGGCAATGGCGGGCATGGCACCGTAGATGGGCAGCAACTTGTCGCCACCGGTGGTGATCAGGTAAGCCAATACCGTAAACGCCTCGTTGGGGTTTTGGGTGCCTTTCCAGATGCGGAAGGTGTCGGCGTCAATACGGCCCTGTACCACACCATTGGCCATGGCGGGTTGAATGCCCAATTGGAATTCGTTGCCGGCGTCGCGGAACTCACCCAGGCAGCAGGTGTACCAGGTTTGGGTCAGACCCATGGCTGCCTTGCCACTGTTGAAGACGTTGCCGCCGCCAAATTCTGGCGAACCGGCCAACGGGCCACTGGCAATAAAGGGCTGTTCGCCCCACATGCCTTCATGCCACCAGCGCCAAGCTTCTTTCCAACTGTCGGGAATGGCAGAAATGTAGGAGCCTTTGGCTTCGCCTTCATAAATTTTGGCGGCGCCGCCGTAGAAGGTGGCGGTGGAGTTCGGGTGCTGCCATTGTGGGCTGTAGCCAAGTTGTACAATTTGAGTCGCATCGAAACCTTCTTCGGTGGCGTTGTTGCCGTTGACGTCAATGGTCAGGCGTTTGGCTACTTCGGTTACGGTATCCCAATTCCAATCCACCATTTCACCGTCTAGTTCGTATTTTTCGCCATAAACTTGCGGTGGATAAGCCAGACCGGATTCATCAAACATGGAAGGTACAAAGTACATGGCGCCGGGAAACACAGCAAAGGGCAGACCAACCTGGCCTTCTTCTGTCTGGTAAAATTCAATCAGGGCCGGATCAAAGATGGAGGTGTCGAAGCCGGAGGATTCGATCAGGGGGCCAATATCCAGCCATTGGCCGTAGAAGGCATTGGAGCCACCCCAACCCACAGGGCCGATGATATCGGGGCCATTGCCGGAAGCAATTTGGGTGGCCAGCGTGTCACGAGCCGCATCGTAAGGGACGATCTCCAGAACCAGTTCGATTTTGTCTTGAGAATCGTTGAAATCTTTCACCACTTCTTCTTGCACGGCAATTTGTTCGGGGTTGGTGCCGGTACCCAGACCAACAAACCAGCGAATTTGTACTTTGCTGCTGCTGGAGGTGCTGGGAGCGGTGGTGGCTGCGGGCGCAGCTTCTTCGGCCGGGGCAGTGGTGGCTGCGGGGGCGGCTTCTTCAGCAGTTTGGTCTGTGGTGGAAGAAGCAGGTTCTTCGGTGGCTGTGCCGCCGCAGGCGACCAGGGCCATACCCAAGATCAGGGCTAACAAAATTAACAGGAAACGTGATGTACGCATGTTCTTCTCTCCTTGTGCGTATTTGATATTCTTAGCTAAATACTCTAATCAATCACTATGGTTCACTATCGTATTTGAACGAGCGGCCTGTCCGGTTGTGATGTTGGCTTTAGTGGGGGACAGGTGATGTATTGCCTGGTTGTTGTGCTTATGCCTGATCTTCACCTCCTTTAAGTGGTTATGAGTAGTGGTGGCGTTGTGTTCACCAGGTTTTGGCGCACAAGCGCCACACCACCCCATGCACCAGGGTTGATGTCTGGTGGCGCTATGACTAATTTTTCTGGTATCAGCATTTCGGCGGCTAATGGGGATAGGCGCGCCTGCCGCTGCCACTCGCGTAAGATGGCCTGACGTAGGGTGTCACCGGCGCGGGCGATGCCGCCGCCGAGGATGATTTTGTCTATGTCGAAGGCCATGATGAGGGCTTGTAAACCGCGGCCGAGGTAAGCACCGGCCTGGTTGATGATTGTTTGGGCGGTCTGGTTGCCCAAACGGGCCGCCTGGAAAACGTCTACGGCCGTGACACACTCCCCCTCTACAGTTACCGGTATCTGCCCGGCGGCGGCTGCCTGCTGCCCGGCATGGGCAATAGCCGGCCCGGCCACGTACATTTCCAGGCAGCCATGATTGCCACAGTTGCAGCGGGGGCCGCCCGGCTCGACGACCATGTGCCCAAACTCCCCGGCCATGCCGTGCGCACCCCGGTAGAGACGGCCGTCCAGAATTAACCCGGCGGCTAATCCGGTGCCAATGCCTACATACGCCATGTGCTGGATGGTCTGGTCAGTAAAAAATGTGTAATACCCCAGGGCAGCCAGGTGCAGGTCATTTTCCAACAGGCAGGGTATACCACCAAAGGCGGCGCTTAACATGGCCCCGGCGGGCATAGCATCCCAACGGAGATTGACGGCCAGGTGGACGGTGCCGGTTTGGGGATCAACCCGGCCAGGGATGCCGATGCCAATGGCGCTGACCTGATTTAGGGAGAAGCCGGTCTGGTTGAGTGCCTGGTGTACGGCCGTTTGAATGCTCTCCAGGGTGCTGTGGGGTGTACGTTTGTCGGTGGGGCAGGTGAACTGGGCGCGTGGCTGCCAGGCGGCGTCTACCACCAGGGCGGTAATGGTGGTGCCGCCCACATCTACGCCAATAACGGCTGCGTCTACGGCCGTTTGTGTCTGTTTCCCACCATTCAACGTCATCATTGTTTCTTATCCAACACCCGATGTTTCCCGCACCACCAACTCTGTGGGCAAAATCACCCGCCGCGCCGGTTTAGATCCGTTATCAATAATGTCTAACAACGTCTCCACGGCCAACGCGCCGATCCGCCGAATCGGTTGGCGGATCGTCGTCAGGGGAGGAATGGCTAATAGGGCGGGCGGGAGATCATCAAACCCAACCACGGCTACCTCATCCGGCACGGTGACGTTCGCTTCGCGTAAGGCGCGCATGGCCCCCAACGCCATACTGTCTGAGGCCACAAAAACCGCGTCAATCCCTTTGGTCAACAAACGGTGCATCGCTTCATAGGCGCTGGCTTCGGTATAGTCCCCAATTTCAATCAGGGCGGGGTCTACCGTTCGCCCCCGATCTCGCAGGGCGTTGAGGTACCCTTGCTGCCGATCTTGGGCCGAACGGTTTTTGAGATGGCCGGTAATGTGGGCGATGCGCTGTCTGCCCAGGCGTATCAGATGGGTAACAGCGGCATGGGCGCCGGCTACATTGTCGGTGTCCAGAAAATTGACATCCGGGTGTTCATGGCGGCCAATGGCCACAAAGGGAACGTCATTCTCAATCAGTTGGGGCACCAGCGGATCATCCACATGATTGCCCGCCGTAATCAGCCCATCAAACAGATTATTACGAATGATTTTGGGGTATAAGCTGGCCTCTTCTTCTTTGGTGTGAAATAGAAAAAGGGAAAGGGTTAATTCCAGTGGATTACATGCCTGGGTGATACCCTGTATAAGACGGGGGAAATAGGGATCGGCAAATAAGGCTTGCGCTGGTTCGGCAATGACCAGCCCGATGATATTGGCGCGTTGCCCGGCCAGACGACGCGCCGCGGGATCAGGTTGGTAGCCGGTTTCTTCAATAACGGATAATACGCGCTCACGGACTTCGGGGCGCACGCTGACATGGTTGTTCACCACCCGCGATACGGTAGAGCGTGAGACGCCAGCCAATTCCGCTATGGTTTCCAGGGTTAACCGACTCATTAGCTTACAGGACCCTCAGGATTTCAGAATAGCCGGAGAGCCTACATCGAGAAAATGCCTTTTTGCTAAGGTTTTTGGTAAGGGAGAAGTGGCGCAAACTTATTCTTGGAAGCGCTCCCAAATGCGCACCAAAAAAAGCTTTTCATTCACGTGAAAAGCAGGGTGTATGCTTGGATAGCATTGTCCGCGAGCGTACTCTTCTCCTGAACCCTTTATGGGAGCGCTCCCATGAAGTGCCAAAACTATAACAAAGCTAGAAAAGTTTGTCAACAGTTTGAACAAATTTTGGGGTCTATTTTTTTAGACAAGCAGTCCCAGAAACCGTTCTACATCATACAGGGCTGCTTGCCCGGCCGGGGACCAACGGGGCGCGATGAGGTCAAAAGCGTGGTCGGCGCACGCTATTTCCACATGGGCACAAGGTACCTGGTAGCGATACAAGGCGGCCTGTAACCAGCGATGCTGGTTCATGTCTGGGCCAACATCATGCGTGCCATTGATGAGTAACGTGGGTGGGCAATGGGGGCCAACGTGGGCCAGCGGCGAGGCAAGCTGGTACATGTCGGGTTCTTCGTGGGGCACCCCCCCCAGTGTGGAGGGGATCATGTGATGGGCTTGGATGTAACGGCCGTCGCCCGGCAGCATTCCCCCTCGTTTCAACAGGCGCTCGACCCAGGGTGACAGAACCGCCGGCGTCGGCGGAATGTGGGTCAGCCGTTCATGGCCGCTGACGCAGTCGGTGATGCCGTAGTAGGAGATGACGCCATGTACGGCCGTGTCCAGGCCGCTCACATCTGCCGGGTCTAAAATGGGATGGTGGGAGGTGTAGGCTGCCAGCAGCGCCAGGTGCGCCCCGGCCGAGCCGCCCATCAGGACGATGCGCTCCGGGTTGATGCCCAGGTCAGCCGCGTTTGTTTTCATCCAGGCTATGGCCCGTTTCACATCGGCGACCATGGGGATGATGGTGGCTTTGGGGGCGAGGGTATAAGCGACATCGGCGATTACGTGGCCCTGGCTGGCCAGATGTTGGAACAATGGCCGTGTCGTTCCCCGAAAATCTTTGTCCATATAATGCCAGCCGCTGCCATGCAGGTAAATAATGCCGATGCCGGTGTGGGGGACGCCGGCTGGCGGCTGCCACAGGTCAGCTAGCAACGGATCACCTGTTTCCTGATGGCAGCCGATGATGACGTTGGCGGAGAGGGTGGCGGGAGGAGAGGTTAACGGCCGTAGCCCATACCGGCTTGGCCGTAGCCGCCATCGTAAATGGTGGGGAATACGCTGCTGCCAGTTGGCGCCAAAGGCAAAGGCAAATTCGTCATGGGGGGCGGTCACATTTTTGATGTATTGTCTGGCGAAGAAAACGCCGCTCAATGCGGCAGCCAGAGCGAACCAGTCGCGCCGCCACAGGGCCAGCAGCGCCCCTTTCAGGCCTATGAGCGCTAGAAACGGAGACAGCGGCCCGGCAAAACCTTTGAGTAAGGCCAGGAAGGGGAGCAGACGGCCGTCTGGCAGCCGCACATTCGTCAGAAATGCCAGCCAGGCCGTACTCATCGTCAACAAACGCAGTAATTTTTTCATCGTGATCCGTATTCCGTCACTCGTCACTCGTCACTCGTCACCCGTCACCCGTCACTCGTCACTCGTCACTCGTCACCCGTCACCCGTCACTCGTCACTCGTCACCCGTCACCCGTCACCCGTCACTCGTCACCCGTCACCCGTCACCCGTCACCCATCATCCCCTTCAATGATCAGGTGGGTTACTTGTTCAATTTCGGCCAATGAAGCACCGCGCGCTTTTTCGATCCGCTCCATGCGCTTTTGGAATTGGTTCAGGGCAAAATCGGTGAAGATGGCCGGGTCTAAACCAAAGGGGATGGGGTCATAACCGGCAAACGTTTCGCCGATGGTGTCCAGCGCATAGGGCAGCAAGCTGTTCATTGTCTCCTCGACGGTGGCCCACAAGCTGTCATCGGCCGCCAGCAGCCGGGAGATGAGGAAAACACCGTAAGCAATGTGGCGGGATTCATCTTGTTTGAGCAGGGTGATGCCCTGTCTCATGCCGGGCAGCAGTTTTTCCTGATCCAGCACGGTGAAGTAGCCGTGATAGCCGGTTTCGGCCAGCACCCCTTCCACCACCATGTTGTAAGTGACGGAAGCCCGAATCAGGGCCGCCGGCGATGGGTCATCGTGCAGCGCCAGTAATGTTTGGGGCAGGGTGTGGTAAAAGATGTGGCGGTAACTGTCGGTGTGGTAACGGCCGAGGTCGGCCGGTGTGCTATTGGTATGCTGATGGGCCACTTCCTGTAGAAAGCGATTGAAAAAGTCGGTATGTTTGGCTTCCTCAAAAAGGAAAGTGGTCAGGTAGATTTCTTCTTCGACACGGCCGTCGCGCGCCACCGCCATGATCAAAGGCAGCAAATCTAATGTCACCGCCTCTTCCCCAGCCTGGAACATGGATGTGAGCCGCAGCAACAAGTCCTGTTCCTCCGGCTGCAAGCGCGCCCATTCGCGGGCATCCTGGCTCAGGTCAATGTCTGTTGGATTCCAAATGCCCAGCCGTTTGGCTTTTTCATAGAGGCGCATCGCCGGTAAATTTCGGTTTAGACCGCGCCGGGTGGTGGCAAATTCGTGGTGAATCATAAGGCCTCTCCCTGTAAGATTGATTCAATCTTCAAGATTGACCCAATCTAAAAAGTGATTGTAAGTTTATCCTTTTTGGCTGTTTTGTGGTAGAACACGGGGCAAGTTTGCAGCAATTCAAATGCAGTTTTGATTGTATTGGAGGTTATGATGTTAGAGACAAAAGACAATGGTGCGGCGTCAGGAGAGATAGAGCAAAGGAAGGGGATGCGGCCGATTATGTCGTCTGGGCATCTGGATCAGATGTTTCGCCAGACGCGGGCCTACCATGCCCAGTTGAGCCAGATGGCCGATTTGAAGGCCAGCATGATGTTTACCCTGGCTTCGGTTATCATCACCCTTTCCATTCGTTATCTGGAAGACCCGTTCCTGCGCTGGCCGGTGTTGGTACTCATTGCCGGTTCGCTGGTGACGATTGTTTCGGCGGCGTATGCGGTGATGCCCAAATTGAACCTGAACGATAAGCCAGATTTACGTGACCCCCACACCAACCTGCTTTTTTTTGGCACGTTTACCAACCTGGAATACGGTGAATGGGTGGCCGAATTGGAACCCATCTTGCATGACCCGACTCGGACGTATGAGGCCATGCTGCGGGACATTTACGAAATGGGGATATACCTGGGGCTAAAAAAGTACCGGTTTATTCGCATTGCCTACATCGCCTTCCTGACGGGACTGGTTTTAAGTATGTTGACGTTTGTGGTGGTGGAACTGGTAAAACTCTAGGCAGGATGGAGGAGGTTTATTTCTTATGATTCTGGGGAACAAACGAAAAAAATTCTTTGTGGGGTTGGCCTTATGGGGGCTGCTTGTGGGCTGCCAGAATGAACCCCGCCTGACGGAAGTGAATGTACAGGCAACGGTGGACGCGGGCATTGCCGGAACGATGATTGCGCAAGGCATCGTGAACACGTCGGTAGCGCAAACCATGTCCGCTGCTGAACCGGATACACTGATTGACCCAACCGCGCTACCGCCTACGTCTACCCCGCTCCCGGCGGTCATTCTGGAGACGCCCACGCCGGTTGATACGGCTACACAACCCCCTACCAGTACGGCCGTGCCCACCGATACACCGCCGCCGCCACCCACCGACACACCGACGGCCGTGTCCAGCGATACCCCTACCCCCCTGCCCACCAACACACCGGCCCCACCACAGCCCACCAGACCGCCCGCCACCGCCACCCCGCCACCCAATCCCGTCTTTGGCGGTCAGTTCCTGCCCAATCCCTCCTTTGAAGAAGGTTGGTACAACATGTGGGGTTTGCCTGAATTGCAGCTGCCCAATAATTGGGCTTTTGAATGGGACGAAGGCCCCACCGGTTATGGCTCAAACCCCTGGGATCAATGGTATCGCCCCGAAACACGGGTGTTGCCTTCCAGCCAACTGCCGGAGCATGAACGCGGTCTGTTCATCAAAGACGGCGACTACACCATCAAAATTTTCAAGGGCAACGGCCCCATCAGTTTCCGCATCTACCAGGATGTGAACCTGCCCGCCGGTACTTATAAATTAACTATTCGGGCGTACCCTGACCTGGTAATGGCGTATAACGGCAATTCTAAAGTATTCGCCAATGATCCCTACGCCGGTGAAATTCGCATTATTGGCCCCGGCGGGGGTACCGCCTGGCTGGCGCCTGCCTTTGGCGTTTGGAATGATATCCCCTTCACCTTCACCCTGAATGACCCCGCCAGCGTGCGCCTGGGCATTGGCATTCGCGCCCGCTATGGGCTGATGAACAATGGCTGGTTTTTTGATGATTGGAAGTTGGAGCGCGTACAGTAGCGGGTAGCGGGTGGCAAGTAGCAGGTGACAGGCACTTGCCACTTGCTACCTGCCACTTGCCACCCCACTGGCTGTGGCGGTTTCCAGACCGAGCCGCCTCGCCGTTACAAGAAGGATTACGTATGAAACTTGGTGTGATTGGCCTGCCGGGGGCGGGCAAAACGACGATTTTTAATGCGCTGACGAAAGGGAATGCCCCGGTGGGGCAGAGTATGGGCGGGCGGTTTGATGTGTTGACGGCCGTTGTAGACGTACATGATGCGCGGGTAGACGACCTCAGCCGCATGTTTAACCCCCAAAAGACCACCTATGCCCGCATCACCTATACCGATGTGGCCGGGCTGAAAAAGGGAGCTACCGAAGGCGGCGGGCTGCCCGGTGAACTGCTCAACCATCTATCTGGGTTGGATGGCTTTGTGCATGTGGTGCGCGCCTTTGAGAGTGACCTGCACCCACACCCCGATGGCAGTGTAGACGCGGCCCGCGATCTGGCGGCGCTGGACGCAGAATTTATCCTCAATGATTTGGGCGCGGTGGAGCGGCGGTTGGAAAAGCTGGAAGGGGGCTTGCAGCGGGGCGCTTTCAAAAATAAGGCGGAAGCGGAGGCGGAACTGGCCCTGTTCCAGCAGATGAGTGAGACGCTGATGGCGGAACGGCCGTTGCGCACACTCACTCTTACCGAAGAACAGATCAAATCTTTGCGTGGTTATGGTCTGTTGACGCTAAAACCCATCGTCTTGATCTTCAACATTGGGGATGACCAGGACGAGGTGATAGTGCCCTATGATTACCCGCAGACGGTCGTTACCAATTTGCGGGGTAAGCTGGAAATGGAACTGGCGCAGTTGAGCGCCGCCGGGGATGAAGAGTCATTAGCCATGTTCATGGAAGAGTATGGCGTGACGGAACTCAGCCTGGATAAAATCATTCGTCTGAGTTATGACCTGATGGGGCTGCAATCTTTCTTTACGGTGGGGGAAGATGAGGTGCGGGCATGGACAATTAAGCGAGGCGCTACGGCCGTAGACGCTGCCGCTGCCATCCATACCGACCTGGCCAAAGGTTTTATCCGCGCCGAAACGGTGCATTACGATGACCTGATCGCTCTGGGTGGGATGCACCAGGTACGCACCGCCGGCAAAATGCGCCAGGAAGGCAAAACCTACGTCATGCGCGACGGGGACATCATTAACGTCAAATTTAATCTGTAAGAGGCAGTGGAAACTGCCTCTTACAAGTCACGCATAACGCGGGCTACCATCTGGTTGAGGGTGTCCATTTTGGATACCGTCAGGTCGGCGTCCGGGATGTAGACGTTGAATTCCTGTTCCACATAAACGCCAAACTCGGCCAGAGAGAAGCTGTCCATCAAGCCGTTGGTAATAATCCCTTCGTCGTTTTGCAAATCATAATGCGGGTCGCGGATCAATTCGTGGGTAATGAAAGTTCGCAATTTTTCGCGGATTGTTTTTTCGTCCATGATTCTTCATTTTTTCGTAGTAGGCGATTTATCGCCGTTGGCAGGCGATAAATCGCCTACTACAAACGGGTATGGCTACACAAAGCAAGCAAAAACCGTCTGCATCAGCCAGACAGTAATTAAGCCCAATAACAAGCCGGCGATGACTTGCGTCCTGGTATGGCGTTTGAGGTAAAGACGCACATAACAGACGCCCACCAACAGCGGAAATACGACCACCCAGGCCAGCATCCAACTATAAACCAGGCCGGTTAATAAAAAGGTAGCCATGATGCCGGTGGCGTGAATACTGATGAGGTAGCGGGTATTGATTAGCCCTAAAGCCGTCAGGTTGATCGTGTTGAGCAGCGCCAGGCAACGCAACAGTTCGGGGCCATCCAGCCAGGCGATGACCAGAAAGGCGAGCAGAGCGGAAGCAACGGCCGTAACATACGGAATATGCCGCTCCCCCGTGTTGCTCATATGCAGTTCTTTAATCCGCCCGGTGCGCAGCAGATAAAGCACCACCAGAATGGGCGCTAATGAAACCAGCAGCCCATAAAACACCGCCCAGGCCAACCCCGTCAGGTTTGTTTCTTCCGTCAGGGCAAAGGTCAGCCCAATCACGGCAAACATCACCGGCGGGCTGACGATATTGGAAAACAACCGCGCCGCCTTCACGCGCCCGGTATGGTCATCCTTGTGGAAGTCGCGGGGGGTGTGCATGAGCAAGTGAGCAGGTGAACAGGGGAAGGGATGATTGTCAGTTCACCTGCTCACCCTCTCACTCCTTCACCTGCTCATCTTCATCAGGTCCCTTCTTGCCAGCTATTCAGGTATTGCACCTGGCGCGGGGTGAGGGTGTCTATGTGGATGCCCATGGCGTTTAGTTTGATGCGGGCAATTTGCTGGTCTACTTCTTCGGGGATGGTGTAGACCTTGTTTTCCAGGGTGTCTTTATTGTCAACCAGGTATTTGGCGGCCAATGCCTGCCCGGCAAAACTCATATCCATGACGGAGGCGGGGTGGCCTTCGGCGGCCGCCAGGTTAATCAGGCGGCCTTCACCGAGCAGGTTCAATTTACGGCCGTTCCGCAGCGTATATTGTTCCACAAACGGCCGTACCCGTTTGGGATCGTCCACGCTCAATTCGCGCAGCGCCACTTTGTTCACTTCCACATCAAAATGGCCGGAATTCGCCAGCAGCGCCCCATCCTTCATCACCTCAAAATGGTGGCGGTCAAACACATTGATGTTGCCGGTGGCGCTGACGAAAATATCGCCAATCGCCGCCGCCTGAACCATGGGCATTACCTGGAAGCCATCCATTACCGCCTCCAGCGCCTTCAACGGGTTCACTTCGGTGACAATGACAATGCCGCCCAGACCGCGCGCGCGCATGGCGATACCCCGGCTGCACCAGCCATAACCGGCTACAACCACATTCTTCCCGGCGATCAGGTAATTGGTGGCACGTATAATGCCGTCCATTGTGGATTGGCCGGTGCCGTAGCGGTTGTCAAACATATGCTTGGTCAGCGCGTCATTGACGGCGATCATGGGGAATTCCAGCGCCCCATCCTTAGCCATCGCCCGCAGGCGGATGATGCCGGTAGTGGTCTCTTCTGTGCCGCCGATGATATTACTCAGGGCATCGCGGCGCTCTTTGTGGATGGTGCTGGTCACATCCGAGCCGTCATCCATGATGATGTGCGGTTTGTGGTCAATGATTGCCTGGATGTGCCGGTGGTAGGTGGGGTTGTCTTCACCCTTGATGGCAAAAACGGGAATCTCAAAGTGGGAGACCAGGGAAGCGGCCACATCATCCTGGGTGCTGAGCGGATTGCTGGCGCACAGCACTACATCCGCGCCGCCCGCTTGCAGGGCCACCATCAGGTTCGCCGTTTCAGTGGTGACGTGCATACAGCCGCCAATACGCAGCCCGGCAAACGGCCGTGCGCCCTTGAAATCGTCGTAAATCCCTTTCAGCACCGGCATCTCCTGGCTGGCCCACTCAATCCGGTGGCGGCCGCCAGGGGCCAGGTCTACATTTTTAATGTCATATTCCATGTGTAAATCTCCTGAAGAATGTGATTAAGAGATGGGAGATTGGAGATCGGAGATTGTGAGCGAAGCCAATCTCTAATCTCTACTCTCCAATCTCAGGAAAGCAAAATATCCAATGCCCCTTCATCATCAAAATGCTGCCGGTAACGAGCCACAAATTGGGTGGGGGTGTAAAAATGGGCCTGTGTGCCCAGATTTTCTAAAACATACGTGGCCGCCAATGCGCCCACGCGGCCGGCTACTTCCCAGGGAAGACCCAGCTCCATGCTGCGCATTAGCCCGGCGCGGAAAGCGTCCCCTGCGCCCGTGGGGTCTACAATCTGTTGCGGCGGCACACTGGGGATGTGATACTCCGCGCCACCGGCCACCAGCCGCGCCCCATCTTTGGCCTTTGTCACCAGCAGTGCGCCAATGCGATCCATAATTTGCGTTTCATTCAGCCCCGTTTTTTCCTGAATCAACTGGTATTCGTATTCGTTGACGGAGAGCATGGCGCACCCTTCCAACCCGTGTAATAGCTGTTCGCCGTTGAAGCGAGCGGCTTGCTGGCTGGGGTCGTAGATGAAGGGGATGCCCAGTTCCCGGCATTCGTCGGCGTATTGGCTCATGGCGTCTGGGGCGTTGGGGGAGATGATGGCCAGGTCGGCGGTGGGGGCGTACTGCTTGAAGGAAAGGGAGGCGGCGTGGGCCATGGCGCCGATGTAAAAGCTGGCGATCTGGTTTTGCTCCTGGTCGGTGTTCACAAAGAAGGAGGCGGTGAACACATCGGGGATTTCGATGATGGCCGAGGCGTCTACACCGTGCCGTTCCAGCCAGCCCCGGTAGTCGCCAAAATCGTGCCCGGCGGTGGCCATGACCAACGGCCGTCCGCCCAGCAGCCCCATGGTGTAAGCAATGTTGGGCGCGGTGCCGCCGCGCTGCCGCTTCAGCGTGTCCACCAAAAAGCTGAGGCTGACGGTATGCAACTGGTCGGCCAGCAGCGAATCGGTAAACCGCCCTGGAAAGTGCATCAGATAATCAAAAGCAATGGAACCGGTGATGACGATCTTCATCGTAATTGCAACGCTCTCCTTATGTATTTTGCATCGCTTCTTTGGTGTTCACGGCCGTATCCGGTTTGAGCACCGGCGTCAGCCCCAGGCGGTCACGCAGCATGGTAAACAGGGCGCGGATGCCGTCTTTGGTTTTAATCTTTTTGCCTTCTTCGTAAGTGCGCGGGTTGTAAGTGATGGGAATTTCGATGATCTGGTACCCGGCCAGCAAAATTTTGTCCGGCAGTTCAAAGTCCAGATTAAAGTCGGTGGTGGTCAAGTTAAGTGACTGCACCACGTCGGCGCGTACCATTTTGGTGGCCGTAGCTACATCGGTGAGATGTCCGCCAAAGAGGAGGTTGGTTACGGCCGTGAGAAAGCGTACCCCCAGATAAGCATGGGTATATTCATATTTCACATCGCCGTCCAACACCCGCGAGCCAAAAATAGCAGCGGCGTGGGTTTCGTCCGCTTTGCGGCAAAAACGAGGATGCTCGGCCGGATCATACTCCAGGTCAGCGTCTTGAATGATCAGGTAATCACCTGTCATGTGGGCAATGCCCGTGCGAATGGACATGCCTTTGCCCATGTTGCGTTCGTGGAAGATGAGGCGAATGTCTGGGTCATTCAGTTGGCGTAAAATATCGCGGGTGCCATCCGTGGAAAAATTGTCTATCACCATGATCTCTCGTTCCCAGCCGGCGGGAAGGGTGACAACTTTCGTTTTCTGAACGACCTGTTGAATTGTGGCTGCTTCGTTATAGCAGCAAATAATGACCGATAACTTCATTACACATAAAAGGTTGGCGTCAGCCAACCTTCTCCCAAAAAAAGTTTGTCGTAGGCGATTTATCGCCTTCACGTAATGGGCGATGAATCGCCCACTACGAACGGTTAAAAATCAGCAGGCGATTATAACACAGGCACTCGCTTCTCCAAGTTGAAAATCGAAGCGCCCATCTTCGCTTTAGAATTAGAATGATGCAGGTATAATGCATTCTGGTTACGGCCGCTCTCCAGACCGTGCCGTGCAGCCTGGCGCGGTCTGGAGGCCAGCCCTTCGGGACTGAGAAGCGGTCGGCGTGTTAGGAGTTGCATACGATTTCAGATTTCAGGAGGTTTATTGTAATGAAATGGTGGAGAATTTTCTTGTTTGCCGGGGGTATGGCTTTACTGTTGGCGGCCTGTGGAGCAGAGCCGGATATGGAGGCGACGGTGGTAGCGGCCATTGCGGCCACGGAAACAGCCAGACCGCCAACGGTGACGCCGCAGCCAACAGCCACCGCCACACCGTCCCCTACCGATACACCCACACCGGAACCAACAGCGACGGATACCTCTACCCCTACACCCACGCCTACCAATACACCTACGCCGAAACCCACCCCAACGGAAACGGCTACGGCCGTACTGCCTTTTGATTTTGGCGGGTTCGACACGGCCGAATGGGAAAATGGTTGGACGCAATATACCCTGGCAGATGCCGGTTTTTCGGTGGCTTTGCCGCCAAACTGGTTGGCCTTGCGGCCTGATCCCAGTTTAATGGCTGATCTGATGGGGGAGGTAGGCGCCCAAAATGAGAGCATCTTGCGCATGTTGAGCAGCGACGCGATGCAGGCGATGGCCGCCAACGGCATCCGGCTCATGGCGCTGGATTTGGACCCAGACGTAATCGCCCTGACAACGCCGACTTCGTTGAACATATTGGCATTGGAATTACCGGTGCAGATCCCATTCGACAGTTGGTTAAGCATTAACGAAGCACAAGTGCAGAGTTTGGCGGAGGCCGGTTCATTTTCTATGGATGAATTGACCATAGCCGGGCGTAGCGCCGCCAGATTCACCTACACAACACAGTTGGTGAATGTGTTGGGTCAACAAGACCAGGTATATCTCCACCAGTATTTGCTGCTGGATGGCAAGAAGGGGTATGTTCTTACTTTTGCGGCGCAGGAGGGGATTGCTGAAGCGTATACCGATCTGTTTGCCGAGATTGCGGAGACTTTTGCCCTTACTGGAGATTAGAGATTAGAGATTGGAGATTGGTGAATTCTCAATCTTCAATCTTCTAAGGAGTTGGGGATGGGACCGGTGTATCGGTAGGCGGAACGGGTGTGTCTGTGGGGGGTATGGGGGTGTCGGTAGGCGGCAGCGGCGTGTCCGTTGGCGGTGGTGGTGTGTCTGTTGGCGGTGGTAACGTGGGCGTATCGGTGGGGGGTACGGCCGTTGCCGTATCTGTCGGTGTGGGCGGCAGTGGTGTCTGGCTGGGGGTGATGGTGGGGGGTACGGCCGTCGCTGTATTGGTGGCCGTAGCGGTAGCCGTTGCCGATGGCGTGGTTGTCGGTGGCGCCGGCGTATCGGTAGGCGGAACCGGCGTGTTCGTGGGCGGGAACGGTGTGCTGGTGGGCGGCCAGGGGGTAGCCGAGGGTATTTCCGGGGAGGGCGGCAGCGGCGTGGCTGTGATGCGTAGTGGCGATAAAAAGATCACCTGCCCTGCCCGCAAATCACTGCTGCTCAGGCAGTTGGCGTTGATGATGGCGTAAACGGTGGTGCCGTGACGCAGCGCCAGTGAAAACATAGTATCACCCGATTGCACCATATATTGCGCCCAAAAGGCCGGTGGGCCGCAAGGCTGGCGCGTGGGCGGCGCTGGTGGCAGGTAAATGATCAACCCCGGCAGCAGCATTTCCTGGCGCAGGCAGTTGGCGCGGATAATGGCCGCCTCGGATGTGCCCGAGCGGACGGCCAACGTCATCAAGTTTTCGCCAGGACGCACGGTCGTGGGTACCCAGCCCACAGGGATCGCGCCGCATTCCTCCGGCAGTGGTGAAGTGGTGGTGGGGATGGGCGTGGGGAAGGGGGTGGTGGTCGGCGTGGCGCTGACCAGGGGGATGGCGGGCAGCGGCGTCTGGCTGGGGGCGATGATGGTCACATCGGCAACGAGGATGGGCGGTGATGGCGGCGGCGCCGGCTGGGGTGTGCTGTCTAGCTGCGCCAGCAGCAGCGCCAGCAGCACGGTACCCATCACCCCAAACGTGATGAGCAAATTCCATTGCCACCGACCCGACTCCTGCGTTTCTAGTTCCACAAACAGATTCCCGTTAACTTTCCGCTTTGGCTAACCAGAAGTCCCGCACTTGCTTAAAATGTTCAATGCGCCCGGTAATCTTGCTGATTTCTTTCGGGTAAAACTCCATCAATACATCACACAGTTCTAGCATCCAACGCTTACGTGAATATCCTGAGTTGACGATGATACGGTTGGAATTTGCAATCTGGATTTGCCCCCACCCCAACGCGCCAATTGTCAGACAGCCCCAATCTAAAAACTCAATGGGAATGAAACGGACACCTGTAAACTCTGTTTTTTCTTCGTCCAACTGGTAACTAACAAGCAAAAGGGTAAAGTAGTTTGAATCATCCTCATAAAATCTTGCCAGACGTTCGACAGATGTCAGGTTAGGCATATTAAATTTGGTGTCAGTGCGGTGTGTTTTTACATCCACAACGTAGTAAAAACCGTCAACATCTGTAAAAGCAAGGTCGGCCATTGCCCGTCTGGCGAATACAGCCGAATACTCAGATAACCAATTTCCAAGAATTGTATTGAAGGAACCAGCGATAATCCGTTCAACGGCATCGCCAGCGGCACGAGTGCTATGCCATGTGTCTGGAGACAAAAATGTGTGCTGCGAATTAAGCAAGTGCAGGGTGGCTTGCTGGATCTGTTGGTATGATGTAGTTGAGAAAATGCGGCTTTTCATGTATGCGCCTTTGGTTTTAGAACAATGAGGGTTGTTTTACATTTTGTTGTTTTGAAGCAGGCTGTGTTGGTTTGCTTTGTTCGGATAAAGTGTTTCTTTCCCAAAAGACGCTGTCTGAATATCCTTGAATTGTCTTATCCCCGTTTGCCAGTTCAAGCCTCTTTTCTGCCAGACAGCCGTACAATTCGTCAATCTCCACACCGATGAAGTGGCGTCCTAGTTTTTTGGCGACAACGGCCGTTGTCCCTGACCCCAGGAATGGATCAAAAACTATATCGCCGGGATTTGAGCTGGCAAGAATGACTTTTGCCAGCAACTTTTCTGGCTTTTGGGTGGGATGATCGGTATTTTCGGGCATGGACCAGAATGGTACGGTGAGGTCGGTCCAGATGTTGGAAGGGTATGTGAGGCGGTAACGGCCGTTTCCCGTTTCGTCCCAATCTTTGGGAGTACCATCTTCTGTATAGGGCGCCAATACCCGCCGTTTTAATCTGACATCTTCCACATTAAATGTGTATTGATTAGATACCGTACAGAACCAGATGTCTTCGGCACAATTCTTCCAGTTATGGCGAGCGCCGCGCCCTTTTTCACGTTCCCAGGTAATGCGATTTTGCACCACAAAATAGTTTTGCACCACTTTGTGAATGGAGGTTGATGAACGCCAATCACCGCAGATGTAAAGCGAGCCATTGGGTTTCAGCAGGCGGGGAAGTTTTTTGATCCAGCTATCGAGCCATAGTTCATAGTCGGTCGCAGAGAGTTCAGAAAAGGCACGGCCGTTAAACGTTTTTGCCAGATTATAAGGCGGATCCGCAAACAGCAAGTCTACAGAACCAGGTGGCAGCCAATCCAGAACCTCAAAAACATCCTGGCAAATAATTCTATCATGCACATCTTCCAGGCAGGTAGTTCCCTGTAAATGAAGCAAACGAGTCTTATAAGAAGCCATTTCTGCTTCACTCAATGTTATGGTTCGGTTACGGGGGGCACGTTCACGATTGTTGGTCAATTTCCTATCTCCTCGCAGCGTGGTCACGGCCGTACCGCCCCATTAGGTGGTGGCGCTGGTATTTCCCCATCGGGGTGCGGCAGCGGAAAGAGCAGTGAAAAGGTGCTGCCCTTGCCGGGTGTGCTTTCTACCCAAATACGGCCGCCATTGGCCTGGGCCAGATTGTGGGCCATGGCCAGCCCCGCGCCGGTATCACCCAAGCCCTTGATCAGCGGCGCATCAGCGCGGTGGTGGGCCACAAAAACGGCGCCGAGGTCGTCGGCGTCAATGCCGTTGCCACTGTCCGACACATTCACTTGCAGAAAACGCAACCATTCGTTGGCGTGGGTGGGGGGGTGAATGGCCGCGGCCTGGGCGGTGATCGCTACCCGGCCGTTATTCCCGGCGGCCTGGCAGGCATTGTTCAGCAGATGGGCCAATATCTGCTGCAAGTCGGTTCGTTTCATAGTCAGCGGTGGCAGGGCGGGTGGTATTTCCATATCGAGTCGCAAATTTTTGTCCCGCACCTGAGACATGACGCCGGTCACGGCCGTTTCAATTACCTCGCGCACATCCAACGTTTCTTCATTGGCCGGCGCCGGCGTTTCCCGGTTGGATGCCAGTTGCAACATCTGATCCAGCAAACTACCCATCCGCCGGGTATTGGCCTGAATCCGCTGCAGTAAGTCGCGCTGGCGTGTACCTAGAATGCCCATTGTTTCCCCCAACAACAAATCGGTGAATCCGCCAATGGAAGTCATGGGGGTGCGTAATTCCTGGATGAGGGCTACCAGCAGTTCGGTGGCTGCCCCTTGCTCCTGTTGTGCCAGGGCACTCTCCAGCGTAGCAATACGGGCCTGGGCTGCTTCCAATTGGCCGGAGTAGCGCGTAATGGTGAGCATAATCCACTCGGTGCTGAGTTCGCTTTCGCTGGCGGCAGCTAGGGCCATGGCATCTTCGGCTTCGTTGAGGGATTCACGCAGGGTGGCGACCTCTTGTTCCAGGGCGTTGATGCGTTCGTCCCGGCTGACGCGCTCCATCTCTTCCAATAGTTGCGCCAGATCGTGAGCGCGTTTCAGGGCGACCAGGGCGCGGGCTTCGGCCTGGGCGGCCCGGTTGGCGGTGGTGTCCAGTTCGGCGGCCAGCCGGTCACGTTCCGTTTCCAGGGCAATGAGGCGACCGCTGACGGCCGTATCCCCAATGGGCAAGTTTATGGCCGGCGCGGGCGGGGTGGCGGCGGGGCGCTGATAGGTGTTCATCAACGCCTGGGCCACAAAAGCAGCCAGCGCCGGAGTAATGGCTTTTTCGCGTTCGCTCCAGCGTAGACGGCCGTCTGGCTTGGCCAGCAACAGCATCCCCACCGCCTCTTCGGCCACATAGAGTGGTTCCACCAACATAGCCCCATAAGGCCCCACCTGAATGGCTTCATACAAAATCTGCAAGGGGCGCATGCCCTGGCCGTCAGGCAGCAGCTCCACGCCCGCTTTTTTGCGGATGGCGGTGCGGAATGGCGGCCACTCCACCAGATCGATCTGCCAGCTTTTGGGGGCATCGGTACCGGCCTGGGGCAGGTTGCTGGTCAGGTGCAAGATTTGCCGGTTATCCGGTGAGAAAATGCCCACGCCCACAAAAGCGGCATCTATCATTTGCTGGATAAGGGTCACGGCCTGGTAAGTGCGGTTTTCGGTGTCTATGGTTTGCAGCACGGCCGTAGACAGGGCCAACGAATCGGTCAACTGGCGCACGGCGGGGCGGTTGGCTTTCTGTGCGGCTACCAGAGGGGCCAGCGATTGGCGATAGACCAACACCGCCCACAGGGGGAAGGCCATCAGATACCCCAGCCGCAGCCAGAAAAGCAGTTGTTCGCCGTCAGGATCAGTCCCCAGGGTGAGGAGGAGGGCCGCGATGGCCGTTGCCAGCAGTACGGCCGTGATAAAGGGAGACAATCCTGAGCGGGTGCGTCGGTTTGCCAGCGCCAGCGCCAATCCGACGCCATACACCGCCACTTGCAGCCCCAACCATACCAGCGCCTGCGGCGTCTCGGTATAGACAGCGCCGGCAACCGCCAGTGATTGCCAGGTGATGGTAAATGTGATGGTCAGCAGGGTGATGATGAGCAGGCTGAGCAGCAGCAGCACAATGCCCAGGCGCGGTTGTTTGTTGGGGGGTGGAGAGATTGCCCAGACCAGGAAGACGGCCGTCACCCCATTCAGCGCCTGCTCTGACGGTGGTAGATAGCGTGCGGCGCGGGCAGCGTCTTCTGCCAGCAGCAGCGCCAGCGCCAGCAGCAGCACCCGCCCGGCAATCAAAAAACCGGCGGCTGCCAGATGCCGCCAGGCGTCGTTGTCTTGCCGGTTGCGCAGCCATTGGCTAAGAGAAATGGCAAAAACAGCTTGCAGGGCAAAAAGCGTCACCAGGTGGTAAATGATATTACCCGGTGGCTCGGTCAAAGAAGTGATCAGCTGCGGCCAGAAATTCACACTGGCATTATATCACAGGGGGCGAAGGGGGGAGTAAAGGAGAGGTGTAATTCGTGATGCGTGAGAACGCTCCGGTCACGTATCATGCATTACGGATTACGGTTGTTCCGTAATTTGAAATTCCTGGTTGAGGACGCGGAACACGGCCGTGCCCCCCGGTGGGCGCTGGTAGGTGACGAAAAATTGCACGGTCTGACCGGATGTGATCGTCCAGGGCAGCGGGGGGTTAGTTGATAGCAGCAGGTAAACAGCGCCATCTGGTGAGGCGAGGCGAATGTCTGATTCGGTGACGATGAGGGGTTGCGTGCCCAGGTTGGTGATCTGCCCGCCCAATTGCAGGCTGGTGAGGTCGCTGGAGACTTCGGCGCGGAAGAGGGCGATGCTGGCGCCTTGCACGGCCGTCTCCCCCCCGGTGAAGGGCAGCGTGATGAAAACTTGCGCGCCGGTATCCTGGTTGGTGACAACCCAATTGACGGTTTCACTATTTAAGCCTAGCGGTACCTGGTACCCGGCGGTGGCGTTGGTGGTCTGGTTGGCGTTGAGGAAACCGTTCAAAATGGGGTAGTTGCCAGATTGGGTGGCTGCCTGGTTTAGGGCATAGCGGTTGCCCAATTGATCCACCAGCGTCATTTGCAGGATACTGGTGTCCAGCGCCGTCAGCCCCACGTTCTGGATGGTGTAATCTACCTGGAAGAAGGCAAAACCGGATGGGATTTCGGGCCGGTCGGCGATGTAGATGGCGGAGTTGGCGGTGATTTGCACATTGTCCAGTTGGGCCGTTTCGCCGATGTTGACCACGTTTTGGGGCGCGTTTTGGGCTTCGGCGGTGACAGCACGGCCGCGCACTACCAGCCGGTCACTGCCGTCTGATTTGAGCAAGATGAGGGTAATGCCCGGCGTTTGCTGGGCATAGACGGTGCGGTCGGTGGTCGAGACGAAGGTGCGTTCGTAAAAGGCAAAAGTGAAGCTGGTACGGCCGTTGGTGATCAGTTTAATCTCGTCGCCGGGTATCAGCTGTGTCAGCAGATTTTCGTTAGCGGCCACATCTGGCAGGCCGATGACGTAATTGACCACCGTGTCCTTGACCCAGGATGCCTGTCGTTCGCCGGTAGCGTCGGGCGTCCAGACGCCATCTGCGCCAATCATATCGGTAAGAACATCAAAATCCTGCCCACCAAATTGCAGCAGGACGGGTGTGCCCAGGGTAACGGAGATGGCCCCGGAACTGCTGAGACCCTGTACCTGGGGTTGGCCGGTGGGCAGGCTGGCCAGAGCGGTGGGGGTGGGCATGGGCACGGCCGTTGCCGCCACGTCTTCGCGCATTTCCCGCACCAACAGCACCCCCAGAATGCAAATGACACAGAACAAAATCCCCAGCCCGGCTAACGCCACCCCGCCTACACCGAATAGCAACGGTTTGTTCTGGATCAAGCTAGAAAACCTGGATTCAGAGGTCGCCTCTGTCGCAGTGGATGTGGTTTCAGGGGTGGTTTCTTTGGCTGGCTCGATGGACATGAAATCTTGTAAGAAGGTGATGGCGTAATTACGTAATTGGGTAATTTATCTCGCAATTACCCAATTACCCAATTACCCAATTACCCCACATTGTGACATCAAATGAATCCTTAGGGAATCCCAATAGGCAACGTGCCAGGCGCGACACGTATGAGTACTTGATCGGTAGATTGGGTAATGACCTGACTGTAATTCAAAAACGGGACGACAATACGCACCGTGCCGGCGGCCTGGACTTCAAAGCGTATCATGCCGGCGTCATTGGTCTGGCCATAAGAAAGCAGATCTCTGGCGGCATTGTCAAAGAGGGCCACATCGACGCCGACAATACCTTCCGTCAGTTCGGGAAGATAGTTATTATTGCTGTCATAGAAGATGGTGACATCAACGGTGATGAGTTGGCCGCTGCCGGCCACGGCCGTGGCCGTTGGCAGTGGCCGCACATCCACCAGTGGCGGCGGTACCGGCGTGGGAATAAAGTCGGCCGGGTTGATGGGCGTGGGTGTGGGCAAGGGCGTTGGAAATTCAAAGGTGGGTTGGGGTGTGGGGGTGAAGAAGCCACCGCCGCTGCCCGGTGGCGCTGGCGGTGCAGGTGTGGCGGTATTGGTGGCAGTGGGGGTGGGCGTGGCTACCAATTGCGTACAGGTCAGCGTGTAGGTATGCTGTGACGCTTCAACCAGTGGCGGCACATTCACCGGGCCGACTTCAATGAACAACCAGCCGGTATAGGTGGACAGGTAAGAGACTATGCTGCCCAGGTTGCCCGGCTCTTTATCATCATTACCGATCCAGGGGTTAAAAGGGTTGCCATTGCCATCAAGTAAAATCATGTTGGTGTCGGCGGCAGACCCGGCGGGAATGTTGGTTTCACAGGTGTAATAGATGCCCGGTTTGACCCACAGGCGGAACATATCGGTGTCCTGGGTGCTGCCCAGCGTGGGGATGAAGTTTAATGAAAGGGTTTCGTTCACCACAATTAGGCAGGCGGTGGCAGTGGTGCTGTTATATTCACAGGCATCAGCCCCGGTGGGAAAGGGCGGCGGCGGGGTAAGCGTTGGTTGCAGGAATCGGGATACTTCAAAACAGTAGGTTTTATCCACCGGGTCACCTGGAATGGTATTGATCACACGGGCGAAGTAGAAGCCGGTGACATTGGCGGTGAAGGTGACGCTGGAACTGCGACCACCGGGCGTCTCGTCATCATTTTCGGCAATCAGGTTCTGGTTGGTGTCGAAGACCTGTAATTGTGTGTCCAGCCCGGCAGCCAGATCACGGGTGAAGACGCGATAGGAGATGCCGGTCTGCCCCCACCAACGGAAGAAGTCCTGGTCGCCCGGCGGGTAGAAGGTAAGGTTACACCGGGCTGCGCCGCCCGCGTCTACGTTGCTGGCTTCGTTGAAACTGTTATTTGGTTCTAGCGCGTCAGCAAATATGGGTGGGCCGCCGGTGGGGGTGGGGGTGGCAGTGACGTTGGTATTGCGAATGGTGACCAGGGTGGAAGATTGGGTAGGGCTTGTGGTGGCGTTGGTGGGATTGGATATGGAAAATGTAAAAGTGCGGTCCGATAAAGACGCATTGTTGACGTTGGTTTGGATGGGGATGACGATCTGGAGGGGTGAGGTGTTGGTGAAGGTGATGATGCCGCTGGCGGTGGTGTAGTCGGTGCCGGGTACGGCCGTGATTGGTGTGGTGGCATAGGATACAGATGCGGGCAAAGTCGAGTCCGGTGGCACATTGATCTGTATGGTGATGTTGACAATGCTGCCTTCATTCACAAAGTATTGGTTCTGGGGGATGGAGATGGTGGGTAGTTGGTAGGCGCTGGCCGCAGGTGGCTGTGGTAATAGGTTAGAAATCCCGGCAAAGGCAAGCGCCAGCAGGCCAATAGCCAGGATGGGCAGGCGATAAGGGGTTCGAGGTGGCTTTGAAATATGTTTCATAGGTCTTGAAACCTGTTCTGTGGAAAGCTGTTCCACAGGTGGATTATATAGTAGGGGGGAAGGGTGTAGCAAATGGTAGAGGTGGCATGTGGCAAGTGGCAGGTGGGGCAGCGTGTTTTCCTTTACCGCCTGACGAGGTGCATGTGTGGTTTGTACGGCTGGTACGGCCGTAGGCCATCATCCCCGTTCTCTTCACCATTCTCTCATTCGCACAACTACCCACGTCAGGTTCTCAGGTAACGGCCGTAGCCCGCCCCCACCTGCAATTCCCCATCCGCCGCCACCACCTGCCCGCGAATGATGGTGGTTTGCACCCGGCCTGGCAGCGCCAGCCCCTCATAGGGCGTCCAACCGGCGGTCTCATGCAGCGTTTGTGGCGTCACCGTCCAGGGCGCTTCCGGGTCAAAAATGACCACATCGGCATCATAACTCGGCGCAATGTGCCCTTTCCGCGCCAGCCCCATCAATCGCGCCGGGGTGGTGCAGCACAGGTCCACCCATTGCGGCAATGTTAGCAAACCCCGGGCCACGCCGCCCCCATACACGGCCGCCAACCGCATTTCAATGGAAGGCACGCCACCCGGAATCTGGCTGTAATTCGCCAGCCCTGTTGCCTTTTCCGCTGCCGTAAAGGGACAGTGATCGGTGGTAATTACCTGCAAATCGCCGCGCTGCACGGCCGTCCACAACGCCGCTTGCTCAAACTCTTCCCGAATGGGCGGTGAGCAAACGGGCAGCGCCCCGGCAATACCAGGCCGGTCATAGACATCTTGCGTAAGAAAGAGGTATTGCGGGCAGGTTTCGCCCGTCACCGGCAGCCCGCGCGCCCGCGCCGTGGCAATGCGCGCCGCCGCGGCCCCGCAGGAGACGTGGAAAATATGCACGGGTGTACCCACAAAGGCGGCTATATCAATGACGCGACCCGTCGCTTCCGCTTCAAACAGGGCCGGGCGGCTGCGCGGATGCCAATGGGGGGTGGTACGGCCGTGGGCCACATTCTCCGCCACCAACGCCTGAATCACGTCCCAATTTTCGGCATGGACAACCGGTAGACCTCCAACGGCGTGAACGGCCGTGAGCGCCTGCAACAGCTGTCCATCATTCAGCCGGTGCCCATAGGCCATATACAGCTTAAAACTGGTACATCCGGCGGCAAAGGCTGCTGGAACCTGATCCAGTTTGGGGATGTCGCCCGGCGTAATGGTCATGTGCAGGCCATAGTCCACCACCACACGCGGGTCGGCCAGGGCGCGGCGGGCGGCAATGGCCGCCACCATCGTTTCCTCTGGCGCGGTTTCCACAAAGTCAATGATGCTGGTGGTGCCCCCACATGCAGCGGCTGCTGTGCCGCTGTAAAAGTCATCGGTGGAAACAAAACGGCCGATGGGCATTTGCAGGTGTACGTGCATGTCCACTGCGCCGGGCAACACCAGTTTGCCCGCCGCATCAATTTCCCGCCGCCCGTGCAGCCCCAGCCCTACGGCGGCAATCGTTTCGCCGTTAATGGCGATGTCGGCAGGGAAGGTGGTCACGGCCGTGACCGCTTTCCCGTTTTTGATTACCAGGTCATATTTCATGATGGGGAGATTGGCGATGCGAGATTGGCGATGACCTGATCCCCACTCTCACATCGCCAATGATTCGCAAACACAACTAGCGCACCAGATAAATGACAGCGACCACGACGCCAATAAGAACCACTACCCGGCGTAGGCTGGAAGGTTTAATGCGGCTGGCTAAACGACCGCCTAGCACACCACCCAACAACGCTCCCCCCGCCATCACCAGCGCCACCGCCCACACCACTTGCCCGGAAAAGAGAAAAAAGAGAGCGGCTGTGATATTGATGGCAAAGGAAATTGCCTGTTTCAGCGCGTTCAACCGGGTGAGGGTATCATCCAGGAATAAACCCAGTACAGCCAGCACCATCACGCTAACCCCTGCCCCAAAATAACCGCCATAGATGGCCGCCAGCCCCACCGGCAAAATGACTGTGGCTTCATTGGCCGTGGCGGCCCCTTTTTGCTCACGACGACGCACTAACCAGCCGCGTAGTCGCTCTTGTACCGCCAGCAGACCGGAGGCCATCAAAATCAGATAGGGTACTAACTCCTGGAATACCCGCTCTTCCGTCTGTAAAAGCAAAATGGCCCCCAGAATACCGCCCACCACGCCGGCTGGTAGGGTCAGCCATAGCCGCCGTCGCTGTCCGTGCAGGTCTTTGGCCTGCCCCATCGTTGCCCCCAAATAACCAGGCGAGAGGGCGACCGTGTTGGTGATGTTGGCGCTAATGGGGGGGATGCCCACAGCGACCAGGACAGGAAACGTGATGAGTGTGCCGCCGCCTGCCAGAGCATTCACAGCGCCGGCCGCCACCGTTGCCAATGCTACCAGGAAAAACTCAATGCTGCTGATCATTGGTGCATCGCCTTCCTTTGTCAGAGATATGCAATTGTAACCTTTGCTGTGTAGGGAGGGAAATTGGCGATTGGAGACGACCCCGTCTCCAATCGCCAAGAGGTCAGGACTCAGGGCACGGCCGTAACCGACAACACTTCCTCCAAACTACTCATCAGTTCTTCAAACGAGGCTGGTTTACATAAATACTTATTGGCTCCTGCCGCCAGCCCTTCCGCTACCGCTTCTCGCTGTGTTTTGCCGCTGAGCATGACGATAGGCAGCACGGCCGTTGTCGGATTGGCTCGCAGCGTCTTGCACACTGTAATTCCGTCCATCTCCGGCATCATCACATCCAGAATCACCACATCCGGCGGATTTTCGTCAATCATCTCCAGTGCTTCTTCGCCATCGCTGGCTTCCTGGACGGCATAACCGCCTAACTCTAACATCTGCCCAATCAGGTCACGCAGGGCCGGTTCATCATCTACCACCAAAATCTTGAATGTCACTTGTTGCTCCTCGTTTGGCGAAAAGCGCTCGAAACTGCCAGGCTTTTCATGATAAAAATGATTCAATGCGGCTATTATGGCATAAAGAAAACGTGAAGGCAGTAGGAAATAACGCACGCACTCAAGCATAAACCGGCTCAAACCGGGCTGCCGCTACGCGCAGGGCTTCGGCACGATCTGTATTTTCCCAGGGGGCATCAATATCGTGGCGACCAAAATGGCCGTAAGCGGCCGTGGCCCGGTAGATGGGCCGGCGCAAGTCCAGGTCACGAATAATCGCGCCAGGGCGTAGATCAAAATGGTCTTCAATCAGCTGAACCAATTGTTCCGAAGAATATGGGCTGGTGCCAAACGTTTCCACGTTGATGCTCAGCGGGCGGGCTACGCCGATGGCGTAAGCTACCTGCACTTCACACCGTTCGGCCAAACCGGCGGCGACCAGGTTTTTGGCCACCCAACGGGCGGCGTAAGCGGCGCTGCGGTCTACTTTGGTGCAATCCTTGCCGCTGAACGCGCCGCCGCCGTGCCGCCCCATGCCGCCATAGGTGTCTACGATGATTTTGCGCCCGGTCAGGCCGGCGTCACCCATTGGCCCACCCACCACAAAACGGCCGGTGGGGTTTACGTAAATGCGCAGTTCGTCATCCATCAGGTCGGCGGGGATGACAGGCAGGATGACGTGCTGGATAATGCCCTGGCGGATGGTTTCATTGTCCACGTCGGGCGCATGTTGGGTGCTGACCAGGACGGTGGTAACGCGGCGGGGTTTGCCGTAGCTATACTCAACTGTCACCTGAGCTTTGCCGTCGGGACGCACCCAGGGCAGGGTCCCGTCGCGGCGCACCTGGCTGAGGCGGCGGGTGAGGTTGTGCGCCAGGTGAATGGGCAGGGGCATCAGGGTTTCGGTTTCGTTGCAGGCATACCCAAACATCATGCCCTGGTCGCCGGCGCCCAACGCTTCAATTTCGGCGTCCTGGTTGCCGTTTTGGTGCCGGTATTCCAGGGCTTTGTCCACGCCCTGGGCGATGTCGGCGCTTTGGGCGGCGATAGCTACCTGGACGGAACAGGTGTTGCCATCAAACCCTTTGTCGCTGCTGTCGAAGCCGATGTCGGTGACCACCTGGCGCACCAGTTTGTCAAAGTTGACCTGGGCGGAGGTGGTAATTTCGCCCAGGAGCATGACAAAGCCGGTTTTCACGGCCGTTTCGCAAGCTACCCGCGCATAGGGGTCTTGGGCCAGAATGGCGTCCAACACGGCGTCGCTAATCTGGTCGCACATTTTGTCCGGATGACCTTCTGTCACCGATTCGGACGTGAACAGCAAACTGGGTGCTGTCATAAAATTGAGCATGTGATCTATACCTCCAAAGTGAATATGAGATTGGAGATGAGAGATTAGAAATTGAGCAGCGCCAATCTCCTAATCTCTCATCTCCATTTACCAACAAAAAAAGCCTCCTGACTGCGCAAGAGGCTTTTACTGACTTTCCAGTTTCCTCTTATCGTTCAGCCGTGGCTGCCGGAATTAGCACCTTTCCCTGAATTGGGGGTTGCTGCAGTTTCATCGGGCCGGTCCCTCCACTGCTCTGGATAAGATTGTGAAATTGACAAACAGTTGTCACAAAGTTAGCCGACAGTATAGCGGATGA
This sequence comes from Chloroflexota bacterium, assembly GCA_013112725.1. GTDB lineage: Bacteria > Chloroflexota > Anaerolineae > Promineifilales > Promineifilaceae > CAADGU01. The sequence goes on from JABFFZ010000024.1 coordinate 57,345, forward strand.
CTCTGGTTTGTCAAATGCAGGTCAGTTAGCTGACGTGGTTATCATGGAATATCAAGGTTTCGTTCTTGCTTGCGGTTTATTCCCACTTTTCCGGCGGTTCGGGCATTCCCAGAATATGATAACCGGCGTCTACGTAGATGATTTCGCCGGTGACGCCGCTGCTGAGGTCGCTGCATAACCAAAGGGCGGTCTGGCCGACTTCTCGCTGGTCTACGTTGCGGCGCAGGGGGGCGCGTTCTTCGGTATAGCGCAGCATCTTGCGAAACCCGGCGATGCCGGAGGCTGAGAGGGTTTTGATAGGCCCGGCGGAGATGGCGTTGACGCGGATGTTTTGGGGGCCGAGGTCGGCGGCCAGGTAACGGGTGCTGGCCTCCAACGCCGCTTTGGCCACGCCCATGACGTTGTAATGGGGCACGACCTTTTCCGCGCCGTAGTAGGTGAGGCAGAGGACGCTGCCGCCGTTGCTCATCAGGGGGACGGCGGCGCGGGTGAGGGAGACCAGACTGTAAACGCTGATGTCCAGGGCCAGGCGAAAACCATCGCGGCTGGTATCCACAAAACGGCCGTCCAAATCCTCTCGTTTGGCGTGGGCAATGGCGTGTACCAGGATGTCCAGGTTGCCAAAATGGTCGCCCACCTTTTGGAAGATGTGCTCAATTTGGGCGTCATCTTCGATGTTGCATTCTTCGACAAATTCGACGCCCAGTTGTTCGGCCAACGGCCGTACCCGTTTCTCCAACTGCTCAAACCCATAACTAAACGCCAACTGCGCCCCATGTTCGTGCAGCGTCTGGGCAATGCCCCAGGCGATGGAGTTTTTGTTGGCAATACCAAAGATGAGTGCTTTTTTACCTTCGAGTAGTTTCATTTTTCTCCTCTGTGTAGGGCGATTTGCCAAATTGCCCTACGGTCATTTTTTAGAAACAAACGGATTATCTTTTAGCCAATACCGCCAGGGCATGGAGAGCCAGGGTTCGGGCGTTTGGCCCAGGCCAATGCGGGGGCCGGTACAAATGTCGCTGGGGTTAACGGCCGTGCCCATTTCAATCCATATAACCCCTTCCGGATCACACAGGTTTGCCCCGTTGAGGGATTGGTCAATGGCCAGGGCTTGCGCCAGTTTGGCGGGGCCGTTGGTCAGTTCAGCTAACGGCCGTGCGCCGCGCCGCTGCTGCATCCATTTTACCCCGTCCACCGGCTGTAAAGCGCGAATCAACACCGCATTCGCCTGCCCGGTCTGACCGGTGACGATGTTAAACATCCAGTGCATACCGTAAGTGAAGTAAACGTAAGCATGACCGGCGGGACCAAACATGACGGCCGTGCGCGCCGTTGGTTGTCCGTGATTGGCCCGGTCACCGTGGCAGGCCAGGTCGGGCGCATCGCCATCACCGTACGCTTCGGTTTCGACGATGAGGCCGCTAAGCAAATAATCATCTACCACGCGCACCAACTTTTGCCCCAACAGGGCGGCGGCGACTACCTGCGCCGGGTGTGCATAAGCTGAAAAATCCCATCGAGTCATTGTTGTGCCCGGATTAGCCATTGACGATAGCAACACCCCAATTACCTACAATTCATGCAGTGGCAGCCACAAAGAAAAAGAAGCGCCGGCGCCGGCTTCGCTTTCCACTTCAATCAGCCCGCCATAGGGTTCAATGACTTTTTTGGCGACGGGCAGTCCCAGGCCAATGCCGGAGATATTGGTGGTGCGGGCGGCTTCACCGCGATAAAAACGGTCAAATATCAGCGGTTGCTCCGCTTTGCTCAAGCCGGGGCCTTGATCGGTGATCGTTACCAGGACAAAAGAACAGTTGGCGCGTGTTTGCCGGCGCACGGTGAGGTCTATCTGACCGCCGGTGGGGGAATACTTGATGGCATTGTCCATGACGTTGGTGAGGATGGTGCGTAGATGGATGTGGTGCATGTGTACGGCCGTAGCCGCTGCCTCATCCCCTGTGATGACCAGCCGCATTCCCTTTTCGGCTATGCTGCCCGCAAAATACTCCCGCAATTCGTTTAACAACGGCCAGAGATCGGTGGCGGCGTCTGGGTCAGGTGTAAACTCGGCATCCAGCCGGGAAACATCCAGCAAATCTTGAATCATCCGGTTCAGCCGATCTGTTTCCGTTTGCATTACCTGAAAATAGCGGGGGCGGTTTTCCAGTTTGCCCCGTTCTAGCAGGGAGATGTGTGTCTTGATCACCGTCAGCGGCGTGCGTAAATCATGGGTGACGTTGGCGATGAATTCGGTCTTTAGCCGTTCCACTTCCTTTAACTGGCTGATGTCTGACTGGACGATCACATAGCCGGTGACGACACCGGTGTTATCTTTGATTGGCGTCACGGTGAGGCGCACACTGTAGGTTTGCCCATCTTTGCGTTGGTTCAGCAGTTCCCCCGACCATCGCTCGTGGCTGAAGCCAGAGGGCCAGGTTTGCACAAAAAGGAAGCGGGCAGCGCGGTCATTCACCAGTATGCGCAAATTTTGGCCGGTGAGTTCGGCACGGCCGTAACCGCTCATACGCTCCATGGCCCGGTTCATATAGAGGATGTTCACGGCCGTGTCCGTCAGAATAATCCCTTCGCCCGCGCTCTCCAAAATAGCCACTGTCCGGTCTCGTTCGGACTCCAATTCGGCTGTGCGTTGGTTCACCAATACGGCCAATACATCCTTTTGTGTTAGCAGCGATTCATACAGCCGGGCGCGTTCTATTACTGCTGCTACCAACCCGGCCAACGTGGTCAAAAAGCGCAGGTCCTTCTCTGAAAAAGCATTCAGTCGTGGGCTTTCCACATCAATCACACCGACCACATTGCCTTTCACCTGCACCGGCACCACAATGGCCGAGCGCATGTTCTCTACCGGAATGCCGGCCTCATACAGCGGTTCCAGGCGTACATCGGCCACAATCTGCGGTTCGCCGGTTTGTACGGCCAACCCAAACAGACTTTCGTATAACAACGATTGTTCCAAATAGCGGGCCGGAATGCCATGAAAGGAAAGATGAGGCCGCAGTATACCGGTGGCAGGCTCTTTCATCACAAACCCGAACAGGTCAGGGTATAGACGTTCGGTGATCATGCGTGTTGTCTGGCGCAGCAGTTCATCTACATCAAAAGTAGAAGCCGTAACAATGGCAATCTGGTGCAAAATATCCAGTTCATCTGCTTGCTGCAAAACCTGGTCGTGCAGTCGGGCATTGGCAATGGCGATGGCGGCCTGGTTGGCAAAAGCGGCCACTGTTTCGGCGGCCTCGGCATTGTATTTATCTGGTTCGCGGCTTTCCAGGCTAAGAATGCCAATGAGCTGGTCTTTCACCATCAGCGCGGCCCCAATCCACGAACTGACCCCCTCCAGCGCCGGTAGCACCAGCCAGCCCGAATCCTGCTGTGTATTACCGACAAATGCCCATCCTGGTGGAATGGGAATGCGCCTTAGCCATGATCTGGCGTGGGTATCCAGGAATTGGCGCAGGTTTTCGGCATCTTCAAAACCACGGCTGGCAGCCAGGGCAAAGGCGCCGCCGGTGGGGTCATCCAGATGCAGGGAGACAAAATCGTACTCAATGATTTCCGCCAGATAGTCAAAAATGTGTTCATATACCTGGTGTAGGGTGAGGCTGGTGGTGAGCAGTGCGCCTACTTTTTGCAGCATAGTCGCTATTTTCAACTGGCGTTTTTGGGCGGTGAATAGATTGGCGTTGGCAATGGCACTGGCAGCCTGGCTGGCCACGCTCTGGCAAAGGGCAATTTCGTCCGGGGTGAAGTGGCGCGGGTTGTGCCATTTATGAATGTGGAGCAGGCCAATGATGGTTTCACGGAAAATGAGAGGCACATACAACAGGGCACGCAACCCGGCTTTGGTCACATGCAAGACGCGTTCATTCAAGTAGGCAATCTGCCATAAATCGGCGACGGCCGTTGGCTGCCGGTTTTTGAGCGTGAGACGGGAGAACAGCGTCTCCTCCACGGCCGACGCCTGTCCTACCGGTACCAAGGTGAAGACGGGTTTTTCAGACCACTCGGCCACGGTACGCAGGAAACGGCCGTCCTCGCTCAGAATGGAAATGGAGCAGGCACTGATGTTGGTCAGGTAACGGCGCACGGCGTCCAGGGTGTGGCTGAGAACTTCGTCTAATTCCAAAGTGCCGGAAAGATAACCGGTCATTTCTAGCAGCGTTTCGGCTTCACGGCGGCGGCGGCTTTCCGTTTCATATAAGCGGGCATTTACCAGGGCGATGGCTCCTTGCTGGGCAATGGCCTGGCATAGTTCAATTTCGGCCTGGGTATAGTCGCGGCGGTGGCGGCTTTCCCACAATTCGGCAAAACCAATGATCTGGGTATGCAGGCGCAGCGGTACCACTAAGGATGTTTTGACCTGGTAAGCAGCCAGATGCTCCCGATCCCAAAGCGGGGTTTGGGGATCATCCACATGAAGCAGCAAGGGGTAACGGGTTTGCAAGAAGGTGGCATCACGTTTGACCTCGTTGAAGAGGTCATACGAGACGCCAATATCACTTTGCATCTCTTGGGCGTTGGCTTGCGGGCTGCGGTATTCGGCCTGTACGGTAGCCAGGCCGGTATGGGCATTCCAATCGGAAATGTAGACGCTGGTTACATGGAAGGTTTGGGTGAGCTGCCGGGCCAATTCAGTAAGCAGGGTGGGGGTACTCAGATTGGCAGACACAGCCGTGATCGCCCGTAGCAGCGCTTCATAATGGGCTGGGGAATAAAGGGGGGTGCTGTTTTGTTGCTCGTTCATACTGATTTTGCTGACGGCCGTATCAAAGATAATACCTGCACTCTGCTGCTTCTGGCAACATTCATAATGCGAGCTAAAATCAGGTATCTGAATTACTGGACTCTGGCGAAATTGAGCCAGAATCATAAAAACTGAACCTTAAAAACCTTGTATCGTCTAGCCATCTGCCCTTGTCAGAGGCAGGGCTAAAGGCCGAATCAATTTGCATTGACCCTCGTGTGCAGCGATTCATTCTGGCGAGAGAAGTAGATGTAATCAGGGAGGGGC
>JABFFZ010000025.1 GCA_013112725.1 Chloroflexota bacterium
ACGTTCGTGATGTAATTGGTTTATGATTTCCGGTGTGAAACTCAGCTTGATCATGTCCTTTTCTAACTCCTCAATAAAAACCGCGGAGTATAGCTTTCTCTTGTTTGCTGCCAAGTGGGTTTCAGATTAGAATGTCAGTTTATGCCCTTTCAAGGTATACATTCACCAGAACCCGGTGAAACATGGTTATGTGGCGCAACCGGTGGATTGGCCTTTTTCGAGTTATCATTATTACTTGCGGACTGAGGGGCAGGAGTGGTTGGATGATTTATTGATGGCTTATCCGGTGCGGGATTACGAGTGGGACAATTTTGAGTAGGTGGGGAGGGTCGGCTAAAGCCTCGCCTCCGTGTTAGAACTGGAGTGGAGGAGTAGGTGGGGAGGGTCGGCTAAAGCCTCCCCTCCTGCGAGTACGAGGAGGGGAGGCTTTAGCCGTTTTACGCTACTGTAGCCCGTTGACCATTTAATCTGGAGGTAAACATGAGAGGAAAATTTGCCGGGCGCATGGCGACGATGCAGCGCTCGTTTATCCGTGAAATTTTGAAGGTAGCCCAGGACCCCAACGTCATTTCTTTTGCCGGAGGGCTGCCAAATCCCGATTATTTTCCGGTAGCGCCGCTGCGCGCCGCAGCCGATAAGGTGTTCGCCCACCACGGGGCTAGGGCGCTGCAATATGCACCCACCCTGGGCAGCCAGGAGTTGCGCCAGTTTATCGCCGACCGGTATAAAACTACCTGCGGCCTGGACGTGCCCGCCGACGATATTCTCATCACCAATGGTTCGCAGCAGGGGCTGGAACTGGTAGCCAAAATTTTGCTTGATCCCGGCGACCATGTGATTTTGGAGTCGCCCAGTTATTTGGGCGGGATTCAGGCGTTTTCGTTGTTTCAGCCCTGTTTTGTGACGACGCCGCTGCGCGATGATGGGCCGGACACGGCCGTGCTCGCCCAACACGCCGCCCATCCTCAGGCCAAATTGTTTTACGCCCTGCCCAACTTTCAAAACCCTACCGGCATCACCTATTCGGCCGCCAAACGGGAAGAAGTGGCCGCTATCCTGAACGAGAACCAACTCTTTTTCATTGAAGATGATCCCTACCGGGAACTGCGGTTTATGGGTGAAGATTTGCCGCCGCTGACGATGTATGGCGAACCCGAAGCTGCTTCGGGTCGTGAGCGCGCCTTCCTCCTCGGCTCTTTCAGCAAAATCGTGGCCCCCGGTTTCCGCATGGGTTGGATTGTGGCCCAGCCGGAACTGATGGACAAACTCATCATTGCCAAACAGGCCAGCGATTTACACTCCAACTACGTCTCGCAGCTAATCCTTCTCCAATACCTGCAAGACAATGACCTGGACGCGCATATTGCCACCATCAAGGCCGCCTACGGCCGTCAGCGGGCGCTGATGGTATCCATGATTGAAGAACTATTCCCGGCTAACGTTCAGTTCACCTTGCCGGAAGGGGGCATGTTCTTGTGGATCACCCTGCCGGAGAGCATGTCGGCTATGTCACTGTTTGAAGCCGCCGTCAAACGCAACGTCGTTTTTGTGCCCGGCGACCCATTCCACGTGGACGGAACCGGCCAAAATACGCTGCGCCTCAACTTCTCCAACACGGACGCTGCCGCCATTGAAGCCGGTATGACCCGGCTGGCGGAGGCCCTGCGAGAACAATGGGAGATTGGGAGAACCTGTCCTGAGCTTGCCGAAGGATTGGGGGATTAGGAGATTAGAGATTAGGAGATTCAATCTCCAATCTCCAGTCTCCAATCTCTCAGGACACAAACTTGTTCCTTTGCAGACCCATATGACCAGCCAAACTTCTTCTCTTGCCAGGGTTTCTTTCCCACGAACGGCGCTGCTGGCGCTGTTGTTGGGCGCGTCGGCCATTGGCTTTGCGCCCATTTTGGTGCGATGGAGCGACGCCGGTCCCATTTCCACCGCGTTCTGGCGGTTGGCGCTGGCGCTGCCGGTGCTGTGGCTGGGGGTGCTGTGGGCAAAACAGCACCAGGCAGCCTCCCCGCAGCCGGAAACAGTTTCCAGCACACCATTAACACGCCGGGACATCACCTTCCTGGCCGCCGCCGGTTTTTTCTTTGCCGGGGATCTGATTTTGTGGCATTTGGCGATCAAGTACACGTCGGTAGCCAATGCTACCTTACTGCCCAATATGGCGCCGGTGTTTGTGACCATGGGCGCCTGGTTCTTTTTCCGGCAGCGGGTGACGGGCACGTTTTTGTTGGGGCTGCTGCTGGCAATTGGCGGCGCGGCCTTGTTAATTGGCGAGAGTTTTAGCCTGAGCACCGACCATTTGCTGGGAGATTTGTTGGCGTTGGGCACGGCCGTGTTCTATGCCAGCTACTTACTCGCCACCAAACATTTGCGGCAAAACATGACGGCGCTGACCTTTATGGCCTGGAGCGGCACGTTTTGTGCGCTGCTGCTGCTGCCCGCGGCGCTGCTCTCCGGGGAACCGTTTTGGCCGGGCACGGCCGTTGGCTGGTTGGTGCTGCTGGCGATGGCCTGGATTGCCCATGCCGGTGGTCAGGGGTTGATCGCCCAGGGCATGGCCGCGCTGCCGGCCACGTTCTCGGCGGTGACGCTGCTGTGGCAGCCGGTAATGGCCGCCATGTTCGCCTGGCTGCTGTTGGGCGAACGGCTTTCGCCGGTGCAAATGCTGGGCGGCCTGGTGGTGTTAAGCGGAATCCTGGTGGCCCGGCGCGGCAGCATCTAAATCAGCTGTGTTTTTTGTTTGTAGTAGGCGATTTATCGCCGTTTGCAGGCGATAGATCGCTTACTACAAACTTTCTTTTTGGAGAAGTGACAATGTCTGATGATCAATTTCCTACCCTACCAGATGTGTTGAGCGGTGATAATCTGGCGATGGACCAGTTGCGCATGATACTGGCAAAGGAGCGGCCATGAACGAACAGCTGCAGCAAGATGCGGCGCAGCCAGAGCAGGTGTTGGCAACGGCCGTCCATGCCGCCATCGAATTTCTACACTCGTTACCCACCCGTCCGGCGGCCGTAGCCCCATTCATCACAGACCGTGAGCCGCTACCGGCAGTTGGCGTGGGCGTGGCGGCGGCGTTGGCCCATTTCTGGCAGAAGTACGAACGGGGGCTGTCCGGCAGCGCCGGGCCACGGTATCTTGGTTTTGTCACCGGCGGAGTAACGCCCGCGGCGCTGGTGGGGGATTGGCTGACGGCCGTGTACGATCAAAACCCCACCGCCGATCATGACTCCATCGCCCCACAGGTGGAGCAAGAAGCCTTGCACTTCCTGCGCCAATTGTTTGTTTTGCCGGATGAATTTGCCGGTACGTTTGTCAGCGGGGCTACCATGAGCAACTTTGCGGGCCTGGCGCAGGCGCGGCAGTGGGCGGTTCGACAGCAAGGCCATGATCCTTCCCAGGATGGATTGTATGGCTTGCCGCCTATACCCGTATTGGCCACTTCGCCCCATTCCAGCAGCTACAAAGCGTTGGCGATGTTGGGCATGGGCAAGCGCCACCTCAGCCGCGTGCCCATGCTGCCAGAGCGGGAAGCGATGGATGTGAGCGCGTTAGACGCGGCGCTGACGGCCGTTGCCGGCCCGGCGATTGTGATTGCCAGCGCCGGTACGGTGAACACGGTGGATTTTGACGATTTGTTGGCGATTGCGGCGTTGAAGGCGAAACATAACTTTTGGCTGCATCTGGATGCGGCCTTTGGTGGGTTTGCTGCCTGTTCGCCCCGCTATGCGCACCTGATGCAGGGGGCGGAACTGGCCGATTCGATCACCATTGACGGCCACAAGTGGCTGAACGTGCCCTACGATTCCGCCATAACCTTCTCGCGCCATCCCCGGTTGCAGGTGGAGGTGTTTCACAATGCAGCGGCTTATCTGGGCGAAGTGGGTGACAACCCGGCGCCGGTGCATTGGACGCCGCAAAATTCGCGCCGTTTTCGGGCGCTGCCTGCCTGGCTGACGCTGTTGGCCTACGGCCGTGACGGGTACCGCGACATCGTGGAGCGCAATTGTGATCAGGCGGGCTGGTTGGGCGACCAGATCAGCCAATCGGCTCAGTTTCGGTTGCTGGCCCCGGTGCGGCTGAATGTGGTCTGTTTTACGTTGGCCGGTGTACCAACGGCGGCGATGGTGGCGCGATTTTTGACAACGGTGCGGGATGATGGCCGTGTCTTCCTGACGCCCACCGTATACCAGGGCATTCCCGGTATCAGGGCCGCTTTTTCCAACTGGCAGACAACGGAGCGTGACCTGGAAATCATCTGGCAGGCATTACGGGAAATGGCGGCATGATGCAAGAGCCAGCCATTTCCGCAGAGGAGCCAGGCCGCCAGGCCGAATGGTGGGCAGGTGTTAAGTCCCAATTGCCCATTGCCCTGGGTGTGATTCCCTTTGGGCTGATTTATGGTGTGGTTGCCCTGGCGGCCGGGCTGACGCCGGCGCAGGCGCAGGCCATGTCGGCGATTGTGTTTGCCGGGTCGGCGCAGTTTATCGGCGCAGAGTTGATGGGCAAGGGGGCGCCGCTGCCGGTCTTGTGGCTGACGACGCTTGTGGTGAATGTGCGTCATCTGCTGTACAGTGCCCAGCTTGGCCCAGATTTGCAGCATTTGTCACGCGGGTGGCGGTTTTTACTGGCCTATTTGCTCACCGACGAGGCCTATGCGACCACGGCCGTTCACTATGCTGACCAACAAACGCCTCTCACCCACAAACATTGGTTTTTCCTGGGCGCAGGCATGATGTTGTGGCTGACGTGGCAGACGAGTACGGCCGTCGGCGTCTTCCTGGGCGCGGAAATTCCGGCCAGTTGGGGGCTGGATTTTGCCCTGGCGTTGACCTTTATTGGTATCGTCGTGCCTCTGTTAACCACGCGCCCCATGCTGGCGGCGGCGGTGGTGGCAGGCGTAACGGCCGTGTTGGCCCACACCCTGCCCTATAACCTGGGACTGGTCTTCGCCGGGCTGGCGGGTATTGGAGTGGGTGTGTGGATGGAGAAGCAGTAATCGGTAAACGGTAATCGGTTATCAGTAAACCACCGATTACCGTTCACCGATTGCCGATTACCGAAACTATGGTCACCTGGCTAACAATCATCGGCATGGGCGTCATCACGTATGGGATTCGGCTGGCGCCGATTGTGCTTTTGGAGCGGTTTGCACTCAGCTCGGCGCTGCGGCAGGCGTTGAAGTTTGTGCCGGTGGCGGTGCTGTCGGCCATTATCCTGCCGGAATTAATTATGCCGGGGGGTGGGGTGGATGTGTCCTTGGCAAACGGCCGTCTGTTGGCCGGTTTGCTGGCTATCTTCGTTGCCTGGCGCACCAAAAATGTGCTGTGGACGATTGTAGTGGGGATGGTTGCCCTCTGGCTGCTGTGAGCGAGTTGGGAGCCAGCGTGATGCGTGAGGTTCCTCCGGTCACGCATCACCCGTCACCCGTCACCCGTCACGCATCACCCGTCACCCGTCACCCGTCACCCGTCACCCGTCACGCATCACCCGTCACCCGTCACCCGTCACGCATCACCCGTCACCCGTCACCCGTCACGCATCACCCGTCACCCGTCACCCGTCACCCGTCACGCATCACCCCCCACCAACACAATGTTACGCGCAGCCACTTCCACCGGTTGGCCGTTGATGGTGGCGGTCAACGGCCGTTCCCAAAAATTCATCAGGATTGTCACCGGCCCACGCCGGGCGGCAACCAGGCCCGGCGGCAGGTGTTCGGCCAGGGGGGTGATGTGGTTTTGGGCCAGCAAATGGCGGCACACGGCCGTTGCCTGCGCCGGTGATGGATAAAAGCCGAGGGTGGTGACACGGCCGTTCCCCACCCGGTTTTCGGCGAGTGCGGCTGCGCCACCGGCATAATGGGCCAGGGGTACGGCCGTCTCCGCCTGCAACGACTCCACCCAATACGTAGCCTGGCCTTCCAGGCCGGGTATCTCACTGTGCAATTCGCAGCCCGCCGCCAATGGCAACGCCTGCCAGTCCGTGACGGCTACACCCGCCAGGTGGCGTAGCAGGCCGGGCAGCGGCGTATCCGTCACCAGATTGCTGCCCGTCTTAAAACCGGCGCGCGCCCCCAACAGCACATGGCCGCCCGTATTCACATACCGCTGTAAAGCAGCCACGATTTCCGGCGTTACCAGATGCAGCGTCGGCGCGATCACCAGTTTGTAAGGGGACAAATCGGCCGTAACCGGTACGAAAGTAGCCGGAACGCCCAGGCGTTGCAGCGCGTGATAAAAGGCATAACTGTGCCGCCAGTAATCAAAATCGGCGCGGTGCGGCTGCTCTTGCAGCGCCCACAGGTCGTCATACTGGCACACAATGGCGACTTCGATGTGTACGGGGTGAGCGGTCAATTGCCGCATCTGTGCCAGTTCGGCCACCATCGTTTGTAAATCGGCCATGCCTGTGTCGGCACGGCCGTCATGCCGTAGCAGGCCGGAGTGGTATTGTTCCTGGGCAAACAGGCTGGCGCGCCAGCGGAAAAAGAGGATGGCCTCCGCGCCATGGGCCAGGGCGTGCCAGCACCACAGCCGCACCGTGCCGGGACGAATGCCGGGATTCAATTCACCCCAATTGATATGCCCACACTGCTGCTCCATGATCCAGAACGGCCGTTGTTTTAGGCCGTGCATCAAATCATGCGCCATGCCGGTGATGATCGGGTCGCCAACGTCATACGCATAGTCAATAGGTTCTTGCTGTTCAGCGGGTGGTTGCAGACGGCCGTGCCACCGCTCCGGGTTGCCGGTGGGGTAATTGTCCCAGGTGACAAAATCAAGCGGCGCCGCCAGATCAAACTGGTTCAGGTCGCGGAACAGCCCCATGAAGTTGTGGGTAATAAACCGGCCCGGCGCGCCGCTGCGGATGATGTCCACCTGCTCCTGCTGGTAGGCCACGATGCTCTCCGAGCAAAAGCGGTAGTAGTCCAACAGATGGCTGGGGTTCTTCTTGTCTATGCGGTCGTCAGGCGGCATGATTTCGGCCCAATCGCTGTAGGTTTGTGACCAGAAGACGGCGCCCCAGGCGTCATTGAGGGCGCTGATGTGGCTATACCGTTTTTGCAGCCAGTCCCGGAAGGCGGCGGCGCAGTGGGGGCAGTAACAGCGGCCCGATTTGCCGCCGCCAAATTCGTTGTCAATTTGCCAGCCAATGATGCCCGGTTCACGGCCGTACCGCTGCACCATTTCTTGCACGATGCGGCGGCTAAAGTGGCGGTAGGTGGGACTGTTGGGGCAAACGTGGCGGCGGGCGCCGTGTTGGCGGGCACGGCCGTTTGCGTCCAGGCGCAAAACGTCCGGGTGAGCATGGCTGAGCCAGGCAGGTGGCGCGGCCGTGGGCGTGCCCAGGATCACATCCAGCCCGGCGGCGGCCAGCGTTTCTATCGCTTTGTCCAGCCACTCCCAGGTGTAACGGCCGTCGGCCGGCTCCATTTTCGCCCAGGCAAACTCGGCAATGCGTACCATCTCCAGCCCGGCCTCACGCATCATCCGGGCGTCGGCGGCCCATCGTTCGGCAGGCCATTGTTCGGGGTAATAACAAACGCCAAATTTCATAGGCTTAAAGACCCTAAGGGTTTTTGGGTTCTTTGGGAACTCAGGGGGTTGACAGGCCGTGATGCGTGACGAGTGATGCGTGACCAGAGAGACCACACGCATCACTCGTCACATGTCACGCCAAACCCCATGAAATCCTATAGAGCCGATTTTTGAAAACCCTTATGGTCTGGTCTCGTGAGCAAACGCTAACATCAGTTGTACTGCCTGGCGCCAGCGGTCATAGAGGGTTTGCACGGCCGTCGCCGCCATCTGTGGTTCAAAGCGGGTGTGGGTGGGGGAGGGCAGGGGCACGGCCGTTTCATCTGCCCACATGCCCGCGCCCAACCCGGCCAACAGCGCGGCGGCCCAGGCCGTTGTTTCCGTGAAAGTGGGGCGCAGCAGCGGGATGCCGGTGATGTCTGCCTGAATCTGGCAGGCCACGTCGCTGGCGGACACGCCGCCGCCGACGCGCAGTTCGGGCACGCGCACGGCCGTGTTTCGCTCAATTTCCGCCAGAATGAGCCGCATTTGGCAGCCGATGGATTCCAAAAAGGCGCGGGCGATGTGTGCTTTCTGGTGGCCGAGGGTCAGCCCCAACATCGTGCCGCGTGTCTGGGCGTCGTCAAAGGGGGCATTAAGACCGGTGAAGGCGGGCACAAAAAGCAGCCCGCCGCTGTCTGCTACTTGCCCGGCCAATGTGTCCAGCTCACTGTAATTGGCGAACAGTTCCAGATTGTCGCGCAGCCAGCGCAGCGCCGCGCCGTTGACGGTGGTGGGCGCCTCCAGGTAGTAATGCTGACGGCCGTGCAGTTCCCAGGCATAATAATTGTTCACCCCGGCTACATCGGGCGGCTCTGCGCCCACATACACTTTCAAATAGGAAGAGGTGCCGTGTGTGCATTCGGCCTGCCCCGGTTGGCGACAGCCGTGCCCAAAGAGGGCGGCCTGTTGATCGCCAATCATGGCCAGGACGGGGATGGTGGCGCTACGGCCGTCTGCTCCCGACAACGTGATCGTGCCATACTCATGCACCGTGGGCGTCACCTGCGGCAAACTGCGGCGGGAGATGCCGATCCAATCCAGCCAGGCATCCCAATAGTCGTGCTGGCGAAAGTCGTATAAACCGGTGGCCTGCGCCAGCGAACGATCCATGAGATGCCCGGCTGGTTGGCCCATGGCCTGCATCAGCCAGGCGGCAGATAGCCCCACGCGCAAATGGCCGGTGCGGGCGGCTTCGCGCACGGCCGTGTCCTGCCGCAGTCGCCAGGCCAGATGCAGGGCGCTCATGTAAGGGCCAGGTGCATAACCCAGCCGGTGACGCAGTTCATCCGCCCAGGGTTGGCCTTGAATTTCGGCCAGCAGGGGAAAGCTGCGTAAATCTTGCCAGGTAATGGCGTTGCCCAGGGCACGGCCGTTCCGGCTATCCCACACAAATTCGGTATTGCGCTGGCTGGCAATGCCACACGCCGCAATTTCCGCCGGATGGCAGCCGGCCTGGGCCAGGGCGTCCGCAATGGCCGCCTGTACCCCGGCGACGACGACTTCTGGTTCCTGTTCCACCCAGTCTGGTTGGGGGTGCAGGCGGGCCAACGGCCGTGCGCCAAAGCCGCATACCTGCCCCGCGCCATCTATAATCACGGCCTTACTGCCGCTGGTGCCCTGGTCTATGCCCAGGAGGTATGGTTTTGACATAGTGAAGAGGTAATTGAGTAATTGGGTAATTACTCAATTACCCAATTACTCAATTACTTTCCGTTTCCGGTATCAAATCGCGCAATTGCCGCAAAATATAGGTGGGGGTCACGGCCGTAGCCTGCAAATCTGCTTCTGTTGTTGCCCCCGTCAGGGTGAGGGCAGCGGCCATACCCGCTTCCAGTCCCATACGCACGTCCGTCTCCAGCCGGTCGCCGGTCATCAGGCAGTGGTCAGGCGGCAGCCCCACCAGCTGCAAAATGGTCTGGGCCATGTAGCGGGACGGTTTGCCAACAACGGCTTCCACCTGGGTGTTGGTACAGGCTTCAATGGCGGCAATGATGGCTGCTGCATCCGGTTCGCCGCCGCCGGGCACGGGGCAGTAGCGGTCGGCGTTGGTGGCCACAAAACGCGCCCCCCGGCGAATGGCATCAAAGGCGATTTGCAGCTTGTGGTAGGTGAAGGTGCGGTCGAAGCTGGCGATGACCACGTCCGTCTCCGCCGCGGTCTGGGCTAATTGGAAGCCGCCCCGTGCCAACTCCTGGCATAACGACGCTTCGCCGACGACATACGGCCGTGCCCCCGGCATCGTCTGGCGCAAAAAATTCACCATCACCAGTGAGGAATTGATCACATCCTCAGGCGGGGTGGGCAAACCGAGATGGGTCAACTTGTGGGCGTACTGTTCGCGGGTTTGCGTGGGATTGTTGGAGAGGAAAACGGTGCGTTTTCCCCGCTTACGCAGCCAGGTAATCGTTTCCCCGGCCGTAGGCAGCAGCGATTCTCCCAGATACACCGTGCCGTCCAGGTCAAAGATGTAAGCATCGTAGAGGCGGTTGGGTGTGTGCATTGTTGGTTTTTTAGTCTCCTGAAAGGCAATCAAAGATTACGCAGATTGCGCAGATAATCTGCGTAATCTTATATTTTCACCCTTCGCGTCCTTTCGTATTATCCCTTCACCCCGCTGCTGGTGGCGCTTTCCACGAAGAAGCGCTGGCCGAAGATGAAGATGAGCATGGGCGGCAAAATGGCGATGGCTGCCCCGGCCAGGATCAGGTTGGGGCTGTCTGAGGCACGGCCGCGCAGCACATTGAGCGAGAGCGTCAGCACATGGTTGGCGGTGTTGCCGGTGTTGATAATGACCAGCGGCCAAAAGAAGCTGTTCCAGGCATAGAGAAAGGTAAAGGTGGTCAGCGTGGCCAGCGCCGGGGTGCTGGCGGGCACAAAAATGCGCCACAAAATTTGCAGCCGGGAGGCGCCATCCATCACCGCCGCTTCCTCAATCTCTTTGGGGATGGTCAGGAAAAACTGGCGCATCAGGAAGGTGCCATAGGCGCTGAATATCCAGGGCACAATCAGGGCGACCATATTGTCCACCCAGCCGATGTAAACCATCAGCTGGTACATGGGCGTGACCAGGACGACAAAAGGGATCATCATTGTGCCCAGGTAGAGGACAAAGAGGTTATCGCGACCGGGGAAACGCAGCCGCGCAAAGGCGTAACCGCCCAGGACGGAGGTGGTCAGCGTACCCAAGACGACGCCGAGTGTTACCAGGATGGTATTGGTCAGGCTGCGGTCCATACCTTGCAGGGCTACCACATCCTGGTAATTTTGCGGTCGGGCGGTGAGCTGTTCCATAGGCTGGCTGAGGCGGACGTTGGCCATAATTTCATTTTGTGGATTGTCCGGGTCTACAAAACGGCCGCGCGCCGTTTGCCCCACCTGGACGACTTCGATTTCACGGCCGTCTACCGTAATCAGATACACCAACATCTCTTCGCCGTTGAAAATTGTCTTTTCCTGGTTGGTAAAACCGCCTTTGGGTTTTGCCTCAATGGGCGGCAGTTCCCATGTCTGTTCCGGGTCGGCGATGCTGGCAAAGACGCCAATGCGGATATTGCTCTCCACCAGGGCATATGCCTTGCGCCCCTCGTCCCCTTCCAGGTCATACAGGGGCACTTCTTCGCCATCCAGCATCGTCGTCAGCCCTGTGCGGGGCAGCAGGCGCGGCGGGTAGTTAAAGGTATCTTTTGGCTCTTTGAACGAGGTGGTGAGCATAAAGAGAAAGGGAAAGAGCATGATCCCCGCGAAAAATATCAGGATGGCGTAAACGAGCAGGTATTTAACGGCCGTTCGCAATTTGTGTGAGTTCATAACAATTACCCAAAATTATGTGATGTGTGACGTGTGATGCGTGACGTGTGATGCGTGACCAGAGGTCTCACGCATCACACGTCACGCATCATATCCCGACCCGCTCATGCGCTGCCGCTGCACCTGAAACAGGGTGGCGGCAAAAATAATGGCAAACAATATCCAGGCCAATGAAGAGGCGTATCCCTGCTCAAATCGTTGGAACCCTTTCTGGTACAGATAAAGTACCAGGGTGAGGGTGGAATTAGCCGGGCCGGCCGGGTTGGTACCCATCACAATAAAAATGTGCTCAAAAATTTGCATCGCCTGGATGGTTGTTGTGACCAGCACAAAGAAGGTGGTCGGGGCCAGCAGGGGCACGGTGATATGGGTAAACTGGCGGCCAGAGCCGGCGCCATCTACGGTGGCGGCTTCATACAAGACGCGGGGAATACTTTGCAGGCCGGCCAGAAAGAGGACGGTGTTAAAACCCAACCATTGCCAGGCGGCCATGATCACCACCGCCAGAAGAGCGGTGTCGCTGGCCGACAGCCAGCGTATTTTGGGATCCGTCAGGCCCAAAAACGTGGTGATCTGGGTGATGAAGTAATTGATGTAGCCGACGGAGGCGTTAAAGAGCAGTTGCCAGACCAGGGCAATGCCGACAACGGCGGCCACACTGGGCAGAAAGTAGACGGCGCGGAAAAACTTCATGCCCGGTACTTTGCTGTTGAGCAGGTTTGCCAGGAAGAGAGCGGGAATAACGCTGAGGGGGACGGCAAACACAACGAATTTCAGCGTATTGCCCAGGGCGATCCAGAATAGTTTGTCCTGCGCGCCGATAACGTAGGAACGGCCGAACAGCCGGATGCGCGCCAGTTCGTCATAGACGCGCACATCCAGCACTTCATTGGCGCGTTGGGCGGCGTCGGCCAGGGGGGCCAGGGTGAGGTTGAGGGCACGGCCGTAGTTACCCAGCCCCACCCAATTGGCATTGCCAAAAGCGTCCCAGTCGGTGAAGCTGACGTAAAACGAAAAGAGCAGCGGCCCGGCGATGAAGAGGAGAAAACCGAGAAAATTGGGGCTGAGGAAAGCCCAGCCAATCAGCATCTCGTTATCTACATTTTTAGCGCCCAGGCGGGCCGCCGCCGGCTGCCGCCAGATGGCCCAGAGGAACAGGCCAAAGGGGAACAAGGCCACAAACAGGATGAGCGTGGTGGGGTCGGTGAGGCTTATCACCAGGGCGCGCCCGGCCGTGGCCAACCCGGCCAGAAAGAGAAAGAGGATGCCGCCGACGGCCGTGATCCCCCGCCCCACCATCTTACGGTTGGCGCCGGGGTTTTCGCCTAGATTGCTAATGGCCACGCCGATCAGGGCCAGAAAGAGAAAGGGCAGCGCCCGGCCAAAGTTATTGGCCAGGGTGTTGAAACCGGTGAAACCGCCGGCGCGGTGCATGACGGCAAAGAGGCAAAAAAGGAAACCAAGATAGTTGACCGCCAGGGAGACGACACGCCCACGATGGCGCAGCCGGAGCAGGTCAACCGCAGCCAGGGCATTCACGGCCGTCAGTGCCACCAGCAGCAGCGACGCCACCACCTTGAACACGATGACCCGCTCCGTGCCGCCGCCGGCCCACAGCCAGCCTAACCCGACCACACCCCCCACCGCCAGGAGCAAATGCCAGCCAGCCGCCGCTTTTATCCAGCGTAGAATCGTATGCCCGGTCGTCTTCGTTTCTGTTGTTGCCGTCGCTGCCGCCATCAGCCGCCTCCTGTGAAGGTTAGGAGTTTGTAGTAGGCGATTCATCGCCCGCTGACGGCGCTAAAACGCCTACTACAAACTTTTACATGGTACTACTACTGATTGAACGCCTTATTAGCCTCGTCGCAGATGGTGGCGGCAAAGTTGTCAATGGATTGGTCGCCATTGAGCACGGCCGTGACCGCCGGACCCATAATGGCGTCAAACTCCGGCCAGCTACCGGCCCACAGTGGCCCTTCCGTTGCCGGGTTGCGCGCCAGGCCGTTCAGGAACGCCTGGTTGTTGGCGGGCGGCGTGAAGGTGAGGAAGGCGTCCAGCGCTTCCTGGCTGACGCGGCTGGGGATGTTGGCGCCCAGGGCAGAGATTTTGCCCTGCGTTTCGGCAGTGGTCAGTTCTTGCACCAGTTTCCACGCTTCTTCGGGATGGGCGGTGTTGGCGTTGACGACATAGGCGCCCCAGAAGAGCCAGTTGCTCGGCCCGGCGGGACCATCGGGCAGTTCTACCACGTCCCAATTGAAGTTAGCCGATGAACGCACGCCAGGGGTGGCCCAACGGCCGTTTTGGAACATGCCCACTTTACCGGCCAGGAACGGTGGTTCACTGTCTTCGCCATAAGGTACGGCTACGTTATATTCATTGTAAATGCGGGATTCAAATTCCAGCCCGGCAATAGATTCCGGCGTGTCCAGCCCACAGGCAGTGCGGTCTTCATTGTAAAAGCCACCGCCGGCGGCATTGATCCAGTAGCCATACGGCCCCCACCAGGCATTTTGGCCGTAGCCGTAAATGTCATCACCCAGAGCGTTAATGGCGGTGGCCACTTCCAGGAAAGTGTCCCAGTTCCATTCGCCGTTGGCGGCCAGTTCACGCGGGTCGGGTGCGCCAGATTCGGCCAGCAAATCCAGGTTCAGATACAGGGCAAACGTGGATACGTCACGCGGCAGCCCCCACAACGCTTCACCGCTGTTGCCAGTTTCGGGGTTAAAGGTCAGGTGGAACATGGGGCCGGGGTAGAAGTTCTCATCGCTGTACCCTTCGGTAGCGTCGGCCATGTCCCGCAGATTCATAATCAGGCCGCGAGTAGCAAAGTCGGCGATGTCGGTGCCGGGAATCCAGAAAACGTCGGGGGCGGTACCGGCGGCTAATTCGGTGCGCAGCACGTCCTGGTAGCTGGAGCTTTCGCTGCCACCGGGTTCATACACCAGTTTCACACCGCTCATCTCGCTGTCCAGTTCGTCGCTGACGGACTGGTAGACATCAATTTCGGCCTGATTGTCCGGGCGGGTGCGCCAGCGGAGAGTAATTTCATCCATGGTTTCGGCGGCAGCGGGTTCTGCAGTAGGCATTTCGTCTGATGATTCGGCGGCTGTCGGCGGTTGGGTGGCCGGGGCCTGGGTGGCGGGGGCACTATCCCCCCCACTACAAGCGGCCAGAAACACGGCCGTGATCAACAAAACGACAAACACGTAAAGTGACTTGCGAATAGGGTTCATTCTTCAACTCCTGTTATTCAAATTGTTGGCTGTTCGGTAAAATAGGCGCAAGCAATGTGGACTGTGCCCCAGCTAAAGGCAGCCTCATTGCGCCTGAAGAGGTACAGGTAGCCGCCTGTGCCTCTTCTTTTTGGGCAGAATATCATCAATTCTTTTCGTTAAAATCACCTCCTCTGTCATTTAGAGCCTGAGGGTTTTCTGAAACCCTCAGGCTCTGGCGGTTGAACGGCGCAGGATCAACTCTGCTTCGATTTGTAGATGCTCTTTGGCGCGCTCCGGTTCTTCAACTACTTGCAGGAGTAACTGCGCCGCTTCCCGGCCAATGCGGGCAAAATCCTGCCGTAGTGTGGTCAGCGGCGGCGCAAAATGGGAAGCCAGGGGAATATCATCTACGCCAATAATGGAAAGCTGCGCCGGAATTTGTAGGCTGCAGTCACGGGCGGCCCGCAGCACGCCAAGCGCCATCTGATCATTCTGGGCGAACACGGCCGTTGGTGTTTGCCCTTGCTGCTGCCACCCCATAAAGGCTTCATACCCGGAAGCGGGCTGCCAGTTGCCTTCCCGTACCCAATCTGGCGGTGGGGTGATGCCGGCGGCCTGCAACGCCTGGACAAAACCCTGGCTGCGATCTTGGGCGCAATCTTCGGCCATCGGGCCGGTGATCATGCCAATGTGCGTATGCCCCAGGCCGAGCAGGTGTTGGGTGGCGGCGTAAGCAGCAGCTACGTCATCCAATGCTACTGAGTTAGCCGCTTCTTCACGGGGACGCGCCCCGGCAAAAACGGTGGGAAAAGAGGGGGGGAGAAGCCGGTAACGGCCATCGGCAAAAGGATTGATCACCAACAGACCCTCAACCCGCTGGCTGGTCACCAGTTCATCTATCAGACCTTGAAATGTCCCTTCATCAGGAGCGGAGGCGGAAAGGAGGAAGTAGCCATGATGGCGCACGGCCGTAGCGGCGGCGTCAATGATGCTGGCAAAGGTGTAATCGGTCAGGTTGGGGGCGATGCAGGCCAGGGTGGCGGTGCGCCCCCGCGCCATGGAGCGGGCGATGGCATTGGGGCGATAATCAAGAGCCGCAATGGCCGCCTTTACGCGGGCGCGTGTCTCCGGGCGGACTCGCTCACTGTCATTGATAACGCGAGAGACGGTCTGATGCGAAACGCCGGCATGTTGGGCCACATCGCGGATGGTCACCTCTGAGCGGGGCAATTTTCTTCTCCTTCCTACCATGTTACCGGTCACGTGATCGGTAACATGATGATAGTCAATTTTTGGGCCGCTGTCAAGAAAGGCAGAAATATCCATCGCCGCCAGCAATTCTCAATTTGCCAAGAGCCAGCGATTCAAATCGCGCCTACAGAGAGCAAAGCCCACCCTTCAACAGGTTCAGGGCAGGCTCTGCGTGGGCTGGGCGCCAGTCGGCGCAGGCCGACTTTGCCTTTTGTAGGTGCAGATTTATCTGCCGCCGCCGGGCAAATTGAGAATTGCTGCATCGCCGCCACGTCTCTTGCGTCTCTGCCGCCTTCGTTTATAATTCCCACGCGCTAATGGAGAGGTCGCATAGCTGGCTTAGTGCGCACGCTTGGAAAGCGTGTATGGGGTTATACCTCATCGCGGGTTCGAATCCCGCCCTCTCCGCCAGAAGAGAAAGACCCTAAGGGTTGGGAATACCCTTAGGGTCTTTGTTTTGCCGGGGGTGGATACGGCCGTTACAATATGCTGCATCATGCTACATCTTCAGAGCCAACGGGCGCTTTGGTAATCGGTAATCCGATTTCCAAAGTCATATTCGGGTTATGGCTTGTGGACTGCGGTTTACGGATTGTGGATTACGGATAACGATTCACGGATAACGATTCACGGATAACGGATTACGGATTGATGAGCGTATACGCCAATACCCAGGTTATTCCCCTTCTCGGCGCGGTCTTATACACCTTGCTGCTGATTTCGCCTCTCGCGCGGCGGGGTCAGAACGCCGGGCAGCACCGTTGGCTGGTGTTGTTCCTGGCGGCTTCGGTCATTTGGGAATTTTCATTATTTGCGGCTCCGCTGGTGGATTACCCCAATTTGTCGGTGAAGTTTTTGTTGTTAAGTGCCATTCTGGCGGTGGGTTTGACCTCTGCGTTTTTAGAATGGAAAGTGCCGCGCACACTGTTGTTGGTGGTAACGGCGGCGGCGGTGATGGCCATTGTGGTGGATTTACGGCCGTCCACCACTCCCTCAGCCTTCATCAACCTGAATATGTCTGGCGGCGTCTTGTTGAGTTACCTGGTGTGGTTTGCCATTAGTGGGCTGCTGTTGGGCAAGACCTGGCGGGAATATAAGGCTACGCTCTTTCCCTGGCACGCCAACCGCTTGTTGTATTGGTTTATGGTGCTTACGGCCGTGTTCCTGGGTGAATTTCTGCAATTTTTTGACAATCTGGTATTGGTGTTGGCGGGCCAATTTTTGCGCTATGTGGGTGTGGTGGGCATGGCTTACGGCGTGGCCACGTTCCGTATTTTTGATGTGCGTACCCGCACCATGCGGTCTATTGCCTTTTTGATCGTTAATACCATTTCGTCGCTGCCGCTGATTATCCTTATCCTGGCGGCGGTGCAGGTTAGCCGGGATTTGGGGTTGGATGAATTGGTCACGGCCGTGATTCTGGCGGTGCTGCTGTCATTAGGTTTTTTCTTATATGAGCCTTATCGCCGGTTGGTGGAACGACTAACGTTCCGTTATTTGCGTGGTGAGGGGCTAAACACAAACCAGGTAATGCGCAATTACAGCCAGGCTATTGCTCGCACATTGGATGTGCAGCAGTTGGCGCTGCTGATTGCCGGCACATTGAGTGAATTGTTAGAAACGAACCGTTGTGCGCTGATGCTGTTAACACGATTGAACAGCGATGAACCAGAAACTGCCTTGCGCCGTATCGAGTTAGTACCCATAGCCGGGATGGGACAAATTGCCCGAGGCCGAGTTACTCTGCCCGCAGACAGCCTCTTTTTTACCACGCTTGCCCGGCAAAATCAGCCTCTTCTGCAATATGATCTTGATTTCAGCCCGGAGTACAAAGGGTTAAACAGCGAGGAACTTGCCTGGTTGAAGGAGCAGCAGATGGAGGTGTATGTGCCTGTGGGCAGTGGTGACGAGTTAGAGAGCATTATTGCCGTTGGCCCTAAACTGTCGGCCGTTCCTTACCAACCGGGTGAATTGGAGTTAATGCAAATTCTGGCCGACCAGACGGTGGTGGCGCTGCAAAACGCCCGGCTTTACAGTGAACTAAACATCCAGAATGAGCAAATCCGCCATTTGAACACCGACTTGACAGAGCAGAATGAGCGGCTGGAAATTATGGATCGGGTGAAGTCTGATTTTATCACTATCGCTTCCCATGAGCTGCGCACGCCGCTGACGCAGGTGAAGGGGTATTCGGACATTCTGGCGGCGATGAATGATGAAAATGCGCTGACGCGGGAACAAACGCGCGAGATTATCGGCCACATTAACCGGGCCACGCTGCAACTGGAAAGTCTGATTACGGCGATGTTGGACGCCAGCCAGTTGGATGTGGATGGGATGCAGTTGACGTTTGTGAAGGCGCGGATTGATACGATTCTGCGGTTGGCGGGTGAACCGCTGGCGCAGGCTCTCCGGAAACGGCGCATTCAGATGATGGTGGAAGGGGTAAACGATCTGCCGGCCATTTATGCCGATTTCAAACGGCTGGTGCAGGCGTTTACCAACTTGCTGGGCAATGCCGTGAAATATACGCCGGATAACGGCCGTATCCATGTCACCGCCGCGCTTATTCCCAGTGTAGACCGCGAAGAGTACATAGAGATTATAATCAGCGACAGCGGCATTGGCATTGATCCGCAATATCACGAGCTGATTTTTGAAAAGTTTTTCCGCGTGGGCGACCCGCAGCTTCATTCCACCGGCAGCACCAAGTTTAAGGGGGCCGGGCCTGGGCTGGGGCTGCCCATTGCCAAAGGGGTGATTGAGGCACACGGCGGCAAAATCTGGGTGGAATCGGAAGGCGAAGACGAGTCCCGCCTGCCCGGCAGCCGTTTCCATATCATTCTGCCGGTGAAACCACCAGGGATTGAGATTCGAGAGGCGTCAGACACGGCCGTGCGCCCTGCGTATCTGGTTGGCTAATTGGTTTGTAGTAGATGCTTAAGCGTCTACTACAAACAAAAAGAGAATCCCGAATGTCCAAAAAAGCGCGTAAAAATGCATTGGTTTTGTCTGGCGGTGGGGGACGTGGCGCCTATCATGTGGGTGTGCTGAAGTTTCTGGAAGAACATGAATGGTATCCGCATATCGTGGCCGGCACTTCCATTGGCGCCGTAAACGGTGCTGCCATTGCTTCTGGGCACAATGCCAACTCGCTGTGGGCTTTATGGCGGCGGCTGCAAACGGATGATGTGCAAAAAGCGGGCCTGGGGGCGCTGACGGGCAACTATTTATTAGATACCGCACCGCTGCGCAAGACGCTGCAGGAAAAAGGATGGGTCAATTTTGAGCGGCTCAATTCAGACGAAGCGGCCGTACACCTGCGCGTCACAGCTACGGAGATTGGCAGCGGTCAGCTTCATATATTTGGCAACAGCGCCGACGTGTACCCCAGCAAAATGCAGCAGGAGCCGATTGGGTTGGACCATATCATTGCCAGTTGTTCCATCCCTATTGTCTATCCGGCCACGCAGTTAAATGATAACCTCTATTGGGATGGGGCGACGGTAGCCAACACCCCGCTAGGCCCGGCCATTGACGCCGGCGCAGAGGAGATTGTGGTGGTCATGATGACGCCCTGGGAAACAGCCGAAGAGCGCAAACTGGAAAAACCCTCCAACATTTTGCAAGCGGCCAGCACCATGCTGGAATGGGCGCTGCTGGCTTCGTTCCAATCGGACTTGAAGATGTTCCATCGCATCAATGAATTGGTGCGCTTGCAGGTGGAAAACGGCCGTTTGCGCGCCCAAAACGCCCTCCTTCTCAGCCAAATACGCGGTGAAGAATTAGACTTGAAAGACGAAGATGGCAATGGCATCCCCGACATTTTTGAAAACAAATTCCATGAGTTACCTGATCCTATCATTGTCGCCCCCAAAGAGGCCATCCCGGTGGAGCGCATTTTGCGTTATACCCAGGAAGGGCACGAGACGCTTTACCGGATGGGCTATGAGGACGCCAAACGCGCCTGGCGGGCAGCGGGTAAAGAGGTGGAGGGGGAGGGGAATCCGTAATTGGTATGGTTATGGAGAAACATGGGTTTTCGCGTGATTAATTCCCGAAAGATATGACTATGACACGAGCGAGGAAAAGCTTTATTCCAAGTACACAGATGTGGTAATAAGTGAAGCCTTTTCCTGGATGGGTTTTACCAATCTGGTTCTCAAGGAGAGAGCGGACACGGCTGATGTCGAATGTGTGAGTGATGATTATAGTTTTGTGGCCGATGCAAAGGTATTTAGGCTGAGCCGCACAGCAAAAAACCAAAAGGATTTCAAAATTCAGGCGATGGATAATTGGAAATATGGCAAGCCATATGCAATGGTTGTTTGCCCCGTATACCAGTTGCCTGCCCGGATAAGCCAGATTTACCAGCAGGCAGTTGTGCGATCTGTCTGCATTGCTACCTATACACACCTGGCTGTGTTGGTTCGGTATGCTCAAGAAGCCGGGCAGCCAAGGGTCATAGAATTGCTGCACAGAGTTTTTGAGACAGTGGAAGCTATGCATCCCAAAAAGGATGTTGTGGCTTATTGGCAGGGAGTAAACCGCACATTTCTTACTTTTGATAGAGTTGTTGCGGATATATGGAAAGAGGAGAAAGTTATGGCCAGTGAGGCCATTGTAATCTCAAGAAATGAAGCGCTGGCTTTTCTAGCTGCGGAAAGAGAACGGATTATGCGCCTTTCCAGGGAAGAAGCGATAATAGAGGTTATAAGGGGACGAAAGCTGGATAACCGGGTTCGCGCTGCTGAGTCGGTTACGGATAATGGAATCCTTGAGTTCATCTAATGAGTGATAGTAACAACGATTACCTGGACAAGATTATTTTAGGGGATTGTCGAGATCACATTCCAAATTTGCCTGATAGTGGCATTGATCTGTTTCTGTCTGATATTCCCTATGGCATTAGCCTGGATGATTGGGATGTATTGCACAACAACACAAATTCGGCACTGTTGGGACAGTCTCCGGCGCAGGTTGGCAAATCGGCTTTTAAGAGAAGAGGAAAGCCGATTAACGGCTGGTCACAGGCTGACAGGAATATCGGCAGGGAATATCAACAATGGTGCCAACAGTGGGCAGAAATGGTTTTGCCAAAGATGAAGAATGGCGCCTCTCCTTTTGTTTTTGGGGCACGCCGTACCATGCACCGGGTAGTCAATGCTTTTGAAGATAGCGGATTTCTGCTTAAAGACGTCCTGGCCTGGAAAAAAACGTCGGCCCATCATCGGGCGCAGCGCCTTAGCATCGTTTTTGAGCGTAGGGGATTGACTGATGAAACGGAGAATTGGGCTGGTTGGCGTCTCGGCAATCTGGCGCCGGTTTATGAACCCATTGCCTGGTTCATCAAGCCATACAAGATTGGGGGTACGATAGCCGATAATGTTCTTGAAAATAGCGTGGGGGCCATTAATTTACAGGAGTGCCAGATAAACGGGGCAAATCCCACAAATGTTTTAGCTTTTGGGTTCCGCGATGGTGAGAATAGAGTTCACGAGGCACAAAAGCCTTTGAACCTCATGGACTTCCTTATTAAGCTGACCACAAAGGAAGGACAGGTTGTACTTGATCCATTTATCGGCAGTGGCACAACGGCCGTTGCCGCCAAAAATCTAGACAGACATTTCATTGGTTTTGAGATCAGGCCAGAGTTTTATGAATTAGCACAACAAAGGTTGGATGCCGGCCAGGATGCTGGATATATTCGCCACGCACCCTCCCCCTTCAACCAATGTTATTTGAGAAAAGTCACGATGAATACAGCCGTTGACTCTGAATACCAAAGCGTAATCAAATAATTGAGAAATGGGAAGAATTCGAAGTGTATATCGCCTGGCGGCGAGTGGATTTTTGGTGATGACCGCCTCAGTGTGTGTATTGTTGGCGGCGCTGCTGCCGTTTCATGTGGGCGGGTATCGGCCGTCATTCTTGGTGTTGCGGCGTTTTGTGCGGACGCTGCTGCGGGTGCTGCGGGTGGAGGTAGTCTGCCCGGAAGCAGCGCGCCTGGCAGCTTTTAGCGGTTTTGTGTTTCCCAATCATGTCTCCTACCTGGACATTTTGGTGCTGCTGTCGGTGACGCCGGTCAGTTTTCTGGCAAAGGATGAGGTGCGCCGGATGCCGTTTATTGGTTGGATTGCCAAAGCGATTGGCTGCGTTTTTGTGGAACGCACCGATAAGGCGTCACGCCAGGCGGCGCGGCATACGCTGTCGCGCATTTCCTACCATCCGCCGATTGTGATATACCCGGAGGGGCAGCGTGGGCCGGGCACGGAACTGCTGCCTTTTCGTTATGGCGCGTTTGAGATTGTGATGGATGTGGGCGCCGCTTTTTTA
This sequence comes from Chloroflexota bacterium, assembly GCA_013112725.1. Lineage (GTDB taxonomy): Bacteria > Chloroflexota > Anaerolineae > Promineifilales > Promineifilaceae > CAADGU01. Next base: position 22,208 of record JABFFZ010000025.1, read on the forward strand.
CCTTGCGCCATCACGTATAGCCATCTGGACGCCGCTATCTGGTATCGGGATGAGGGGATTGGGAAGGCGTTGCAGCGTTTAGCCCGATTTAAGGGGCCGGTGGTGGCTGACATCACGTTGTTGGAACCGGTGCTGCCCGCGCCTGGCGCTTCACCAGTGCAGCTTTCAGAGATGACACATGAACGGCTGACGGCCGTGTGGCGAGAACACCAAAAAGAATAGAGATTGGTGAATCTTCTAATCGCCCAATCTCTTAATCTCCAATCCCCCTCATGTGATACAATCCCCGCCCATGACAAATGCAACTTCCAATCCAACCAGACCTTTAGAACCACAAAAACGCGCCCTGGTGGTGGGCGCTTCTTCCGGTATTGGCGCGGCGCTGGCGTGCGAACTGGCGCGCCAGGGATACATCGTGGCGGCGTTGGCCCGGCGCGAGAGTTTGCTGCAAGAGTTGTGCCAGCGTATGAACACGGCCGTGTCCCCCGCCAAAATTCTGCCCTATACCCATAACGTTACCGCCTACGACGAAATTCCCGGTCTCTTCCAGGCCGTTGTGCGTGACCTAGGCGGGCTGGACTTAATTGTTTATGCAGCCGGGACGCAGCCGCACGTAGCTCTGGATGAATATGACTTTGCCAAAGACAGGGCCATGATCGAGGTCAACTTGCTGGGGGCCATTGCCTGGCTCAACCAGGCGGCGCATCGCTTTGAACGAGCGGGCAGTGGGCACATTGTGGGCATCAGCTCTATTGCCGGCGACCGGGGGCGAGTAGGCGCGCCCGTTTACAATGCCAGCAAGGCCGGGCTAAACACCTACCTGGAAGCGCTGCGCAACCGGCTCACCCGGCGCGGCGTTACCGTGACCACCATCAAGCCCGGTTTTGTGGATACGGTGCTGCTGGAAAATGCACCTAAGACATTCTGGGTCATTTCACCAGAACAGGCGGCGGCGGCCATTTTTCAAGCCATCCGGCGCAAGAAGCAAACTATCTACCTGCCCACACGATGGGCCCTGGTTAGCCTGATCATCCGCCACATCCCCTCCTTCATCTTCCGGCGTATGAAATTTTAGTTGGTAGGAAATTAGAGATTAGCGATCGGGGATTGGCGATTGGCGACCCCAATCCCCGATCGCCAATCTCCAATCTCCAGTTTCTAATCATTGAAGCAAAAAATCCTGATTGTCGAAGATGAAATCCCCTTTTCCATGACGCTGGAGGCACTGCTGCGTGGGGCTGGGTATGAGCCGTTGGTGGCCAACACGGCCGAAGATGGCCTGGAACTGGCACGGCTGCACTGGCCGGCGCTGGTGCTGCTGGATGTGATGATACCGGCCATGGGTGGATGGGCATTGTGCCAGCGCATTAGGGAATTTTCTGCTGTGCCGGTGGTTTTTCTCACGGCCGTTGGTGATACCGATAGTGTAGTTAAAGGACTAAAACTGGGGGCGGATGATTACCTGGTAAAACCGGTCAAATCGGCCGAACTGCTGGCCAGGGTGTGGGCGCGCCTGCGCCGCCTGGAACAGGCAGCCACGGCTTCCACCGATTCCTTTGGTAATGGCGAACTGGTAATAAACCGGGCGGCGCATCAGGTGTGGGTGCGGGGGCGAGAGGTGGAACTGCGACCACGTGAATATGACATGCTACTTTGCCTGGTGGATCATGCCGATGAAGTGGTAACAACTGTGAATCTGGCCATGGCAGTGTGGGGGTGGGCAGATGACACGGCCGTAGGCGGCATAAAAACCTATATCCATCATTTGCGCCGCAAAATCGAAGCTGATCCGGCGTTGCCTCGTTGGATACAAACCGTGCGTGGGGTTGGTTATCGCTTCAGAAGCGGGTAAAATTACCCCCCAATGAATCAACCTGACATCATCTTCATTGTTCTGGATACCCAGCGGGCTGACCGGCTGGGTTGTTATGGCTACCAACGCCCCCTCACCCCCAATCTTGACCGTTTTGCCGCACAGAGTACGCTTTTTGAGCAGGCTATTTCCCCGGCGCAGTGGACGGTTCCCAGCCATGCGGCCATGTTCACCGGCCTTTACCCCACCGCCCACCAACTGTTGCAAGCGCACCAAAGCCTGCCCACCGACCGGCTGCATCTGGCCGAAATTCTAAAACAGACCGGCTATGAAACCGTAGGTTTTTGTAATAATCCGCTGGTGGGCATTTTGAATAACGGGCTGAAACGGGGTTTTGATACCTTTTACAACTATGGTGGCGCCTTTCCCAGTATGCCCGGCCATTCCTCGCCGCTGCCCTGGCCGCTGAATCAGGCGGTAGAAGGCTACACCCAATTTTTACGCCGTATCTCTTATCCCATCCAAAACTTTTTTGGGCAATCTGACCTGGCTTTTCGCATTTCGCTGAATGCCTGGCTCACCCCACTCTGGTCAAAGCTGGCAAATTTTAAGGGACAAAATCAACGCTCGGTGAAAGACCTGAGCCATTGGCTGCGGCAGCGCGAAGCGCAAACGTCGGGAAAGCCGTTATTTTTGTTCCTTAATTTGATGGAAACTCATTTACCATTCTGGCCGCCGGGGGAATTTGTGGATCAGGTAGCGCCCTATTTCCGCGAGAGCAAAGAGGCGCGGGAAGTGATGCGCCGCTGGAACCGGGAAGCGTACCGCTGGGCCGCGCCGCTGGCCGCGCCGCTCACGGAATTGGAAAGCCGGGTGCTGAGTGATATGTATGATGCCGAGGTGGCGTACCAGGATGCGTATTTGGGCGAACTATTTGATGTATTAAACGGCCGTGCCAACCAGCAAAACACCCTCACTATTATCGTTGCCGATCATGGGGATGGCCTGGGTGAACATGGCTACATGGGGCACGCTTTTGTGGCCTACCAGGAATTAGTGCATGTGCCGCTGATTATGAATTGGCCGAAACGGCTGTCAGAGCCAGGGCGTATAGATACGCCGGTCAGCACCAGGCGCGTGTTCCATACGATTTTGGATGCCGCCGGTCGTTTGCCCGAACTGCCCGGCCTGGAGCCGGCTTCGGTGCATGGATTAACGCTGTTGGAATCCGCATACGGCCGTGATCCCGATAATGGCGCGGCGTATACCGAAATCTACCCGCCACAAACCTTTGTCAAGGCCATTGAAAAACGGCAGCCAGAACTGTTGTTGCCATATCGCTGCCTGTCCACGCGGCGGGCCGTGGTGCGCCAGGCCGGCGTGGAAGCTGCCTCCACATACAAGCTCATTCACGTGGATGACCAGCCCGATGAACTGTTTGACCTGGCGGTAGATGGCGGTGAGGTGGAGAATGTGATGGCGGCACGGCCGTCTACCACCTGCACCCTCAACGATGACATCCGGCGCATCGCCGCCAACGTCACCTGCCAACGCGATCATTTGGGCACGGCCGTTGAGGTAGAAATTGATGATAATCTGGCGCAACGTCTACGGGCGTTGGGATATATTGATTAGTAATTGGGTAATTAATTACCCAATTACCCAATTACTGAGGATAACATGTTCGACCAACTACAAATTGACCGCATCGCCTTTGAAATTCCCATCCCCCTATTCATGCAAGAGCGTTTTGGCTGGGGGCCGACGTTTCCCATTTTCTGGTATGGCATTATCATCGTCATCGGCATCGCCCTGGGCGCCTGGTGGGCAGTGCGGGAATTGAAGAAGCGCGACCAGCCGCCGCGCGTCATTGACGAATTTTACAACGGCCTGATCATTGTCGTGTTTTCCGGCTATTTATTTGCCCGTATCACCTATGTCATTTTGGATATGATTGATGGCGGCCAATACAATACCTTGTGGGATATGATCAATGTGCGCGCCGGCGGGGTCAATATCTTGGGTGGGTTTATTGGCGCGGGGCTGGTAGGTTGGTTATATGCCAAGTGGCGCAAGTTGCCCATCTGGCACTATGCCGATGTGGCCGGCCCGGCGCTGCTGCTGGCGCAGGCCATTGGTCGTTGGGGGAACTTTATCAACCAGGAGCTATATGGCCCGCCGACGACGCTTCCCTGGGGGATATTGATTGATCCTTCCTATCGTTTGCCTGAATACGTTACCTTATCGGCCGATACCCGTTTTCATCCTACCTTCTTGTATGAATCTATCACTTTGATTATTGGCTTTTTGTTGCTGCATTTCTTGAATAACCGCTACCGGGGCGCCTGGCAGCCAGGCACGCTGTTTGGCATTTTTCTGGTATGGTGGGGCGGCAACCGGGCCTGGATTGAACTGTTCCGCCCCGATCAGACGACGGTGGGCGATACCTTTATCACCTACTCCATGCTGCTGTCCATTGGGCTGGCTTTGGTAGGGGTCTATATTGCCCTGGCGCGGAATGAGCGATTACCGGCAATGGTGAATGGCAAGAAACGGCCGTCTAAACCCAAGCCGAAACGAAGTTAACAAAGTTTGTAGTAGGCGATTTATCGCCTTCTTATGGCGATAAATCGCCTGCTACGAACAATTGAGGAAACAATGCTGAACAACCTGTCTGACAAAATAGGGGAACTGGCGCTGACGTTTGATGATGTGCTGTTAGCGCCGGGTTATTCGGAAGTGCTGCCGGCCGATGTGGACTTGCGCACCCGTCTGGCCGGTGATTTGTTTTTGAACATTCCGGTACTGTCGGCGGCGATGGATACGGTAACAGAGGCGCGCATGGGCATTGCCCTGGCACGGTTGGGGGGCATTGGCGTCATTCATCGCAACCTGGACATCGAAGAACAGGCCGAACAAGTAGACATGGTGAAGCGGTCAGAAGCGGGCATGATTGTGGACCCGGTAACGTTACGGCCGTCGCACACCCTGGCCGACGCCGAAAACCTGATGAGCCGCTACCACATTTCCGGCGTGCCTATTACCGAGGGGAACGGCCGTCTGGTAGGCATTCTCACCAACCGCGACACCCGCTTTGTCAAACCGGGCCATCAGCCCATCTCTGAGTTTATGACCAGCGAGGGATTGGTGACGGCCCCGGTTGGCACTACCCTGGAAGAGGCCAAAGAAATTTTGCATCGCCACCGCATTGAAAAACTACCCCTGGTAGATGACAACTTTCACTTGAAAGGGCTGATCACCGTCAAGGACATCTTAAAAAAGGTGGATTACCCCCTGGCGGCCACGGACGGAAACGGCCGTTTGCTCTGCGCCGCCGCCATTGGTGTGGGTGAAAAAGGGCTGGCGCGGCTGGATGTGCTGGTGCAGGCGGGCGTGGACGTGGCCGTTATTGACACCGCGCACGGGCACACCGCCCTGGTGCTGCAAACGGTGCGCGAAGCCAGAGCCAGGTATCCGCATTTACCCATCGTTGCCGGAAATGCAGCCACTGCCCAGGGCGTTAACGACCTGGCTGACGCCGGCGCCAGCGCCGTCAAAGTTGGTATTGGCGCGGGTTCCATTTGTACTACCCGGATCGTTTCTGGCGCTGGTATGCCACAGTTGACGGCCGTATTGGCCTGTGCTGCGGCCGGCGTCAGGCGTGATATCCCCGTCATCGCTGATGGCGGCATCAAATACAGCGGCGATATTGTTAAGGCGTTAGCGGCTGGCGGTAGCGCCGTCATGCTTGGCTCCATGTTGGCCGGGTTGGAAGAAAGCCCCGGCGAAATCATCCTCTATGAAGGGCGGCGCTACAAAGTGTACCGGGGCATGGGCAGTCTGGGCGCCATGCAGGGACAAGGCGCAGACCGCTATGGCAGCGGCGTCAAGAAAAACGGTGAACGCGATAAATTAGTCCCAGAGGGTGTAGAAGGGCAGGTACCCTATCGTGGTAAGTTGGCCGATGTGATGTACCAGATGATGGGCGGTTTGCGTTCTGGCATGGGCTATGTGGGCGCGGCCAATCTGGCCGAACTACATGACAAAGCCCGTTTTGTGCGCATCACCAACGCCGGGCTGCTGGAAAGCCATCCACATGGCATCACCATTACCAAAGAAGCGCCCAACTATCAGGTGAGACGGTAGTCCGTAAACCGTAACCCTTAATCCGTGACCCGTAATCCGTATACCGATTACGGGTCATGGGTTACGGTTTATGGGCTTTTGGATACGGAGAGAAAGCAATGGCAAAGATTGAGGTTCATCTGACACCAGAACAGGCCCGTAAAAATGCGGAAATACTGGCCCATTTGGAAGCAGAGCGGCGTAAGCTCATTGAAGATACCCGCGCCTTGCAAGAACAATCACGCGAAGAACGCCGACTGGCTCGTCTGGAAGAGAAAAACGGCGGCTGTGGTAGTCATTTGTCGTTGAGTAATTGAGATTAGAGATTGGAAATTAGAGATTGACCAATCTCTAATCTCCAAATCTCCAAATCTCCAATCTCTTCCATGTTCACCCACGCCACTTACATCTCCCCCTTTACCTGGCGTTATGGCAGCGAGGCCATGCGCCAGGTGTGGTCGGAGGAGCATAAACGGCGGCTCATGCGGCGGGTGTGGGTAGCGCTGGCGGCGGCGCAGCATCAGGCCGGGCTGGTCAGCGCCGCGCAGTTAGCCGACCTGCAAGCCCATCAAGAGGATATTGATATTCCCCGCGCTCTGGAAATTGAACAGGAAACGCGCCATGATGTGATGGCCGAAATCCGCGCCTTTGCCGAGCAGTGCCCGGTTGGTGGCGGCATCATCCATTGGGGGGCCACCAGCGCCGATATTACCGACAATGTGGACGCGCTGCGGCTGCGGGAAGCGGCGCAATTGGTACTGGACCAATTGCGGGAACTGCTATTACTGCTGGCGGAGAAGATTGAGTCAACGGCCGTCATCCCCACCATGGCCCTTACCCACATCCAACCCGCCGAACCCACCACTCTGGGCTACCGTTTTGCCGTCTACGCCCAGGATTTACTTGAAGATTATCACAACCTCCAATCTCTCATCGTCAATCTCCGCGGCAAAGGTCTCAAAGGGGCGGTGGGTACCCAGGCCGGCTACGCGGAACTGCTGGCGGGCACGGCCGTGTCGCCCGAAGTGATGGAAGCAGCGGCCATGGCGATTTTAGAACTGCCCTATTTCCCCATTGCCACCCAGACCTACACGCGGCAGCAAGATTTACGGGTGCAGCAGGTATTGGCCGGTATTGCCGCTTCGCTGCACAAATTTGCCCTGGATTTTCGCATTTTGCAGTCGCCGCCCTTTGGCGAATGGGCGGAGCCGTTTGGCAAGGGGCAGGTGGGATCATCGGCGATGCCGTTTAAGCGCAACCCGATTAACACGGAGAATATCTGTTCGCTGGCGCGGTATGTGGCCGGGCTGCCGGCGATGGCCTGGGACAATGCCAGCCAGGCGATTTTGGAACGCAGCCTGGATGATTCGGCCAACCGGCGTATCTTTCAGGCGGATGGTTTTCTGGCGACGGATGAGATGTTGCGGCGGGCGATTCGTCTGGTGCGGGAGATGACGATTGATGAAGGGGCTATTGCCCGCAATATGGCGATTTATGGCCCGTTTGCGGCTACGGAGCGGGTACTGATGGCTTTAGTTTCGGCCGGGGCCAGCCGCCAGGATGCCCACGAGTGGATTCGGAAAGCCAGTTTGCAGGCGTGGGCGGCGCTGCGCGAGGGCCAGGAGGGGCAGGAGAATCCGCTGGTGGCGATTTTAACCCAGGATATTCAGATAGTGGGATATTTGACGGCGGAGCAGGTACGGGGGTTGATGGCGGCAGAGGGGCATGTGGGCACGGCCGTGATGCGCGCCCGCGCTTTTGCCCAAACGATTCGGGATGTTGTGGGGGACTGAGGGGTGGGGGGTGACGGCCGTTGCTGACGAGGTAAGTGTTCAGTTCCTCAAGAGACCTGACAGGTTTTTGGCCTGCAAAGTTTCAAGTTGAACTGGTAAAAACCTGTCAGGTCTGAACGGTTACCTGACGAGATAGCTTATAGATCCAGTTCTTTGAGAATAGTTTCAATCCTTACTTTCAGATCAGGTAAATCATTTTCTACTACTGGCTAAACAATAGTGGTATCTGTACCGAAATAGTTGTGAACCAAAATGTGCCGCATTCCCACAATTTGTTTCCAGGGAAGTTCAGGATGAGCTTGTCGGAATTCATCCGGCAATGCCCGCACTGCTTCGCCGATGATTTACAAATGGTGGACAACCCAGATGGATTAAATCGCTTGTTTCAAAAGCCTCCTTCCTGTTTCTGTGGCCAGATCAACCGGTGCGCCAACAAGTTCCTGCAATTCCATGAGCAGGCCACCTATATCTAAAAGACTCCGGTCTGATTCCATCTCAACCAGGAAATCAATATCACTTTCGCTGTCAGCTTCTCCACGCGCCACTGAACCAAAGATACGGATATTATAAGCCCCCTATTGGTGAGCTAAATTGAGAATGTCAGCGCGTCTAGCCTGCAACAATTCCTGAGTGTTCGTAGCGGCATTACACCACTCATTCCCGATTGATCAGGCAGGCCGATACCGGTTCGCTGGTAGTCTGGTTGCCGGCCGCATCCGTGGCTACTACCTTGAAACTGTGGCAGCCAGGGCCGGGGATCGTCCACTTTTCGGTGAAGGGGGGCACGGTGCTGATGGCGTAGGGCACGGCCGCATTGTCCACGAAAAATTCCACCTGCTTAATGGAGGCATTATCCGTCACCTGTGCCTGCACCAACACCCACGTCTCGTCGGTGAAAATTTGCTGGTTGGGTAACGGGAAGAGGATGGCTGCCTGGGGCGGTTCGTTGTCAATGGTGACGGGTACGCTAAATTCGGCAAAGCTACCATCGCCGCGAACGACGGTGAGCAGGAGCGTGTATAACCCTTCCAGCGCCGAGACATCCCAGACGGCCAATGGCTCGTTTTCCTTTGGTTCGGTTACGTTGTCAGCCAGGGTTTGCAGGTTTTGCGGCGTCAAGCCCTGGAAATAGGCCAGCCGATAAAAGGCAAAATCGTCGCTGCGGGCGGTGCCGGTGATGACTACCTGATCACGGATGAAGGCAAACGGCCGTAACGACACAATGCCAATCTCATTATTCGGCGTGGGCGCGAGGATGGTATCGTATTCCGTAGGCGGCTGCTCAATTTCGTTTTCGCGCACCCAGTCGGCCGCCGCCGCCGGATAGATGCGGAACACCTTGCGCTCAATCAACTCCGGCGGCGTGCTAATGGTCGCCAGCCGCCCCGTTTCCCGGTTAATGGCAAATTCCTGGTAGATAGTGTCAAAAGTCGTTGGCTGCGTACCATCCATAAACAGTTCGGAGACGGTGGGACAGTACGGGGTGGGCAGCAGGCCGGAAATGTTGCATACGGCCATCTCAATCAAGCCTGGTGGCCGGGGCCAGACGCTAATGGCCGTGCCATCCAACGCCCAACTCATCAGGGCATGCCAGATGGGGGCCGCTCCTTTATAGCTGGGCAGATCGTTGGTGGGGCTATTGTCGCTGTTGCCCATCCAGACGCCCGTCACCAGTTCCGGCGTGTAACCAATCGTCCAGTCGTCGCGGTAATTGTTGGTAGTGCCCGTTTTGGCCGCCGCCGGCCGATTTCCCGGTAGTTCCAGCACGTTGGGGCAACCAAAGGCGGCACAGCGGGCGCTGCGGTCAGAGAGGATGTCGTTCATCAGATAAGCCAGCTGCGGCGGCAAAATTTCGCGGCGTTGGGGCTGGGTGTATTCATACAACACGTTGCCATTACGGTCTTCCACGCGCAAAATGGCGACGGGGTCGAGGGTGCGGTAGCCGGGGCGCTGCCGTTCTGGTGGGCGCGGCTGGCCGACCATCGCCCCCATGTTGTCCATCACTGCGTAAGCGTACACCATGTCTAGCAGCGTCACTTCGCCGCCGCCCAGGGTGAGGGAGAGGCCGTAGGCGGTGTGCCCGGCGTCCAGGGTGTCAATGCCCATGCTGTGCGCGGTACGCAGCACTTTGGGGATGCCCACCCAACTGAGTACCTGCACGGCGGGTACGTTGTAGCTGTTGGCCAATGCCTGCCGCAGCCGCATAGGGCCATGGAACTGGCGGTCGTAATTTTGGGGCACGTAGGGGACGCCGTTGTAGGGGGCGCCAAAGTCGGTTTCCACGTCCAGCACCATGGTGGCGGCGTTGTACCCCTGGGCCAGGGCGGTGAGGTAGGTGAAGGGTTTGAAGGCGGAACCGGGCTGGCGACGGCCGTCTACAGCCACATTAAACGAGCCATCTATACCCGCATCCCAATAATTGGCGCTGCCCACCAATGCCTTAATCTCGCCCGTTTGCGGATCAAGCATGACGACGGCGGCATTGTTCACGCGGAAATCTTTGCCCTGGTCGGCGGCCAACTGCGGCGGCAAATGGGCCAGCGCGTGGCAGTCAGCCAGTTCATCAAGAGGCAAGACCGGCCCCACTGCGCCGGAGAGCCGGGTCAGTTGGGCGCGGGTGACACATTCGGCCTGCCGCTGCATTTGCAAATCCAGGCTGGTGTAGACGCGCAGCCCACCGCCCAAGATGAGTTCGGGCGGGAACATTTGCTCCAACTGCTGCTGTACGTAGAGGGCAAAGTGAGGGGCGATAATGTCAAACCGTTCCTCAATGCCGCGGGCGACAGGCACGGGGATGGTTTTGGTGGCTACGGCCGTTTCCACCGTAATCATGCCTTCGCGGGCCATGGCGTCCAGCACCAATTCCTGGCGTATCTTGGCCGCTTCCGGGTTGTTGATGGGGTTGATGGCCGGCGATTGGGGAATGGCCGCCAGCATAGCTGCTTCCGCCAGAGTCAGTTCGGCGGCCGTTTTGTTAAAGTAGACGCGGGCGGCAGCTTCAATGCCGTAGGCCAGATTGCCGTAGAAGTTGGTATTGAGATACCACTCCATAATCTGCTCTTTGCTGTAAGTGGTGGTGGCCCGCTGCGCCAATAATAGCTCTTGTACCTTACGCTCGTAATCGGCAAAACCGACCTCTTCCCCCACCAGGCGGCGTTCTGGCTCAATCAGGTTATTCTTGACCACCTGTTGGGTAATGGAAGAGCCCCCCTGAATGTCGCCGCCTTTGATGACGTATTCGTTGAAGGCGCGGCCGATGCCCACCAGGTCAAAACCGCGATTGGTCCAGAAGGTGCGGTCTTCGATGGCCACGGTGGCGTCTACCACGTGCTGCGGAATTTGGGTGTAGGGGAGCCACTGCCGGTCGCCGCCGAGCGGGTCTATGATTTCGTAGATGAGTACCAGATCACGATTGCCGCTGGTGCTTTCTGGCCCCCAGGCGTATATTTTGGTGGTCTCGAAGGTAGCGGTTTCGTGCTGGCCCAACTGTTCCAATTCGGTGAAGTCGGGCAAATCCTGGGTGAAGTAGGCGTACACGGCCGTGACTCCCACCCCGCCCATGGTCATCACCAGACAGCCCGTAAAGAGAAAGGCAAAGAGGAGGATGGTCAGGGTTTTGAGTACGGCCGTGCCGCTGCGTTTTCGTTTCTGTGCCTGGCGGTAGCGCCAGTTGATGATGCGGGTAGATTTAGGCATAGCTTGTAATCCGTGATGCGTGAGCTGAGTGGCGGCTGAGTAAGTTGATGCAGTGGGAGATCCCCTTTTGAGAATAAATCAGGCAAAAAGCCAGGTTTGGGCCGCTTTGAACGATTTTCACAAAGATGAGACCATGAATCAGTAAACTATGCTGCGGCGGGCAGGGCGGATTCGTAGGCGGTGATGATGCGGTCCATGAGGGCATCGATCTCGGTGTTGACGACCTGCCGCGCCGGGTCGGCGTCGTACCAGGCCATGATTTCGCGCGCGCCCTGGGCGAAGGGGATGGTGGCGGCAAAGCCGGGCACGAGGCGCTTGATTTTGCTGTTGTCGAAGATCATGCTGTGTGTTTTGTCGCCCAGCAGGCTGTCGCCCCACTTGCTGTTGAAGCGGGCAATGAAGTCAGAGGGGATATGGACGATTTGGGCTTCCACGCCGGCCGCCTGGGCCACCAATTCCACAATCTGGTTCCAGGTGAGCAGTTCATCTGAGGTGATGTGGTAGGTTTCGCCGATGGCGTGGTTGTTGCCCAGCAGTCCCACAAAGCCTTTGGCAAAGTCGCGGTGGTGGGTCATTGTCCACAGGGATGTGCCATCGCCATGCACAATCACTTTTTTGCCCTGGCGCATGCGGTGGACGTTGGTGTAGCCGCCGTGCATGGGCAGCAAGGTCTGGTCGTAGGTGTGCGACGGCCGTACCACCGTCATCGGAAAACCATCCTCCCGGTACGCCCGCAGCAGCCGCTCCTCGCAGGCGATCTTGTGGCGGGAGTAGGCCCAGTAGGGGTTATGCAGTGGTGTGCTTTCGGTGACGGGCAGGTTAACCGGCGGTGTCTGGTAGGCGGAGGCAGAACTGATGAAGATGTATTGGCTTGTACGGCCGTGAAACAAACTCAGGTCAGTTTCAATATGCTCTGGCGTAAAGGCGATCCATTCCACCACCACGTCAAACTGGTGGTCGCCCAATGCCTGTAAAGCGGAGGCCCGGTCCCGTATGTCACCCTGTAAAACCGTTGCGCCGGGGGGCGACGGCCGTTGACTCTGCCCCCGGTTCAACAAATACAACGCCATGCCCTGCTCCACTGCCAATGGCGCACACGCCGAACTGATAATGCCTGTCCCACCGATAAATAAAACTTTCATGGTCTACTCCTTTAAGAACAATCCACAGATTTCACGAATTACGCAGATTTTATCTGTGAAATCGGCGTAATCTGTGGCTAAATGCCTTCATTATAAAATTCCCAATGTCTGGGCAACCTTCGTGGCAAATTCGTCTACGGAATCAGTGTCGCTTCTCCAGTACACGGGAATGTTGTTTTCCTGACATTCGCGCCGGATGGTGTGGGTGATACGGCCGTCAAATTCCAAAAATTTACGCCATGCTTCATCTGGATTGGGTAACTGATAGATGAAATCCTTCATCGCCCGGTGCTCTTCGGTCGCTTGCCAGATGTCGGCGCTTGTTTGTGCTGGTATGGCCAGGCCAACCATCTGCTGTGGTGCGATGACCTGCGCAATGAGAGCGGGGTTACAGATGCCACCATCAATTAAGAGGCTGGTATTGGGGTCGGCGGCGAGCAAATCTTCGGCTAACAAGTCCAGATCTTCAGGCAGCGCCGCTTGATTGAAGGCATGGAACTCTTCCCAGGACAGCGCCAGCAGCCAGGCCAGACCATTGGGCGATGTGGCCCAGGCGGTGTTGACGGGGTGACGTTCGGGTGTGAAACGGCCGTGATAAGCACCGTAGATATGGGCATCCATGTCATAGACGGGCATGGCAAATCGGGCGGAAAGTGCCTGGCAAATGGTCGTCTTGCCGGAACCGGCGCCGCCAACCAGCCAAAACAGCCGCTTAAACCGGGATAAAACGGCGCGAGATTGTGTTAACAAATTATGGTTGACAGTGAATTGCATTTGAAAATGCCCTTTTACAACGCTCCGGCGATGCTGGCCATGAAAATAACGCCGCTGGCAAAAGTATAAAGAGAGAAGGGTTGCCGGGCAACCAGGCCGGGTATGAGGAACTTTTGTTGACAAGTAGTACCGGGGCAAGGGGCTGTACGGCATTGGTCAATCAAAATGGTTCTGGCACTACCTTCACAATGTGATCAACACCAGAGCGGCCAGAGCCAGCAAGACGCCCAACCATTGCAATCGCGTGAGCCTCTCCTGCAATATCACCCGTGCCAGCAAGACGGTTGACCCCGGATAAAGCGAGGCCAACACTGCGGCAATATCCAACCGCCCCAGGCGCGCTGCCAGCGCAAAAAAGGCGTTGCCCAGGGCATCCAGCACCCCGGCCAGGGCAATCAGCGGCAGTTGGTGGGGCAACGGCCGTACCCATTCCCCCCGGCTCAGCACCCACAGGCTCAACAGCGTCACCGATACGGTGCGCGCCGTCGCCAGCGGCCAAAAGAGCGAACCCGGCTCCACACGGTCAATGAAGATAAAAAAGAGAGCAAAACCTGTCCCGGCGACCAGAGCATACCCCAATTCCTGGCGGGGCACGGCCGTGCGCCAACCCATGCCTGACAACAACCAGACAGCCAACAGCGCCAATCCAAAACCCATTAATTGGGTAATCTGTGGTAGCCCCTCGATAAACAGGCTAACGAGAACGGGGATCGCTGCCGAAATGACGGCGGCTAGAGGCGCGACCACACCCATACGGCCGTTGGCCAACCCACTGTACAGCGCCAACAGACCGACCACTCCGGCCATGCCTGCCAGCATCCCCATCAACAGAGAGGCCGGCGTGGGCAGCGCCTCCCGAAACAACAGCGCCAACAAAACCAGAAAAATGCCACCCACAATTTGTGAAACGACGACAACGCCGGTCACGGCCGTGCGTTTGGTCGCCACCCCACCGCTAAAATCACCTGCCCCCCAGGTCACGGCCGAAGCCAGCCCCCAAAACACCACCATCACTTCAGGATTCACTATGTCCACTCCTATGAGGATAATCAAAGATTTCGCAGTTGACGCCGATTATTCATTTGCGCAATCAGTGTCGTTTGCGCAATCGGTGTCGTATGCGTTTAAGCAGGGAGATGGATGATACGTAGAAATGGTGAGGGGGCAACTGGCTGAAGGGGTACGGCCGTTTTCGTTTATGTTACAATTCGCCACCTTTATTTCGTGGAGGATGCATGGAACTATTCGTCTCGCTCGTTACCCCCCCGGAAGAACCGCCGGCGACAGCCCGTTGGTTTATTTTGTCTGGCTTTCAACTATTGGTGGTGGTGGACGGCCGTCAGGCCACCTGGCCCCTGCTCGCTTCACCGGCTGACCTGGGCCTTACGCCGCTGCGCCAGCATTACCTGGGCTATATGCCCGGCGATGCGCCGCTGCATTGTTATGCCGTCGAGGTAGCCGCCGAGACGTTGCCACCGCCGGATATGGCGTTTGAGGGGTTGCGGGCTTTGTACGGCCGTATGCCCGACGAGCAACTTTGGCTGGGTGGGCGGGCGCTGCAAATCCTGGATTGGGACCGCACCAGTCTTTATTGTGGCCGCTGTGGTGTGTTTAATGCGGTGCAGCCGCACGAACGGGCCAAAAAGTGCCCGGCTTGCGGCCTGGTCACGTACCCGCGCATCTCCCCGGCGGTGATTATGCGGGTGACACGCCAGGGGCCAACGGGGCGCGAGATTTTGCTGGCGCGGGGGGCGCGCCATCCCGCCGGTTTTTACAGCGTGCTGGCCGGTTTTGTGGAGCCAGGAGAAACGTTGGAAACGGCCGTCCGCCGCGAAATCCGCGAGGAAGTGGGGTTGGAAGTGCAAAACGTCACGTATTTTGGCAGCCAACCCTGGCCCTTCCCCAACTCGTTGATGATTGCTTACACCGCCGAATATGCCAGCGGCGACATTACGCCGGAAGCGGGCGAGATTGAAGACGCCCGCTGGTTTACGGCCGATAATCTACCCGGCATTCCCCCAGCCATGAGCATTTCGCGGCGGTTGATTGATGATTTTGTCCAAACCACCAGGTAGGCGCTGCGCCACGGCGCCTTCCTGGTGGTTTATGGCAGCACGGCCGTCAATACCACCTTACTGCCCGTGTTCCCCAAAATAATCTCAAACAGGCCGTTTTCACTGGCGGGCAAGGTGGTGGCGTCTACGGTAAATGTGCCGTCGGTGACGTCTATGCCCAGAGCCGTCCAATTTTGGCCGCCATCCGGTGAGAGGCGAACAACAGCAGGGGTGTTTACCAATCCCCAGGTGAGGGTGATACGGTTGCCTTGGCGCACGGCCGTAGCCGTTTGTGGCCCAAAAGCAGCGGGGTTGCTAAGGCTGCGGCTGGCGACAACCTCATTGCCATGCATCAGGCGCAGGGTGGCGGCGGCTGTGGTGGGCAGGGGCAGCACAGCCGTCAGTTCCCGCGCTGATACCTCTTCTTCCTCTGCTTCTCGCAGCTGCATGGGGTGGCTGACCAATATATTGCCGTTTTCATCCAGCAGTTCCACCCGGTAATCGCTGCCGCCGTCCGCCGCGGGGTAGCTGGCGAAGGCGTAGCTGGGAGCCAGCGTTACCGCGCCATCGGCGCTGAGACTCGCAGAAACGATCAGGCTGTCTACGGCCATGTCGTTCATCGCTGCAAAGCCGTTAGCCTGCTGGTCGTTATAGATGCCGATGTAGGTGTAATCAGAAATCCAGGCCGGTTCACAGTAGCTCATGATGTCTACGGCCGTAGCCGGCGACCAGAACACTCCATTGGGAATATCCAGCCCATACTCGCCAATGGAAGCGCCGGGATAGGGATAGTTGGGATCGGTTTGCCCAGAGACGCCACAGGGGGCGTGGCGGCGACCCATGTTATGGCCGATCTCATGCGCCGCCAGTTTGCCTGTTTCATCCGCAGGCCAAAACCCCATTAAATTCAGTCCCACCGATTCCCGGCCACCAATCCAACCAATCCCGGCAATACCCGAAAAGAACCATCGGGTTGACCCATTGCTGATGGGCACAAAGGCATAATAGACGACCGGTGTATTCAGGGAATAACCATCAAACAACTTCAGTTCACGCATTCGATTCAACAACCCGGTTTGTAAATCATTGACCCAGGAGTTGCTGTCTTGCAGATTGCCGGTGAAATTGTAGGGGCTGCGTATAGCAATCTCGACGTTGCCGACCGGGTAGGCGCGCATCAGCCAATCGCTGATGTAATCTACACTTTGCGCCGGATAAAAACCGGGGGCAGTGGGGCCGGTGTGGGTATAATTGATGGGTACCAGGCGTACTTGCAGGTCAGGTACTGTGTTGAAGTTTATGGTCTGGCTGATGGTGTTGTTGTTTTCGTTAGCTTCGGGAACGGTGTTGTCCGGATCTATGGTGGCTGTCAGGTTGACGTTGCCGGAGAGCCAGCCGGCGGGCAGTTGAAAATTGACGGAGCTGTTGAAATTATCACGGGTGGCGTCTATGGGGATGGTGGTGGGCGCTGAGTTCATCTGGCCGATGGTGCTGCCGTTGCGCACGGCCGTAAGCCGCACCACCACGTTATTGATTGGCCCTCCCACGGGCGCTTCGGCAAAAACGCGCACAACGGTATTACGATTGGCTACCAGGGGCACACTGTTATCTGCCCGCTGGATGGCCTGGGTAATTTCCACACCGGTGACGGTCAGGTCTTTGCTAACCGGTTTGGTAACAAGGGGCAGATAGATAGCGTAATCACTGCCAGCAAATAGACGGTGGTTGCGCCCCGTCTGGCTGATAAACAGTGAGACCAGTAGAAGCACGGCCGTTAATCCCATAAATAATTTCATTCTGACATTCATGTAATTCTTCCTCTGAAAATAGTGGCTGGTGACTGGTTGTTAGTGGCTTGTACCAGCCACCAGCATCACTTCACCACCCCTTTCTCCCGCAGCGTTTGCACCACCAGTTTTTCCCAGGGCAGGCTGGTGGTGACGGGAATGTAGTGCAGGTGACGATGGGCGCAGTGGGCGGCAATTTCCGTTTGCCAGGCGTGCAGCCGCTCCTGGTAGAGCGCCAGGGTCGGCGCGTCCAGCGTGATTTCGGCATCTTGCCCGGTTTCCACGTCCACCAGTTTCAAATCGCCGCTGAGCGGTGGCGCCACTTCGTCGGGGCTGAGCAGGTGGATGAGGCCAATTTCGTAGCCCCGTGACTGAATGGCGTTCAGCCCTTCTTTGTAGCCGTTGGGAGAGAGCATGTCACTGAGCAGAAAGAGCAGGCCAGGGCGACGGCCGTACAACGCATAATTCCTTAATGACAGATTCACATCTGTTACCCCACCCGCTTCACAACTCTCTAAAAACTGGAACAGCCGCAGCGAATTACCCTGCCCCCGAAATGGCCCCCACGCGCGGTCGCCCTGGCTGCTCAGCAGCGTCACAGTGAGCAAATCGCCGGTTGCCAGGGCGATGTGTCCCAACGCCCCTGCCAGTTTGAGGGCGTACCGCAGTTTGTTTTCGTCATCATCCGTATTCGGCCAATTCATGCTGGCGCTGGCATCTACCAACAAGTGGACGGCCAGGTCTTCTTCTTCTTCGAGCAGCTTGATAAACGGCCGTTCCAGCCGCGCATACACATTCCAATCCAGCCGCCGCAAATCATCCCCCTTGGTGTAGTTGCGGTAATCGGCAAACTCAATAGACGTGCCCCGCTTTTTGCTGCGCCGGTCGCCCTTCATTACCCCCACGCGCACATGGTCGGCAATGAGGGTTAGCTGTTCCAGTTTGCGCAGGGTGGTTTCGTCAAAGAGAGGCATGGGGAGATTAGAGATTAGAGATTGGAGATTGGGAGATTGGTCAGTCTCTCAATCTCCTAATCTCCCAATCTCCTTTTGCAACAACTCGGCAGCCCACACGGCCGTTTTGCCTTCCAGTGGAATCTCCGGCGGCTGGCGGTAATCTACCGACAGGTCAAAGCCCAACTCATCGTACATCGTGGTCAACGCCAGTTGTAGATCAAGTGAGACATCCGGGTCGTCAGGTAATAAGGGAACAGGCACGGTGGGCAGCGGTTCATCCAGTTGCACAGGCCAGACATCGAGATACGGCCGTTTCTCCACCCGGCTCAGAAAGACAAAATAAGGTGCGTCTGGCAGCGGGTCACGCATGGGCACACGCCGCCCCATGCTCAGTAAATCTATCTCCAATAAATGGGTCTCACTGGCTAGGACCAGTTCTCGTTTTTCCAGGTATTGCCGGTAGCCTTCGCCGCGTTTGTTTGTAGGCGAGATGATTTCGATGGCTGTCACCAATGCGCCATCCACCACATGTCTAATTTCAATGGTCACGTGGGGCACTTTGGCAGGCATGAATGTAGCCAGTCGTAACGGCCGTTCACTTGCAGTTTCCACCTGATACATGGCCTTAGCCTCTGCTACGCCTACATCTGGGTAGATATTTGCGCGGGAAAGCTCTAAATCGTTAGAAACCTCGACCACAAAGCGTTCCGCCAGGCGCACAATGTACTTAGGGCGAACTTTTGGCGCCAGTTGTCGGGCAATTTGCGCACTCAAACTATGATGGACACTTGTCCATTCATAACTTTCCAGATACGGGTCCATTCCCGGAAACGGCGATGGCATCTTTTTCAATCTCTCAATCTACAAACAGATTTTGCCGACTTGCACTGTGAACTCTGGTAGCACTTCCGAAAACGCTTCTTCATCGGCCGTAAAATGACCCAATGGCGCATAAGCCTGCCCGCGCAAGACAAACACATCAATCACTCGCGCTGTGCCATCCACAATCCAATACTCTTTAACACCAGCCTGGGCATAAGCGTGGAATTTCGTGTCCTTATCGTGTTGTGGGTTACCAGGGGATAATATTTCCATTATTAGCGCAGGGGTTCCCTCAATGTTTGTCTCTTTTATGGTGTCTAGTTTATCCTGGCTAATAACCAGGATGTCTGGCTGAACAGGTTGGCCCACCCCTGGTAGCAGAAGGTCAATGGGGGCATGGTAGAGTTTGCCGGATTGATGTTCATTCAAATAAGCATAAAGCAAGACAATCAAACTAATAATGATCTCCTGATGTTTAGGACGTGGTGCAGGCGATATGTATAAATTCCCTCCTATGACTTCATAGCGCATGTGGTCGTCTGGCAGATGCAGGTAATCAGCATACGTCCACTTGCCCTGTGGAGGTGGATACCAGCGATCTGTTTGTTTTTTTGTTCGCACCCTGGTCGGGGTCAATTCTTGCACAGCCATGTTAATTCCCTTACCTTTACTTAGTAAGCGTCTAAAAATTACTTCCCATTGCGGAGT
Organism: Chloroflexota bacterium; assembly: GCA_013112725.1. GTDB lineage: Bacteria > Chloroflexota > Anaerolineae > Promineifilales > Promineifilaceae > CAADGU01. Next base: position 41,878 of record JABFFZ010000025.1, read on the forward strand.
AGCGGCTTTAGCCGGTAGCGTTACGGCTAAAGCCGCTACTCCGGGAACTTTATTTCTGGACCATTACTTAGTCCGATTACCGATTACCGATTACGAATCCTAATCTCTAGGTACGCTTTCTAGCAGATGGCGAATTATATCATCTGGCTTGACGCCTTCGGCCTGGCCTTCAAAGTTGAGCAGCAGGCGGTGGCGGAGGGCGGCGGGGGCTACGGCCGTGACATCATCAAAGCTCACGTTGTACCGCCCCGCCAACAGCGCCGTAATCTTGGCCCCCAATACCAGCGCCTGCGCCCCACGCGGGCTGGCGCCGTAGCGTACATATTGGTTTACCAACGGCGCGGGACTGCCCCCCGGATGGGAAGCGACAATGAGGCGGCTGATGGTCTGGCTGACGTGGCTGGGAATGGGTACTTGCCGCGCCAACTGCTGCATGGCGATCAGACGGGGGCCGTCGGCGGTGGTTTGGGCTACGGCCGTTTCCTTCCCCGTCGTTCGCGCAATAATTTCTGTTAATTCGTCGGCCGAGGGGAAGGGGACATTGATTTTGAAGAGAAAACGGTCGAGCTGTGCTTCCGGCAGCGGGTAGGTGCCTTCCTGTTCAATCGGGTTTTGCGTCGCCAGCACGAAGAACGGTTCGGGCAGGGAATAGGTGTGGTTAGCCACCGTTACCGTATGCTCCTGCATCGCTTCCAGCAGGGCAGATTGCGTTTTGGGCGTCGCCCGGTTAATTTCATCGGCCAGGATCAGGTTGGCAAAGACAGGGCCATGTTGGAAGCGGAATTCCCGACGGCCGTCGTCCATCTCCTCCATAATCTCCGTGCCCGTAATATCGGCCGGCATCAGGTCTGGCGTGAACTGGATACGGCTAAATTGCAGGTGCAGCGCCTGCCCCAACGTGCGAATGAGCATCGTTTTGCCCAGCCCCGGCACCCCTTCCAGCAGCACATGGCCGCCGCTGAGAATGCCAATCAGCACATGCCGCACCACATCCGCCTGCCCCACAATCACTTTACCGACTTCATTCTCGATGTTTGCGGCCGTTTCCCTAAATTCGGCTACGGAAAGTTCTGTTGCGTTCTCAATCATATGTGGCTTCCTGAGGAGATTGGAGATTAGAGATTGGAGATTGACCGTTGTCAGTTTGGGCCGATTCTAACCAGGACAGATCATCTGGAGTGAATAAATTGGATATCTCTTCATCCTCGTCGAATAGGTATTCGGCTTGTGGTTCACGAATACGCCCGAAATGTTTGTCTTGCTTTTGTTGTGACTTAAGACTGCCAGCAAAGGCGTTGATCTGGCGGCCAATCTCGCTTAATTGGAGAGCATAAGCATATAACTGTTTTTGTTCAATGAGGTTTCGTGCATAGCTGCGATTTAGCCAGTATTTTGTTTCAAACAAACTGCCACGTGCAAAGTATAGAAATCTTGTTTTCTCACCATAATGGAAACGGCCGTAAGCCTCTGCGATATTTGCTCCCACAGAATCAACGGCCGTCACCAATTGTTTCCCAATCGTATCTTTCGCAAATCCTTCCCATCCGACTACTCGTTTCCAAACATCATCCGCAATCCTTTCCGCACTTTGCAAAACTTTCAAATCTTCAAGTGATGTAGCCATCCTTCAATCTCCAATCTCCAATCTCCAATCTCCAATCTCTAATCTCCAATCTCTAATCTCCAATCTCTAATCTCCAATCTCTAATCTCTAATCTCTAATCTCTAATCTCTAATCTCTAATCTCTAATCTCTAATCTCTAATCTCAAGGCTCCAAAGACGAAAAATAATCCCGAATATAACCCTTCAAACCAAGCGGAATGTAATCGTCTTGCAGAGCTTCGTTGGCGGCGTTGCGGTAGTCGCCGAAGACCTGGGTGTAGGGCACGATGCTGGTTTCATTGCCAAATTCGGCGGCTCTTTCGTTGAGTAGCGCGCCGCAGTCGGCCGGGTTTACGCGGCATTGCGCGGGCAGTTCTATGTCTACGCCGGCAAAGCCGCTCAGGTCGCGCATTTCCGGCACGTAGACGTTTTCCACGTGGCCGCCGCCCGGCCCTGGCCCACCCAATTGCCCCCCTGTCTGACCGCCATCTTGTCCTGGCCCCTGGCCTTGCCCTTCACCCTGACCCTGACCTTGTCCCTGCCCGTTACCTTGTCCGGGGCCGGGTTGCGGGGATTGGCCCAAGCTGTCATTTGGCCCGGCACGGCCGTCATTCGGCGGCAACACGTTGTCCGGGTTTGGCGGTTGCCCGCCGGCCTGGGCCACCGCCTGCCGCCCTTCACCCAGGGCATTGGCGGCCTGGTTGGCCTGCTGTGCGGCAGCCGCTTCCTGGGCGCGCTGCTGCAACGTTGCGCCTGCTTCGCGTAAGGCTTGCTGCGCGGCGGCGATGTCCCCATTTTGGAGCGCCTCGGCTGCCTGCGCCAGTTGTTGGGCCAGTTGATCATCCGTGCCCACCAGCGATTGCGCCGTGGCCATTAAATCTTCGGCCAGGGCCAGTTGCTCCTCGCGGCTAAGTTCCGGCAGTTGGTCGGCCAGTTGCGTGGCGGCGGCCCCTGCCTGGGCCAGATTGCCGTTTTGCAGCGATTGGCCGAGTGACTGGCTGTTGGGGTTGTTGGCTAACGGCTCACCGGCCTGCTGTAGCTGTTGGCGCAACTGTTCGGCGCTGTTGTTGGCCGCCAGACTACGCAGTTCGGCTTCGGCTTCAGAAAGAGTGGCTACGGCCTGTTCCTGGCTGAGGCCGCCTTCGCCCAGCCCTTCTAGCGCCTGCTGGATCGGTTCCAGCAGTTCTTCTTTTTGCTCATCGGTCAGCAGCGGGTTCTGGCGGATTTCTTCGCTGAGGGCTTCTAATTGGTTGATCTGCTCGGCAATGGCTTTGTCAATGCCGCGTTGGCGCAGCAGTTCGGCTTCTTGCAGGTTGGGCAGCAGTACGGCCGTCACCAACAACACCACCGCCAGCAAAATGACCAGCCAATCCTGCCGGTTCAGCCGGAAGGGGAGCAGGGTGTGGGTATCTACCTGGCGCACGGCCGTCAACGTATCGTTTAGTTGCTGTGCGGCGATGAGGGGGCTGGTAGTGATGACGCCATCGTGGATTTCTACGGCCGTACTCGCCCGCTCCTTCAACAAAAACTGCCGGTCGGCAAAACGGGCCTGCGCCGGCAGCGGGTGGCGCTGCCACAAGAGCCAGACCCCTGCCGCCAGCAAGCCCACACCCGCCAGCGCCAGTGCCACATAGGCCACTTCCTGGTTCGTCAGCAGCGGCCGGAAACGGGCCAGCGCGGCCACTACCACCGCCGCTAATAAACCCACCAGCACCCCACGTGGCAGCCAGATCAACGCATCCCGGAAGCGGCGACGGCCGTTCCAGGCGTGAAGCTGGTGGGCGAGTTGGTCGAAAGGGGAGTCTGCGTTCATAGGTATTGGGATATTGGGATATTGAACCTCAATATCCCAATATCTCATTATCATCATCTATTCGCTATCTTACGCACATTGCGCACGCTTAACCAGTATAAAACCCAGGCCAGCAATAAGTAAAGCAGAATAAAAATGGGCCAGGGCGTGGGCAGCCAGAACCTCGATGTGCCGGCCGAACCCATGAAGTAAAAGATCGCATCTTCCTGCAATAAAAAGAGTTCACTGACGATTAGCGTGGCCGGTAAATTGGTAGCGGCCAGGAAGATGAGAATGTATTGCAGCGCGATTTCCATCGTGCGGGTAAACGATGTGCTCAATGTAGCGATAAAGGGGGCCAGAGTGGCGGCAAACAGCCCCACCAACATCGGCGTGCCAATGGTGACAAACAGCGCCCCGGCAAAGGTCATCACGCTGGCCCCCAACGTGGAGCGCATGGCGCTGGAACAAAACAGCCCCCACAAAGCAAAGGCGAGAGCGGCCGTAAAGATGACCAATTGGGAGATAATCAGCTCTTCTAGCACCACGCCGCCAAGTAGAAAGGCGATGCTTTGCAAGGGAATGGCCGCCAGTACCAGCAGCAACACATAGCTCAACGCCGACAGCAACTTACCGGTGACAAAGGATTCGGCCGAAAGCAGGGTGGTGCGCAGCAGATCATATGTTTGCCGCTCTTTTTCACCCGTAATGGTGCCTGAGGTAAAGGCCGGCCCCACAAAGATGACCAGAAATACCTGTACGCCGACCACGCAGCCAAAGACCACCTTGCCCACTTCACGCGGGTCTGGCCCAAAAGGGCCGCTGCTGGCGCTGGCATAAGCGGCATAGACCAGGGTGATAAAAGCGCCCATCACCAACAGGTAAATGGTCAGCACCACAAAGGCGCGCCGCCCCCGCATCCGGCTGCGCAGCTCTTTCACCGTCACCGGGTTTTCGCGCAGGTTGCGGAAGCGTTTTTTCTTGAGTGGTTGCTCGGTTGTTAGTTCAGTCATACTTTTACTGAGATTGGAGATTAGAGATTGGAGATTACCCCAATCTCTAATCTCCAATCATTTTCTTTGCCTGATAAAAAATACCCACCCACAGCCCTACGATTGCCAGGGTGTACAAGACCGTTGGCCCTACCGCACCCATCGCTAAAACCGGGAGCCCACCCTCGAACTGGCGGCTGAACAATCCCATCCAGACCAGGCTGCTGTTGAACAGTTTGACGATACCCACCAGGGCATACGTCCCGGCTACCGCCATTGTTGCGGAGCGCACGGCCGTAGACAAAAACAGCCCCATAAACGCCGCAAACAATATCTCTACCCAGGGCCGGGTCACGGTGGCCATGCTCAACAGCCAGTCCCAGCCCGCCATTTGCCCATCCATTAAACTCAACGAACAGAACATGATCAATCCCTGAAACAGACTCAGCACAAACAGCAGCGGCCAGATGCGCAGCCGGGACAATGCCCCCAACAGCTTGGCCATCAAAATGGACATCATCGGCTGCGGCGTTACCAACAAAATATCCCATGTGCCCTTGTCCCGTTCCAGACTGATCATCGGCGCCGTTAACGCCGGGGCCAGCAGTGAGCCAAAAATCGTCACCATCGAAAGCAATATACCCGGCAAGCATAACAAACACCAGACTGCAAACAGGTCGTCATTATTTCCAAAAAAAGCCGGGTTGCTAAAGCCGGTGCAAAACCCCAGACTGATACCACCCAAAACCACAAAAGGCGAAAAACGGATCAGGTTATCATAAAAGGGGTTGGGTTTGCCCCACTGCCCCTTTTCCCGTAAATAAACGGGATTGTCTGACAGATTCCGGTACCAACGCCACCAACTCTTCACGTGGAAAAAAGAGGCAACTGGGTAATTGGGTAATTACTCAATTACCCAATTACCCAATTACCCAATTACTCAATTTACTATCCCCTGCGTCACCTGCAAAAACACATCTTCCAGATCGCCCGTTTCTTCGTGGAAAGAGACCACGCGAATGCCCTGGGCAATAAGCTGCGCCAACAGGTTGCTCAAGGTTTCGTCGTTGCCGCCAAAGTCAAACTGCACCACATCATGGGGCAAATCCGCTTCGCCGGGGGGGGTGATGCCTTGCACGGCTTCATGTTGCAGCAGGAGTTCTTGCAGCGGCCCCAGGTCGCCCAATATCTTCACTTGAATCAGGCGGTGGGCGCGCAGCTGCTTTTTCATCTCCTCCATGTCGCCATGGGCGATCAGGTTGCCCGCTTCTAGAATGGCAATTTCGGTGCAGATGTCGGCCACTTCGGAGAGGATGTGCGAGGAGAAGAAGATGGTTTTGCCCATATTTTTCAGTTCTCGCAGCAGTTCGCGGATTTCAATGCGGGCGCGGGGGTCCAGGCCGCTGGCGGGTTCGTCCAGAATTAATACCTGCGGGTCGTGGGCCAGGGTGCGCGCCAGGCAGAGGCGTTGTTTCATGCCCCGGCTGAGGGTTTCCACATAGGCCTCTTTTTTGTGGTTCAGGTCTACCAGGGTGAGCAGATCATCAATCATGCCGATGCGGGCGCTTTTGGGCACATTGTAACAGGCGGCGAAAAAGTCCAGATATTCCCACACCTTCATATCGTCATACACGCCGAAAAAGTCAGGCATGTAGCCGATGGCGCGGCGCACGCCACGCGGATCGTCGGCCACCGAATGGCCGGCTACCCACGCTTTGCCACCCGTTGGTTTGAGCAGGGTGGTCAGGATGCGCATGGTGGTGGTTTTGCCGGCGCCGTTAGGGCCGATAAAGCCAAACACCGAACCTTCCTCAATGGTCAATGTCAGGTCATTGAGGGCGGTCAGGCTGCCGTATTTTTTGGTGAGTCCTTGTATTTCGATGATAGTAGACATACTGTTTGTAGTAGGCGATTTATCGCCGTCAGCAAGCAGAAAGGCGATAAATCGCCTACTACGAGCAGGTTAGTTTTCTGATTTAACAGTGAGTAAAGGATATACGGCCGTCAAACGCTGATACCCTGGATCGTTACTGACTAGCTGTAACCGGATGGCGTTGGCCGGGCCAATGTAGGCGGTGGGGTTGGCCACGGCCGTGCGTCCCCAATTCACGCCTTCCTGCAATTCCCACGTTTGCGTCTGCCAATTCCACAGGTTTACTTCCGGTAGTGTGGAACTAGAATAGTTTTCTTTTTCCAACAAGAGAGTCAGGCCGGTGACGGGTATTTGTTGAAATTCCAGCGGGGGCGTGTATTCAAAACCGGCCTGGGCGCCCATCATGCCCAGATCCAGAGAGGCCGGGGTAACCATGCTGCCGGTTGTGGTGTTGTCCGGCAGCAGTTTCCAATCGAGCAGAAAGGCGGGCAGCGTCAGTTCCTCGTTGGCGCCGTTGCCGGTCAGGTTTTGGCTGAGGGGAATTTCGATGAAGTGCAGGGTCACGGCCGTTTGTTTAGGCATTTCCTGGCTCAATCCAATGTCAATAGCGGCTATTTCCGTCCAGCCCACCAGCACGGCGCTGTTGCGGGGCAGGCTCAAAGACGCGCCGCCGCTGAAACTTTCCCCTTCTAAGGACTGCATAAAATCGTAGCGGGGATACAGTTTGGCGCTGCTGTAATAATCATAGCCCAGTAGCGTATTGGCGTGTCTGGTCAGCGGGCCGCCATAACCCAGGCTGGAAGAAGCGCCGCTGCTGACAATTTCATTGACGTTTTCCGTTTCGCCCGGCGTCAGGTCGCCCAGGGGCACGGCCGTGTCATTAAACAATAACACCGCGCTTTCCAGGGTCTGGGCGCTGTTGTTTTGTACGGCCACCTGCAAGCGCACGGTTGCCGTGCCCTGCCGGTTAAGCGTGCCTTCCCCGGCAATTGCCAGCGCCGGCCGGTTGGTTTGGGCCTGCAACGTTTGCACTTCACTCACGTCCACCCGCACGCCGTCCACCGAATTGTCGTTGCTAAAGGTGATCGCTTCCGCATTGGTGTTGGGGTTAAAGCTAAATCCTGAAAACGGCCGTGCCAGCGTGTCCGCCGGGAAAATGACGTCATACGTGCTGCGGCGGGGTGAATAAAGCCCTACCAGGCTGTAAACCTGCGCCTGCGGGCTGCCGGCCCGGCTGTAGGCTACCGCCATCTGGTTGATGATGGCTTCGCGGCCGCGCAGTTGAAAACCGGTGAAATAGGTAACGGCCGTGAAAACCAGAATGAGCGTGGGCAGCGTCACCCAGGCCAGTTCCAGCCGGTTATACCGCTTCAAAACGAGATAATTCAGCGGGCCAACGGCGGCAATATAAATCAATAGAAACAGGGCTAACTGCCAGACGGAGGGCAAATTCAAATCGGGCAGACGAGTGATGGCGTTTTGCGCCGCGTATCCTTCAAAAGGGGGCGCGCCCCACAGAGAAAGCGGCGGCACACGCCCGGCGACGGCGTCAAACATGGTTTGCGCGCCGCTCCAATCGAGCAGGGGGGCAAACCGCGGGTCTAAAGCCAGAAAATAGACAGCGCCACGGCCGTAAGGGGTCATGGCTAAGAGCGGCAGCCCAGCCTCGTGGAACAGCAGTTCGCCGCGTACCAGGCTGCTGGTGGTGACCACATACGGGCCGGGGTCGCGGAAAGGGACGCCCGTTTGTTCGGCCAGACCGGGCAAGTCGCTTACCGTCTCGCTGCCGGTGAGGGAAATGGGCAGCCAATCGGCCAGGGGCACGGCCGTTTTTTGCCAGCTTGCCCCGCCCGTCACCACCAACTGTCCCCCGGTATTGACCCAGGATTCCAGCGCCTGCAGTTGATCGGCCGTGAACTGGGTGGTATCTGTATCATTCAACACCAAGACATCCAGCGCATTCCAGGCTACCGGCGCGTCAGGCAAGTCGGCCAGGGATAGATAGGCGACGGCCGTGTCGCTGCGGCTGCCGGCTACCCGGCTTAGAAAATCAAATGTACCGGCGTCCGGGCTGACCACGCCATAGAGCAGCCCATCGGCGCTCACCCGCGCCAGTTGGCTGGTGCGGGTTTGGGCAATGACCTGCCCATCGTCATCCGCCAACTGCACCAGCGCCACAGACGCCGCGCCGGTCATACGGATGTAGAGTGTAACCCGCTTGTCCGATTGCGTGGGCAGGCTGATGGGGGCGCGATACCGTAATTCGGTGTTGGTATTGGCGCCCGTGTAGACGCGCACTTCACCTTCAATGGCCGGGCCGCTGTTGGCCACGCTGACCACTACCGGCAGCCAATACTCTCCCTTATACAGGCCATCAAAACCGGCTCTGGCAGCCAGCGTCAAACCAGCCGGCGGCGCCGGTTCATCCTGAGCCTGGGCAGGCAGTACAAATAAAAGGGGAAGCAAGAATAAGAGCCAGAGAGATTTAAGAGATTGGCGATTGGAGATTGCCCAATCTCCAATCGCCAATCTCCAATCTCCAATTTGCCCAATCCACCATGCCTTGATCATGGCTGGTATACGCATCCCCAGGCTGGTTTGTTCCATTTTAGAGCATCTCAATTTCATAATCACGAATGGGGATGTCGGGGCGGGCCTGTTCAATCCAGGCGACTGCCTTTTCCAACAACCCATGCAAATAAGCGGCATCGGTGCCAATGGTAGCCAGGCCGATCACGGCCGTTTGCCACACATCCTGCGCCTCCACCTCGGCCACTGCTACATTAAAATGATGTGGCAGCCGCGCCAGGATAGACTTGACGATCTGGCGCTTTTCCTTCAACGATAAAACACCGTCCAACTCCAATTTGATAACACAAGTGGCAACTAACATGGGGGGTATTATAGGTGTCAGGTGTTTACGTGTTCAAGTGTTTACATGAACACGTAAACACTTGAACACTAAAATTCCACATCGTCTATGATGCCGACGATGACGGCGCGGACGGGGGCGACGGCGCGCTGCAAAATCTGGCGAGCGCCGTTGCCTTCATCCATCACCAGCACCCGGTCGCCTATGCCAGCCTGTACTACGTCCACGCAAATGTCATACGCGCCGGTTGGCTCCCCGTCGGGGTCCAGCTGATCCACAATGAGCAGTTTACGGCCGTGAAACGCCTCATGTTTGATGGTGGCAACGACCGTGCCGGTGACTAAACCTATGTACATAGTTGGTAATTGGGTAATTGGGTAATTGGGTAATTGAGTGAACGTTGAAATTACTCAATTATCCAATTACTCAATTGCTTCCTTGCACGTCATCCACAATGCCCACAATCGCGTGGTCAACCGGGACAAAGGTGTTGGGCAGAGCCTGGGCGGCTTCGCGGCTGCCGACGATAAAAACCAGCGTGTCTGGGCCGGCCTGGGCAGTGGCGTCGGCGGCAACGACTGGCTCCCCTTTGGGCTGCTGCTGTTTGCTCAGTGGCTGCACAATCAGGAACTTGATCCCTTCCAGCCCTTCATATTTTTGGGTGGCAACCACCGTGCCAATCACTTTTGCCAGTTGCATGAAAGATTCACTGTTCGTAGTAGGCGATTTATCGCCCCCAGACGGCGATAAATCGCCTACTACAAACTACTAAGCAGGTTCCCAACTGAAATGGCCGCCAAAACGGCCGTGCCGGTTGACATTGTCCCACATTTCCGGGTGCAGTTGGGGGATGACGGCTTGGCGTAAAAGATGTGGTGAGGCGACGGCCGTGCCCAGGGCTACGGCCGTTTCCACATCGGCCACCAATCCGGTAAACAAGACCAACCCTTTGCCGCCCAATCCATCCGCCAGCCGCAGTTGCAACAGCGATACCTCGGCCCCTTTTACGCCGGCATCGGCGGCGTGAATGGCGGCGGCTACCGTTTGGGTTTCCACCACCCCCAGCGCATCGGCCTCTTGCACTTGCCGTTCGCCGCCAAGCGCCCGCACGACCTCATGGTGTACATTGGGTAGAAATATCATGTCGCGCAAGGCGGCCTGCCCGATTTCTTTGCCGGCATGTACCGCCTCTTGCACCGGAGCCACATCCCCCACCACCAGTACCAGGTAATGTCCTGGCTGCACCGTGCCCGTTTGAATCCGGCTGACCGGGGCGCGCTTTACCATTGCATCTCCGGCCATAATGCCGGTAGCAATGCTGTTAAATTCGAGTAACGCCAAGGCGGGAAAATCCATAGGTGTGTCAGGGTTACAGGTTCACTTGGCACTTGACACTGAAATACTTCATCAGCCCTGCGTTGCCACCCGTTGCCAGATGGCTTCGGCCATGCGTTTGATGACGGTGGGTAAGGGGCTTTTGGCTGATGTTAAGGTCAGGGGAACGCCTTGTGACATGGCGCGAGATTGGTTGGTGTCGTAGCCGATCAGAAATGAGACCTTCGTGTTCAGCCCGCGTTCGACAGCTGCCTGGGGCAGTTGGGATTCAGGAGTTGGCTGGTTCAATATGTGCGATTTGCGTTTGACTGTGATACCCGCTTTGGTAATGAGGCGGTTGAGCTGCACGGCCGTTTGCACTGACACCACTTCTGGCGTTACTACATGCAGCGTCATATCGGCGGCGGACACGGCCGTGACAAACGCCGGTGAAAACACATTGGGCGCATCAATCACCGTAAATGCCATCTGATGCCGTAAGATGTCCAATATCGTGCGGGTATTTTCTTCCGAGGGCAACATCGGCGAAACTGGTTTGGCCGGCGCTGCCAGTACCCGTAGGCCAGAGGGGTGAATGACCAGCCGCTCTTTTAACGCCGTCCAGTCTAGATTGTCCGGTAATTCGGTCCACGAAGACCGGGCTTGTAGCCGCATATGCATAACCGTCTGGCTGCCGGTGGGCGATAAATCTACCAGACACACCTCTTGTTGGCTTACCCGGCGCAGCGCCGCTGCCAGATTCACTGCCAGCGTGGTACGGCCTGTGCCGCCACGAAAGCCAAATAACGTTACCACCACCCCTTCTTCCTGCTTTTTCTGGCCTCCTTTTTTTGCCAACAGACCATCCACCCGTTCAATCAATTCCTGTGAAGTAACGGGTTTGCTCAGATAATCATCCGCACCGCTTTTCAGGGCGGTGGTACGGTCAATTTCTTGCGAGCGGGCGGTAAGAACCAAAATGGGCAAATCTTCCAGGTGTTTATTGCCCCGAATTTCGCGGGAAATATCATGCCCACTTAAATTGGGCATCATCACATCCAGCACCAATAAATCGGGTTTGTCTGTACGCACCTGCTCCAGTCCATCAACCGGGTTGCTAATAAGCGTGACAGTATGTCCGCCTCGTTCCAGCATAAGGCCAACCATGCGTAGCAATTGTTCATCGTCGTCAATCACGTAGATTCGGGCCACTCAATCCTCTCCTCGGCTCATGGAGTTTGACTCAAGTCCAAACAGAAGATACCAATGCGCTCTTTTTGCACCAGAATCAGATCGCCGCTGTAGGAAATCTCTGGCGCACTTGAGGCGGATGCTTTGGCATCGAATATCAATTGAAACCGTCCCATGGATTGTACCAGAATTTCACGAGCAGATGGTTTTCCTTCGTGGATGACCTCGCCCTGAATTTCAAAGGAGGGCACGGTGAGAAAGGCGGGGATGTGCCGGCCACGTGTGAAAACGCTACGGCCGTGCTGTGTACCCACCGGTATACCATCACGCCGGTCATTCAAAACGATGAAGTTGATATTGTCCTTACGGAAAGAGGCCAGTTTGTAGTTGGCAATGATAATACCCGGTTCATGGATGCGCGAAATGTAGGCATCTTGCAATTCCAGGAATTTGGAATTGGGATTGCCCAATTCGGCATGAATGCCACCGGTGCCCACCAACGCCCGGCCCGTTACCCGGTAAGCATCTGTAAACAGGTCAAGATTGATCAGATTGCGTGCGCCAATACTCATCTGTATTTATTTCTCCTTGATCTGATGCAATCTCCCGTTACTGCGCAGGAGAAATTATACAATCCGAAACGAGTCTACCAGGGTGCAGCGCCGCAGGCGGCTATAACTGCGGGGGCCGGTCAGCCCTTCGCCGGTGGGGCTGGCAATGGTAAACGAGCAAAAGCCTTCGCCGCCGTAGCCCAACCCGGCCAGACACGGTCCATTTTTCACAAAAATACTACAATCCATCTCACGGGCCATGCGGCTGAGGTTATCCAGGTTTTTAGAGTGCATCACGGCCGTGTGCCGGAAACCATGTTCTGCCGCCACGGCCAGGTCAATGCCTTCGTCGGCATTGGCTACCCGCACCACGGGCATAATGGGCATCATTTGCTCTGACCAGACCGCGGGATGATTTTGGTCCACTTCCACTACAATTTGCCTTACTTCCGGCCCGGCGGAAATACCAATTTCCGCCAGCAGGACACTAGCGTTTTTACCGATGAAGGCTTTGTTCATATCAGCTGGTTTCCGGGGGCCACGATCATTCACTGTCACCGCCTGCCATAGCCGGTTGAACTGCCAGCTATTGATTTTAACCGCGCCGTAACGGGTCATGACGTTGATCAGGTCATCACAAATCGCGGCTACGGCAAATGTCTCCTTTTCAGTGGTACAAACGATATTATTGTCAAATGAGCCGCCAATGACAATATCTCGTCCGGCCTGTTCAATATCGGCTGTTTCGTCCACTACCACCGGCGGGTTGCCCGGCCCGGCGCAGACAGCCCGTTTGCCGCTTTGCATGGCGGCGCGGACCACAGGCGTGCCGCCGGTCACGGTGAGCAACCGGATGTCTTTATGGTGCATGAGGGCGGTGGCGGTTTCCAGGGTGGGGTGGGCGACGGCCGTGAGCAAATTCCCCGGACCTCCTGCCTTCCGGATTGCCTGGTTCAATATCTGTACTGTCCGGTTGGAGCAATTTTGGGTACTGGGGTGGGCGTTGAACACCACTGCGTTGCCGGCGGCGACCATGGCGATGGCGTTACAAATGACGGTGCTGGTGGGATTGGTGCTGGGCGTTAGCGCCCCAATCAATCCATAGGGCGCCCATTCCGTTAGAGTCAATCCGCCATCCCCGCTCCAGGCTGTGGGTTCCAATGCTTCCGTTCCCTGTGTTTTGTCGGCGTTGAGAGTGTTTTTGAGGACTTTGTCTTCCACCCGCCCCATGCCTGATTCGCTGTGAGCCATTTCAGCCAACACCTGGGCATGTTCGCGCCCGGCCTGGCGCATGTGCGCCACCATATGTTTGCGGATTTCCAGGGGAAGTTGGTTGAGTTGTTGGAAGGCGATTTTGGCGGCGGCCACGGCTTCATCCAGGGTGGGGAAGATGCCGTCCTGCCCGGTGGCTGGTGGTTGGTGGCTGGCAGATGGTGGTGGGGGAGACGGCCGTGTCGCCACTGCTACAGGCGGCGCTGTGCCCACTTCGCCCATCACCCGATCAATGATTGCCTGGATTTCTTCGTCTTTCATGGGGTGCAGAAGTGGAGATTGAGAGACTAAGAGATTAAGAGATTGAAGTCAACCAATCTCCTAGTCTCCCAATCTCTACTCTTTGTGGTATTTCTCCATACCATCCACTTCCCAGGTGTCCACAATCGCCATAATGACGGCATCACACGGCCGTTTGTCGGTCATCACCGTTTGCCGGGCGGAACTGCCGGTGGCCACCATGACCACTTCGCCGATGCCTGCGCCCACGGCATCGGCGGCGACCACATAGCCGCTTTCTTCTTCATTTTCCACGCTCAGGCGGCGCACCACCAGAAACTTCAGCCCATCCAGCGAACTTTCCTTGCGCGTGGCCACCAGTGTGCCTATGACTTTGCCGAGATACATGGTTCTGTACTGTAAAGTAAGCAGTTAGCAGTAAGCGGAAGCAGTAAACCTTTCACTGCTTGCTGTTTACTGTTTACTGCTCACTGGCATCCTGCCGGCCCAATGGCAAGGTCTGGTCCACATTGGGGTGTGGCCGAGGAATGACATGGATGGCCACCACTTCGCCCACTTTTTCAGCGCCGCGCGCGCCAGCCTCAACAGCCGCTTTCACGGCGGCCACATCACCACGCACAACGGCCGTGACATACCCGCCGCCGGTCTTTTCGTAGCCTACCAGTTCCACGCGGGCCGCCTTTACCATCGCGTCGGACGCTTCCACCATGGCCGCAAAACTGCGACACTCGATCATGCCTAATGCTTCTGTCATAAATGCCTCCTTAAGTCAGTGCGCAGTAAGCAGTGGGCAGTAAACCTTTCACTGCTCACTGCCCACTGCTTACTATCATTACTCCTGTTTACTCCCATCTTGCGCCCGGCCGGAGACACTTTCTACGGCCGTAATTGCCGCCTGATACCCGGCCATAATATCGCGTTCTTCACCACCCAGGTAAACCCGGCCAAAGCTGCCAAAGGCCTGCACCTCCAAAATGTTCAGGTCGGCCCGTTTTTCGGCTTCGTTGGCGGCCAGCGCCGCATAAGCCGCCGGAGCTACTTCCATCACATACAGCGTTTGCCCGGCCAGAATCATGTGCCCATGCCGCATCCGGTTGATCAGCTGCACCTGGTGGGCATCAATATGGCGGATGATCTGGCTGGAGACCACTTTCGGTTTCAGGCGGTCTTCTTCTTTCAACCCCAGTGCGTCCAGAATGGCCACCCCGGCGGCGCGCACATCGGCCTGGCTGGATGAATGCACCTCCAGCAAACCATACAAGCGCTCCACAATTTGCATGCCCGGCCGTACCCCCACCGCTTTGAGGGCGATGTCGGTAATACGGTTGATTTCAATGCCGGGCGAAATCTCGATCCACAGGGAAGCATCACCGGGCAGGGGCAAAAAGCCACGCGCTACCGTACCCAGGAACGCCGCATGTTGTGGCTGCAAACTGTCTAAAAAAACGTAACTGCGTAAATCAACAGACATGGTTAACTCATCCTGTCACCGGGCTGCCAGTGGCCCAACTGCTCATTCAGCGCCAGCCATTCGGCCGTTTCTGGTGGATATTCTGCTTCGGTCAATTGGTCAAGCAAGTATTGCAATTGTTCCAGGAAACCTTCGTTAAACAACACATCGCCGCACATATCACAGCGATAAGCAGACACATCAGGCACTACCAACATCTGTTCGTCCAGAAAGGTAATGAACGGCATTTTGGTGCTGTGAAGATGGCCGATGCGGCAGTGATGACATTTCATGCTTTTCCCTTTTCCTTAAAACCTGACAGGTCTACTAAGACCTGTCAGGTTTGGTTCAATAGTTCGTTTTGGCGGTGGTGACAGTTTCACCGGCTGCTTCGCGCACAATGCGCACACCGGCGCTGGCGCCAATGCGGGTAGCGCCGGCGGCAATCATAGCCTGGGCATCCTGGTAAGAGCCAACACCACCGGCTGCTTTAACGCCCATCTCCACGCCGACCACCCGGCGCATCAGGGCTACGTCCGGCACGGTGGCCCCGCCAGGGCCAAAGCCGGTGGAGGTCTTGACAAAATCGGCCCCGGCCGTTTTGGCAAGCTGGCAGGCAATCACTTTTTCTTCGTCGGTGAGCAGGGCAGCTTCGATGATCACTTTGACCAGGGCGTTGCCGGCATGGGCGGTGCGAACAACTGCGCCAATGTCTTCCAACACCAGGCGGTAATCTTGTGACTTGAGTGCGCCAATGTTGATCACCATATCAATTTCAGTTGCGCCGTCGCGGATGGCTTGTTGGGTTTCATATGCTTTGACGGCGCTTGGTGTAGCCCCCAGCGGAAAGCCAACGACGGTGCAAACTTTGACGCTGCTGTCCTTAAGCAGTTGGGCAGATAGTTTCACATTTGTGGGATTCACGCAAACGGAGGCGAATTGGTATTTGCGGGCTTCGTAACAAAGTTGGGCAATTTGCTCCTGGGAGGCGTCTGCTTTGAGCAGGGTGTGGTCAATGGTGTGGCTGATGGCCTGGTCAGTGGGGTGGGTGCCCAGGCTGGCGGTGAGGCGGGTGGCGCCGGCCTGCATGACCTGCCGGACTTTATCGGTGCAGTGTTGGGCGCAAGAGCCATCTTGGCAGTTGCAGCCGGTGGGGGGTACGGCCGTACCTCCACCCTCCATCTGGTTCAGCCGCAGCCACACTTCATGGGTGATCTCTTCGATGAGCCGTTCTAAAGTCGCCTGGTTTACCATGTCGTAAACCGTAATCCGTAAAGCGTAATCCGTAAGCCGTAAGCCGATGTCGAGTTACGGGTCACAGATTACGGATTATGTATAAATCGTTTACCAATTGCGTCTATCTTGTCTACGCGGCGGGCGTGACGGCCGCCGCCGAATTCGGTGTTGAGCCAGGTGGTGACAATCTGGTTAGCCAGGGCGGGGCCAATGAGGCCGGCGCCTAACGTCAGCACGTTGGCGTCGTTGTGTTCACGGCTGTTCACGGCCGTTGCCTGATCATAACACATCGCCGCCCGCACGCCTGGAACCTTGTTGGCCGCCATGCAGCTGCCAATGCCCGCGCCGTCAATCATAATGCCGCGCCAGGCACGGCCGTTGGCCACCAACTGCGCCACCGCATAGGCATAATCCGGGTAATCTACCGCCTCGCTGCTGTGCGCGCCACAATCAATTACCGTGTAGCCGGCCTTTGCCAACATCTCTTTAAGTTGTTCTTTCAACTGGTAGCCGCCGTGATCCGCGCCCAAAGCCACCGTGCGGTTATCGGTGGTCAGTGGTCGGTGGTCGGGAATCGGGCTTCGGACTTCTTGCTTTGGACTTTGGATTTCAAGTTGAATTCCTCTCTCCAGGGCGGCTTCGCGGGCCAGGGGGGTGATCAGGCTGCCGGAGGGCACAGTATGGGTGGAATGGGCGGGAAGTTGGCGGATGGCGTTGGCATCTATGATGGGGCGGGCAGGAGGGGGGGTGGTACGGCCGTTTACCTGCCCACTGGCTGATGTCAACGGCAATTGCCCCACTGTGCGGGCAACCACCTGCCGTACCATCTGTTCAATCTCCTCGCGCCGGTAGCCCATTATTTTGTTTGCGCTGAGTGCTATCCCCCAGCACTCGGCGCCACTCTCTATTCAATCGGGTGCGTAAAATGTGGCACCCACCCCCAATCGGTAAATGGATAGTAAATGAAAATCGCCTTACCAATAATGTTCTCTTTGGGTAGATATTGCCAGCTATGTGAGTCGCTGGAACTGTTCCGGTTGTCGCCCAGGACAAAATACTCCCCTTCTGGCACCGTCCAGTTGCCGCTGTATGTGGGTTCTGCCTGAATATATGGCTCATCCAAAATGACGCCATTTACCTTAACATGCTGGTCAGATATTTCAATCTGGTCTCCCGGCAAACCAATCACACGCTTGATCAGGTTTAGTTCACTGTTGGGGTGATGGAAGACGATGATGTCCCCGCGCTGCGGTTCGTTCAGATAATATGACAGGTTATTGATGAGCAGATATTCGCCGTGCTGCAACGTGGGATTCATGCTACTGCCGTCAATCCGATACCGCCCCACCAGGCTGTTCACCAGCCAGAAGATGAAAAAAGTGAGTAACAGCGTCTCGATGATTTCCCGCACGACCACCCCGGCTGGCTGCCGTATTTCATTGCTGGTGGAGATGTCCGGTATGGTGGGGGATAGTTGGGTGTTAGACTCAGTAAGAGCCATGTGTCTGTTTCTCCTATAAGGTAGTTGAAATTATAGTCAAGCGAAAAAATCAGCGCAAACGGGCGCTGTCAGGAGTGAATGATACCCAACTAACTTTCATTGAAACTGGATACAGGCGGCTTCTTTGCCTTTATTAACGTAATTGGGTAATTGGCCCAATTACCTAATTACCCAATTACTTGGTTACTCAATTACCTCTTCCATCAACCCGGCAATCATCGCCTGAACCTGGGGGATGGTATCTACCAGGGGGATGATGGTGCGCCCGGCGGCGCGACGGAGTTTGCATTCCACACCGCCATTTTGTAGGGAGCGGCTGCTTATCGTCAGGCGAATGGGCAGGCCAATCAGGTCGGCATCGTTGAATTTGACGCCTGGTGATTCGTCGCGGTCGTCGTACAGCACCTCAATGCCCACCTGTTGTAGCTGGTGATAGAGAGTCACGGCCGTTTCCTCACCCCCGCGCAGCATGACCAGATGTACCTGATAGGGGGCGACACTGATAGGCCAGACAAGTCCTTGATCATCGTGGTGGTGTTCGGCCAGGCAGGCCAGCACGCGCGTCACCCCCAAACCATAGCTGCCCATGATGATGGGGTGGGAAACACCACTTTCATCCAGGTAGGTGGCGCCCATTGTTTCGGTGTAACGGGCGCCCAATTTGAAAATGTTGCCCACTTCTACGCCGCGCACGGCCGTCAGCCGTTCACCACAGTGCGGGCAGGCGTCGCCAGCGGCGGCGGCAGCAATATCGGTGATGATGTCGGCGGTATAGTCACGGCCGTGATTCACATTTTTCAGGTGATACCCGGCTTCATTGGCGCCGGCTACCAGGTTCGGCGCAGCAGCAGCGGCGTCATCCACCACCACCATGATGCCACCCAGCCCGATGGGGGAGGCATACCCCGGCACAGCGCCCACCGCCCGGATTTCATCTTCGGTAGACGGCCGTAGCGCCTGCGCCCTGATCGCGTTTGCCAGCTTTGTCTCGTTCAATTCCATGTCGCCGCGCACAATGGCAAAGATCAGCTTTTCGCTTTTGGCCTGCCCTTCTTTGACGGTGGCAGTCATAAACACCGCTTTAGCTGTTTTGGATTTAGGCACACCCAGAAATTGCGCCAACGCTTCAATCGTTTTGGCTTCCGGCGTGGCTACTTTTTCTACCGGCAGTATCGGTTCATCGGGCACGGCCGTTTTGCGGCATGTGGCGATCTGGCGGTTGGCTTTGTACTCGCAGACTGTACACAGCAGCAGGGTGTCTTCGCCAATTGGCGTCAGGTACATATATTCGTGGGCCAGCGTACCACCCATCATACCTACGTCTGATTCCACGGCGATGACAGGCAGGGCGCAACGGCCGTAAATGCGGAAATACGCTTCGTAATGCGCCCAATACTGTTTGTCCAGCCCGGCGTCGTCTGCATCCAGCGTGTAGCTGTCCAGCATGGTAAATTCGCGGGCGCGGATGAGGCCGGCACGCGGGCGGGGATCATCGCGCCATTTCAACTGGATGTGGTAGACCAGGCGTGGCAACTGCCGGTAGCTTTGGATTTCGCGGCGGGCCAGGTCGGTGACAATCTCTTCATGGCTGAGGGCGAGAACCATGTCACGGCCGTTTTTGTCTTGAAAGCGCCCCATCTCGTCATCAATCTCATACCACCGCTTGCTTTCCTGCCAGACGGTGGCGGGGTGTACCAACGGCATGAGCATTTCTTGCCCGCCCAAGGCATCAATCTCCTGGCGCATGATGGCTTCCAGCTTTTGCAACGTGCGGTAGCCCAGATGGAGATAGCTGAAAATTCCGGCGGCCTGCTGCCGCACAAAACCGGCGCGCAGCAGCAGCCGGTACCCTTCCACTTCCGCGCCCGCCGGCGCTTCCCGCAAGGTTTGGTTCATCAATTGACTCATTCGCATGTTGATTCTCCTGATTCAAAACGTAAGTGTTCAGTCCCTCAAGAGACCTGACAGGTTTTTGGCCTGCAAAGTTTCAAGTTGAACTGGTAACCTTTGGTGCTAGTTCATAGGCTGAACTCGGCGATGGAAAAATGCACACAACCATCTTCATCAACCTGAATGCCATCCCATTGCACCAAGATGTTGAACAGAGCCATGGTATACGCAAGTCGGCT
>JABFFZ010000026.1 GCA_013112725.1 Chloroflexota bacterium
GGGGCAGTCCGGGCAGCGGGTCGGGGCGGCTATCCGCTCCCGGTAACGGGTAAAAGCATCATGCTGCCAGATGGTTTGCCACTCATCGCGGAACACATTCCCGGCCGACTGGTGCGGGCCACGCGGCGGGATCACATCCCCATTGACTTCAATACGCGCGGCCACATCCCCAGAGCAACGCGGCCCCTGTAGCACCTGCGCTACCAGCGGCTGGCGGGGGTCACGCTGCACCGGCGGCTGCCACAGGAAACGGACATTGAGTTGATCGGCCGTTTCCTCAATCCAATCGGCCGTTTGCGGCATAGCCTGGGCCGGTAACGCCCCGGCCCGCACCTCATCATCCAGGCCATCCGGGGCGACAATGGCAAAAAAGGAAAAGGTATAGACGCCGCGCGTTTGCAGTGCCGCCAGCGTTTCACCCAGGTCTGGCAGTGTGCTTTCCACCAGGGGAATTTCCACCATGGGATATACCTCGTTGGCCTGGATATCGGCCAACATCGGTAAGACGTAACTGTAGTCGCCTCGACCTAGCAGGGTATCGTGGGTTTCTTCATTCATGCTGGCGACGATGACGGTGATGTGGTCAACGCCGGCCTGGGCCACGTCGCGCAGCAGTTTGCCCTGGGCCAGGTCGGTGACGCGGCTGCGCACCCCGGCAATCATGCCCAGGTCTTCGGCCCGCTCCACCGCCTGCACCAGATAGGCCAGGTCGGGATTTTCCGGCGCTAAAAAGGTGACGTGCGGAATACCGATCTGCCACAGCCGGTCAAGCAGGGGCACGAGTTGATCCGGCGCAGCCAGGGGGATGCTTACTTCCAGCGGCGCAAAGAGTTGGGATTCAAAAACGGTAGGGTTCAGTTCATCCAGGTTGAAAATGGGGTAATTGTCTTCGGGGGCCAGCAGGGTATGGATGATACCGGCGACGCGCTGTAGATCAGCCTGTACCACGTCGGGGGATGCACCTTTGAAACGGGACTGCACGGCCGTGACAATCTCCCGCTCCTCTTGCTCTTCCAACAAACCTTTGGCCATCACTACGCCGGCAGGCGAAAGACGGGCAGCAGCGGCAGCGTTAGCCAGGAGCAAGCCACGGCCATCCGGCTCCACCCGCAAATGAAAGCGCGTATACAACCCATCACTGGCGCGCATGTAATGGTACAGCCCCGGCGCAATCGCCCGCGCCTCCTTACCCCACGTGGGAATCAACCATCGGCGAAGTTGTGCATTCATCAAAGCCTCTATTATGAATCAAGGGTCCATTGCAAGCTGCAATTCAGACACCTCAGTTTTAGCCAGTTGGATGAGTAGCCTCAGCGCCTGATTAACAGCTTCATCATTCTTGAAAAATGGGGCTACGTCCGGCGCTAACAGCACTAAATTTGTACCCTGTCGGACTCGCTGCGCATATTTACCCCTTACACCGCCTCTTAATTGCGAAAGGTCATATTCCTCACGTAAATCGTCTTCCAGATCAAGGTTGTCTCTCTCGTTCATAATATCTCCTCTCGGCGCGTGTTAACGGACGCGCACTGATAATTCGTATGGCATCTCCTCGATCAGTATGCGACACGAGCAGCCATCTGGCAAGATCAGAAATCCCCACTGTGATGTATCTATCTTCATCCACCGAATGATCCGGATCGTCATAAGTCATAGACAAAACATCCCAAAACACGGTTGCTGCTTCATTAAATGAAACTCCATGCTTGTGTATATTGGTAGTTTCCTTATTCGGATCCCATTCAAAATCAACCATGTCTATCTATCACTGTCAACGTTACATCTAATAGCCGAGATTACGCAAGACGTCGTCAGGGGTTTGGCCGTGCAGGATTTGGAACTGGTAGGCGTCGTCTACACGGTCCACCACCAGTTCATATGCTTCGGGCAAGACGCAATGTTTGCTGCCACGCACACCGCCTAACATCTCCTGATATGCACCCACACTGAAAAAGCCGAGCATCAACCCATCCGTTTCCACTGGCAGGTAAAGCGGCGATTGGCTCGGTTTGGGTGGGTACACATCGTCGCTGTCACAGGTGATGCCGCCTAGCTGCACCTGTTGGAATGGTTTGTCCAGATGATTGAGTGGTAACACGATGAAATGTTCACCCAGTGCCCAACTGTCGGGAAAGGAACTCATAATCGAGCCATCAATGATGTACCAGGGCAGTTTGGAACCGTTCTCTTTGGCAGTGATGACGGAAAAGAGGTGGGCGCCATGTTCGGAGGTGGTATAACGGCCGTACTCCCCCATTACATCCGGCGTGGGCACATTATACCGACGGCACGTCTCTTGCAGCGCCCGCAACAGCCGCCGGCCAAAGTCGTGATAATCAAAGTGGAAATCCAGCGTCATAGCCGCCGGCATCCCTCCGCCAAAATTAAAAATATGCAGCGACGAATGACGCTGCCGCAGCCGGGCATACACCTCAATGCCCGGTTTCAGCCAGTTCACAAACGCTTCCGGGTCAGTAATCTGGCTGCCTACCATGTTGTGGTACATCACCAGCTTCAGATTGGGCGCAGTGGCGATGTAATCGGCTGCCTTCCAGATGTCGTCCAGGCTCAAACCAAAGCGGGAGTTGGCCGTCCGCATCTCCGTTTCGCTGGCATGGTGGCCGTAACTCTTCATGCGCAAGCCCACCGCAAACGGATGCCCAGAGGTGAGCAGCGGCGATAATTCACCCATATCTTCAATGACCGGGATCAGGTTCTGGTGAAGTTGGCGTAGTTGCAAAATGTTGGCGGCATATTGTGACCCGGCCGTCTTAAAACCGTTGCACACAATCAGGCGGTCCGGCGGCAGCAGACCGCGCCGGATCATGATCTGCACAATATCCACATCCACCGTTGAAGACATTTCGTGGTGCGCGCCCGCGCCCAGGGTAGTGCGGATGACTTCCTCGGCAGCGTTGGCTTTAGAGGCATAGGTGTAGTAGAAACGGCCGTCATACCCCACCTCTTCAATTACATCCGCAAACATCTGGTTCATGGTCGTAATTTGCCGGCGTATCAGGGGCAAATAGACCACCTCCAGCGGGCTGGGCAACACCTGGCCTGCGGGCGACTCCTGGGTAAAGAGGCTGGCGAGATCAAGGTCGTGAAGATGGAGACGGCCGTGACGCGCCTGCAAATACGTATTAAACTGATGACCCTCAGGCACAGGCCCCTCCGACTCCCAACCTATCACCGGATGATTTGCCATCATAAGAAAGCCTCCTCTGTCTAGGTATTGCTGGTCACTGGGTGCGGGTAGTTAGTTCGAGCCACCAGCTACCAGCCGCTAACAACCAGCAACCGAAGTATATCAATTTTACATATTGTTTGATATACTGGCAGCCAACATTTCAAAAAGCACAAATCAGAATAAGAGGTGAAACTTGCGTATCCGATTTTGGGGAGTGCGCGGGACAATCCCAACTCCAGGCCCAGAAACCATCAAATACGGTGGCAACACCTCATGTGTAGAAATCACGACAGCCGACAAGCAGCTCATCATCATTGATGCTGGCTCAGGCATTCGTCACCTGGGAAAGGAACTAATCAAAAATGCCACCGGGCGTATTACAGCCAGCATCCTCATCAGCCACACCCATTGGGACCATATCCAGGGTTTCCCCTTTTTTGCGCCCATTTTTGGGCGTAAAAATCGTTTCGTCGTCGTCGGCAAAAAACGAGTAGGTAAACAACTGGAAGAAACCATGGCTGGGCAATTCATTGAGCCATATCTGCCTTTTTCCTATAACTCATTACCCGCAGACTTGATCGTGAAAGAAGTCGGTGAAGGTGAAACACTCATTATTGGCGATGACACCAAAGTGACAGTAGCCGATTTGAATCATCCTGGCGGCTGCCTAGGTTTCCGTATTGAGAGCAATGGCGTCGTTTTTGTGTATTGCAGCGATGTGAGCCATTATGACGGCAGCTTCGATCAAAACTTGCTTGAACTGGCACAAGGTGCAGACTTATTGGTTCACGACTCACATTTTGGCTCCTTAGAAGAACGGCAGCGATTCAGC
This sequence comes from Chloroflexota bacterium, assembly GCA_013112725.1. Lineage (GTDB taxonomy): Bacteria > Chloroflexota > Anaerolineae > Promineifilales > Promineifilaceae > CAADGU01. The sequence continues at coordinate 4,023 of JABFFZ010000026.1, forward strand.
GAATATGGCCATAGCTCCTGGATTGAAGCCGCACAAGCAGCCATTGAAGCACGGGTGGGCTGTCTGGCGCTTTTTCATTATTCGCCAGACCTCACCGACACCGAACTGGATGAAATTATCATCAAAGCCCGCAAAATCTTTCCCAAAACCATTTTAGCCAGAGAGGGGATGGAAATCACCCTGCCGCTTCACGATGACCACTTGCCAGAGTGAAATATGAATTCACCGGTTATCGTGCCGCCATCACTACCCCAAAATTGCCTGAAAATGAGAATAGATTAAAATATGCTGTGCTGCTCTTTGTGGAAAAGGAAACAAGTTGCGGCCAATAAAGCTGTAAATTCTCAGGAGATTTCTTGGGCGGCAACCCACCACAGCCTACATTGAGCGCAGTGAAGTGATGAATGAAAACAGGACGCATCTTTTAACTTCTTATCCGCGTGAATCTGCGTCCCATTTTCAGAGGAGTTATTTTGACCCAATCAGTCCTGGTTGTTGATGACGAGCCTATGGCCCGCACCCTGCTGCGTCTCATGCTGATCCGGGCCGGGTTTAACGTCACAGAAGCCGAAGATGGCTTTGACGCCCTCGACAAGGTGCGTAAAAACCGCCCGGATGTCATCTTGTTGGATGTGATGATGCCGGGGATGGATGGTTTTGCCGTCTGTGAGAGGCTGCGAAACGACCTAGATACAGCCACTTTACCCATTATTATGCTGAGCGCCAAAACAGATTTGGGCAGCATTAACCGGGGATTGCGGGTGGGGGCAACGGTTTACCTGACAAAACCCATCTCCCCGGAAGACCTGACCCGCCATGTGCGGGAGGCATTGGAAAATGGCAAGAGCAGCTAAAGGGTTGCACCAGCCATTTTATTGTGATAAAAAACACAAAGACTTGTACAACAAATACGGAGGCTCTAAATTATGTTGGTTAAACGGCTGGCACTTGTGGCCATATCATTAACAGTTGGTTTTTTGGCTACCTGGCTCATCGTCATCACCATTGCAGAAACCAATCTGGAACAGTTTGGTATCTGGTATACCGGTTTCACCTCGCTGGCAATTGCCTGTGCCATTGGGGTGTGGTTGGACAAGTTTTTAGGCACAGAAATTTTGCCAAAATAAATCCGTTATGCCCGGAAATTTGAAATTGGTAAAGGTCTCCACATGATGAGGGGACCTTTTTGTTTTTAGATGGTTGATCGCAAACCCTGCCGGTTCATAAAAACCACAGGGTCTTGAAAAAGGAGAGGCCAGTATGTCGGCACAAGTCATTGATGGAAAAGTGATCGCGGCAAAGGTGCGAGAACAAGTGGCCGAAGGGGTTGCCGCTCTCAAAGAGAAATATGGATATATACCTGGACTGGCAACCGTATTGGTGGGAGAAGACCCGGCCTCGGCGACGTATGTACGCAGCAAACAGAAGATGTGTGAATCGTTGGGCATTCGCTCCTCCGGGCATCATTTACCGGCGGATGCATCGCAGGCTGATGTGCAGGCATTGGTAACGGGCTTAAACGCCAACCCAGAGATTAACGGTATCCTGGTGCAACTGCCACTGCCCAAACAGATTGACGAGGAGGCCATTTTGAACTCAATTGACCTGACGAAGGATGTGGATGGCTTTCATCCGGTTAACATTGGGCGGTTAGCCATGAAGGGGCGTGATCCGCTGTTTATTCCCTGTACGCCGGCCGGTTGCATGGTGCTGTTGGAGGAGGCGGGCGTGACAATGCGAGGGGCGGAAGCGGTGATTGTGGGCCGGTCGAACATCGTGGGGCTGCCAATGGCGATGCTGCTGCAAAAAGCGGATGCGACGGTGACGATTTGCCACAGCCGCACGCGCGATTTGCGGGAACATTTGCAGCGGGCAGACATTGTGGTGGCGGCGATTGGCCGGGCGGAGATGATTACGGGGGATATGCTGAAGCCGGGCACGGCCGTGATAGACGTCGGCATTAACCGTGTAGACGACCCTACGGCTAAAAATGGTTACCGGCTGGTGGGCGATGTACACTACGAATCGGCAATTGAAGTGGCGGGGGCGATCACGCCGGTGCCGGGTGGCGTAGGGCCAATGACCATTGCCATGCTCATGCAAAATACACTGCGGGCAGCGGAGATGGCAGTAGCTAAGAAGTAGAACAGGTGGCAGGTTGCAAGTGGCAGGTGGCAGGTTACGCCTGCTGCCTGTCACTTGTGGCAGAGGGGATAAGCCAATTTCCAGGTCTCACACCTTGCACAAAGTACGTTCCGGTCTGATGCAAATGCGGCTGCGCCGGACGCCATTGGATTTTCTCCTGCTGCTGTTTTTTCTGGCGCTGTTTGTTAGTCTGGGGGTCTCTTATTCCGGCTGGCTGGCGCTGGATAAGTTCTGGATGCTGACAGGCGCGGTGGCCGTTTATTATATGGTCACGGCCGTGCCCCGCCGTTATGCGTTGTGGGTGGCTGCTGCCTGCGGCCCACTAGCTGCCGGGTTTACCATCTTCTTTATAACGGCAGATTTATGGCATGGGGGGCTGGCTTTTGCCGCGAAGTTCTTTACGCCGCTTAACCGGCTGCTGGCGCTGCGCCTGTTTTGGCCGCTGCTGCTGCCCCACCCCAATGTCATCGCCGGGCATATTGCCCTGCTGCTGCCCTATACGGTAGCGGTGTGGCTCTATGCCCGCCGTGACAAAAAAAAGCAGTTGGCGCTGGTAACGGCCGTTTGCCTGGTTCTATCGCTGGTGGGGCTGCTGGCTACCCGGTCAGTTGGCGCCTGGCTGGCTTTGATCACCGGATTGAGCGTATGGGCCTTTTGGCCGTTGAGTGGGTGGCTGGCTGCCAGCCGGTTGGTTGCGGTCCGACCACTATCGCGCCGCGCCATCTATGGTGGGCTGGTAGCCATATTGGTGTTGATGGAGTTCGTCGCTGTCTGGCTGGCAGTGACACAAAACCTGCCCGGCGGACAGACAATTGCCGAAAGGCTGGCTTTGGCCAACGGAACCTGGCGGCTAACGCAAGACTATACCTGGCTGGGCAGCGGATTGGCCACTTTCCCATCTTTATATGCTGAATATGTGGTTGTGATCCCCAATTTTTACCTGAATTACAGCGATTTTTACCTGGATGTGCTGCTGGAATTGGGACCGGTGGGCGCGATCTGTTTATTAGCCATTTGGGCCGGGTTGCTATGGCTGATAGTGGGTGCGCTGCGCCGCAGCCTTTCACGGCCGTACCCACACCACAACACCAAACATGGCGATGTCTACTGGCTCCGCTGGGCCACATTGTCCAGTTTTGTTGTTATTTTGGTTCATGGGCTGGTAGACGACAGCTTGTATGGCGGATTGGGAACGCCGCTGCTCTTTTTTACGCCGGCCATGGCCGTGCTGGTCTCGCACCATAAAGACAAAGAAAAGCCATTATTTTTTAACAAACGGATGGCCTGGGTAACGGCCGTACTCCTCCTCTTGCTGGCGGGTATTCTGGTTGGTTTTCGGCGGCAAATAACGGCCTCTTGGTACGCTTACCGGGGGGCGCACGCTATGGACCTGGCCCTTTTTGCGGATTGGCCCAGCAACCGTTGGCGTTTTGGAGATGACACGACCCTGCTAGAGCCAGCACGCCTTTACCTGGATCGCGCGTTGCAGTTAGACAACCACAACCGTACCGCCCACCAACGGTTGGGTATGCTGGCGCTATGGGAAATGGATATAGACACGGCCGTTTTCCATTTACAACAAGCCTACGCTCAAGACCCAACGCATCGTGGGGTGATCAAATCCCTGGCTTATGCTTATGTATGGCAGGGGCAACCAGAAAAAGCCTATCCCTTGCTGGCCCAAATACCCGAAGCCGCCCAGGAAATAGAAATTTACGCCTCCTTCTGGTATCAATTAGACCAGCCGGGTCTGGCCGAAAAAGCCGCAGTCGCAGCCGCCTTCTTGAAGAACAATCCATGAGAGACGGTATTATCTGCATCCGGCATCAACCTTCGCTATAATTCCCCAAAACAACCGTGAGGTGGAAGGCTCCACCCTATTGGAATGAGGAATATCTTATGCTTGAATCAACCAAATCACGCGCGGGCGTATTGAAAGAGTTGTTTGGCTTCTTGTGGAAACGCAAGATGTGGTGGCTCATCCCGATGATTGTGATGCTGCTCGTCTTTGGCGCACTATTGATCCTGGCCTCAGCTTCACCAGCCTTTGCGCCGTTTATCTACACCTTGTTTTAAGGTGTTGAGATTGGAGATTGGACTAATCTCCAATCTCCAATCCCCCCCACGCCTATGTTTACCTTTCTAAGCGCCATCGTTCTCATTTTACTGACAATGGTTAGTTATGCCTCTGGGATAACGCTGGCGGCAAACCGGCGGGAATACTCTACGGCCGTACTCGACCTGCTCATTGTGGCCCTGTTATGGCTGGTTTTGTTCTGGCTACGGCCACAAGTAGACCGTTTGCCGCTGTTGGCCGTAACCATTGGCCTGGGCCTGGTGGTGGGTTATCTGGTGGGCGCGGTGCGGCTGGCAGGGCAGCAGGATGTTTACACGCTACCGGCCTCGGAACTGCCAAAACATGCACGGGAGAGGAAGGAAGCGGACACGGCCGTGTCCGCCAACATCTTCAAACGCGGCTGGCGACGCTGGAATGACTTTGCCGGGCGTATGGGCAATGTGCAGGGGCGGTTGCTGATGGGCTTCTTTTATTTCCTCGTCGTCACCCCCTTTGGCCTGGGTATGCGCCTGCTCTCTGACCCCTTAACCATTAAAAAACCACCACCCCATTCCAACTGGCGCCCCAAAGAAAGCCCCGACCAGACGCTGGAAGCGGCAAAAGAACAAGGATAAATGTACATCCTCGGAATCTCCTGTTTTTACCACGACGCCGCCGCCGCCCTGCTGCATGATGGGCTGCTGGTAGCCGCCGCCGAAGAAGAACGCTTTAGCCGCCAGAAACATGATGCCGGTTTCCCGCACCAGGCCATTGGCTTTTGTCTGCAAACGGCCGGGATTACCGCCCATGACCTGGACTATGTGGTCTTTTACGAAAAACCGCTGCTGAAATTTGAGCGCATTCTCAAGACGCAGCTTTCCGCTTTTCCCCGCTCCTGGCGCGCTTTTGGCGAGGCGATGATTGCCTGGATGGGGGATAAGTTGTGGGTAAAAACCCACATCCAGCAACATGTGGGCGTGCCGCTGGAAAAAATCCTGTTTATTGACCATCACCTGTCCCATGCCGCCAGCGCCTTTTTTGCCTCGCCATTTATGGAAGCGGCCGTACTCACCATTGACGGTGTGGGCGAATGGACGACGACGGCACGGGGAAGGGGCACGGCCGTATGGAATGGCGCCGGTCAAAATTCACTCATCCTCAGCGAAGAGCAGCGCTTCCCCCACTCGTTGGGGCTGCTCTACTCCGCCTTCACCGCCTTCCTGGGTTTTCATGTTAACAGCGGCGAATACAAAGTCATGGGCATGTCGCCGTATGGGGAGCCACGTTACCTGGACAAGATAGACAAAATTTTCAAGGTGTATGACGATGGCAGCTTTTGGACGAATATGGATTACTTTAGCTACCATTATTCCCACACCAACACCTACAACCAGAAGTTTATTGACCTCTTTGGCCCGCCGCGCATCCACAGTGATGACTTTTACACTACCAAAACCAACCCTGGCGTAGACCCCAACGACCCGCAGGTGAAACAGAATCAGCACTATGCCGACATCGCCGCCAGCATCCAGTTGGTCACAGAAGAAGCGCTGCTCAAGCTGCTGCGCTCCTTGCACCAGCAGACGGGGCTGGCGAATGTGTGTATTGCCGGAGGGGTAGGGTTAAACAGCAAGGCCAACGGCCGTATCCTCAAAGAAACCCCCTTCACCGATGTCTTCATCCAACCGGCGGCGGGGGATAGCGGCGGCGCGTTGGGGGCAGCGCTGTATGTGTACCATGTGCTGTTGGGGCAGCCGCGCCGCTTTGTGCAGGAGCATAATTATTGGGGCGCGGCCTATGGCGACGCCAACATTGAACAGGCGATAAAGGAGACCGGCTTCCGGTATGAACGGATTGCGAATGAGGCGAAGTTGACGGAAACGGCCGTCGCCGACATCCTGCAAGGCAAAGTGATTGCCTGGTTCCAGGGGCGGTTTGAATGGGGGCCGCGCGCCCTGGGCAGCCGTAGCATCATCGCCGACCCCCGCCGCGCCGAAATGAAAGAGATCATCAACGCCAAGATCAAGTTCCGCGAACCATTCCGTCCCTTTGCGCCGGTCATTATTGCCGAGGCGGTGGCCGATTATTTTGACATGGTGAATCCGGCGCAAAACAAGATGGCCCCCTTCATGCTTACCGTCGAACGCTTCCAGGAGGGGCCGGGCGAGCAGGTGCCTGCCGTCAACCATCTGGGCACCGGGCGGCTGCAAAGTGTGCGCCGCGAATGGAACCCGCGCTACTACGACCTGGTTTACCAGTTTGGGCAGGCTACGGCCGTGCCCATCCTCATCAACACCAGCTTCAACCTGCGCGGCGAACCCATTGTCAACACCCCCGCCAACGCCCTGAAAACTTTCGGCCACAGCGACCTGGATACGCTCGTGATGGGGAACTACGTCGTGCGGAAATAGACGAGTGATGCGTGACACGTGAGGTTGCGCCGGTCACGCATCACGGGATTGCATAACCATGAACCGAATGCACATTGCCATGTTTACCAATACGTATCTGCCGTTTACCAACGGTATTACCCGCTCCATCCACAGCTTCCGGCAGGCATTGGAGGGGGAATTGGGGCACAACGTCTTTGTCTTTGCCCAGGGCGCGGATGATTACGAAGAGCCTGAACCGTTTATCTTTCGCTATCCATCATTGGAAATTCCCTTCCAGAAGTACCCGCTCACCATCCCTATCTCTCGTTTTGCCGACCGGCTGATGCCCCGGCTCAAGCTGGATGTGATTCACGCCCACCACCCCGCCCCGATGGGCACAGAAGCGGCCCGCCACGCTCGTGATTTAGGGCTGCCGCTGGTGTTCACCCACCACACCTATTATCAGGAGTATGGGCATTATTTGGGGCTGCCGGAAGAGACCGGACGGCGGGTGATTGAAAGCTGGATTGCCGACTATCTGAAACAATGCCAGCATATCATCGCCCCCAGCCCCAGCATCAAACAAATGATTGAGACGACGTATGGCATCCACGACCGGTTGACGGTGATTCCCACGGGGATTGATACACGGCCGTACACCGCTGCCGACGGCCGTGCCTTCCGCCAGCAACTCGGCTGGGGCGACGACACCATCCTCATCTCCGTCGGTCGCCTGGCCAACGAGAAAAACTGGCCCACCCTGCTCGATGCCGTCGCCATTCTCTTTGCCCGGCAGCCGGATGTGCGGCTGGTGCTGCTAGGGGATGGCCCGGCGCGCCGCGACCTGGAGAAACAGGCCGACGAATTGGGCATTGCCGACCGGGTGACGTTTATGGGCAATGTACCCTTCGACAATGTGCCTAAATACCTGAAAGCGGCCGATCTCTTCTGTTTTGCCTCGGTCACCGAAACGCAGGGATTGGTGACGCTGGAAGCGATGGCCGCCGGGCTGCCGGTGGTCGCCGTAGACGCCACCGGCACCTCAGACGCCGTTGACCACGAGGTGAATGGTCTGCTCACACCCAACGACAGTGCGGCGCTGGCCACAGCCATAGAGCGCGTGTTGGCGGATGAGGAATTGGAGGCGCGGCTGAAAGAGGCAACGGCCGTCAAAGCTGCTCAATTCGACATCGTTACCCTCTCCCAACAACTGGTAGACCTCTATCACCAGGCCATCGAAGACAAACAAGCTGGCCGCACCGTCCAGATGGACGAGAAAAAATCCATCTTCAACGTAGACTGGAGAAAACCCCTGGCCATCCTCGAAGAAAAAATCGCCGAACTATTATAGGGCGATTTGGCAAATCGCCCTACGAATGTAGTTCAGCCAGGAGGGACTGGATAGAGTCTACCTGGGTGGTCTGGCTATTTTGGGTGAGCTGCCAGCGGGCACGGCCCGCAGCCAATTCAGTGTCGCCATTCAGCACTCGCACCTGCACCGCCGATCCATTCGGCCCCTGGTGAACTTGATAACCTTCCCGCTCCAACGCCCGCCTGGCCCATATCGCCGCCAACCCCTCCCCCACCAGATCAATCTGCCCCGCCTCCGACTGCCGGATGGCAAAGGAACCGGTGTGGGCATCAAAAGCAACACCAGTGCTGTAAAAAGTGCGTTCAAACGCGCCGCTCAATACCAAATCCTCCGGCGCGCCTACCTGCAACGGCCCATTCTCCGGCATCAGCCAGATGGTATCGGCCATACGCAGCGCCAGATCCAGGTCATGGGTAGATAGCAAAATGGCCCGTTCTTGTTCATGGGCCAACCGGCGTAAAATGCCCATAATCTCTACCCGGCGCGGCAGGTCCAGAAAGGCAGTTGGTTCATCCAGCAGCATTACCTGTGGTTCCTGCGCCAGGGCGCGGGCGATCATCACCTTTTGCCGTTCGCCGTCGCTGAGTTCATGCACAAAACGGGGGGCTAAATGGGCGGCGGACACGGCCGTCAGCGCCGCCTGCACCACCGCCTCATCACTGGCCGTCAACTGTCCCGTCCAATTGGTATACGGATGCCGCCCCAACGCCACCAGCGCGTAGGCCGTCAACAGTCCCACCTGCACCCGCTCCGTCAGCACCACGCTGACTTGCCGGGCCAGCGTGCGGGCGTCTAATTTGTGAATATTGGCAGCGCCCAGAAAGACTGTGCCACGCAACGGCCGTTGCATCCCCGCCACCGTGCGCAACAGCGTAGACTTACCCGCCCCATTTGGCCCCAATAGGCAGACCAATTCCCCACTGTGCAAGGAGGTGTTTACACCTTCAGCCACTACGCCAGTTGCGCCGTTCTTCTTATACCCAATTGCCAGATTTTCAGTTCGCAAAATTGATTTCATCATTCACATCTCAGGGCAGCGGATAGGGAACGAATAAACGGATAGCCTGTTTGACTATCCGTTTATTCGTTCCCTATCCGCTGCCGGCCATCGTTACGCCCCGCCGCAAAATCACCCACATCACCACCGGCACGCCAATAAGCGCCATCACCGAATTGAGCGGCAACACCAGTTGGCTGCCCGGCAGTTGGGCAATCAGATCGGCAAGCAGCGCAATGGTCGCCCCCAAGAGAATACAGGCCGGTATCAATATCCGATGATCAGAAGTGCCAAACAAGGCGCGGCACAGGTGGGGCACGGCCACATCCAGAAAGATGATGGGGCCGCAAAAGACGGTGACGGTGGCGGAGAGTACGGCCGTACTTACCACCACCCACCAGCGCACCCGCCGCGTCTCCAACCCCATCGTCTGCGCATAATTCTCGCCCAACAACAGGGCATTAAGCGACTTTGCCAGTGCCCCGGCCAATAACAATCCGGCCAGAATCAGCGGCAGCATCAGCCGCATCTGGCTCCACGTCACCCCGCCAAAGCTGCCAAACGTCCAGGAAATATACGCCTGAATACGTTCGGGAATGGCGAAGTAAAGCAAGATGCTCACCAACGCGCTGACGCCATAACTGAACAACAGCCCCAGTATCAGCAGCGTCATCGTCTCCACGCGGCGGGCAAAAGCCAGCACCAGGCCCAGTACCAGCCCTGCCCCCAGACTGGCAGCGACCACAATGCCAAAGTCACCCGGCACGCCCAATCCGGCTAACAAATTGGCCCCGACCACGCCCGTGGCCAGCACCACCAGGGCCACGCCCAGGCTGGCCCCGGCATTCACGCCCAACACAGACGGCCCGGCCAACGGATTGCGAAACAACGTTTGCATTTGCAACCCACTGACGGAGAGAGCGGCGCCAGCGAGTACGGCCGTGAGCGCCTTGGGCAAACGAAACTGCCACACAATGGTCGTCCACGTCACCCGCGCCGGTTGACCGCCGGCCAGAATGGTCAGGATGTCCGGCAGCGGAATCTTGACCGACCCCAGCGTCAGGCTGAGCAAAAATGCGCCCACCAGCCCCACCAGCAGCAACAGCACCACCACCGGGCGAATGCCCAGGCGCGGCCAGGTGGGAAGGGTGGTGGTTTCGGTCATATCAGTGAGCAGTGAGTAGTGAGCGGTGAGCAGTGAGCAACAGGCAACTGCTTGCTGCTCACTGCCAACTGCTCACTTTAGCAGCCGGTAATACACAAACTCATGCTCCGGCAGCAGTTCCGGGTGGAAAATTTTGATCAGGTCGGCCAGGACCCAGTGGGGATGGGCCGCGCCGCCTTCGTAGTAGTCGTTGCCGCCGGATTCATTGACCCGAGCGTCATTGTTATAAACGTTCCCGTTTTGGAAGGCGGCAAATTCGGCAAAACGGCTGTCGGTCGCTTCTAAATCGGCCAGCGAGGCCACAAAACCGAGGTTGATCCAGTAATCGGCTGCCTGCGCTTTGTCAAAGACGGTCTCAAAATCAAGGAACAGGGTGGTGTCCGATGGGTCATCGGCCCAGAGGTAAGCCGCGCCGGCGTCGGCCAGCAGCTGGGCAATATAACTCTGGCCGCCGGCCATATACCAGGTGCCTTCGTAGGGGGTGTTGAGGAGGACGGTGGGTTGGGTCACGGCCGTTGCCGCCAGCGCCGCCAGTTCTTCATATTCCCCGACCACGCCATCAAACCAGGTTGTCGCCGCCGCTTCCTGATTGTAAAACGCGGCCAGGAATTTCACCCATTCCGCCTGCCCCAATGGGCTCGCATCCAGATAATCGGAGTTGACGACGACGGTGACGCCCGCTTCTTCCAGTTTGGGTTGGGCGTCAAAATCGGCCGAGCCGCTGGCATAGGTCATCACCACATCCGGGTCTAAATCCAGCACCTGTTCCACGTTCACCTGCGCCCCAAAACCGACTTCGGCCACCTGCCCGGCGTCAATGCGGGCGCGGATTTCCGGGGTGCTGGCAAAGGCCAGGCTGTCTAACCCCACCAGGCTGTCCACCGCATCCAGCGTGGGCAGATGCGGCAGGTAGGTGGTGGACATGGCCACCAGGCTGTTAATCGGCACTTCGATGATCACGGCGCCTTCAAAACCGGCGGGTACGGGCACGCCGCACTGCACCAGCACGTAGGTAGCCACTTCCGCCGCGCCAGGATATGGCGATTTGACGGTGAGGCGTTTGTAGCTATTGAAGTATTCAATGGTGAAACCATCGCTGTGGGTCACTTCTGCTTTTTCGGGAAAGTAATCTACGCCTTCGGTGTAGGTTTCCACGCAGCCATCGGTAAGGTTGGTGGTAGGGGCGGCTATTTCCACGGTGGGCACGGCCGTTGGTTCAGCGGTCGGTTCAGTGGTGGGCACGGCCGTTGGCACATCAGTGGCTCCTGCGGTGGGCGGTGCGGCTGGCGATGTGGCCGTTGCCGCTGTCTCCGTTGGCGCTTGCCCACTACAGGCGACCAGCAGCAGTAATAACATCAAGACAGTAAATACTTTTTTGTTCACGAAACGATCTCCTTGCTTGAAAGTGTGTTTGGGCACGGCCGTTTGTGGAAATGTTTGTAGTCGGCAATTTATTGCCGTCAAAAGGCGATAAATCGCCGACTATAAACAAAACACTCGAACAGGGGGCAGGAGACGTTCACCAATAAAAAAAGCCCACCAAACGGTGGGCCAGATGAATCAAAAACGGTCATGTGGCCCGCTGTCCCTTTGTCCACGAAGGTCATGCGAGCAAAAGAACCAGGCAGGCAGTCGGACTAAGAGGAATTATGAATTATGAATTATGAATTATGAAGGGCCTTCATAATTCATAATTCATAATTCATCCTTACATTACCGTTGCGGGACAGTGCCGGATTCACACCGGGCTTCCCCTGACAGGTTCTTAAGCTGGTTTGGTTGTTAATGTGAGGGGATGATAACGTGCAAGGACACGGCCGTCAAATGGAGATTGGGTAATTGCGTAATTGAGCAATTACCCGATTACTCAATTACTACATCCTTCTTTTGTTTCCTCATACGTCAATGTGCCGTCTGGGAAATAGCGTCGAATTTCATCATCAGCCGAAGCACACCCCTCATCCATTACGCCATTACATTTGGGACAGTTCGTTGTCGTCATCATCATCCTCCAAAATCACGTTTTGCCAGACTCGCCCGGTTGATCAGGTGAGGTGGCTACAGGATTTTACCTGACACGGCCGTAGCTGACGTACTTGCCTTTCTGGAACACAGGGCAATCGTCTATTCCCCGATGCGGCAGATAAATCTGCACCCACAGAAGGCAAAGGATGACGGCGATTTTGGTTGAGGCAGGAAGGGATACGGCGGTTACCACCCATAGTTAAGCTATGACAACATGGGTCATTTGTCAGCAATTTTGATAGCCAGCTCAACCTGCCATTTGGATTTGCGCGGCTCGACGCGATAATCGGTAAGAGGTCATTTGAAAATTAAGCAGCAGCGAGGCGTTTGAGCATGATGTGAATCGAGGCGAGATAAATCATCCCCTCACTGCTGCGCGTACACTTCTCATAATCCTTGCTTAAGCGGCAATACCGTCCTAACCAGGCAAATGTGCGTTCGACGACCCAGTGACGAGGCAACAGCTGAAAGTATTTAAGCCCAGGGTCACTTCCAGCAGATTACCGACAGTATCCACCACGATATGGCGCCTGGGTCTGTGTGTTGTAAAGGTATCAACGGTTGAATAAGCTGCCACTGCTAATCGGTCAGATTACTGGTGTAAGCATGTGTTTTTTGTCACAATGGTTACTCCTGCTTGTGAATTGTGTGGTTTGGTCGCCTTACAATTCTATCAAGCAGGAATTTTCAAATGAACTCTTAGGGCAGCAATTCGAAATATGGCTTGCGGCGGCAGATAAATCTGCACCTACAAAAGGCAAAGTCGGCCTTCGCCGACTGGCATACAGCCCACGCAGAGCCTGCCCTGAACCTGTTGAAGGGTGGGCTTTGCTCTCTGTAGGCGCGATTTTAATCGCTGGCCCTTGGTAAATTGAGAATTGCTGCTCTTAGGGTCTGAATAGTTACTTTTCCATCAAGGCTACGGACGGGGCAAAGTCAGCCAAGCCGGTGTATTTGTCGCTGAGGTATTTGATAAAAGTAACTACTAAGACCCGAAGGATTTTGCACACTGGTAGTTTAACTATCGTTGTTAAAAACCCTTCGGGTCTCTCGACAGGCTTTGTAGTTCTGATGAAGCGCATGAAAAGGACATAATCTTTGTATTAGCTGGCGTCCATGCCGCCACGCAGTTCGTCGCAGGAGGCCCAAAGGGAGGCATAGAGTTCTGATTTTTTGATGGCCATGCCGGAGTCCTTTTGTGTTTTGGTGTACGGTGTCCGGTTTATTTTATCACGCTATGCCGGGGGGTCTACCGGGCAGGGGGGAGGCCAGCTGGCTGAATTGGCCGGTGCGCAGGCAAATGGGCCAGCACAGGCTGAAGAAGCGCTCCGGATGGCTGAGATGACTTGCCGAGATTATTGGCTTCCTGGCGGCTTTGGGTTATAAAGCCAGCCACATTCACCCACTGATTTGGAGGTTGATAGATGAGCGAGATTATCGAACAAGAGCGTATTTGCTGGTTTGCTATTCCTGACGAGGCGGACCTGGACGAAGATTTACGAAAGTTGTTTGCCAAAGCACGGGAAAAGATCGGTTTTGTGCCCAATGTGTTTGTGGCCTACACCATGCGCCCCACCCATTTTCGCCCCTGGTTCAGCCACTTCCGCGAACTGATGCAAGGGCCGTCTGACCTTTCTCCGGCACAGCGGGAGATGATCAGCGTGGTCGTCTCCTCGCAAAACCATTGCCTCTACTGCCTGGTCAGCCACGGCGCTGACCTGCGCGCTGCGCTGGAAGACCCCATCCTCGGCGACCGCATTACCTTTGATTATCGCCGCGCCGGATTGGACGCCAAGAACCTGGCGATGCTGGACTATGCCGTCAAAATCACCAATAACCCGGTGGAGTGCAGCGAGGCGGACATTGAAAACCTGCGCCGCGCCGGTTTCTCCGACGAGGCCATCTTTGACATTGCCGAAATTGCCGCCATGTATAATTTCACCAACCGTCTGGCCTCGGCCACGGGGATGCTGCCGAACCGGGAGTATCATGCGTTGGGGCGATGATGCGTGATGCGTGACAAGTGAAATCACTCGTCACTCGTCACGCATCACGGATTACGAAACAACGCCGCGACCAACTCCCGCACCTCCACCGGGCGAAGGAACTGGCCCAGGTAGTGGCCGTTTAGCCACAGTTCAAAGTGGAGATGGGCGTCTTCGGTGGCGCTGGATACGGAGAGGGGGGAGCCGGTGTTGCCCACCAGACCAATACGCTGCCCGGCGGTCACGGCCGTACCCACCACCACCTCTTCTTCAATTCCACTCAAATGAACATACCGCGCCACTGTGCCATCCGGGTGTTCGATCCACACCTGCATCCCCCGGTAAAAGTCCAGCGCTTCGGCCGTGGAAGCGCCTTCCTCCCGTATCTTCTGCCACCAACGGCCAAAAACGGTTTCATCCGGCTGTTCATAGTCATGCGTGGCCCGAATCACCACGCCATCGGCCACCGCCAGCACGGGTGTGCCCGCCGCCCAGTAAAAGTCCACCCCTTCATGCACCCCCAGCCGGTAATGGCGCGGCGCGCCCGGCAGCTGCAAATCGCGCAGGCCGGCCTGGCTGCCCGGCACGGGGATGAGGAAAGGGCCGAGGTTTGACCACACGGCCGTGTCGTGTGGCGCACTCCCCACAAAAACCGGCCCACCAGGGATACCCACCCATCGCTCCGGCGCATCCACAAAATAAAGCTGGTTCTGCCCGGCCAGAATAAGCCGTTTGCCATCCACCGCCAACGTGCTGACCGGCGGCAGTTGGGTGACGGCCAGTAATGCGCCTGTGTCGGGGTGCAGAGTGAGCAGGCGGCGTCCGGCACTATCCAACACATACACGGCCGTGTCCGTCATCACCACCTGGCGCGGCTGGCGCATCGCTACCGTTGGTTGGAAGGTCTCAACATGGGCGGTATTGGCATAAAGCCGCACAGTAGCGGTGAGAGTGGCGGCGTCTTGCAGCAGGACGGCCGTTTGCGTCAACCAGGCGCTCACATCCACCGGGCGCATCCCATCGGGCAGCACCCAGAAGCGGTCGGGGCGGTCAGGGCCAAATTGCATGGCAACGTTATAGCTTGGCTCCACCAGCACATAGTCGTCCAGAGCCACATAATAGTGGCTGGACATGTCGCCAATCGGCCGGTCATGTCGCGTCAGCGACCAGGTTTGGGTTGCCAGGTCATAACGATAGACATCACCGGCGCGATCCAGCGCCAGGAGGGCATCGGCTGTCAGCGCCAGGTCGAGTGGTTCGATAACCATCACACCCTCTACCAGATCACCAGGGGAGAGTAAAAGCACCGGCGATGTGGGCTGCGCCAGATCAAAGAGCAACACCCGGCCACCGTCTAACAAATAAGCGGTGTTCCCGGCCACTTCCAGGGCAATTGGATACACAAAAACGCCATCGTCATACCGCCATACGCCGGTATTGCTCCGGTCAAGCAGGCGGTAACTGACTCCGGCCATCCGCGCTACCTGAGACATCTTTTCATCAAGTGGATTTTGTAAGCCAGGTGTGGGAGTGTTCAGGGGTTCAGAGGTTATCGCGATCTGGCGTTCAGGTGTGGGGGTAACATGGTGTTCAGGTGTTGACGTGAAAGGGTTTTTGGGTGTGGCGGTGGCAGAGGGCACGGCCGTACCGGTCATTGCAGGTATAACAGGAATGAGAGGGGCAGCGGCGGGGGAGTGGGTACAGGCAACCAGCGTGATGAAAATAGTAACGGCGGCCGTAAGGGCTAATTGACGGCCGTTCACATGGTAATGGCCGTTCATACCTTTCTCCGCTTACTTGCAAACAACAATAGTAACACCGCCCCAGCTATTACTAACAGCCAGAACAGCCAGGTAGCTTTGACGGGCGTCGGCATCCTCTCATCTTCTGGCATAGGCATGGTGACCAGGGGCTTGGGCTGATAGGTAATGGTGTGGCGCCGGTTGATAGCCAGGTCATCCAATACCTGCACCTGTCCGTCCGGCCAGGTAATTTGCACTTTGTCCAGTACGGCCGTGCCCAGGCCAAAGTGCACATCCAGCCAATCCCCCGACCCCAGGCTGGAGCCATTTTTCACTTCCTGGAGTTGGGCACGGCCGTTGCTGTCCGTCACCATCACCCGCGCCCCCAGCGCATCCCGGTTCACATAGCCGCTGCCCACCAGTTTCAACGTCAGCCAGTTGTACGCCGATTGGCTGCCCATCGTGTTGCGGTAGAGATGGTATCCCTCGTCATAATTGCCGATCACCAGATCAACCCAGCCATCCTGGTCATAATCGGCCGCCGCCACGCCAATGGTGCGCCCCGGATTAGCCGCGCCGGAGGATTCACCCAGGTTGGTAAATGTGCCATCGCCATTATTGTGGAAAAGCGGATTGGCCGGGCTGCCACCCGCCACCCCCTCCATAATGCTCAGATACAGGTCTTGCCAGCCATCGTTATCATAGTCTAGGAAGACCGCCCCCCAGCCAACCCCTTGTGGATATTGCACCCCGGCGCTCTCAGCCGTGTCGCCAAACGCGCCATTCCCCTGGTTTTGCAGCAGCGTCATCGGCCCGGCATTAGAGAAATAAAAATCCAGGTCGCCATCGTTGTCATAGTCGCCGGTCGCCAGCCCCATGCCCATCACCCGCGTGTCTGCGCCTGCTGCGGCGGAGATTTCGGTGAAACACCAACCCAGGCAGTACGGCCCGTCGTTGCGCCAGAGGGCGTTGCCCACCGGGTTGATGAATTCGTCATTCACCAGGTAAATGTCCAGGTCGCCGTCATTGTCGAAGTCCACGAAGCTGGCGACAAAACCGGCGCCGCGTGTCTTGCCGCCGGGTAGCAGGTTGGTGACATCAGTGAATGTGCCGTCCCGGTTATTGCGGTAGAAAGCGTCTTTTTCTCCCTCAATAGAACGGCCACAGCGGGGATCACAGGCCCAGTTAGCGATGTACAAATCCACGTAACCATCGCCGTTGAAGTCACCCCAGGCGGCCGTTTTGCTGTTTTCGTTGCCTGCTATGCCGGCTACGGCCGTGACATCCACAAACCCCTGCCCCTGCTCATTGCGAAAGAAGACGTTTGGCCCCCAATTCAGCACCAGCAAATCGGGCCAGCCGTCATTGTCATAGTCGGCAAAAATCGCACCGGCGCTTTCCGCGTCCGGCAAAGCGACCTGCGCATTCAGGGGCGACACGGCCAAGGTGCCGTCACCATTGTTGCGGTAAAGGGTATTGGGGCCGTCCGTATCGGTAACGTAGAGGTCGAGCCAGCCGTCCTGATCATAATCGCCCCACGCCTGCCCGGTCACTTTTTCGCCGTCGGTACGAGCGCGGGGGCTGTTGATGCCGGCCGCGGCGGTAACATCCTGGTAGGGGATGGGTTCTGTTTGGGCGCGGGTGGTGGTGATGATGGCTACGGCCGTTGACACCACCATCCCCATTACAACAAACCATTTCTTCTTCATCATCTCTCCCATTTCGTTTCGTTTCGTTCCGTTCCGTTTGTAGTAGGCGATTTATCGCCCACCGAAGGCACTAAAGTGCCCACTACAAACCAAAACCATTATCTTCCATTTTGTCAGGCCGGGGTAGTGACAGCAATTCTCAATCAGCAATTCTCAATTTGGCTGGCGGCGGCAGATAAATCTGCACCTACAAAAGGCAAAGTCGGCCTGCGCCGACTGGTGACTAGCCCACGCAGAGCCTGCCCTGAACCTGTTGAAGGGTAGGCTTTGCTCTCTGTAGGCGCGATTTTAATCGCTGACTCTTGGTGAATTGAGAATTGCTGGGGTAGTGAAGTAATCCTTGACGCCTATTTTAGTAGCACATACAATTTTCTTCGGCAAACCAGGACATGAGAAATGGCAACTTTGCGTTTGAGAATCCCTGATTACCTGCACAAAATGGCGCGTGAAGTGGCTAAAACTGAAGGTATTTCGGTTAATCAATTGATTACGCTGGCTGTGGCCGAGAAACTTTCGGCTCTGGCAACTGAGAGTTACCTGGAAGAGCGTGCTAAACGTGGCAGCCGGGAAAAGTATGAAGCTGCTCTGGCGAAAGTGTCGGACGTGGAACCAGAGGAGTATAACCGGTTGGATTAAAGAAGGGAGAGATATGGCTACCAGGCGAATTTTCTCGCTTCTTGTCTTGATTGGTGTGGGGTTGGTTGGCTGCACGGCCGTACCCGACCCCACACTATCCCCCCAAACTCTGACCGGTGAAGGGGTAACGGTGGCGGTGACACGGCCGTACCCTCACTTTCTACTCCCCCACTCCTGAACTGATGCTATATGACCTGGAAACCGGTGAATTTTTGCCGCCGCTGACGGCCCGTACCCTTTACCCCGCTCTGGTCGCCAGATAGCAGCCGCTTTGTTTACCAGCACCCCACCGGTAGCCTCGCCATCTTTGACACCCGCGCCAACACCGCTTACCCGCTGGCAACCGCTGGCGGCGAGCGGCTCACCAACCCCCAATGGTCTTAAGACGGCACATACCTGAGTGTAATCGTGCAGCAAGAGGATGGGACAAGGGACACAGCCTTGCTGCAAATCCCCTGACATTTAGCACAGCAGCAAATAATCCACACACTAAATCCGCGTCATCCGCGTTCGTCCCCGCCCTGTTTTCATTGATGGTTGCGGGCTAAAGGGCAAACCGGTATCATCACCTGTGACCGATTGGGAGATTGTCAATCTCCTGATCTGCCAATCTCTCAATCTCAACAACCTGATATTTGGAGCAATTAATGGATCAAGACGATATGACGCCAACGGCTGTGCCCGACACACCCGCCGCGTCAGAAAACATACAAATTGAAGAACCGGCCAACGCTTTGCCGGTGCTCACGGCTGCCGACCTACCCGAAAGCTGGCGGCAGGCCATGGCCCGCGCCGGCTGGACGGATTTGACGCCGGTGCAATCCCGCGCCATCCCCTATGTGTTGGCCGGGCGGGACTTGCTGGTGCAGTCGCGCACCGGCAGCGGCAAGACGGGCGCCTTTGTGCTGCCCATTTTGGAGCGCATCAACCCCCGGCTCAATGCCTGCCAGGCGTTGGTGCTGGTACCCACCCGTGAACTGGCGCAGCAGGTGAGCCATGATGCCGCCTTGTTGGCCGGAGATAGCGGGATCAGGGTTACGGCCGTGTATGGCGGCGTAGGCTATGGGCAGCAGCTAGACGCCTTTCGCCAGGGCGCGCATCTGGTGGTGGGCACACCGGGCCGCGTATTAGATCATCTCATCCGCCGTTCGTTGTCGCTGGAATCGCTGAAAATCCTGGTGTTTGACGAAGCAGATCGGCTGCTTTCTATGGGCTTTTACCAGGATATGCTGGACGTAAAGCATTATTTGCCCGCCAAAAGCGTG
The DNA here is from genome assembly GCA_013112725.1 of Chloroflexota bacterium. GTDB lineage: Bacteria > Chloroflexota > Anaerolineae > Promineifilales > Promineifilaceae > CAADGU01. The sequence goes on from JABFFZ010000026.1 coordinate 23,492, forward strand.
AACGGCGCCAAAAGCGTGGACGGTTACATGTTCTCCGCCACCTTCCCCATTCGCGTTAAGCAGTTAGCCAAACAATTCCTGCACGAACCGGACTTCCTGGGGCTGAGCAGCGAGAATGTGCATGTAGTGGAAACAGAACACTGTTACTACATCACGCCGGGTATGGACAAAGACCGCAGTCTGGTGCGCATTATCGAAGTGGAAAATCCCGAATCGGCCATCATTTTCTGCAATACCAGAGACCGGGTGCAGTATGTGACGGTGGTCTTGCAGCGATTTGGTTATGACGCCGACGCACTGAGTTCCGACCTGTCACAGAAAGATCGGGACAGGGTGTTGAACCGGGTGCGCCAGGGTACGCTCCGCTTTTTGGTAGCGACGGATGTGGCGGCGCGGGGCATTGATATTCCCGAACTCTCGCACGTAATTCAGTATGAACCGCCGGAAGACCCGGAATTATATATCCACCGCGCCGGGCGCACGGGGCGAGCCGGGGCCAGCGGCGTGGCGATCACCCTGGTGAACGAATTGGAAGACACCAAGCTGCGGCGGATTGCCCGGCAGTACGAGATTGAATTGCAACAACGGCCGTTGCCCAGCGATGAAGATGTGGCTGCTGTGGTAGGTGAACGGACGACGGTCTTCCTGGAAACGAAGCTGCGCGCCCGTGATAAACTGCAAACGGAACGGATGCGCCGTTTTGTGCCGCAAGCGCAAAACCTGGCCGAAAGCGAAGATGGGCTGGCGCTGCTGGCGATGTTGCTAGATGATTATTACCAGGTGACCATGCACAAACCACCGCCCATCAAAGAACCGGAAGAGGCGGCACGGCCGTCTGAGCGGTACACCGGTGGCAACAAACGACGACGCAGTGGCCGGCGTGGCCCCAGAAAGTGACCCAACGAGGAGAATGGCGATTATGTTGGTTCGTTTCGTCCTGCTCATAGGTTTGTTAGCCAGCTTCTTGGCCGCTTGCGGCAGCAACAGTGAGCCATACCATGAAACCTTCGATTCCTCCGGCAGTTGGAGTACCGACAATGATTCCGAAGTGCGCGGTGAGGTAATCAATGGTGTGTATGAATTTGAAATTAAGGCAGACACACTGACTACCTGGACAACAGCCGGGCAAAATTTCAGCGATGGCTGGTATGAAGTAGAGGCTACCCAGGTCGGCGGCCCAGATAATAATTTGTTTGGCATGGTGTTTCGCGTGAACAACGAGACCGACGATTTTTATGCTTTCCAGATCAGCGGCGATGGCTACGTCTGGATCGGCCGTTACAAAGGCGGCGGCAGCCAGGAGGCCACCCCCATCATCGGCAACTGGTGGTTTGAATCGGCGGCTATCAAACAAGGATCGGATATGACCAATCGTCTCAAAGTGCGCGCCGAAGCGGGCAATCTGATCTTTTACGTGAATGACCAGGAAGTGGGCCGGGTGACGGACAACTCTTTTGCCAAAGGGGATATTGGCCTGATTGCCGGCAGCCTGGGCCAGGGCGGTGTACTGGTACAGTTTGACAATTTTAAGGTGACACCGCTGGATGAATAAAGGTGTGAGGCGTGAGCCGCTTTGTTACGCCTCACGCCTCACGCATCACGAATTGTATGGAAGAAGTACCCATCAACATCAACACCGCCGGCGAAATGGCGCTGGCAACGCTGCCGGGCATTAGCCTGAAGCTGGCGCAGCGCATTGTGGCCCACCGCCAGGAGCATGGGCCGTTCACTGATGTGCAGGAGTTAACGGCCGTGTCCGGCATTTCCAAGCGCATGATTGAGCAAATGGCCGGCCGCATCACGGTAGAGCCGGCCACAGCGGAAACAGAGCCAACGCCAGATGCCGAAGTAGAGACGGCCGTGCCACCCACAACCGACACCCCAGAAAGTGACCCAGAGGGTGAAGAGGAAATTGAACCGGAAGTGATCATCCTGACACGCCCACCCCCGGCAGAAAGCGAGGAACCCGTGACCGAAACCGACTACGAAATAGCAACACCTGTCCCGCAACCCACACCAGAAATGAGCCAACCACCAGTTGCTCGCGGCAGCATGGTAGGCAGCCTGATCGCTGCTCTATTTGGCGCGATCTTGGGCACAACCCTGACCCTCTCTATCCTGTACGGCTTCAACCAGACGCTGCAATACGCCAGCAGCGCCCAGGCCAGCGACCTGCAATTACAACTGGCGGCCGCATTGGCCGAAATCCAGCAAACGCAGCAGCAAATCCAACATGATCTGGCCACCCTCACCAGCCAGGTGGAAACATTGGCTGCCGCACAGGGAGAAAACAGCACGGCCGTCGCTACCGCCCAGGCCAACATTACCCAACTGCAAACGGCCGCCGCCGACCTGCAAACCCGAGCGGACGCTCTGACTGAACGGCTAGAAACGGTGGCGCAATCGGCCGAAAATTTCGACACTTTCCTCACCGGGCTGCGCGATTTACTGGTGAATGTGGCCGGGCCACTGCCAACGGCCGTGCCCACGGCCACTCCCACCGAAACGCCAACATTGCCGCCAACCGAGGCCGCGCCAACGGCCACTGCCACCACCGACCCGGCCTTCACCCGCACGCCGCGCCCCACGGCCACCCCCATTGGTCTGCCCACCGGCACAGCCACCGTCAGCCCACAACCGTAAAAAACCGGGTGATGGAGTAATTCGGAAACTGTGCAATTGGGTAAGTGAAGGATTTCAACACGGATGTGGCACACCACCATGTAAGTGTTCAGTCACTCAAGAGACCTGACAGGTTTTTGGCCTACAAAGTTTCAAGTTGAACTGGTAAAAAACCTGTCAGGTCTGAACGGTTACACCACCATGAACGAAAATTCATCATTCAACCTTCATAATTCATAATTCTCAGAGGAGATGAAGTAATGTCCAGCGAAACAACTTCCACCTATCCGCCGGCCCGCCCTGGCTTTGGGCGGCGATTGGCCTTAGCCTTTGGGCGGTTTCTGAAGGCGTTACTCAAAGTAGTCCTGGTCATCGCCGTGATCATCGGCATCGGCTATGGCGCTTACCTCATCGTACAGGAACTACAACGTTCCTTTCAGACCGTCAGTGGCCGGGTAGATTACAACCTGGCACAGATACAACGCATTGGGCATGACCTGGGGGCATTGGAACAAACAGTCACGGCCGTGCAAACAACCCAAGATACACGTCTGACCTCGCTGGAAACGGCCGTCAACACCACACTACGCGACGATTTGACCCGCCAGGAGGAAATGCTGGTGGGGTTGGAGCTGCAACTGGGCCGCCTGGCAACGCAAACGCAAACAATCAACGCCCAAATTTCGGCCTTGAATGAAGGAGTGGTGGCGCTGCAAGGGGACATTAACGAAAACAACGGCCGTCTGGACGAACTGGGCGGCCAACTGGATGGGCAGGTCAACAGCAGCCGGGAACTGGCAACGCAGGTAGTGGCATTGCAAACGGCCGTAGACGCCCTTCCCTTGGCCGATATTGAACAAATGCGGCAGGTTGTCACCCTCTTCCGCGTCTGGGAGATGCTCAGCCGCGCCCGGCTGCACCTGTTAGAAAAGAATGACGGCCTGGCCGCCGCCGACACCGCCCGCGCGCTGGCAGCCCTGGAAGCGGTGGCCGCCAATCCACAAACCTCCCCAGACCTGCTGCCCCCATTGGCGTTGGCACAGGCGCGTCTGACCCTGGCAAACGCTTATTTGCCAGATAACCCGGAACTGGCGGCGCTTGACCTGGAAAATGGCTGGCGAGAACTGGATGCGCTGTTGGCGCTGCTGCTCGGCGTGGTGGAACCAATTGAGCCGGTCACGGCCGTGCCGGAACCGACACCCACGCCTGAATCGCCGTAAACGAAGTGGGAAGTGGGCAATCAGACTGCCCACTTCGTTACCAAACACCAGGAGAGACACATGACCACAGACAAAATCCGTTGGGGCATTTTGGGCACGGGTGTGATTGCCCGGAAATTTGCCGAAGGGTTGGCTGTGCTGCCAGATGCGGTCTTGACGGCCGTCGGCTCCAGAAACGAACATACCGCTGCTGCCTTTGCTACCCAATATCATGTACCTCATGCCCACGCCAGTTATAAAGCATTGGCAAAAAACCCCGAAGTGGACGTTATCTACATTGCCACGCCCCATGTGTTCCACATGGAAAACAGCCTGCTTTGTTTGCAGCACGGCAAGGCGGTTTTGTGCGAAAAGCCGTTTACCATGAACCGGCGACAGGCGGAAGCCATCTTCGCCCTGACCGAAAAAACCGGTCTTTTTGTCATGGAGGCGATGTGGACCTGTTTTCTGCCGGCCATCACCATGGTGCGCCAACTGCTGCAAGATGGCGTTATTGGCCAGGTGCGGATGCTGACGGCTGATTTTGGCTACCGAACGGCGATGAATCCTTACGGCCGTCACTTTGCCCCGACGTTGGGCGGCGGCGCGCTGCTGGACGTGGGCATCTATCCTTTGGCGCTGGCGCACATGGTCTTTGGCGCGCCCACGCAGATTACCGGCCTGGCCCATTTGGGCGAAACGGGAGTAGATGAACAGGCAGCGATCATTTTAGGCTATAAGGGGGGTGAACTGGCGCTGCTACACACGGCCGTGCGCACGGAAACAGTACAAGAAGCGGTGATCATGGGCACAAACGGCCGTATCAAAATTCACTTTCCCTGGTGGCAGCCCACCCGCCTCACGCTGACTCTATCAGGGCAGGCCGCACAAGATATTGAACTTCCCTTTTTGGGCAACGGCTATAACTACGAAGCGGCGGCGGTGATGGATTGTTTACGCAGCGGCCAAACCCAACACCCCCTCATGCCCTGGTCTACCACCCTGGCTCTACAAGACACAATGGACAAAATTCGCACTCAATGGGGATTGCGCTACCCAGCCGATGAGGAAATGTAAGTAAGCAATTGGGTCATTGGGCAATTACCCAATGACCTCTTTCGCCGCCACCCGCATACTGCCCGGCAGGGTAATGGTAAAAACAGCGCCCCGCTCTGCCCCATTTTGCACGGCAATCTCCCCCCCATGCGCTTCGGCGATATTTTTCACAGTAGCCAGACCCACGCCTGACCCTTGCGCCACTTTCAACGCCCCTTGAATCCCGCGGTAATACTTCTCAAAAATATGGGGCAAATCTTTTTCTGGAATGCCCGGCCCTTCATCATGCACCCAAATTTGAATCGCCTGGTCACTGTACTGGGTGATGATGGCGATATGTGTGTTTTTGGGTGAATACTTTAGGGCGTTATCTACCAGGTTCAAGATCATGTGGTACAGCCGCATGTCATCACCCGATACCAGATATGGCTCTCCCTGGCAGGTATATGAAATTTGAATGCTTTTTTGCAACGCTACCCCTTGTGCATCATCCATCACCCGCCGGATAACATCCTGTAAATCACATGGTTTTGGTACCAGGGTGAGCATCTCGGCTTTGGTCACAGAATTCAGCAGATGGTTGATCATTTCTAACATGCGGTCAGCCGCTACGTTGATTTCATGGAGATACCGTATCCCCTTCTCATCCAGAGTGGCCGTGCGTTCCAATAAAGAAGACCACCCATTAATGGCTGTTAGCGGGTTTTTCAGATCATGAGAAAGCATGTGCATGAATTCAGCGCGGTCTCTTTCTAGCTGCTTAACATAGGTGATGTCCTGCATCACAATGATAGTGCCCACATCTGGAACATGTTCGGTAGTGGAAAGATATGTTTGTCCGCCAATATGCACTTCGGTGGTGCGGCCAACACCCTGGCTGATAGCGTCAAACATGGCTGACATATTGGTTTCCAGGAGTCTGTTGGCAGCATCATTTGCCACCAATACCATGCCGTTGTGGTCCAGCACAATCAGGGGTTCAGGCAAGGTAAGCGCGGTAGCTTGAATGGCGGCGCGCTGCCGTTCAGATTCTTCAAAGAGGCGGGCATTTTCAACGGCCGTTGCCATGGGATGTGCAAAGGCTTCCAACCGGGCTACGTCTTCATCAGTAAATGGCCCATTGGCCTTGTTGAATAGAGCCAATACGCCCACAACGCCGTGTTTCACTTGCAGCGGCACACAGGCCAGCGAACGAGGCGCATCCCCATAGATGTGATCCACAACCGCATCATATTGGGGATGATTGACCACGTTATTGGTGACAATGGCTTCGCCGCTGGCAGCCACAGCGCCGATAATTCCCTGGTTAAGAGGGTAAAACAGCCCCTTCAATTGGTGTGCCTGGTGCAACGGCCGTAACCGTTGGTGCAAGTCATCTATCAGATAAATATGAACCGCTTCCACCGGCCAATAATTGGTCACCTGATCCACCAAAACATCATACACCTGGCCCAAATCCAGTGAAGCCGATACGGTGCGCATCACCTCGTTCAGGGCCGACAATTCCACCACCCGCTTTGCCAATGCTTGATCGGTGGCCTGGTATAACCGGGCATTCTGGATAGCAATCGCCGAAAAGTCGGCAATCGCACTCAAAATTTGCTCGTCACGGGCGTCAAAAAGCTGCCCTTTCTGGTTGTGCGCGGCCGACAACACCCCAAACGTCACGCCGCCCAGGGTAATAGGCACAAAAGCCAGCGCCTCCACCAGATAGCCGGTCATCATTTGTGGCTGCACCTGGCCAGGCTGGCGATGCGCCCGCACCGGTTTGCCCGTGCGAATGACCTGCCCGGCGGGTGTATCTTCGCGGATGGCCATGCGAGTACGGCGCAGCCGGGAATCATCAATGCCTAACTGAGCTTCCAAAAACAACTCGCCGGTATTTTCATCCACCAGCCAGATGCTGGTTTCTCCGGCTGCCGTCAGGGACATGGCGGTTGCCGCCACCTGATTGAGTACTTCCTCCAGATTGAGTTGGGAGGTAATGGCCGAGGCGATTTGGGAAAGGGCATCTACCAGGTCTGGTTTTTGTTTGAGGGGCGTGGTTTGCAGATACGGCCGTTCCATAATCCGTATCTGCACCTCCATATGCCCCAATGTCAACCGGTCGCGGTCAGCCAGGGAATAGGGCGTGTTCACCCCAATCGAGCGATCATTGCGCAGCGTGCCGTTGGTGCTGCCTACATCAATCAGATACAAATTATTCATGGTGGGGCGCAACACGGCGTGGCGACGCGACACCCCCTTAGTTTCCGCGCCATAAGGCGTAAGATCAAATACCTCAGTACCATCCAGGCCACGCCCTAGCACAAGTTCCCCATTGATGTCTAACCCAAAATAGTCGCCGACCCCTTCACCAACCACTTCAAATAGAACCCGCCACACCGGCCGTTTGTTATTGGACAGCGGGCTTGTTTTATAGGGGACGGGATGGTAAATAATGCCGGTAGGCAAAGTTCCCGTGATAGATTTTGTAAGCAAATTGGTTTGCCGGAGCGATTTAACTTTGGTCATAATGGTGGGCTAAACAGACGACTAAATGGAAAAGGAAATATACGTAATGGATATTCTAAGTTTGTTTTCTTACATAGCAACCTTCTACTTCAAAAATCAGTAACTGTTCAGTTCCACTGGAGACTTGACAAGTTTTTGCGTCTGAATAGCAGCAACCGCCTCTGATAATAAACTTGTCAAGTCTAAACGCTTACGAAAACCATCACACTACGCCCCGGTTATACAAAACAATACCTGCCAGTACATCTTAAGCACAAATTTTATTAATTGTAGCGGGCACACGAGTAAATAGGGTCAAAGAATCGTGAAAAGTTAAAACCCCGGAGAAACTCGTTTCTCCGGGGTTTTAACTAAAATCAGACAGCTTTTGCAGACCTGTCTGGCTCAGAAGTCCCCCTTATCCCCTATATTCGCCGCTTGAACACGCAAAAATACTTGTTTGTCCAGCGACGTGTACCACCGCCTTCGTGCATCAGCACATCATAGTTGTTTCCAATGTGTACAGGCTGCATGTGAACCAGTTCCCAACCTTTGGCGCCCAGCCGGTTCAATTCCGGCATCATCGCTTCCGGCGAGTAGATGGGCATGTTTTCCACCTCCAGATCGCTCACATATTCAGACACGGCCGTTTGCCGCGCATCCGCCTCAATAAATCGGGTGAGATATTCCCACTGCTCCATATGAACCTCCTTGGCCCGTAATTGGTAATCGGTGATCGATAACCGGATTGTGTTTTACAGGCGTCTATTTGTTAAATAATGCCTTCATTACGCAGGGCAGTCACGGCCGTTGCGTCATACCCCAACAGGCTGCCCAATATCTCCTCCGTATGTTCGCCCAACAGCGGCGGCGGGTAGCGAACGGCCGTTGCTGCGGTGGGAATACGCAGCGGCGAAGCTACCAACGGCACACTACCAGCCGTCGGGTGGGGCACATCCTGGCGCAACTGGCGGGCGATCACCTGCTCATGGGCAAAGACCTGGGCCATATTGTTGATGGGGCCATTGGGGATGCCAATCTCATCACACAAGGCCATCCAATCGGCCGCATCACGGGTGGCAAAGAGGGCGTTTAACATCTCAATGACGGCCATGCGGTTAGCCAGGCGAGCCGCATTGGTGGCAAAACGTTCATCGTCAATCCATTCGGGGTGGTGTACGGCCGTGCAAAACTTCCGCCACTGCCCATCATTCCCGCAAGCAAAGGCAAAGTATTGGTCCCGCGCCCGAAATTCCTGGTACGGCACAATATTGGGATGCCCATTGCCATAGCGCCCCGGCAGTTCCCCCGACACCAGGTAATTGCTGGCGACGTAAGACATCAACGCCACCTGCGAATCCAGCAGCGCCATGTCTATCAGCTGGCCCTGCCCGGTGCGTTCCCGCGCAAACAGTGCCGCCAAAATAGCATTGCAGGCAAACATGCCCGTGGCCAGATCGGCAATGGCAATACCGGCCCGCACCGGTTCGCCTGGCTCTGGCCCCGTCACACTCATAAAACCGCCCATCGCCTGTACCATAAAATCGTACCCCGCCCGGTTTTTGTACGGCCCGGTTGTGCCATATCCGGTGATGGTGCAAACAATGAGACCGGGGCGAAGCTGCTGCAACGTTTCATAGTCCAGCCCCCATTTCGCCAACGTGCCGGTGCGGAAATTCTCCACCAGCACATCCCCCTGGCGAATCAACCCCTTCAAAATTTCCAAGCCTTTGTCGGTTTTCAGGTTAAGGGTCATACTGCGTTTATTGCGGTTGGCAGCCAGAAAGTAGGCAGCTTCTCCACGACGGCCGTCCGCCGTCTGTGTAAACGGCGGCCCCCACTGGCGCGTATCGTCCCCCAGCCCTGGCGCTTCAATTTTGATCACATCCGCGCCCAGATCGCCCAACATCATGGTGCAATACGGCCCCGCCAACACCCGCGTCAGGTCAATCACTCGTACCCCGTCCAACAAGCCAACTGTATTCATTATCGCGCTCCTGAAAAGTGTTCAAGTGTTCAGGTGCTCACGTGAACACCCGAACACATCATTCCGTATGACTGCATGAAAATATCGAGATACAATATCTTATGAAGCGACCCGGTTTTCGGCAAACGGCCGTATCCGGGAATCCGTAATCGGATAACGGGTAACGGCTCACGGGCTTCGGATTACACAGCAAAAGGAACCCTGGATGAAACCTGCCCCATTTGAATATATCGCGCCTACATCGCTGGCAGAGGCGTTAACGGCCGTCCGCCAGCACGGTTCGGATGCCAGTCTACTGGCGGGCGGGCAAAGTCTGGTGCCGGTGATGAATTTTCGGCTGGCGCAACCGGCGATGCTGGTAGATTTGAACCGCATCCCGGAACTGGATTACGTGCGGCGAGAAGGAAATGGGTTTATCCGCATCGGCAGCATGACCCGGCAACGGACACTGGAACGCCACCCGCTCATCGCCCAATATACCCCCCTGCTGCACGAAGCCTTGCCCTATATCGCCCATCCCCAAATTCGCAACCGGGGCACCATTGGCGGCAGCCTGGCCCATGCCGACCCCGCCGCGGAACTGCCGGTGATCTTGCTGGCGCTAAACGGCCGTGTTCAACTGCAAAAATCAGGCGGCGCGCGGTGGGTTCACGGCCGTGACTTTTACACCGACCTCTTCACCACTGCCCGTGCCGAGGATGAAATCCTGACCGAAATTGAACTGCCACCGCTGCCGCCACGCACCGGGGTGGCCTTCACCGAAGTCGCCCGGCGGCATGGCGATTATGCCCTTAGCGGCGTCGCCGCCGTCGTTACCGTAGATGAACGAGCCGTTTGCACGGCCGCTCGGCTGGTTTATCTGAATGCCGGCGATACGCCTATCAGCGCCACACAAGCCGCTGCTTTGTTGGTGGGGGAGCAGGCGGATGAAGAGGTACTCACGGCCGTAGCCCACGCTACCCAACAAGAAATTACCCCTACCACCGACATCCATGCCACCGCCGACTACAAACGCCACCTGGCAAAAGTGCTAACCGTGCGCGTATTACAGCAAGCGTTTACCCGCGCAGTGAACGAATGAGGATTATTTAATCGCCTGGAGTGGAGGCTTTAGCCGTAACGTTACGGCTAAAGCCTCCACTCCGGGAATTTATCTCTTATGAGCGATCATACAATCTCGATTACCGTCAACGGAAAGACTGAGGAACACACTATTGAACCTCGGTTGTTATTAAGCGACTTTTTGCGGCATCAATTAGGACTGACGGGCACACACGTGGGCTGCGAACATGGGGTTTGTGGCGCATGTACTGTTTTGTTTGACGGACAGCCGGTGCGTTCCTGCCTGATGTTTGCCGTGCAGGCTAACGGCCACGAAATTATGACCGTGGAAGGGCTGGCCAAAAGCATGGGCAACCTGCACCCACTACAGCAAGCATTCTGGGAGGCTCACGGCCTGCAATGTGGCTTTTGCACTCCTGGCATTTTGCTGACCCTGCTCCCCTTCCTGGCCGAAAATCCCCGCCCCACCGAAGCCGAAGTACGCGAAGCCCTGTCCGGTAACCTGTGCCGCTGCACCGGTTACCAACACATTGTAGACGCGGCTTTGTTAGCCGCCAGTCGAATGGAGTTTGGCAATTGAAAATTGTCAATTGACAATTTTCAATTCATCAAGCCTATGCCCCCATCAAACTCCCTCCCCATCCTTGCTGCTGCTCTTCGCTCTGGTGAATTGTCTTTGACCGGGTATCTTGACCAGTTGATGGCGCATTTTAATGAGCGTGAGCCGGAGGTGCTGGCGTTTGTGCCCGAAAAAAACCGTTTTCAGCGGTTGACGCAAGAAGCACAGGTATTACTACAAAAGTACCCGAATGTGGGACAACGGCCGTCGCTCTTCGGCGTACCTATCGGCGTCAAGGATATTTTTCACGTCAAAGGGTTTGAGACGCAGGCGGGCAGCCGCCTGCCCACCCGGATTTTGCAAGGTGACGAAGCCGCCAGCGTCACCGGCCTGCGCCGCGCCGGAGCGCTGATTTTGGGCAAAACCGTCACCACCGAATTTGCCTATTTTGCCCCCGGCCCCACCCGCAATCCGCACAACCCGGCACACACACCCGGCGGTTCCAGCAGCGGCTCGGCTGCGGCCGTAGCTGCCGGATTATCCCCCTTGACACTGGGTACCCAAACCATCGGCTCCATCAACCGCCCGGCCGCTTTTTGCGGCGTGGTTGGTTACAAACCGTCCTACGATCGCATTTCCAGAGTCGGGGTCATCCCGCTGGCCGGATCACTGGATCATATTGGCGGCTTTACAACCGATGTGGCCGGGATGCAAATGGTGGCAGCGTTGCTGTGCGCGGATTGGGACCCCACGTTAGCCGCACCCACCCATCGCCCCGTCTTGGGCATTCCCGCCGGGCCTTATCTGGAACGTGCCTCAGCAACCGCGCTGACCCATTTTTCGCAGGTATGCGCCCGCCTACGTGAGACTGGTTTTACCCTGGTAGATGTGCCCACAATGGCTGATTTTGACGAGATTTATGCCCGGCACAACTTGATTGTGGCCGCCGAAGCTGCTCGCACGCACCGGGATTGGTTCCGTGAGCATCGGGCATTGTACCATGAAAAAACCAGAGACCTGATCGAACGTGGGCAGCAAATCAGTAAGGAGCAACTGACTGTTGCTTTAGCCGGACGCAGCCAGCTTCGCAGCCAGCTTACCGATCTGATGTTTGCGCATGGGTTGGATGGCTGGCTCTCGCCGCCGGCGATGGGGCCGGCCCCTGCCGGGCTGGAAAGCACCGGCGATCCGGTGATGAATTTGCCCTGGACACACAGCGGCCTGCCCACAGTGACGCTGCCCGCCGGAAAAGATGCAGCCGGTCTGCCATTGGGGTTGCAGTTGACCGGGCATTGGTATGCAGACGAGGAACTGCTCGGTTTTGCGGCGCAGATTGAGAAGGTATTGGGTTTTTGACGCAAAGGCGTAAACTTGTGTTGAGCGAAACCGAAACAGGAACGCAAGAGTCAAGGAAGACAAACAAAGTATTATCCTTCGCGCTTCTTCGCGTCCTGAGCGGATGGATCTTTTGCCTGGTGGGATGTGGTGAGATGACAGCTACGGCCGTGCCTATCCCCACAACAACATTCACACCGACATTATCAGCTACGGCCGTGCCGTCCCCAACCGCCACTATACCCCCTACCCCAACCATAGTGGAGAAAGAGATGAGATTTTTGGCATTAGGAGATTCTTACACCATCGGCGAACGTGTGGCCGAAAATGAACGGTGGCCCGTTCAGTTGGCGGCGCGCCTGCAAGAACAAGGTGTTCGCCTGGCTGCCCCGGAAATCATCGCCAAAACGGGCTGGACGACGGACGAACTGGCAGCCGGTATTGAGGCGGCGCAACCACAGGGGCCATATGACCTGGTTTCGCTGTTGATTGGCGTCAATAACCAATACCGGGGCCGCAGCCAGGAAGAGTACCAGGCGCAGTTTGCCGCCTTGCTGCAACAGGCCATCGCTTTTGCCGGGGGCGAGCCGGCGCGGGTGATTGTTCTGTCCATCCCGGATTGGGGCGTGACGCCCTTTGCCGCCCGCCTGGATGGGGCGGCTATCGCCGCCGAGATTGACGCTTTTAACGCTATCAACCGGGCGGAAGCGGAACAGGCGGGGGCGCATTATGTGGATGTCACGGCCGTGTCCCGCCAGGCCACCACCGACCCCACCCTCATTGCCGACGATGGGTTACACCCCTCTGGCAAGATGTATACCGCCTGGGTGGAGCTGGCGCTGCCGACTGTTTTACAAGCCGTGATGCGTGACCCGTGACTCCTCACTTATCACGCATCACGCATCACGAGGAAACATGTTAAGACCAGAACATTTTTTTGAACTGGATGAGGAAACGGCCGTGTTCTTTACCGGCTGTGACTATGTGTGGCAGGCATTGGCGCATATCAAGGAGCATGTGGCCCGGCTGACGGGTGGCGTACAAACCATTTTGGGCCAGGTGATGCCGGGCGCGCATCTGAGTGACCGCCCGATTTATATTGCCGAGGGGGCGCGGGTGGAACCGGGCGCTTATATTCTTGGCCCGGCCTATATTGGGCCGGGGGCAGTGGTACGGCACGGCGCTTTTATCCGCGAAGACGTTATCCTCTGTAGCGGCGCGATTTATGGACATGATACTGAAGCCAAAAATGCGCTGCTGCTGCCGGGGGCGCACGCACCCCATTTTAACTATGTGGGCGATTCGATTTTGGGCCGCCGGGTGAATCTGGGCGCGGGTACAAAGCTGAGCAACCTGGGCATGTTAAGCGACAAAGACCCGGCGACGGGCAAACGGCCGTCAATCCAAATTGGGGTAGACGGCCGTACCTATGACACCGGCCTGCCCAAACTAGGCGCCATCCTGGGAGACGACGTGCAGACCGGCTGCAACGCCGTCCTCAACCCCGGCTGCCTGGTCGCCCCGCGCACGCTTATTTACGCCAACGTCAGCCTGCGCAAAGGGTATTACCCACCCGATTCCATCATAAAGTTGCGCCAGGAAATAGAAGTGGCACAGCGGGAATAATGATTGGCGTTATGTGCGTATAATATGATTCATTGATCTCATACATACGGGGAACAGACAGATGAGAATTCCGAAAAGAGACATAGAACTTACTTACCTGGACTGGCGTGTAGTGAAATTAGCCTCCCTGGTAATTTTGATGGCTATTGGGGCTTTTTTCATAACGCAATCACTTGGGGACTATTTACTTGCTCCATCGGGCGTGTCTGCTCCCGGAAGGGTAATAGATGCCGCCTCCGTGGGCTTCCTGCTTGTATGTATTCCAGCTATTATCGCATTGGCTGTTTTTATTGTCGCTGTTTGTATTTCTCTACTAGATACCCGATATTCGCAGCCAGGGGTAGAAACACGATGGGCTGTTATGGGGGGGCTATATGGATTTTTGATTCCTGTAGGGAGTATGATCTTCCAGGTCATCCCTAACATACCAGTGAATTCAGGAGTTCAAGCGATCATTGGCGGTTTATTGATAGGGGGCTGGCTCATTTCACCGTTTTTACTTGTATTCAAATTATTCCCCGTGCCCGATTACGAAATCCAGTCCAATGCCCCTGCCGAATGAAGCCATGAGGAGAACTAATAAACCAATGGAACAAGGCAACGGCCGTGTCGTGGTAGCGATGAGTGGCGGGGTGGATAGTTCGGTGGCGGCGGCGCTGCTGAAGGAGCAGGGCTACGAGGTCATCGGCATGATGATGCGGCTGTGGAGTGAGCCGGGCATGGGCGCCGCCGCGCCGCTCAACCGCTGCTGCACGCCGGATCAAATGGCCGACGCGCGGCGTGTGGCCGGGCTGCTGGGCATCCCCTTTTACGTGGTGGATGTGCAAGACCATTTTCGCCAGACCATTGTGCAATTTTTCATTGACCAACACGAATTAGGGCGCACCCCCAACCCGTGCGTGGAGTGTAACCGGCAAATTCGCTTTACTTATCTGCTGGAACGGGCGCTGGCGCTGGACGCCGACTATCTGGCAACCGGCCATTATGCCCGCGTCGTTCACACGCCCGCCGGTTACGAAATCCGCAAGGGGGTGGATGAGCATAAAGACCAATCCTACGTGCTGCATATGCTGACACAAGAACATCTGGCGCATCTGCTTTTCCCGGTGGGTGAATACACTAAGGCGGAGGTGCGGGAATTGGCGCGGAAGTTTGGCTTGCCCGTGGCCAGCAAGGATGAGAGCCAGGATTTATGCTTTTTGGGTGACGGTGATTATCGCCGCTTTTTGCGGGAGTACAGCCAACGGGCAGCGCGCCCCGGCCCTATTTTGAACGGGGCCGGGCAGGAGCTGGGGCAGCATGAAGGACTGGCGTTTTACACCATTGGGCAGCGCAAGGGGCTAGGCATTACCACCGGGCAGCCGGTTTTTGTGCTGCGTAAGGATGTGGCCCAAAACGCGCTGATTGTAGGCACACATGAAGAATTGGGGCAGCAAACGTTGGTGGCGCGGGGTGTGAATTGGGTCAACGGCCGTGCTCCCACCACCGCCATTCCTGTACAAATCAAAATCCGGTACAAGGCGAAGGCAGTAGAAGGGACGGTGGAGGATATGGGCGACGGCCGTGTCCGTTGTACCTTCCACGAACCCGTCTTTGGCATCACCGCCGGGCAAGCGGCCGTGTTTTATGAGGGTGATACAGTCTTGGGTGGCGGTATCATTGCCGAGGTTGAGGGATTGAATAACTACCAGACATCCGATTTCTTTGGGAAATCGGATGTCTAGCAATCGCAAAAAGTGAGACAACATGATCAACGCTTCCGGGGTGATATTGGGCTTTTTGTTGGCAACGGCCTATGGCGCGGGTTTCCACCTGATCATGGGTGGCCCGGCGCGGCGCATTATCCTGTATGTGTTGGCCGCCTGGGTCGGTTTTGCCGTCGGCCACTTTTTGGGGGATTTTATCAACCTGGAACTGTTCAACCTGGGGGCGCTGCACCTGTTCAGCGCCAGCCTGGGCGCGTGGATCGCCTTGATAGCCAGTTGGTGGCTGGCGGGGGATGAAAGGGGGGAGGGTAATCGGTAATCGGTTGTCGAGTAATAGAACAACGAATGGGCAGGATCTGCGAATTTGCTCTTTGACTTACCCTAAACCATAAATCCTGTAAATCCGTGTTCTAGTGGCAATTCAACTCATTTGTAACGCACCCTTTGGCAAATGGCGTTACAGCAGTTTGTCGGCGAAGGCGGGCAGGGCGGCCGTGCCACCGGTGTGCCAGAAGAGAACGGACTGCCCACGAGTGAAAGCCCCCCAGCGAATCAGGTCAATCAGCCCGGCCATGGCCCGTCCCGTATACACCGGGTCGAGCAAGATACCTTCGAGCTGGGCCACCATGCGGATCGCTTCCCGTTCGGCCTCGCCGACTACCGCATACCCCCCACCCAGGTAATCATCATTCACATCTACCAGGTCAGCTACGGCCGTCGTCCCCAATCCCAGGTGCGTGGCGGTAGCCGTGGCTAAGGCAGCCACGTGCATTTGCAGCTCTTCAGCGGGGTGGTCAATGCTGATGCCAATGATACGGCCGTGAAACCCCACCACCCTGGCCCCCAACACCATGCCCGCCTGCGTGCCGCCGCTGCTGCTGCCCACAATGACAAAATCAATGTTCACATTCGCCCGACTTAACTGGGTGGCCAATTCTTCCATGGCCAGTACATACCCCGTCGCGCCCCAGACATTGGAGCCGCCCAATGGAATCAGATACGGCTTGCGCCCCATCGTCTCCACTTCCGCCACCACTTCCGGTATTACCTGGCTGCGGTCACGTTCCCCCGTCCAATAGAGGTGCGCTCCCAACAGGTGGTTCAGCAACAGATTGCCGGTGACGGTGTCTGGCATTTGGCCGCACAGCACCAGGCTACACCCCAGGCCGTATTTAGCGGCGGCAGCAGCCGTTTGCCGACAGTGGTTGCTTTGCGCCGCCCCGGTGGTAATCAGGTGGTCGCAGCCATGTTTTAGAGCGTCTGCTACCAGGAATTCCAGTTTGCGCGTTTTGTTACCACCGCCGGCCAGCCCGGTCTGGTCATCGCGCTTGATGTAGATGTCTGGCCCACCCAGATGCCGGGTGAGCCGTTCCAGCTTTTCCAACGGCGTGGGCAGGTGGGCAATGGGAAGACGAGATGGGTAGTTTGGTTTCATGGGCGAATTATATCGCGTTATCCGTAATCGGTAATCCGTTATCCGTTACCAGAAGAGCGGTGTCACCTCACGCATCACGGTTTACGCATCACGGGCAAATAGACCGGCCACCAGACACGCACGGCCTCTGGCTGGCTCATGCTGTCCACGCCATCTGGCCCGGCAATAGTGAGGGTGACGGTGTAACTGCCGGGTTGGGTGTAGGTGTGGCTGGGGCTGATACTGCTGCTGGTCTGGCCATCGCCAAAGTGCCAGGTGGTGGTGAGGATTTCGCCCAATGAGAGGTTGGTGAACTGGACGGTAAGGGGCGCGGGGCCGGTGGTGGGCACGGCCGTGAAATCGGCCGCTACGTGATTGGTCACCGTCAGCACAAAGCTGGTGAAAAAGGCGTCATATTCGCCGCTGTGGGTGATGGCAAAAGCATGGGGTGAAATGGGGAAATCGGTGGAGAGGGTAGCACCGGTCAGGTAGACACGACCGTCCTCCGCCCGATCCACCGCCAGCCCCTTATCCCAATAATTACCCCCCACAAATGTGCCATAGGCCAGCTGGCGGGCGGTGGGGTTTAACACGGCCAAAAAAGCACTTTGCTCACCTGTGAGCGTGGGCATCCAGGCATCCGGCGAAACAGGGAAATCGGCCGACCAGGTTTCGCCGGTGGTAAATAAATTGTTGTCCGCATCCAATATGAGGCCATTCACCTGGTCTGCCAGGCTGCCGCCCAAAAACGTGCTGTAGCGCAAAGTGGCAGCCTGTGAGTCCACTTTCGCCGCAAAACCATCACTAATACCGGAAAGATCAATATCCAAAGCGTCAGGCGAGGTGGGGAAATTGGCCGAGTACGTGACGCCACCCACATAAGCATTACCGGTTGCATCCACCACAACTTCATAAGCCCGATCTTCGCCGCTGCCACCCAGGTAGGTGGCATAACGCAGGGCCGGCGTGTGAACGTCAATGCTCGCTAGAAAGGCGTCAAAATCGCCATGCAGCGTTGGTCCCAAGACGCCAACTGTGGTGGTGAAGTCATCGGAATTAGTCCAGCCGGTGATGGTGGCATTGCCGTCGCCATCCAGGGCAATGGCCCGACCCTCTTCCTGGCTGCTGCCACCCAGACGCGAGGCATGAAGTACGGCCGTGCCCGCCGCATTCAGCACCAACAAAAACATATCCCGCCCCCCCAATGGGGTATTGTTCACGCTGTTGGTGCTGGTAATAAAGTCAGCAGACGTGGTGCTGCCGGTGACGTAAGCGTTGCCCTGGTCGTCAATTGCCACCGCCATTGCCCGATCTGGCTCCGCCCCACCCAGGAATGTGCAGTAAACCAGGCCGCTGCCGTCAGCCTGCACTTTTAGCAAAAAACCATCACCGCTGTCGTTGTAGGTGGTGTCATAACCAGGCACATCGCCAAAAAGGGAGCAAAAGTCATCAGAGGCGGTGTTGCCCACCACATAAGCATACCCCTGGTCATCTACCGCCACGCCGGTCGCTTCATCCAGGGCAAAAAATGTCAGGGTATAAAACCAGAAAATGTATTCCGCCTGGCTGCCATCCGGGTTAAATTTGGCAATAAAGGCGTCAATGCCGTGATTGGGCGCTAACGTCTGGGTACCGGTGGGGAAGTTAGTGGATTCACTCCGCCCAACCACATAGACGCCGCCAGTGGGGTCAACGGCAATGCTGTGGCCGTAGTCGGGCAGGTCGCCGCCGAGGTAGGTACCGTAGATCGGTAATCCGTAATCAGTAAGCGGTGAACGGTAAGCGGTAGAGGGGGTGTAGGCGAAGACGGCCGTGACAATGCCTACCAGCACTAATGGCAGTACACACACCAGGGACAATGTGAGCATTCGACGAATCATAAAGGGTTCCTTTTTGTCAGGTCATTAAAAAGCGCCATAATTGTAACCGTTAAGATGAATTTCATAATTCATCCCTCATAATTCATCATTTTGCAAAGGAGTTTGTACATGTCCCATCGAATTAACAGAGTTTTGTGGTTGACGGCCGTGCTGCTGTTAGCCATCACCACCCTCATCCGGCAGCAACAGTTGCTAGCTCAAAGCACGCTCTCCCCCAGTGGCGGTACGGCCGTTCCCTGCCAGAACGGCACGGCCGTTGGCTACCCATGTGACCGGGTAGACCTGCTCTCGTTCGCTTCCAAAATAGATTTGGGTGCAACCATTACCAATAGCCTGGTCGCCAACCTCTGGGGCTGGACAGACCCGGAAACAGGCAGTGAATATGTGATCTTAGGATTGCAAGAAGGCACTGCATTTGTAGACGTATCAAACCCTCTAACCCCCACCTACCTGGGGCTGCTGCCCACGCATTTCCTCACAGCCACCCTCTCCCCCTTCCGGGATATGAAGGTATACCAGAACTACGCCTACATCATCGCCGACGCGCCCAGCCAGAATGGGATGCAGATTTTTGACCTGACCACGCTGCGCGGTATTACCACCCCCACTACTTTCAGTGAAACGGCTCATTATGCTGGCATTGTGGATGGGCACAATATCTTCATTCACCAGGATACCGGCTACGCCTACGTGGTGCGGCGCGGCGCGGGCACATGCAACACCGGCACAGTGATGATTGACCTGCAAGACCCGCTGAACCCGGTGGACGCCGGTTGTTATGGCGATGGCGGCATTGCCTCTGATCTGCAATGCGTGTTGTATCATGGGCCAGACCCCGATTACCAGGGGCGAGAAATTTGCGCCATCGCCAGTGATGACAATGTGGTAGTAGGTGATGTCACCTCCAAGACAAATCCGGTCACGCTGGCGATCCGCCCGTACCACAACGCCGCCCGCAGCCACAGCGCCTGGTTCACCGCAGACCACCGCTATTTCCTCTCGGTGGATATGGATGACGAACATCATTATGGGTCGAATACCCGTGTTTTCATCTGGGATGCGTCTGACCTGGACAACATTCCCCAAGACCCGGTTATTTACACCGGCCCTACCACCGGCAGTGACCATAACATCTGGGTGGTTGGGGATTATGCTTACATTGGCAATTTGCGCGCCGGGCTGCGCATTTTAGATTTGCGCCATATTGCCGAGGGGACGTTGACGCAGGCGGCGTACTTTGACAATTTTGCGCCGAGCAATGCAGCAGGGCATGAACAGGGGGCGTGGGCCGTTTACCCTTACTTTGAGAGCGGGGTAATTGCCATTAGCGACCGGACAGAGGGGCTGTTTTTAGTACGGCCGTTGCTGCAACAGACCTTCCTGCCGATGGTGAGTAAATAGGTAAATAGGTAATTGAGTAATTGGGTAATTGAGGTAATTACCCAATTACCAGTTCTCCCACGGATCCATCTCAAACAGCTTGAAGTAAATATACTTGACGATGATGCCCACCGAGACGATGACGGGCACAATGACCAGCGCCGTCAGCACCCCCGCCAGGGCGAGCGAGGCGATGATGGCGATAAAAACAATGGCCGGGTGAATGTTCAGGCTGCTGCTCATAATGCGTGGCCGCAACCAGATGTTTTCGAACATCTGGATAAGTGATAAGACGGCCAGCACCAGCAGGGCAAACAGCAAGTTAGAGTCAATAGGTAAGGTCGTGGAGCCGGTAAAGAGAGCTACGGCCGTAGCAATGGCAATGACAATCGCCGGCCCTACTGACAACAGCACGTCGAACACCGCCGCTAAAATGCCAAACACCACCGCACCGGGCAGGCCGATGATGAACGCGCCAACGGCCGTCAGAAAACCCACAATCACCGACAAGCGCAACTGCCCCTGGAAATAACGCCGCCACACGTGCCGTATTTCCTCATACAGGCGACGGCCGTCGGCCTCATACCCCTCTGGCAGCCAACTAAAAAACCATTCCCGCAGTTTGCCCCAATCCAGCAGCAGATAATAGGTGGTCACAATCACCACCAAAATCCAGCCAAAGTTTGTAGTGGTCGCCTGAAAAATCTGGAAAATCACGTCTGCTTGCAGCAAGTCAGGTGCGATCTCCGCCGAGGCTTGGGGGAATAACAAGGCCGGTTGGATGGGGATATTCATGACCATCCAGGGATGATCCAGGTATGTCCTCTGAATCTGTTGCAGCATCGCCTGAAACTCTGCCACCAGGCTGGTGGTTTGCTGCGAAATCACCTGCACCACCACAACCCCTATCAGAACGATACCGGCCAGTGACGCCAGATAAACCAGCAGCACCACCAGCGCCCGCCGCAGCTTCATCCGCTCATGGGCAAAAGAAACGAGCGGGTTCAAAACAAAAGCCAGCAGCGCCGAAACTGCCATTGGCCCCAACAGCGCCCGCGCCCGATAGAACAGCAAAGCCGAGGTAATCAGCGCCAAAATCAAAACCAGGTAACGGGTAGAACGACTCCAGGGTTTACTCATATCACTCACAAGGACAATTCCAAACTGTTTGCCTGAATTGTATCCACTTCTCTCTGACCTTTCCATTGCACATCTGCCTGCCCAAACGGACAGTCCAAAAACTGTCCTTTTTACGTGCCTGGCGCTGTCCCGTTGCCGGATGTGGCGGAAAGTCCACCGATGCTAAGGTATTGGCGTCATTTGTATGGCGTATAGCGTCACCCGCCGTGACCACGCTATACGCCATGCACTTTATCCTGATTCAACAGGCAGCACCCACCAGTTTGTAGTAGGCAATTTATCGCCTTCTGGCGGCGCTAAAATGCCTCTACAAACAATTTACACAAAAGGCTTACCATGATAGACCATACACATCCCACTGTTTTGATCACCGGCGTAACCCGCGGATTAGGGCTGGCACTGGCACGGGTATTGGCGAAACGCGGCTGGCATCTGATCATCAACGGCCGTACCCAACCCACCCTGCAAGCCATTCACCGGGAATTGAGCGCGCTGACCCAGGTCACGGCCGTGCCCGGCGATGTCACCGACAAAGCGCACCGGCAGGCATTGGCCGTGGCCGCCCAGGCCGCCGGTGGCCTGGACGCCGTGATCAACAACGCCAGCTTTTTAGGCCCCAGCCCCCAGCCCAACCTGCTTGAGTACCCGTTGGATGTGCTGGCGCAGGTGTATCAGGTGAATGTCATCGCGCCGCTGGCGGTGTTGCAAGCGGTACGCGCCCAACTAAAACCCGGCGCACGCATTATCAACGTCACCAGTGACGCCGCCGTGGAAGCGTATCCAGGCTGGGGCGGCTATGGCAGTAGTAAAGCCGCGCTGGAACATCTTTCTGCCATCCTGGCCGAAGAGAACCCCTCGCTGCGTGTCTTTTGGGTAGACCCCGGCGACATGCAAACCCAGATGCACCAGGAAGCGTTCCCCGGCGAAGATATTTCCGACCGCCCCCTGCCGGAAACGGCCGTACCCGCTTTTATCACCCTGCTCGAAGGCGATTGGCCCAACGGCCGTTACCAGGCGCGGGAGTTGTTAATTGAAGAACGTGAAGCGTGATACGTGAAATCACTCGTCACTCGTCACGCATCACTCGTCACTCGTCACGCATCATTCGTCACTCGTCACGCATCACTCGTCACTCGTCACGCATCACTCGTCACTCGTCACGCATCACTCGTCACGCATCACAACAAATCCCATGCTCACCACCCTCCAATCCCCCACTCTACAATTTGACCTGCCGCCGGAACTGGAAGCAGGGCAGCCGCCGGAAGCGCGGGGGCTGGCGCGAGATCAGGTCAGGCTGATGGTCTCCCATTACCGGGATGATCGGGTGTACCACACCCGCTTTGACCAGATTCCCCACTACCTGCAAGCCGGAGATGTGGTGGTCATCAACACCAGCGGTACGATGAACGCCGCCCTGCCCGCGCAGCGGGCCGATGGCACGCCGTTGGAACTGCACCTTTCTACCCGCCTGCCCGCCGACATCTGGAGCGTAGAACTACGACGGCTGTGCGGCCACAGCACCACACCCTTTTTCGACGGCCGTGCCGGGGAACAACTGTCCCTGCCCGGCGGCGGGCTGGTCACGCTGCTCACCCCACACAACCCGGCGCAGCGCCTCACCTCCTCCTGGCACAACGTTTTCCTCACCAACCACCGCGTCCGGTTGTGGCTGGCTGTTTTGCAACTGCCCCTGCCACTGGGCGACTATTTGTCACAATACGGCTTCCCCATCCGCTACAGCTATGTGACCGATGCCTGGCCGATCAGCTATTACCAGACTGTCTATACGAATGAGATTGGCAGCGCCGAAATGCCCTCCGCCGGGCGCGCCTTTACGCCGGAACTGATCACCCAACTGGTAGCCAAAGGTGTGCAGGTGTTGCCGCTCATTTTGCATACCGGCGTCGCCAGTGTGGAGGAACACGAACGGCCGTATGAGGAGTATTATCGCGTCCCGGCCGTGACGGCCACGGCCGTGAACCAGGCCAGGCAGCAAGGCAAACGCATCATCGCCGTCGGCACCACTGTCATCCGCGCTCTGGAAACTGTCACCGACGAGCAGGCCGTTACCCACGCGGGCACGGGCTGGACCGATGTGGTCATCACGCCACAGCGCGGCATCCGCGCCGTCAACGGGCTGCTCACCGGCCTGCACGAACCGGAAGCCACCCACCTGGCGATGCTGGAAACGTTGTGCGGCCGTGCCCACCTGCGCCACACCTACCAGCAGGCCCTCGCCCACCAATACCTCTGGCATGAATTTGGCGATCTGCACCTGATTTTGCCGTAGCTAGTGGCTGGTGGTTAGTGGCTGGTCAAGAATTGTTTCCAGCCACCAACCACCAGCCATCAGCTACCAATACCTTTTGCCCAAACCCCCATTCTGTGCTACAAAACAGCATCTTTTCTATTTGATAATTGGCTGTATCAATTACCCAGTTACTCAATTACCCAATTACCCACAAAACCATGCACGAGATACAAAAATCCGGCCAATTGCTTACCAGGTATGAAACATCGGTAACGGTTGAACAGTCACTGGCGCTGTTGTCGCAATACGGCCGTGCCGCCCGCCTCATTGCCGGTGGCACTGACTTGCTGCTGGAACTGGCCCGCCGCCAACGTCCTGGCGTCGAAATTCTGATTGACATCAGCCGCATTCCCGGTCTGAACGACGTAAAACTGGGCGCTGATGGCCTGATTCACCTGGGGCCGCTGGTAACACATAACCAGGTAGTGGCCTCGCCGCTGCTGGTGGCGCGGGCGCTACCGCTGGCGCAGGCCTGTCTGGAAGTGGGTTCGCCACAGCTACGCAACCGGGCCACCGTCGCCGGTAATCTCGTCACCGCCAGTCCGGCTAATGACACCATTTCCGCGCTCATGGCGTTAGGAGCGCAGGTGACGCTGGCCTCCACCGCCGGACAGCGCACCGTCCCGCTTCATGCGTTTTATACCGGCGTCCGCCGCACGGTCATGCAGCCGGAGGAGATGCTCATGGATATTTCCTTCCCGGCGCTGGCGGCCGACCAACGGGGCATTTTTGTGAAGTTGGGGCTGCGCCGGGCACAGGCCATTTCGGTGGTACATCTGGCGATGGTGCTGCGGCTGGCGGGGGATGTGGTCACGGCCGTGACCATCGCCCAGGGCAGCGTGGCCCCCACTGTCATCACCAGCCCGGCTGCCGAAACGTATCTGGTGGGCAAATCGCTGACCGATGAAACCATTGTCGAGACCGCCCGCTTAACGGCGGCTATTCCCACACCCATTGATGATATTCGCGGTACGGCCGTGTACCGCAGTGACATGATCGCCATTATGGTCAAACGTGCCCTGGTCGCCCTGCGTGATGGGCAGGAACGCAGCCAATGGCCCGCCCAGCCGGTGATGCTGACGGCGGATTTGACGCCCGGCCATCTGGAAACGGCCGTAAGCCATGATGAACAGACGCTCATTGAGGCCACGGTGAACGGCCGTGTCCTGCGTGCGCCGGGCTTAAACAAGACCCTGCTCCACTGGCTGCGCGACGAAGCAGGGCTAACGGGCTCAAAAGAAGGGTGTGCGGAGGGTGAATGTGGCGCGTGTACGGTCTATCTGGACGGTACGGCCGTGATGTCCTGCCTGGTCCCTGCCGCCCGCGCACATGGGGCAAGCATCATCACCATCGAAGGGCTGGCCGAAAACGAACAACTCCACCCCTTGCAACAGGCGTTTATCGAAACCGGCGCGGTGCAGTGTGGCTACTGCATCCCTGGGTTCATTATGTCTGGGGCTAAACTGCTAGAAGAAATTCCCCACCCCACCCACGCCCAAATTCAGCAAGCCTTCAGCGGCAACCTCTGCCGCTGCACCGGCTACTACAAAATAATTGAGGCTGTCGAAAAGACAGCCTCCCTATAACTATGAGCATAGGAATATCACCCTATCGTGTGGATGCGTCGGGTAAAGTGACCGGGGCGGCCTTGTTTCCGGGGGATCTGACGCGACCGCAACTGCTGCACGCCAAAGTGCTGTTTAGTAACCAGCCCCATGCCCGCATGGTACGCATGGATACAAGGGCAGCGGAGGCGGTGCCGGGTGTGATTGCCATTTTCACGGCCGCCGACGTGCCGGTAAATGAGTATGGGTTGACGATGTTTGACCAGCCGGTGCTGGTGGGGGTGAACGCCAATGGGCGCAGCCCCGTTCCCTCTGACGTCAGCCGGTGGGAGGGGGATCAGGTGGCGATTATTGTGGCTGAGACGGAAGCGGCGGCGGCCGCGGCGCGGGAGCGGATTAACATTGAATGGGAACAGTTGCCACTGCTACCAGATATAGACACGGCCGTGCGCGACGAAATCCTCCTCCACCCCGAACACCCCGCCCAGAGCAATCGTTACCACCATTACAAAATCCGCAAAGGGGACATGGCCGCCGGATGGGCCGCCGCCGATGTGATTGTTGAAGGGGAATACCATCTACCCAACCAGGAACACGCCTATTTACAGCCAGAAGCGGCCCTGAGCTATGTGGACGAGCAGGGGCGGGTGACGGTGGAGATTGCCGGGCAGTGGACGCATGAAGACCAGGCGCAAATTGCCCATGCGCTGGATTTGCCGCCGGAGCAGGTGCGGGTCATTTACCCGGCCATTGGCGGCGCATTTGGTGGGCGCGAAGATATGTCCTTGCAAATTGTGATGGCGCTGGCGACGTGGAAATTGCACCAGCGCGGCGAGATGCGCCCCATTCGCTGCATCTGGAGCCGGGAAGAAAGCATTATCGGCCACCACAAACGACACCGGGCGCGGGCCAAGACACGCTGGGGGGCGACAAAAGAGGGAAAGATCACGGCCGTAGAAGCCGAAGTGTACATGGATGCCGGCGCGTACAATTACACCACCAACAAAGTGATGGGCAACTTTCACCTGACGGTCGGTGGGCCGTATGAAATCCCCAACGCGCATATTGACAGCTACGCCGTCTATACCAACAGCGTGCCCGGCGGTGCATTTCGCGGCTTTGGCGCGCCGCAGGGCTGTTTTGTAGCCGAATCGCAAATGAATAAACTGGCCGAAGCCCTGGGCATGAACCCGGTGGCACTGCGCCTGAAAAATTGCTACCGCGAAAATAGCATTGGCATCACCCAAACCCCCCTGCCCGCCGGCGTCAGCCTGCCCCAAGTGATTGAAGCCTGTGCGGCCAAAGCCGGTTGGCAGGTGGCAGGTGGCAAGTGGCAGGTAGCAGGTGAAGAATCTCCCAATCTCGCGGTGTCCTCACCGCCAATCTCCCAATCTCCAATCTCCAATCTCCAATCTCCTTTTCAATCTCTCCCCCCCAACCCCGCCACCCTCCGCTTTGGCCGGGGTTTCGCCTGCGCCTACAAAAACATCGGCTACTCCTTTGGCTTCCCGGAACGGTGCGAGGCGACGATTGAACTCTACGGCGCGGGCAGCGTGGAGCGGGTGGTGCTGAAACATTCGGCGGCGGAGGTGGGGCAGGGCACGCACACGGCGCTGCGGCAGATGGCGGCTACGGCCGTTGGCGTACCGCTGGAGATAGTAGAGTTGGTGATGTCGGACACGGCCGTGACCGGTGATTCCGGCTCTGTTTCCGCTTCGCGCATGACGTGGATGGCCGGGAATGCCATTCAACTGGCCGCCGCGGCCGCCAAACAAGAGTGGACGGATGAAGACCGTCCGGCCATCGGCCATGCTCGCTTTACACCCCCCGCCACCGAACCCTTAAACCCGGAAACCGGCCATTCAACGCCCAATTTTGCCTACGGCTATGTGGCCGAATGTGTGGATTTGGCGGTAGATATTGAAACCGGGCATATCCACCTGCTGCGGGTGGTGTGCGCCGACGATGTAGGCAAGGCGATCAACCCACGATTGATTGAAGGACAGGTGGAAGGCGGCGTGGTGCAGGCATTGGGTTATGCAGTGACGGAAGAGTTGGTGGTGCGGGACGGCCGTGTCCTGAACCCCCGCTTCAGCACCTACCTCATTCCCGGCGTCCGCGACATCCCCGATGCGGTCGAATCTGTCATCCTGGAAATCCCCGACCCGCGTGGCCCCTGGGGGGTGCGCGGCATGGCCGAAATGCCCTTCATCCCCCTGGCCCCCGCCATCGCCGCCGCCCTGCACGACGCCACCGGCGTCTGGTTCAACGAAATCCCGCTGACGCCGGGCAAGGTGGCAGCAAAATTACGTGATGCGTGAATGAACTCTCACGCATCACGTATCAGGCATCACACTTAAACCTATGGAAAAAATCATCCAGCAACTCAACCAGAAAGTAACCGCTGCGGAAGAGGATATTCTGCGCTTTTTCCGCGAGATTGTGGCGATTCCCAGTATGAACAGCGATATTGAAGCGGTCGGTCGGCGTATTGGCGCAGAGATGACAAAGCTGGGCTATGACCAGGTTTACGTAGACAAATATGGCTCGATTGTGGGGCGGATTGGCAGTGGCCCCAAAACCCTGCTCTATGACACCCACATAGATACTGTGGGCATTGGCGACCCGGCACAATGGCAATGGGACCCCTTCATCGGCAAAGTAGAAGATGGCATGTTGTACGCACGGGGGGCATTGGACGAGAAAAACAGCACCCCCGGCATGGTCTACGGCCTGGCCTTTGCCCGCGACCTGGGACTTTTAGACGGTTTCACCTGCTACGTCCTGGGCAACATCGAGGAGTGGTGCGATGGCGTGGGCTGCGCCGCTTTCCACGATTGGGAAGAGGTACATCCCGACTTTGTGGTCATTGGCGAACCGACCAACATGAAGGTGTATCGCGGCCACAAGGGACGCTACGAACTGGAAGTGACCTGTAAAGGCAAAAGCGCCCACGCCGCCAGCAACTATATGGGCGACAATGCCGTTTACAAGATGCTGCCGGTGATTGAAGCCATTTCCCGGTTGGA
This sequence comes from Chloroflexota bacterium, assembly GCA_013112725.1. Taxonomy (GTDB): domain Bacteria; phylum Chloroflexota; class Anaerolineae; order Promineifilales; family Promineifilaceae; genus CAADGU01. The sequence continues at coordinate 51,859 of JABFFZ010000026.1, forward strand.
AGAAACCTTCACACCGGATGACTTTTTGGGGATCGGCCGTATCACCGTCACCAAAGTTAGCAGCGTCAGTCCTAGCAACAATGCCGTGCCCGACGAATGCACCATCTTCATTGACCGTCGCATCACCTTTGGCGAAACGAAGGAATTGGTGCGCGCCCAAATCGAAGCCATTATCCCCGCCACCACCTGCAAGGATTTTGAGATTCGCGGCCTCACTTACAGGGAACCGAGCCACACCGGGGCGGTTTATGAGTATGAGCAATACTTCCCGTCCTGGGCATTTCCTGAGGATCATCCACTGGTTACGGCCGGCCGGGAAACGATGCGCGCCCTCTGGCCGGACACCGATGATTTTCACGGCCAGGGCAAATGGGACTTTTCCACCAATGGCAACTATTGGGCGGGTAAATTGGGCATTCCCTGCATTGGTTTCGGCCCCGGCAACGAAATTTACGCCCATGCCGTCAATGAGCATGTGCCCCTGGCCGATGTGGTGGAGGCGACGAAATTTTATGGGTTGTTACCGGTAATGGTGAAACAAGAGATTGGAGATTAGAGATTGGAGATTGTCAGGGCAGGAGATTGCACACGGACAGAGCGCCAATTTGCACACCACCTAAAACGACGGGTATCTCATCGGTCTCCCGATATGTGACCATGTGATGGTAGGTGGGCTGAGCCGTCAGGCCAGAGGGCTGTGTATATACCTCAATCTGCCGTTCTGTCAGGTTAACAATCCAATAAACAGCAATCCCGGCACGGCCGTAAATCCGCTTTTTCCAGTTTTGATCTTGGGCAAGGGTAGAATCCGCAACCTCGATAACTAAAGCAACATCTTCTGGTCCAGGATGACGCTGCACAAAATCGCGTTTCCTGCCCTTGACAACGATTACATCTGGTTCCGGTTCACTCTCCGCAGTCGTAATTGGCTGCTGAGATTTAACAAAATGTTCTGAGCCAACAATGGCCGTTAATTCATCACGAATTTGATCTGTTGTAAAGCTATGGGGAGGGTGGACTGTCATTTTTTCTACCAGATAGCCTTCTAAAAGCTCCAATCGGTCATTTTCCGTGAGCGAACCAGACTCTATCATCTCATGGTAGCGTTCCACACTGATTTGCCACAATTGTGGTTGGGTGATTTCGTTGGCAGCAGGGTTCAATAATAGTGTCATTTTACTAATCCACAAACTTGAGCCATGATTGTGCTGATTATACCATCATTGGCAATATGGTTTATCCCAAAAAATGAACTGGAGGTAAAGATAGATGCAAACTCATTTACGTGGTCGAGATATGATCACAACGCAGGAATGGACGAAGGATGAAATTGATACAGTGCTGGATGTGGCCTTTGAATTGAAACGACAGCGGGCACTGGGCATTTCCCATGCGTCGCTGCGGGACAAGGTGCTGGCGATGCTGTTTTTCTTCACCAGTACGCGCACACGGGCCAGCTTTGAGTCGGGTATTGTGCAGTTGGGCGGGCACGGGGCGTTTATTGACAGCACCACCACACAAATCAGCCATGGGGATACGGCCAAGGAGATTGGGGAGATTTACGGCCGTTACTTCGACGGTATCGCCATTCGCCAGTGTGATTGGGGGGTGGGCAACCAGTATATTCGGGACGTAGCCGCTGCCAGCCGGGTGCCGGTGCTGAATATGCAGTGTGACCATTTCCACCCGTTCCAGATTTTGGCCGACCTGATGACCATTATTGAGAAAAAGGGCGACCCGCGCGGGCTGACGATTAACGTGAGCTACGCCTATGCCGCCAGCTACCAGAAACCGATGAGTGTCCCCATCAGCCTGATCTTGCTGATGACCCGCTTTGGCATGAATGTGCGCCTGACCCATCCGCCGGAATTTAACCTGATGCCGCAATATGTGGAGCAGGCAAAGGAAAATGCCCGCAAGGCGCGGGGGTCTTTTGAGATTCTGGATGATTTCGACGCCGGATTTAAGGATGCGGACATTGTCTATCCCAAGTCATGGGGCTGCATGTTGACCACCAGCGATTTGCAGGAATCGGCCGAAATCAGCAAAAAATACACCGGCTGGATCACCGACGAGCGGCGCATGGCGCTGGCAAAGGAAGATGCCATTTACATGCACTGCCTGCCCGCCGACCGCAACATCGAGGTGACGGACGGCGTGATTGACGGCCCGCAGAGCGTGGTCTATGACGAAGCGGAAAACCGGCTGCATGTGCAGAAAGCGGTGATGGCATTGACCATGTAGTAAGCAGTCAGCAGTGGGCAGTGAGCAGTGAGCAGCAGTTTCTTCTTTGATACTGCTCACTGCTGACTGCACACTGCTCACTTCGCAGTTATGAAACACATCCTCCACCTGAAATGCCTGATTTGCGGCAAGGAATACCAGCCGGACGAAGTGACGTATGTGTGCCCGGCGCATGGGAATGAGGGGATATTGGATGTGGTGTATGACTACGGCCGTATCGCCCCTCACATCTCCCCCACTTCCCTAGCTGCCAACCGGGAAACCTCCATCTGGCGGTACAAACCGCTGCTGCCTGTCGCCCCGGATGCTCCGACGCCCCCCCTGGCTGTCGGCTGGACCCCCCTCTATAAAACCGACCGGCTGGCGAGCGATCTGGGGTTGCAGCATGTATGGGTGAAGGACGACGGCCGTAACCCTACCGCCTCCTTCAAAGACCGCGCCAGCGCCATGGCGCTGGTGAAGGCGAGGGGAGCGGTAAGCAGTCAGCAGTTAGCAGTGAGCAGTGAGCAATCTCCCAATCTCCCAATCACCACCGCCAGCACCGGCAACGCCGCCGCCGCCCTGGCTGGACTGTGCGCCAGCGTAGGGCAGCCGAATGTCATCTTTGTGCCCAAATCCGCACCGGAGGCCAAAGTGGCCCAACTGCTGGCGTTTGGGGCAACGGTGCTGCTGGTGGAGGGCACGTATGACGACGCCTTTGAACTCTGTTTGCAGGCAGCCGCCGAATTTGGCTGGTACAACCGCAACACCGGTTACAACCCCTACATGACCGAAGGCAAAAAGACGGTGAGCTACGAAATTGCCGAGCAGCTAGGCTGGCAAGCGCCGGATGTGGTCTTTGTCAGCGTGGGCGACGGCTGCATCATTGGCGGGGTGCATAAGGGTTTCAAGGACTTGCTGGCGTTGGGTTGGATTGAACAGATGCCACGATTGATTGGGGTGCAGGCAGCGGGCAGCAACTATCTGGCCGAGGCGTGGGCGAAGGGTGAAGATGTGCTGACCAAACCGCCCATCAAAGCAGAGACCGTAGCCGACAGCATTAGCGCCGGGCTGCCACGCGACCGCATTAAGGCGATGACGGCCGTGACCCAAACCAACGGCGCATTCATCACCGTGATGGACGAAGAAATTCTGGCAGCCATCCCCGCCCTGGCGCGGGGCTGCGGCGTTTTTGCCGAGCCGGCGGGCGCGGCAGCTTACGCCGGGCTGGTAAAAGCGGCGCGTGAGGGATTGGTGCAGCCGGCCGACCGCATTGTGGTCATCAACACCGGCAGCGGGCTGAAGGATGTGGCGGCGGCGATGAAGGCAGTGCAGGGGGTGGGGGTACGGCCGTATGCCATCCAACCCACCCTGGCCGCTGTTGAGACCGTTTTAAAACCTGGCGGTTAAAACCGCGGCTACACAAGGCGAAGACCGCCTGCGCGGTCTGGTAGCCAGCCGACGAAGGTCGGCTTTGCCTCTTGTAGCCGCGAATTTATTCGCCAGGCGAGGAGTAACCCAAACAGTTTGTTAACTTTCATCAGCACGTTTATCGTTTCAGCCTATGAATTCAGTTCATAGGCTTTGGAAGGCACACATGATTGACTTAACCTCCCGAAATGAAGAAGCATTGGCGCGGGCCGTGCAGCGCGCCCGTGAACGCAACATTATCATTCCCACGTTTAAGCAGATGCGCAATCCGGCGCTGATTCCCGATACCATCAAAGCAGAACTGGCCGATGTCGGCCTGTGGGATTTGAACCCGCGCAACCTGTTCCGCATCACCTGGCACAATGAGGCCAAAGCGCATGGCGGCGGTTTTGGCGGCGTCAACTATCTGGAATTTCCGCCCGCGCTCACCGGCGTCCCCGCGCGCATCCTCATCCTGGTGGGCAAATGGTTCCCTACCGGTGCGCACAAAGTGGGCGCCGCCTTTGGCTGCCTGGCCCCGGCGCTGGTAACGGGCCAATTTGACCCCACCAGCCAGAAAGCGGTCTGGCCCAGCACCGGCAACTACTGCCGGGGCGGCGCGTATGACAGCCACCTGCTGGCCTGTGACTCCATCGCCATCTTGCCCGAAGGCATGAGCCAGGAGCGGTTTGATTGGCTGGCAAGCGTCGCCGGAGAGACGATCAAAACGCCCGGTTCCGAGAGCAACGTCAAGGAGATTTTTGACAAATGCTGGGAGCTGATGGCTTCCGGGCAAGATGTGGTCATCTTTAACCAGTTTGACCAGTTTGGCAACTACCTGTGGCATCACGAAATCACCGGCCCGGCCATGGCCGAGGTGCTGGCCCAGGCCATGGGGCCACATGACCGGTATCGCGGCGTGGTCTTAACCACCGGCTCAGCGGGTACCATCGCCTGCGGCGATTACCTGAAAACGCTGTACCCCACCAGCAAAATTGCCGCCAGTGAAGCCTTACAATGCCCCACCTTGCTGAACAACGGTTTTGGCGCGCACCGCATTGAGGGGATTGGCGACAAACACGTACCCTGGATTCACAACGTCAAGAATACAGACATGGTGGTAGCCATTGATGACGCGGCGACGATGGGGCTGATTCGTCTGTTTAATGAACCGGCGGGGCGGGAATATCTGGTGCAGCAAGGGGTGGCTGTGGGGCTGGTGAATCAGTTGGATTTGTTGGGCATCTCTGGCTGCGCTAATCTGCTGTCGGCGATTAAGTTTGCCAGGTATTATGAACTGGGCGCACACGATGTGGTACTGACGGTGGCCACAGATTCGATGGAGATGTATGGCAGCCGTTTGCGAGAACTAGACGAGGAAGAAGGGGCGTTTACGCCGTTGGACGCGGCGGGCGTTTACCACCGCTTCCTGATGGGGCAGAGTATTGATTACATGGAAGAGTTGAGTTACTACAGCCGTCAACGCATCCATAACCTGAAATACTACACCTGGGTGGAACAACAGGGCAAAAGTTATGCCGAAATTCAGGCGCAGTGGTATGATGACGATTACTGGACGGCCGTGCCCGCCGCCGTCGAGACCATTGATAAATTGATCGAGGAGTTTAACGGCCGTGCTGGACTGTTGAAATAGTGGCTGGTGGTTTATATCAGCCACCAGCCACATTGAACAACTATGATTCGCATTCTCTACAGCCCCGCCGAAAATGAATATCGCACCGACCTGAAGCTGGCCGACGTCGTCCAGGTGTTAGCCCAACCTCAACCCCAGGGGCTGCTCTGGTTAGATTTCAGCCAGGAGCCGCTGGACGTGGGGGAAACCATCTTACGGGACATTTTCAAGTTTCACCCCCTGGCAGTAGACGACGCCCTGACGGAAGCCCACGTGCCCCGAATTGATGACTGGCAGGAATACCTGTATGTAGTCTTACGCGCTTTTGCCTACATCAAGGAAAATGAAGAAGGCGAGGCCGAAACCCTGGTACCGGAACTCGATGTTTTCATCAGCCGCCACTACATCGTCACCTACCATGAAACGCCGATCACGGCCGTAGACCGGGTATGGGCTGCCTGCCAACGTGATAAACGCCTGCTCAACAACGGGCCGGACCACCTGCTCTATCGCCTGACGGACGAAATCATCAACGACGCCATCACCGTCGTGGAACAAATTCAGGAAACCCTGGATGAAATTGAAGACATCATTTTTGCCGCCCCCTCCCCGCAAATGGCCGAACGCATTTTTTATCTGAAACGCAATATCTTACGGCTGCGCCGGGTCATTGCGCCGCAGCGGGAAGTGCTCAACAAACTCGCCCGCGACGATTACGCCGTCATAGACCCCCGCGACCGTATTTTCTTCCGTGATGGCTACGATCACCTGATGCGGCTGTATGAACTGATAGACAATCTGCGCGACATGACCGGCAGCGTTTTAGACACCTACCTCTCCGTTGTGAACAACAACATGAACAGCGTCATGAAAACGCTGGCTGTCTTTACCGCCCTGTTTCTGCCCCTTACTTTTATCACCGGCTTTTTTGGTATGAACTTTTTTGCGACTACCATTGATACCCACAATTGGAGTGGTTGGTTCGCTTTTGGTGTGGCGCTGGGCGCCATGCTGGCCGTGCCTATTGTGATGCTTGTCTGGATGCGCTATCGTCGTTGGCTGTAGGTGGCGCTGTACCAAAGCGGCCAGCTTCTCTCTAGCGTTCACCCACTTTTCACGTTTTAGTCCCCCCAAAATACCATTGAGAAAAAAGACGCTATCCCGTACCTTTATGGTAGGGATAAGCAGTATTAGGCTAGAAGAAAGTATAGCGTGAGTTTGAACATGACTGTGTTAGCCTGTTTAGGGTAGACCTTTAGACGCCGGTTTACAGCATCTTCAATCCAGAGCTAACAATGAAGATCTCTACAGAAGTAACAAGTGGAATCACAGACAATATGAGTAAACTTTTTTCTGGCATTGGCTCAAAGATTATTCTTCCATACCTGCTGCTGACGTTGCTTGTGGCCGGTATTGGCGCGTTTATCGTTGTCAATCTGGTAACAGGTACGCTGCAAGAGCGTTTCAACAACCAGCTTTTGGACGCTGGCCGGGTTGTGGCCGAAAGTATGGTAGGGTATGAAGCTGATCGCCTGGCCGTGCTGCGGCAAGTGGCTTTCACCGAAGGCGTCGCCGAGAGCCTGGCCTCCGGCGACCAGCAGGGCCTGACGGAAATTGTGCCCCAAATCATTGCCAACAGCCCGGCCGACGCCGTCGTTTTACTGGACGGCAACGGCCGTGAACGCCTCTCCTGGCAGCGTTTCCAAAACACCAATGCCGACGCCAACCGCCAACCCGATTTTGCCCAAATTCCCGATGTGCAGTTAGTCCTGAGCGGTTTTGCCGACGAGTTTGGCGACAAACGCGCTTTTCTGGCGGAAACCGCCGCCGGGCCGATGTTGTTTACGGTTGGGCCTGTCTTTCTGGATGAAGAACAGGTGGGCGCGGTACTGATTGGCGCTGACGCCCGCAAGATGGCCGTGGCGCTGACCCAAAATGCCGTTGCCCGCGTCACGTTATATGACCAAAACGGCCGTGTCATGGCCACCACATTAGGCGACGGCCGTGAAAACATCGCCGACCTGCTGCAAGAACCGCCCGCCCAATACGCCACCGTCCGGCAACTGCTCCAGGAATCACCGGAACGGGTACAGGTCGTAGCCGAAAACGCCACCCTGAAAGTGCCGCTGCGCCAGCTAGAAATCCTCAACCAGAATTACCAGTTGGCCTTTGGCGACTGGCGGCTGCGCAACACTTCCTACGGCCTGTTTAGCGTGGCCCTGCCGCGCAACTTCATCGTCAATGCCGCCGCCACCAGCCGTGACCTGCTCAATATCGTCTTTACTGCCGCCACCATTGGTGTTATTTTGATTGGCTTTTGGGTGGCGCGGCGCATTGTACGGCCGTTGAACCGGCTGGTAGATGTGACCACGGCCGTCACTGAAGGCGACCTCAACCAGCGCACCGGCATCGAACGCAAAGATGAAATTGGGATGTTGGCCTCCTCTTTCGATGCTATGACCGAACGGCTGGACGAACGGACCCAGCAGCTAGTGGCCCAAAAGAGCGAACTGACCGCTATCCTGGAATCTATCGCCGACGGTGTCATTGTGTTGGACACCGATGATAACATTGTGACCGCCAATCCGGCGGCCCAACAACTGCTTTCCGACCTCTCCGAAGGTTTTTCTAAAGGCGACCTGCACGAACTGATCAACGGCCGTTCCCGGCATCACCAACCGCTGGCCGAAGATCAGGTGCGCCGGTTTGAAATGCACGGCCGTGTCCTGAGCACCTCTTCCGCCCCCGTTCTTCTTCCCGGCGGTGGTCGGTTGGGCGCGGTGATGGTATTGCGTGACATCACCCGCGAAGCCGAAGCCGAAAACCTGAAAGATAATTTCATCACCGGCATGTCCCATGAACTCCGCACCCCGCTGACCGTCGTCAAGGTTTATTCTGACCTGCTGCGCCGCTCCGCTAACGGCCAATTGCAGGAACAGCAGTATGTTTTCCTGGAAAGAATCATCAAAGCCAGCAGCGAATTGGAAGAACATATCCAAAAGATGATCAACATCTCCGAAATTCAAGCGGGCACGTTAAACCTGAAACGAGAAAACTTCTCTCTTACCGAACTCGTCAACGCCATCAGCCGCCATTGGCAGCCAGCGATGGCCCAAAAAGGCGTCCACTTTAGCATGGAACAGCCGGCCCATGAACTGACCATCAATGGGGATAACAACCGGCTGCAATGGGCCATTGATAATCTCATTGAAAACGCCCTGAACTACACCCCTGCCGGCAACAGCGTCCGGCTGGAAGTGTATGAACAGGGAGAGACCGTCTGCCTGGATGTGATAGACAGCGGCATTGGCATCGCCAGCACCGACCAACATTACATTTTTGACCGTTTCTTCCGCGCCAAAAACGAGCAGAATTACCGGGAACGGGGTATTGGCCTGGGGTTATTCATCAGCAAAGAGCTAATCGCGCTGCATGGCGGCCAGATCAGCGTGAGCAGCAAACCAGGCGCGGGCAGCACGTTCCACTGCACCCTGCCCCTGACAACTCCCATCGCCGCCGTCGTAGGAGAAACGGACTGAAACCATGACCAGCGCCCCGGAACAAACTGAGAACAAACGTCGTCGCTATGCACTCTGGCTGCTTTTGCTGCTGCCCTTGTTGCTCAGTTGTTTTTGCGTCTACTCTTCCACGCACCTGGCGTTAAGTCTGGCAGCGGAAGAGATTGACCAGGCACATATGCTGGCGCAAAACCGGGCTAACTACGGCCGTGACCCCTTCCCCACTCGTTTTGCGCCCCTCAACCCGGCCATCATTATTCAGGCCACCATAGATGGCGCCAGCCTGCAAGTGACGCCGGTTATTGACGACGGCGGTCCCCTCCCGGCAAACACACCGGTGATTATCGCTTACATCACCAACACACCCACCAGCCTGCCTACGGCCGTTGTCGCCATCGCTACCAGCAGCGCCCCGGCCCCAGCGACGGCTACGGCAACGCCGATGAACACGGCCGTGCCCCCTTCCCCCTCGCCCACGACAACACCAGTC